>NZ_JBMDLF010000002.1:0-1020753 GCF_048656465.1 Streptomyces sp. MAR4 CNX-425 | reverse complement strand
CCCACCATCCCGCATCACCGCAGGTCAAGACACAAACCACTGCTGGAGTACTAGCGGGGCTCAGCGCGCCGCCGGCTCCCGCGCCGTCGGCGCCGCCGGCGGCGTCCGCCGCCGCGGTGGCGGCGGCTCGCCCTCCGCCTGCGGCTCCGGCGCCTCCGCCGCGGGGGCGTACGGCCGGCGGGCGGTCAGCAGCGGGTCCACCGTGATCCGGTCGGCGCCCAGCGGCGCGGTCAGCGCGCGCAGCGCCGGCTCCCCGAGGCGTACCCACTCCTGCTCCGGCCCCAGCGCGCGGCGCAGCGCCGCCTCACTGGTGAACGCCACCGCCGTCCGGGTGCCCAGCGGGGTACGGAACATCCGCAGCCGCATACCCCGGGTGCCGTCGAGCACGGGGACGTACAGCCGGGGCCGGCGTTGCGGGGCGGGGGTGTGTCCGGAGGAGTCCACATGACGACGGTACGGGGCTCCGCCCCGGCCGGCACCCGGATTCCGGCATGCGAGACGGCGCCGCCGGACCCGCCGCGGAGAACGCCTGGTTGGCGCCATCCAGGCACGGGATCGCGAGGTACGGGCCGTCCACATGCCGGACGCCGGGGGTGCGGCCTCCGGGCTGACGGCGCCGCTCAGCCCGCCGCCGTCAGCCGCCACAGCGACGTCACCTCCGCCGCCCGCGCCGCGTGCAGCGGGTCCGACGGGTCCGTCGCCCGGCGGTGCCGGGGCCGGGTGTCGTGCCGGGCGGCGACCCGCAGGCCGCCCGCCTCGATCGCCGCCAGCAGCTCCGCGCGCTCGCGCAGTCCCAGGTGCTCGGCCAGGTCGGACAGGATGAGCCACCCCTCGCCGCCCGGTTCCAGATGCGCGCCGAGGCCCGCGAGGAAGCCGCGGAGCATGCCGCCGCCCGGGTCGTACACGGCGCGCTCCAGCGCGGCGGTCGGCTTCGCGGGCAGCCAGGGCGGGTTGCAGACGACCAGCGGCGCGCGCCCCGGCGGGAACAGGTCCCCGGCCGCCACCTCGACCTGCTCGCCCAGGCCCAGCCGTTCGACGTTGTCGCGGGCGCACGCCAGCGCGCGCGGGTCGGTGTCGACGGCGACGACCCGCTCCACCCCGCGCCGCGCCAGCACCGCGGCGAGCACGCCGGTGCCGGTGCCCACGTCGAACGCCAGCGACTTCGACGGCAGCGGCGCCTCGGCGACGAGGTCCACGTACTCGCCGCGCACCGGCGAGAACACCCCGTAGTGCGGGTGCACGCGGGCGCCCAGCGCGGGTACCTCCACGCCCTTGCGGCGCCACTCGTGCGCCCCCACCGCGCCGAGCAGCTCGCGCAGCGCCACCGCGCCGGGCTCGGCCACCGGCCCGTACGCCCCGGCCACCGCGTCGGCGACGTCGGGCGCCCGGCGCAGCGGCACGGCCGCCCCCCGCGGGCCGGGCGCGAGCGGCACCAGCAGCATGCCGAGGAGGCGCGCCCGGTGGCCCCGGGCCTGCCGGTGCCGGTGGAAGGCGTCCGCCGGGCCGGACTCCCGGCCGCCCGCCGGTGCGGCCGGGCGCCGGCCGCGGCGGGCCGAGCGGCGGTCGATGCGGCGGCCCAGCGCGGCGAGGAGCTGGCGCCCGCCGTGGTAGTCGCCCTGCCAGAGGACGGCCGTGCCCTCGCACACCAGCCGGTACGCGATGTCGGCGCACATCTTGTCGTCCGCGGCGACCACCCGCGGCGGCGGCGGGGTGTCGCCCGCGGTGGTGTACCAGCGGGCGGTTCGCGCGCGCCCGTCCGCGGTCCAGTTCAGCCGGGGATGTTCGACCACGACCCCATTTTCCCGCCCGGCCGCCGCGGCGTCGCCCCCGGGGCCGCCTGTGCTGCCGTGCGCCCCCGACGCGCGCGGGCCGCCGTCCCCGCGCGGAGGTGCGCGGTGTGCCGGGCGTGTGCGCCCCCGCCGCCCCGGGGTGCGCCGCCTGCCCGGCGCTGTCGGCGGCGGCCGGTAGCCTCCGCGGCATGGGCATCAGAAGGGTCGTACCCGACATCAAGGCCGAGTCGTTCGAGGCCAGCCGCGAGTTCTACGGGCGGCTGGGCTTCGAGGAGGTGATGAACCTGGGCTGGGTGATGGCCCTGGCCGCACCCGACAACCCCACCGCGCAGCTGATCTTCATGGACCGGGACGCCTCCGCGCCGGTGGAGCCGGACATGAGCATCGAGGTCGGTGACGTCGACGCGGCGCACGCGGCGATGCGCGCCGCGGGCGCGGACATCGTGCACCCGCTGACCGACGAGGAGTGGGGCGTGCGGCGGTTCTTCGTCCGCGACCCCGACGGGAAGGTGGTCAACGTCGTCGGGCACCTCCGCTGACGTACCGCGGCGCGCGGGGCTACGGCAGCAGTCCCGCCCGGCGCGCGGCGGTCACCGCCTCCAGCCGGGTGTGCGTCCCGAGCTTGCGCATCGCGGAGCGCAGGTAGCTCTTGACCGTCTCCGGCCGCAGCCCCAGCCGCTCGCCCGTGGCCGCGTTCGTCGCGCCCGTCGCCACGCACGCCAGCACGTCCAGCTCGCGCGGTGCCAGCACCGTGCGCTCCGGCCCGGCGGCCGGCGGGGTCACCGTGACGGCCGCCGACGCCAGCCGGTCGCAGAGCGACAGCAGTTCCGCGCGCAGCTCCTCGTCCGCTATCCGCGGCGCCAGCGTCCGCAGGTCCCGGTGGGCCGTGCGGACGTTCTCCCAGGCCGCCGGGTCCGCCGCCCGCTGCGCGGTGGGCGTGGCGACGGCGAGCAGCCGGCGGGCCTCGTCCCGTACGGCGAGGGTCTGCTCCAGGTGCCGGGCCGTCTCCACCGCGGCGGTCAGCGACCGGTCGCCCAGCGGCAGCGAGTCGCGCAGGGCCCCGTAGAGCACGGCGCGCACCCGGCCGCGCACCACCACGGGCACCGCCAGCACCGAGCGCAGCCCCTCGGCGCCCACCGGGCCGTCGTACTCGTGGCTGATGGCGCGGGACGAGGTGTAGTCGGTGACGGCGCAGGGGCGGGAGAAGGCGATGGCCTTGCCGCCCAGGCCGTTGCCCGTGGTCACCCCCAGGCCCTGCAGGGACAGCGTCACCGTCCCGCTCAGCTCGCTGATCCGCAGCTTCCGGCCGCCGTCCGTGAGCAGCCCGCCGAAGGCGACGGGGACTCCGCCGCCCCGGCGCAGCCGGGCCAGCGCGCCGCGCACCTCCGCTGCGTCCGCGGTCTCCGGCATCTCGCTCGCTCCCTGGTGCTGACGGGGATCACCGGCGGGGCCGGTGTCAGGGCACCCCCGTACGGGGGTAGTGAGGCGTACGTCACTCGCAGCACGATGCTAGCGAGCCGCCGCCGTACGAGGAGGACATGTGACGGCACCGAATCCGACCGCGGACTTCCGGTCCGCCCGGGACTTCCTGCTGCGGCACCGGGAGGACTACGCCGCCGCCCGCGCCGGCTTCTCCTGGCCCAGGCCGGAGCGCTTCAACTGGGCGCTCGACTGGTTCGACGCCGTCGCCGAGGGAAACGACCGCACGGCCCTCCACATCGTGGAGGAGGACGGCCGGGAGACGCGGCTGACATTCACTCAAATGAGGGAGCGCTCGAACCGGGTCGCGAACTGGTTGCGCGCCCAGGGCGTGCGCGCCGGCGACCGGATCGTCGTCATGCTCGGCAACCAGGCCGAGCTGTGGGAGACCGCGCTCGCCGCCATGAAGCTGCGCGCCGTCGTCATCCCCGCCACGCCCCTCCTCGGCCCGGCCGACCTCGCCGACCGGATCGGCCGCGGCCGGGCCCGCCACGTCCTCGTACGCGCCGCCGACGAGGCCAAGTTCGCCGACGTGCCCGGCGACTACACCCGCATCTCCGCCGGCGGCAGCTCCGCGGGCTGGCTGCCGTACGAGGACGCCTACGGCGCCTCCGCCGTCTTCGTCCCGGACGGCCCGACCGCCGCCGGCGACACCCTCATGCTCTACTTCACCTCCGGCACCACCGCGCGCCCGAAACTCGTCGAGCACACCCATGTCTCGTACCCGGTCGGCCACCTGGCGACGATGTACTGGATCGGCATCCGCCCCGGCGACGTGCACCTGAACATCTCCTCGCCCGGCTGGGCCAAGCACGCCTGGTCCAACCTCTTCGCGCCCTGGAACGCGGAGGCGACCGTCTTCCTGTACAACTACGCCCGCTTCGACGCCGCCTCCCTGCTGGCCGCCATGGACCGCGCCGGCGTGACAACTTTCTGCGCCCCGCCCACCGTCTGGCGCATGCTCGTCCAGTCCGACCTGAGTACCCTGGCCCGCCCGCCGCGCGAGGCCGTCGCCGCAGGTGAGCCCCTCAACCCGGAGGTCATCGAGGCCGTCCGCCGGGCCTGGAACCTGACCATCCGCGACGGCTTCGGCCAGACCGAGACCGCCGTGCAGATCGCCAACCCCCCGGGGCAGCGCGTCAAGCTGGGCTCCATGGGCCGTCCCACTCCCGGATACGACGTCGTGCTCCTGGACCCCGTCAGCGGCGAACCCGCCGACGAGGGCGAGATCTGCCTCGACCTGACCGCGCGCCCCGTGGGCCTGATGACGGGCTACGAGGGCGACGCGCAGCGCACCGCCGAGGCCATGGCCGGCGGCTACTACCGCACCGGCGACATCGCCGCCCGCGACGCCGAGGGCTACCTCACGTACATCGGCCGCAGCGACGACGTCTTCAAGGCCAGCGACTACAAGATCAGCCCCTTCGAGCTGGAGAGCGCGCTGCTGGAGCACGAGGCCGTCGCCGAGGCCGCCGTGGTGCCCGCGCCCGATCCGCTGCGGCTGGCCGTGCCCAAGGCGTACGTCGTGCTCGCCGCCGGCTGGGAGCCGGGCCCCGCCGCGGCGAAGGAGATCTTCGCGCACTCCCGCGCCGTGCTCGCCCCGTACCAGCGCGTCCGGCGGCTGGAGTTCGCCGACCTGCCCAAGACCGTCTCCGGCAAGATCCGCCGCGTGCAGCTGCGCGAGGCGACCGCCGCCGGATCCGCCGACGAGTACCGCGAGGAGGACCACACGTGACCGCAGAGCCGTCCTACGCCGGGGGCACCGGCACCACCGCGCTGCTGGGGGACACCATCGGCGCCAACCTGGACCGGGCCATCGCCGCCCACCCCGACCGCGAGGCCCTCGTCGACGTGGCGTCCGGCCGGCGCTGGACGTACGCGGAGTTCGGCGCCGCCGTCGACGAGGTGGCGCGCGGGCTGCTCGCCCGCGGCGTCGCCAAGGGCGAGCGCGTCGGCATCTGGGCGGTCAACTGCCCGGAGTGGGTGCTCGTGCAGTACGCCTCGGCCCGCATCGGCGCGGTGATGGTCACCATCAACCCCGCCAACCGGGTGCACGAGCTGGAGTACGTGCTCAACCAGTCCGGCATCTCGCTGCTGGTCGCCTCGCTGGCGCACCGGACCACCGACTACCGGCGGATGGTCGAGCAGGTGCGCGGCAGCTGCCCGGCCCTGCGCAACGTCTTCTACATCGGCGACGCCGGCTGGGGCCGGCTCATCGAGGCCGGCCGCAAGGTGCCCGCGGAGCGGGTCCGCGAGCGCGAGGCGATGCTCTCCTGCGACGACCCGGTCAACATCCAGTACACCTCCGGCACCACCGGCTTCGCCAAGGGCGCGACCCTGTCGCACCACAGCATCCTCAACAACGGCTTCTTCGTCGGCGAGACGCTGAACTACACCGAGCGGGACCGCATCTGCATCCCCGTCCCCTTCTACCACTGCTTCGGCATGGTCATGGGCAACCTCGCGGCCACCAGCCACGGCGCCTGCATGGTCGTCCCCGGCCCCTCCTTCGACGCCGCCGCCACCCTCGCGGCCGTCGAGCAGGAGCGCTGCACCTCGCTGTACGGGGTGCCGACGATGTTCGTCGCCGAGCTGGGCCTGCCGGACTTCGCGCTCTACGACCTGACGTCGCTGCGCACCGGGATCATGGCCGGCTCGCCGTGCCCGGTGGAGGTGATGAAGCGGGTCGTGAACGAGATGCACATGGCGGAGGTGACCATCTGCTACGGCATGACCGAGACCTCCCCCGTCTCCATCCAGACCCGCCCCGACGACGACCTGGAGCGCCGCACCGCCACCGTCGGCCGCGTCCTGCCGCACGTCGAGGTCAAGGTCGTCGACCCGGTCACCGGCGTCACCGCGCCCCGCGGCACCGCCGGCGAGCTGTGCACCCGCGGCTACAGCGTCATGCAGGGCTACTGGGAGCAGCCCGAGCGCACCGCCGAGGTGATCGACGCCGGCCGCTGGATGCACACCGGCGACCTGGCGCGGATGCGCGAGGACGGCTGCGTGGAGATCGTCGGCCGGATCAAGGACATGATCATAAGGGGCGGGGAGAACGTCTACCCGCGCGAGATCGAGGAGTTCCTGCACACCCACCCCAAGATCGCCGACGTGCAGGTGGTGGGCGTGCCGGACGAGAAGTACGGCGAGGAGATCCTCGCCTGCGTGATCCTCAGCGACCCGGGACACGCGCTGTCCCGGCGCGAGCTGGCGCACTACTGCGAGAACCGGCTCGCCCACTACAAGATCCCCCGGCATCTGCGGATCGTGGAGGAGTTCCCGATGACGGTCAGCGGAAAGGTGCGGAAGGTCGAGCTGCGGGAGCAGTTCAGTGCCGCGGAATAGCGGCGGCCAGCGGGTCCTTGGCACCACCATGACGATCTTGCACTACGTCGGCGGGCCCACCGCGCTGCTCCGGCTCGGCGGGGTCCGGCTGCTGACGGACCCGACCTTCGACCCGCCCGGCGCGTACCCGGCCGGCGACGGGCGGCTGGTGAAGACCGCGGGCCCGGCGCTCACCCCGGCCGAACTCGGCCCGGTCGACGCGGTGCTGCTCTCCCACGACCAGCACCCCGACCACCTCGACCGGGCCGGGCGCGAGTGCGCCGCCGCCGCGCCGCTGGTGCTGTCCACGGCGTCGGCCGCGGAGCGGCTGGGCGGGCCGGTGCGGGCGCTGCCGGCGTGGGAGTCGTACACCGTCGGCGGCGGGGGGCGGGTCCGCGTCACCGCCGTGCCCGCGCGGCCCGGGCCGCCCGGCGGCGAGGTCACCGGCTTCGTCCTCACCGGCGAGGACCTGCCCACGGTCTACGTCAGCGGCGACAACGCCTCGCTCGACGTGGTCCGTACGATCGCCGCCCGGCTCGGCCCGGTGGACGTCGCCGTGCTCTTCGCCGGCGCCGCGCGGCTCCCGCTGCCCGGCGCCGCGCACGCCACCCTGACCAGCGAGCACGCCGCCGCGGCGGCGGCCGTGCTGGGGGCGCACGACGTGGTGCCACTGCACTTCGAGCACTGGGGGCACGTCACCCAGGGCGCCGGTTCGCTGGTCGCCGCGTTCGAGGCGGCGGGCCTCGGCCACCGGCTGCGGCTGCCGCGGCCGGGGGAGGCGGTGGAGCTGTAGGACGGGCCGTCAGCGCCGGGCGGGCGCCGGGATCTTCAGCTCCGCCAGCCGCCGGAAGGACTCCAGCCGGGCGTCCTCGTCGGGGGTGTGCAGGGAGACCAGGAGCTCGTCGGCGCCGCTCGCCGCGACCAGTTCCCCGAGGGCCCCGGCGACCTGCGCGCCGGTGCCGGACACCTGCGACTGCCGGGCCTCGTCGAGGTAGCGCGCCTCGCGTTCGGTGAGCGTACGGGCCCGTATCGCCGCCGCCTCCGCCAGCGGCGGGAACTCCCCGCGGGTGCGCGACCACACCGTCGCCCACGCCTCCGGCAGCAGCAGGTCGGCGGCCCCGGCCGGCGAGTCGGCGACGGCGGCGGCGAGCGCCACGATCACGTGCGGCGCCGCCTCCTGCGCCGAGGGCGTGAACGCCGCGCGGTAGCGCTCGACGGCCCGCAGCATCTTCTCCGGCCGCCGGCCCGCGCCGATCACCAGCGGCAGCCCGTGTGCGGCGGCGATGTCGGCGCCGCCGTCGACGGCCAGCACGTACGCCGGGATCCGCAGCCCCTCCGCCGGTACGGCGTGCACCCCCGGATACGCCGGCTGCGCCCCCTCGAACCAGCGCAGCAGCTCCGCCAGCGCCGCCCCGAAGTCCGCCGCCTCGGCCGTGCCGTGGCCGAGCGCGCGGCGGATGCCGTCGGTGAACCCCAGCGAGCGGCCGAGCCCCATGTCGATCCGGTCCGGGAACAGCGAGCCCAGCACCCCGAACTGCTCGGCGACCACCAGCGGCCGGTGGTTGGGCAGCATCACGCCCCCGGTGCCCACCCGGATCCGGGACGTCGCGGCGGCGACGGCCGCGGCCAGCACGGTCGGCGCGGAGCCGGCGACGCCGGGAACGCTGTGGTGCTCGGAGACCCAGAACCGGTGGTAGCCGAACTCCTCGGCCTCCCGCGCGAAGCGGACGGTGCGGCGCAGGGCGGCGGCCGGGTCCTGGCCGTCGTGCCGCAGGGACCGGTCGAGCACGGAGAGCGGGATGTCCATGATCCGTACAACACCGCGGACGGCTCAGGATTCCCCGGACGCCTCGCCGGCGTCGTGGACCAGCAGGGCGATCTGCACGCGGTTGTTGAGGTCCAGCTTGGTGAGGATGCGCGAGACGTGCGTCTTCACGGTGGGCACGCTCATGTACAGCTCGGCGGCGATCTCGGCGTTGGACCGCCCGCGGCCGACGGCCACGGCCACCTCCCGCTCGCGCTCGCCGAGCGCGGCGAGCCGGCGGCGGGCCCGGTCCGCGGCCCGCCCGGGGCCGTCCGGCCCGCCGCCGGGGCCGGAGACCTGGGCGATGAGCTGCCGGATGACCGCGGGCGACAGGGCGGGTTCGCCGGCGGCGACCTTGCGGACGGCCTCGACGATCTCCGCGGGCGGGGTGTCCTTGAGGACGAACCCGGCGGCGCCGGCGCGCAGGGCGCGCAGCACGTGCTCGTCGGTGTGGAACGTCGTCAGCACGAGCACCTCCGGCGGGTCGGGGCGCCGGCGCAGCGCCTCGGTCGCGGCGAGGCCGTCGAGCCGCGGCATGCGGATGTCCATGAGCACGACGTCGGGCGCGTGCGCGGCGACGAGCGCCGGCACCTCGCCGCCGTCGGCGGCCTCGCCGACGACGGCGACGTCGGGGGCCCCGCCGAGCATGAGGCGCAGCCCGGCGCGGACGAGGGGGTCGTCGTCGACGAGAAGGACGGTGACGCGGTCCGCGGGGTCGGCGGTGCGGTCGGAGGTCGGGTCGGACACGCGGCAACCCTAGCCGGGCGGGGCCGGGGGATGGTGCGAGCAGGGGGGAGCCGGGCGGGCAGGTGGAAGCCGCCGCCGTCCGGGCCGCGCCGCTTTCGGGTAGCCCGGTGCACCCTTGCCCTGCGCCGGGGATGAGGCCGCCGCAGCCGCTGCCCCGGCCGCCCGGCGGCTTCGCCGCGGGAGCGGGTGCGCGCGGGGCGCTGACGGGGCCTACTCCGTACCGGGCGGGCGGCCGCAGGGGAGCCAGGCGCGCAGGTGGAAGCCGTCGGCGTCGGCCCCGTGTGTCAGCCATCCGCCGGCCAGCGCGGCGCGTTCGGTGAGACCGATGAGCCCCTGCCCTGCGCCGGGGATGCGTCCCGCGGCGCCGTTGACCGGCCCCGGCTCGGCCTCGCGCACCGGATGACCGGCTTCAACCGGACGGCCGCAGACCGCGCCCACCCCTGGTCCGCCGGCCCCGGTCACGGGGCGGCCGCCGGCGGACGCAACCGGGCCGGTCTCGCGGACCGGGTGCCCGGAACCCGCGGTCCGGCCGCCGGCCGCGCCCGGCCCCGGCCCCCTGGCCTCCGGGACCGTACGGCCGTCCCCGGACGGACCCCGGTCGTGCCCGTCCGCCGGGTGACCGCCCGCCGCGGGCCGGCCGCCCTTCGCACCCGGTCGCCGCGCCGGGTCGCCGCCCGGCAGCGGGTTGCGCACCGACACCGTCAGCCCCGCCTCCGGGCTGCTCGTCAGCGCCACGGCGACCTCCGCGCCCGGCGCGTGTTTGCGCGCGTTCGTCAGGCCCTCCTGCACGATCCGGTACGCCGTACGCCCCGTTGCCGCCGGCACCGCCTCCGGCGCCGCGACGTCCTCGGCGTACGCGATCCGCATCCCCGCCTCTCCCGCCTCCGCCACCAGCCGCCCCACGTCCCCCAGCGTCGGCTGCGGCCGCCCGGCCCCCGCCTCCGCGCCCCCGCCCGCGCCGGAGTCCGCGCCCGCCGGCGCCCGCAGCACGCCGATCACGTCCCGCAGATCCTGCAACGCCTCGTGCGCGCTGTCCCGTATCACCCCCGCCGCGCGGGCGACCTCCGCCGCCGGGGCGCCCGGGTTGAACTCCAGCGCCCCCGCGTGCACGCTCAGCAGCGACAACCGGTGTGCCAGCACGTCGTGCATCTCCCGCGCGATCTCCTCCCGTGCCCGCCGCTGCGCCTGCTCCGCGCGCAGCGCCGCGTCCGCCTCCGCCTGCTCGGCGCGCTCGCGCAGCGAGGCGACGAGCTGGCGCCGGGAGCGCAGGAACAGACCCCACACCATCGCGGCGGCGACCAGCGCGAAGTACGCCACCCCCGCGCCGGTCCGCGGGTCCTCCGGGTCCGGGGCGGACGCGACGAACCCCACCAGCCGGGCGAAGACCAGCGCCGCGATCCAGCCGGTGATACGCGGCGGGCGGTGCGCCGCGACGGTGAAGAGCGCCACCAGCGTCGGGCCGATGTAGAAGTGGCCGAAGGAGTCGGCGGCGAGCATCGCCACCGCGAGCGGCACCGGCCAGCGGCGGCGCAGCAGCAGCGCGAGGCACGCCACGCCGGCGGCCACCGCCTCCGCGAAGAGCACGTTGTCCGAGACGCCGGCGCCGTCCTCGGGCAGCACCGAGTCGGCGGAGACCAGTGAGAAGGCCCCGGCGAAGAGGACGAGTCCGGCGTCGGCGAGCCGGTCCCGCCGGGCCGGGCCGGCGGGGCGGGGCGCGGGAGCGGTGCGGGTCTCCGGGGCGGTGCGGGGCATACCGGCCAATCTACGGCCGCTTGGCCGGTGCGGACCTTCCGCGCGGCGGGGCCGCGACCTTCGTACGACCGCGGCGGCCCGGCCGCATACTTTGGTCGCCCCGCGGCCCGCCGCCGGAGGTCAGCCCGCCTGCGCCGCGCCCCCGCGGGCCAGCTCCTCCGCCGGGTCGTTGACCGGCTGCGGGGTGCCCGTCAGGTCCATCACGTACAGGGGCAGGCGCAGCTCGTCCGCCCGGGCGCGGGCCTCGCGGGTGTAGCCGGCGAGGGCGAAGAAGACGGCGAGGGCCGAGGCGTTGAGGCCGTTGAGCCACACGCACTCGACGTCCCGGAGCGCCATCGGCGTCGTGGTCGGGTCGACGTGGGCGACCACGCCCGCGCCGCGTACGTCGACGCCGGACGCGGGCCGGTCCTCGTTCTTCACCAGGTCCGTGAAGCCCAGCCAGTGCAGGTACCGGGCCGCGGCGGTGACGGCGTCGGCGGTGTTGCGGATCGTCACCGGCCGGAACGCCGGCCGCCGCCCGTCCGCCGGCGGCGGTGAAGGCGCCGGGGCCGGTGAAGGTGCCGGGGGAGGTGGCGTTGCCGGTGGCGGCGGGGAAGCCGGGGACGCCGGGGGTGCCGGGGACGCCGGCCCCGGGCGCGGGCGGCGGACCGGCGCCGCGGCGACCGGGAGCCGTACCACCGCGCCGCAGTCGCACGCCAGCTCCGGCCGCGGCCACTCGTCGCGCCGGTGGCAGACGGGGCAGCGCAGGGTCACCCAGGAGTCCCGCCAGGTGCGGTGCCGCAGCTCGACCGGCACCCCGCCGCGCAGCAGCGGCAGCGTCAGCGGGGCGCCGCAGGCGCAGGGGAACGTGCTCGGGGTGTACGCGTGCTCGCGCCGGCAGGCCGGGCAGCGCACCGGCACGCTCTCGGGCATGGGAAGTGCTCCTGGTTCCTCGGCCGGTGGTCGGTTCCGCACTCCAGCATCCCCCACGAATCCGGCTCTTGACGCCGTCTTGTGACGCTTCTAGATTGCTTCCGTATTCCAGAATACTGATTCCATGATACGGAAAAAGGTGCCGCGATGCCTCGTATGACAGCCGCGCGCGCGGCGGTGGAGATCCTCCGGAAGGAAGGCGTGACGGTCGCCTTCGGCGTCCCCGGAGCGGCGATCAACCCGTTCTACGCGGCCCTCAAGGCCGCCGGCGGCGTCGACCACGTGCTCGCCCGGCACGTCGAGGGCGCCTCGCACATGGCCGAGGGCTACACCCGTGCCGCGCCCGGCAACATCGGCGTGTGCGTCGGCACCTCGGGTCCCGCGGGCACCGACATGATCACCGGGCTGTACTCGGCGGCCGGCGACTCCGTCCCGATCCTCTGCGTCACCGGCCAGGCCCCCACGGCCGTGCTCCACAAGGAGGACTTCCAGGCCGTCGACATCGCGGCGATCGCCGCCCCCGTCGCCAAGAAGGCCACCACCGTCCGGGAGGCCGCGCAGGTGCCCGGCGTCTTCCAGCAGGCGTTCCACCTGATGCGCTCCGGCCGCCCCGGGCCGGTGCTGGTCGACCTGCCCGTCGACGTCCAGCTCGCCGAGATCGAGTTCGACCCGGACACGTACGCGCCGCTGCCCGCCCACCGCCCCGCCGCCACCCGCGCGCAGGCCGAGAAGGCCGTCGCCATGCTGTGCGCGGCCGAGCGCCCGCTGATCGTCGCCGGCGGCGGCGTCCTCGGCGCCGACGCGAGCGATGCGCTGGTGGAGTTCGCGGAGCTGACCGGCACGCCCGTCGTGCCGACCCTGATGGGCTGGGGCGCGCTTCCCGACGACCACCCGCTGCACGCCGGCATGGCCGGGCTGCAGACCGCCCACCGCTACGGCAACGAGAACCTCCTCGCCGCCGACTTCGTCCTCGGCGTCGGCAACCGCTGGGCCAACCGCCACACCGGCTACCGGCTCGACGTCTACACCGCGGGCCGCACCTTCGTGCACGTCGACGTCGAACCCACCCAGATCGGCCGGGTCTTCGCCCCCGACTACGGCATCGCCTCCGACGCCGGCGCCGCGCTCGGCCGCTTCACCGAGGTCGCCCGCGAGCTGCGCGCCGCCGGCCGGCTGCCGGACCGCGCCGCGTGGGCCGCCGCCACCCAGGAGCGCAAGGCGACGATGCAGCGCCGGACGCACTTCGACGACGTGCCGGTGAAGCCGCAGCGGGTCTACGAGGAGATGAACAGGGCCTTCGGCCCGGACACCCGCTACGTCACGGCCATCGGCCTCTCCCAGATCGCCGGCGCCCAGCTGCTGCACGTCTACCGGCCGCGGCACTGGATCAACTGCGGCCAGGCCGGCCCGCTCGGCTGGACCGTGCCCGCCGCCCTCGGCGTCGCCACGGCCGACCCCGAGGCGCTGGTCGTGGGGCTCTCCGGGGACTACGACTTCCAGTTCCTCGTGGAGGAGCTGGCGGTCGGGGCGCAGCACCGCATCCCGTACGTGCACGTGCTCGTCAACAACTCCTACCTGGGCCTGATCCGGCAGGCGCAGCTGGGCCTCGACCTGGACTTCCAGGTCAACCTGGAGTTCGAGAACGTCAACTCGCCGGAGCTGGGCGGCTACGGCGTCGACCACGTCAAGGTCGCCGAGGGCCTGGGCTGCAAGGCGATCCGGGTCACCGAACCGGGCGGGCTGGGCGCGGCGTTCGCGGCGGCGCGGCGGCTGGCGGCGGAGCACCGGGTGCCGGTGGTGGTGGAGGTGATCCTGGAGCGGGTCACCAACATCGCCATGAGCACCACGGCGGACATCGGCGACGTCCGCGAGTGGGAGGAGCAGGCCACCGAGCCGTGGCACGCCCCCACGGCGATCCTGCCGCTGAAGAGCTGACGCGGCCGGGCGGCCGGGCGGCCGGGCCGCCGGTCGCGTACGAGCGGACGGCCCTCGCCCCGGACGGGGGGTGAGGGCCGTCCTTCGCCGTCCGCGTCCGCGTCCGGGTCAGACCTCCCGGCCCGAGAGGCGCTCCACCCCCCGCAGCAGCGCGGAGTGGTCCAGGTCCCCGTCGCCCTGGGCGCGCAGCGCGGCGACGAGCTGCGCGACGAGCGCGCCGGCCGGCAGCGCGGCGCCGACCTCGCGGGCCGCGTCGGTGACGATGCCCAGGTCCTTGTGGTGCAGGTCGACGCGGAAGCCGGGGCGGAAGTCGCGGTCGAGGAAGCTGTCCCGCTTGCGGGCCAGCACGGTGGAGCCGGCCAGGCCGCCGCCGAGCACGTCGAGGGCGGAGGGCAGGTCCACGCCCGACTTCTCCAGGAAGACCACGGCCTCGGCGCACGCCTGGATGTTGACCGCGACGATCAGCTGGTTCGCGGCCTTGACCGTCTGGCCGGCGCCGTGCGGCCCGCAGTGCACGACCGTCCGGCCCAGCGCCTCGAAGACCGGCCGGGCCCGCTCGAAGTCGGCCCGCTCGCCGCCGACCATGATGGACAGCGCCCCCTCGACGGCCCCGGCCTCGCCGCCCGAGACGGGCGCGTCGAGCACCCGGATCCCCCGCTCGGCGGCCTTCCCCGCCAGGTCCACGGAGGTCTGCGGGGTGATCGAGGACATGTCGACGAGCAGCGCGCCGGGCCGGGCGTGCGCCAGGATGCCCCCGGGGCCGTACGCGACGGCCTCGACCTCCGGTGACGCGGGGACCATCGTGATGATCACGTCCGCGCCGGCGACGGCCTCGGCGATGGACCCGGCGGCGGTGCCGCCGGCCTTCGCCAGCCGGTCCAGCTTGTCCTGCCGCCGGGTGTGGCCGGTGACCGGGAAGCCCGCCGCGATCAGGTTCTCGGCCATGGGGGAGCCCATGATGCCGAGGCCGATCCAGGCGATCGACGGGCGGTCGGCCGGGTCGGCCGGGTCGGCCGCGGAGTTCGTGGTCATGGGGTGGTGCCTCTCTCTTCGGACTCGGATCCGGGCCGGCGGGGCAGCCAGCCGAAGGACTCGGCGCTCGGCCGGTCGCCCGGCTTGTACTCCAGCCCCACGTGCCCGTCGTACCCGGCGCGCGCCAGCCGGTCCAGCAGCGCCGCCAGCGGCAGCGTGCCGGTGCCGGGGGCGCCGCGGCCGGGGTCGTCGGCGATCTGGACGTGGCCGGTGCGGCCGGTGTGGGCGTCGATGACCTGCTCCAGGTCCGCGCCGTTCCGGGACAGGTGGTAGAGGTCCATCAGGAGGCGGGCGTTGCCGGTGCCGGAGGCCGCGTCGACCCGCTCCGCGAGCGCGGCCGCGGACGGCGCGTCGAGCAGCGGGTAGTGCGGGGACTCGGCCGCGCCCAGGGCCTCGATGAGCAGGACGGCGCCGGCCCGGTCCGCGGCGCGGGCGGCGAGCGTCAGGTTCGCCAGCGCCAGCCGGTCCTGTTCGGCGGCGGGGACGCCCTCGACGCGGTTGCCGTAGAGGGCGTTGAGCGCGGTGCAGCCGGTGGCGGCGGCGAAGCCGGCGGCGACGTCGAGGTTGGCGCGGAAGCGCTCGGACTCCGTGCCGGGTACGGAGAGCGCGCCGCGGTCGGGCCCGGGCAGCCGGCCGGCGTAGAAGTTGAGCCCGGTCAGCCGGGTGCCGGCGGCGTCCAGCGCGGCGCGCAGGGCGTCGAGTTCCGCCCGGTCGGGGACGGGCGTGCCGGGCCACGGCCACCACAGCTCGACGGCGTCGAAGCCGGCCGCGGCCGCCGCGGCGGGGCGTTCGAGCAGCGGGAGCTCGGTGAAGAGGATCGAGAGGTTCACGGTGTAGCGGTGGTCGCCGAAGCCCATGAGGAGTGCGTATTCCTTCCGTAACTCGGAAGTGTGCTTCTGGATGACGGAAAGGCTGCCGGGTCGATGCGAGCGCTGTCAAGGCCCGGCGATGTCACCGACCGTGCTGCGGCGCCTATCGTGCGTGAGGATGACCTACTCGGGAAGGAGGCGCCCGGCACCCCGTGCCGTCTATGGTCCTCCCGTGCACAGCGACGGAAGCGACTCGGACGCGGCCCGGCGCCACCCGCCGCGGTGGCGCGGCGGGCCGGCGCCGCAGGACCTGCTCGCCGCCGCCGGGTTCGCCGGCCTGGCGGTGCTGGCCGCGCTCGCGCCGCTGCCCGCGCGGGCGGAGCCGCCGGGGTGGCTCGTCGCCCTCGTCGCCGCGGCCACGGCCGTCGCGCCCGCGCTGCGCCGCTTATACCCGCTGCCCGCCCTCGGTACGGGCCTCGCGGTGGCGGTGGCGGCGTGGCCGCTCGGCTGGGGCGCCGCGGGGTTCGCCGCCGTCGCGTACACGCTCTACCCGCTGGCGCTCACCCAGCCGCGCCGGGACGTGGACGCCCGCACGGTGGCCGCCGTGCTGGCCGCCGGGCCGCTGTGCCTGGCCGCCGCCGCGCTGGTCGGCGGCGTCCCCGTCCACCCCGCGGCGCCGGCCGTCGCGGTGCTGCTGCCCGCCTCCGCCTGGCTCGCCGGGCGGGTGGTACGGGACCGGCGGCTGGCCGCCGCCCGGGCCGCGGAGGAGCTGGCGCTGCGCGCGGTCGCCGGCGAACGGCTGCGGGTGGCGCGGGAGTTGCACGACGTCGTGACGCACAGCATCGGGCTGATCGCGGTCAAGGCGTCGGTGGCCAACCACGTGGCGGCCGAGCGGCCCGCCGAGGTCGCCGAGTCGCTGCGGGCCATCGAAACCCTCAGCCGCGAGGCGCTGACGGAGCTGCGCAGCATGCTGCGGCTGCTGCGCGTCGACACCGGCGCCCGCACCGACCCCTGCCCGGGCCCGCAGAGCCTCGGCCCGGCCCCGGGCGTCGCCGGCCTCGGCGCGCTCGTCGAGCGGGTGCGCGCCGCGGGCGTCGCGGTGGAGCTGAGAACCGGCGGGCTCGACGACGTGCCCGCCGGCGTGGGCCTGTCGGTCTACCGCATCGCGCAGGAGTCGCTGACGAACGTGGTCAAGCACGCCGGCGTGGCGCGCTGCCGCGTCACCGTCGAGGCGGACGGCACGGACGTACGGGTCGAGGTGACCGACGACGGCCGCGCCCCGGCCGCCCGGGACGCGGAGCCGGACGGCGGCCACGGCCTCGTCGGCATGCGCGAACGGGCCGCCATGTACGGCGGGGTGCTCGACGCGGGCCCGGCGGCCGGCGGCGGATACCGGGTCGCGGCCCGGCTGCCGTACGAGCCCGCGGCCGGAAACGGGGTCCGGTCGGTCGTGCCGGGCGGCTGAGCCCGGGAACGGACACGCACAGAAGGCGGGGGGGAAGCGATGGTGACCCGGTGGAGACCCATGCCGTAGTAAGGGAGCGCCCCGAGCCGGGCGCTCAGTCGGCGTTGCGGATACTCGCCGCACGCCTCCGCGACGACGTGCGGCCGGCGGAGGCGGCCACGCTCGCCTGCGAACTGGCGGTCGCCCACCTCGGCGCCGCCGGCGCCACCCTGCGCACCGCCGGCCGCGGCGCCGCGGACGGTTGCCGCGTCCGCGCCGGCGAGCCCGCGCCCCCGGCGGTGCGCCGGCCCCTGGTCCACCAGGGCGAGGTCTACGGGGTGTTCAGCTGCCACGCGCCGCCGCGCGGCTGCGGCCTCGACACGTACGTGGACCAACTGGCCCCGATGATCGCCGCGCTGGTGCTCCGCGAGGAGCTGCGCCACCGCGGCGAGGCCGTCGTCGCCGCCCGCGAGGCCGAGCGGCACCGGCTCCGCCGCGACCTGCACGACGGCATCGGCGGCGACCTCGCCAGCATCCGGCTGCGGCTGGAGACCGCGGCGGAGCTGCTCGCGGACGCGCCCGCCGGCCGCCGGCTCGTCGCCGACGCCGCCCGCACGGCCGCCGGCCTGGGCGCCGAGATCCGCTCGGTCATCGACGACCTGCGGCCCCCCGACCTGGCCGAGGCCGGGCTCGCCGGCGCACTCGTCCGGCTCGCCGCCCGCCACGACGGCCCCGGCACGGAGGTACGGGCCCGGGTGCCGCGCCGGCTCCGCGCGCTGCACCCGGCGGTGGAGGTCGCCGCGTACCGCATCGCCGCCGAGGGGCTGACCAACGCGCTGCGGCACGCCGCGGCCCGTACCGTCCTGCTCGGGGTCTGGACCTCGGCCACGGCGCTGCGCCTGGACATCGCCGACGACGGCGCCGGCCGCCCGCCGCGGCGCCCGGTGGGCCTGGGCATCGCGTCCATGGTGCGGCGGGCGGAGGAGGTGGGCGGCACGCTGCGGATCCTGCCGCGCACGGACCTGCCGCACGGGACGCTGGTGCGCGCGGTGCTGCCGGGAGGGCAGGCGTGAGCGCGGTGCGGGTGTACGTGGTCGACGACCACCCGGTGTTCCGGGACGGGGTGCGGGTGGCGCTGGAGCACGTGCCGGACCTGGAGATCGCGGGGGAGTCGGGGGCGGGGGAGGAGGCGCTGACGGCGCTGGCGGAGCCGGACGTGCGGGTCGACGTGGTGCTGATGGACCTGCACCTGCCGGGCTGCTCGGGGGTGGAGGCGACGCGGCAGCTGAACTCCCCGTGCCGGGGCGGCTCGGCGCCGCCGCGGGTGCTGGTGATGTCGGCGTCGGTGGAGGACGACGCGGTGGTCGCGGCGCTGCGCGCCGGGGCGTACGGGTATCTGGACAAGGGGGCGTCGCGGGCGGAGCTGCTGGGCGCGGTGCGGTGCGTGGCGGCGGGGGGCGCGGTGTTCAGCCCGGCGGTGGCGGAGCGGCTGAGCCGCTACTTCTCGGCGCTGCACACGGTCCCGGCGGGACGGGCGTTTCCGCAGCTGACGCAGCGGGAGCGGGAGGTGCTGGACCTGATCGCGCGGAGTTACAACAACCGGCGGATCGCGCGGGAGCTGGTGTTGTCGGAGAAGACCGTGCGGAATCACATCTCGAACATCTTCGCGAAGCTGGGGGTGCAGGACCGGATAGCGGCGATGCTGCGGGCGCGGGAGGCGGGGCTGGGGGAGTGAGCGGCCTGTGGACCGGGCTCCCGTCCGGCGGGGTGGGGGAGGGGGTTGACTTGGGGGTGCAGGACCGGATAGCGGCGATGCTGCGGGCGCGGGAGGCGGGGCTGGGCGAGTGAGCGGCCCGCGGATCCGGCGCCCGCCCCGGCGGGTCAGCGGCGGGCGGGGGTCACCAGGCCGGTCTCGTACGCGGTGATGACCAGCTGGATGCGGTCGCGGGCGTCCAGCTTCGTCAGCAGATGGCTCACGTGCGACTTCACCGTCGGCAGGCTCAGCCCCAGCCGGTCGGCGATCTCCCCGTTCGCCAGCCCCCGCGCCACCAGCACCAGCACCTCCTGCTCCCGCACCGTCACCCGCGTCAGATCCCGCGGCAGGTCCGGCAGCGGCTCCGGCAGCCGCCTGAAGTGCCGGATCAGCCGCTGCGTCACCGACGGCGCCAGCAGCGCCTGCCCGCGGGCCACCACGCGGATCGCGCGCAGCAGCTCCGCCGGCGGGGTGTCCTTGAGCAGGAAGCCGCTCGCGCCGGCGCGCAGCGCCCCGTAGACGTACTCGTCGAGGTCGAACATCGTCACGATCAGCACCCGCACCCCGGCCGTCGCCGGGGACCCGCAGATCCGCCGGGTCGCCTCGATCCCGTCGACCTCCGGCATCCGTACGTCCATCAGCACCACGTCCGGCAGCTCCGCCGCCGCCTGCGCGACCGCCTCCGCCCCGGTCGCCGCCTCGCCCACGACGCTCAGCCCGGGTGCCGTCTCGACCAGCACCCGGAAGCTCCCGCGCAGGAGCGCCTGGTCGTCGGCGACCACGACTCGGATCGACATGTGCACCCGCCCCGTCCCCGGCCCCTCCGGGCGTGACGATACCCGGCGGTGCGTCACCGGCCCGTCACGGGGGGTGCAACTCCGGCCAGGGGTGGGCCCCTTCCCCCGCCACGCGAACCGGGGGAAGGGGCCCGTACGGCCGCGAGTCCCGCGGGCCGCACGCCGTTTCGGACCGGCGTACGGTGCCGCGGCCGGCCGGGGCACGGGCGGGAGCCGGCGTGAGGCCCAGTCACGCCGCTCGCCACCGCCCGTCGCCCGGCGGCCTCTCGCGACCGCGCGGCCCGGTGCCGACCGCCGGGCCGTCTCTCCCGGCGCCCCGCTCCTCCCATGCGGGACGCCGGACCGCCGACACGTCCGCCGTACGGGCGGGACGTGCGCGGCGTGCTTGCGCAGCCTCCGGGTGGTCAGCCCGGCAGGTGCTCCTCGATGTCGTAGACCTGCGCCCAGGTGACGTCCGGCACGGCGGCGGGCCGGAAGGCGTTGGCGCGCGAGCCGAGCTGCACCCGCGCGGTGTGCGGCAGCCGCAGCGCCTCGTACCGGCGCAGCGCCTGGGCCGGGGTGGGGGCGGTGGTCAGGTGGTGGGCCAGGGCCACCGCGTCCTCCAGGCACTGGCTGACGCCCTGGCCGTGGTACGGCAGCATCGGGTGCGCGGCGTCGCCGAGGAGGGTGACGCGGCCGCTGCCCCACCGCTTCAGCGGGGCGTGGTCGTACGGCGTCCAGGACCGTACGGCGCCCGCCGCGGCCGTGATCGCCTTGACGTCAGGCGCCCAGCCGCCGAACTCCGCCGCCAGCGCCGCCGGCCGCCCGCGCCCCGGCGGCTGCCGGGCCCTGCGCCCCCAGGACGGCACCACGGCGACGAAGCCGAGCTGCTCGCCCCGCGACACCGGCGCGCCGACCAGGCGGGACTCGGGGCCCAGCCACACCGTGACCCGGTCGCGGGGCAGCTCCGGGACGTCGTCGGACTGGAGCGCGCCGCTGTAGGCGGTGGTGCCGTGGTAGACCCGGCGCGGCGTGCCGATCAGCCGGGAGCGTACGAGCGAACGCACCCCGTCGGCGCCGACCAGCACGTCCGCCGTCGCGCTGCCGCCGTCCGCGAACTCCAGCTCGACGCCGTCCGCGGACTGCGTGAAGCCGCTCAGCCGGCGGCCCAGCCGGATGCGCTCCTGCGGCAGCCGGGCGAGGAGCAGGTCGTACAGCTCGTCGGTGAGCAGCGTGCAGTACGGGGCGCCGTAGGCGCCCGGGCCCGGTCTGCCGAGCGGCTGCCGCCAGGCCAGCGCGCCGTCGCTCCACTCGCGGAACTCCATCGCGACCGGCTGCACGGCGAGCGCCAGCAGCTGTGCGCCCAGGCCCCAGCGCTGGAGGATGCGGCTGCCGTTGGGCGCGAGGTGCAGCGCCGTCTCGTCCTCCGGCAGCCGGGGGCGCTGCTCGTAGACCGCGACCTCCAGACCCGCCCGGACGAGCGCCGCCGCGGCGGCGAGCCCGCCGAGTCCGGCGCCCGAGACGGCCACCCGCAGGGGTCGTGCCATGTGTCACCTCCCGGAATCACGCGGCTACGCTAGGCAACCCGCTGTCCCGGGCACCTGGGAGCGGCGCCCCGGCGGCGCCCGGCCGGGTCCGGCCGCCCGGCCCGCGTGCGTATGCTGCTCGGATGCGACTCAGGGTGGAGTTCACGACCGAGCCGTTCGATCTGGAGGAGCCGCCGCCGCACGCGGTGGCGGCCCGGGATCTGGTGGAGTCGGCGGGTCTCGACGCCGTGGACGTGGGCCCGTTCGGCAACAGCGCGGAGGGCGGCGCGGAGGTCGTGCTCGACGCCGTGGACGAACTGCTGCGCAGGTCGCTGGCGTCGGGGGCGACCCGCATCTCGCTCCAGGTGAGCGTCGTTCCGGACGCGTCGGCCGGGCCGGGGGAGGGTCCCGCATGACGGCGGAGCCCGCGGACCACCCGTTCGTCGCCGCGGTCCGGCCGCTGGTGGACGCCATGGGCGGGGAGCTGCTCGCGCCGGAGGCGGCGGAGGGCGACGACGTCGTGCTGTCCTGGGAGGGGCGCGAGGTGCTGGCGGTGCGGCTGCCGCATCTGGCGGACTCGCTGGACCACATGCTCGCGGAGCTGGAGCGCCGGCACGGGGTGCCGCTGGCGCGGCTCGACCGCCGGACGAAGCAGCAGGTCGTACGGATACTGGAGACCCGCGGCGCGTTCTCCGTACGGCACGGGGTGGAGACGGTCGCCGGCGCGCTGGGCGTCAGCCGGTTCACCATCTACAACTACCTCAACCGGGAGGCCCGGGGAGGGACGCCGCCCGCGGCCGGCTGAGGCATAAATTCAACAAACTGTTGACGCAGTGCTTCGCGGCTCATAGCTTGCGGCTGTGACTTCCCGCGTTCCGCCGGGCCTGGCCCGGCTCAACTCCGCCGGTGAGCAGGACGCCCGGGCGCTGCTGCGCGAGGTGTGCGCGGCCGCCGGCTGGGTCGCGGCCGTCGCCGCCGGCCGGCCGTACGCGGACGCCGCGCGGCTCTACGCCGCCGCCGACGCCGCCCTCGCCGCGCTCGACGACGCCGGGCTGGCCGAGGCGATGGCGGGGCACCCGCCCATCGGCCGGCCGAAGCCGGGCGACCCCGCCTCGGCGCGCGAGCAGCGCGGCATGGCGGGCGCCCCGGAGGCGCTCCGGGCGGAGGTGCTGGAGCTGAACCTCGCGTACCAGGAGCGCTTCGGGCACGTCTTCCTGATCTGCGCGACCGGCCTCGGCGCCGTGGAGCTGCGGGACGCGTTGCGCGAGCGGATCGGCAACGCGCCGGAGCGGGAACGGCGGCTCGCGCGCGGCGAGCTGGGCAAGATCAACCGTATCCGGCTGACCCGCCTCGTCGAAGCACAGACGCCGAACGAAGGAGCCCGACCATGAGCGCCGGCGCCACGTCCGTCTCCACGCACATCCTGGACACCAGCCTGGGCCGCCCCGCGGCCGGGGTCGCCGTCGAGCTCTCCGTCGGCGGCGGCGACGACGGCAGCGGCGACGGTGCCGTCGGCTGGAGACCCCACGGCACCTCCGCCACCGACGCCGACGGCCGCGTCCGCGACCTCCCGGCGCTGCCGGTGGGCACCACCCGCGCGCGGCTGGTCTTCGCCACCGGCCCGTACCTCGGCGGCGGCGCGTTCTTCCCGGAGGTGGCCGTCGACTTCGCCGTCCGCCCCGGGGAGCACTACCACGTGCCGCTGCTGCTCACCCCGTTCGGCTATTCCGTCTACCGAGGGAGCTAGCAGATGGCAGACCGCCCCCGCGCCGCGGTGCTCGGCCGGAACCAGTACGGCAAGGCCGAGACCCGCGTCCTGAAGGTCACCCGCGAAGGCGCCGTCCACCACGTCCGCGACCTCAACGTCTCCGTCGCCCTCTCCGGCGACATGGACGAGGTCCACTACTCCGGCGCCAACTCCCACGTGCTCCCGACCGACACCACCAAGAACACGGTCTACGCCTTCGCCCGCGAGCACGGCATCGAGTCCCCCGAGGCGTTCGCCGTCCACCTGGCCCGGCACTTCACGGACAGCCAGGAGGCCATCCACCGCGCCCGCGTCCGCGTCGAGGAGTACGCCTGGGAGCGCATCGACGCCCCGCATCCCGCCGGCGCCCGCCACTCCTTCGTACGCCGCGGGCGCGAGACCCGCGTCGCGCAGGTCACCTGCGACGGCGCGGGCTTCGAGGTGGTGAGCGGGCTGAAGGACCTCGTCGTCATGAACACCACCGACTCGGAGTTCTGGGGGTACGCGAAGGACGCGTACACCACCCTCAAGGAGGACTACGACCGCATCCTCGCCACCGAGGTCTCCGCCCGGTGGCGCCACGGCTGGACCGGCGCGGCCGGCGCGGCGCCGCCGGCCTGGGACACGTCGTACGAGCAGGCCGTGACGCACCTGCTCGCCGCCTTCGCCGACACCTACTCGCTCTCGCTCCAGCAGACCCTCTACGCGATGGGCGCGCGGGTCGTGGAACACCGCCCGGAGATCGAGGAGATCCGCTTCTCCCTCCCCAACAAGCACCACTTCCGCGTCGACCTGGAGCCCTTCGGGCTGATGAACGCGGCCTCCGACGGCGCCGTCTACTTCGCCGCGGACCGCCCGTACGGCCTCATCGAGGCGACCGTCCTGCGCGACGGCGCGGACGCCCGGATCCCCGACGACCTGACCCGTCTCTGACCGCCCGGCCCGCGCCGGGAGGTCCGGAAAGCCGAGGAACCCATGGCAGCACGGCGCACCGTCATCGAGAACTGCGCGATCGCCACCGTCGACGCGGACGGCACGGAGTACGCCTCCGGGCACGTCGTCGTCGCGGACGGCCGGATCGAGGCGGTGGGCCCGGGCGCGGCGCCGGCCGCGCCCGGCGGCGCCGCGCGCAGGATCGACGCCACCGGCCACCTGGCCACCCCCGGACTGGTCAACACCCACCACCACTGCTATCAGTGGCTCACCCGCGGCCTCGCCCAGGACGCCAACCTCTTCGACTGGCTCGTCGCCCTCTACCCCGTCTGGGCGCGCATCGACGAGCCGATGTGCCACGCGGCGGCGCAGGGCTCGCTGGCGACGCTCGCCCGCGGCGGCGTCACCACCGCGGCCGACCACCACTACGTCTACCCGCGCGGCGCCGGCGACCTGTCCGGCGCCGTCGTCGGCGCCGCCCGCGAGACGGGCGTCCGTTTCACCCTCGCGCGCGGCTCCATGGACCTCGGCGAGCGGGACGGCGGTCTGCCGCCGGACTTCGCGGTCGAGACGCTGGAGGGTGCGCTGGCGGGCACGGAGGCGGCGATCGACGCGCACCACGACCCCTCGTACGACGCGATGGTGCAGGTCGCGGCGGCACCCTGCTCGCCGTTCTCCATCTCCACCGAACTGCTGCGCGAGGGCGCGGAGCTCGGCCGCCGCAAGGGCGTGCGGCTGCACACGCACGGCAGCGAGACGGTGGAGGAGGAGAAGTTCTGCCACGAGCGGTTCGGCATGGGGCCGACCGCGTACTTCGAGTCCACCGGCTGGCTCGGCGACGACGTGTGGATGGCGCACTGCGTGCACATGTCGGACACGGACATCGCCGCCTTCGGCCGGACCGGCACGGGCGTGGCCCACTGCCCGTCGTCCAACGCCCGCCTGGGCGCGGGCATCGCCCGCGTCCCGGACATGCTGGCGGCGGGGGTCCCGGTGGGCCTGGGCGTCGACGGCGCGGCGTCGAACGAGTCCGGCGAGCTGCACACGGAGCTGCGCAACGCGCTGCTGGTGAACCGGCTGGGCCCGCACCGGGAGAAGGCGCTGACGGCGCGTCAGGCGCTGCGGCTGGGCACGTACGGGGGCGCGCAGGTCCTCGGGCGCGCGGACGCGATCGGCTCGCTGGAGCCGGGCAAGCTGGCGGACCTGGTGCTGTGGCGGCTGGACGGCCTGGGCCACGCGTCGATCGCGGACCCGGTGGCGGCGCTGGTGCTGGGGGCGCCGGCGCCGGTGACGCTGTCGCTGGTGGGCGGGGAGCCGGTGGTGGAGGAGGGCCGGCTGGTGACGGTGGACGAGGAGGCGGTGGCGCGGGCGACGCGGGAGCAGGCCCGGCGGCTGGCACGGCTGGCGGCCGGGGGCTGAGCCCGGCGCCAGGCCGGGGCAGGGACGGGGGCGGGTCTCCCGGCCGGGGGGACGGCCCCGGCCGGGTCCGCCTCACAGCTCCGGGATCCGGCCCCCGTACCGCGTGAAGTTGCGCCGGTTCGCCTCGTCGCCGCCCGGTACGTTCGCGCTCACCCACCGCGGCAGCTCCACCCCCCGCGCCGCCGCCCGCTCGTCCAGCTCCGCCAGCAGCAGCGCCCACACATACGCCCCCAGCACCGTCGACACCGCCGCCGTGCGCGGCTCCTTCGGCGGGTGCACCACGTCGCCCGGCGGCACACACGTGTCCAGCACCACCGTCGCGTGGTCCGCCAGCCGCGTGCTCGACCGCGCCGTCGCGCTCGCCGACGCCGGCATCGACGTCACCGCGACCACCGGCACCCCCCGCGCCATGCACTCCTGCGCGATCTCCACCGGATACGGGTTCCGGCCGCTGGTGGAGAAGACCACCACCACGTCGTCAGGACCCGGCTTCACCCGCTCCACCATCGCCCGCCCCGACCCCGGCCGCCGCTCCGCCGCCGTGCTGGCGGTCGCGCCGTTCAGCGGCAGGATCTCCGGGTCCCACACGGGCCGTACGCAGGCCAGGCCGCCCGCCCGGTAGAACGTCTCGCAGACCATCGCCAGCGAGTGCCCGGCCCCGGCGGCGTACACCAGGCCGCCCGCCGCGACGGCGTCCAGGATCAGCGTGGCCGCGTCCGCGACCGCCGCCCCGGAGGTCCGGTCGAGGTCGTCGAGCAGGCCGCGGAAGCGGCCGGCCACCGCGGCCCGCGCGGCACCGGTGCCGCCGGGCGGCCGGGAGTCGTACTCGGTCGTGTCGTCCGTCATGGCAGCATGCGACCACGTACGGCCCCCGCTCCGCCAGAGGGTCCCCGCGCCCGCCCGGCGCCCCGCCGCCTCAGTCCAGCAGCTCGTACGCGGGCAGCGTCAGGAAGTCCGCGTAGTCCGTGTCCAGTGACACCCGCAGCAGCAGGTCGTGCGCCTGCTGCCAGCGGCCCGCCGCGAACGCCTCCGCCCCGGCCTCCGCGCGGATGCTCGCCAGCTCCTCCGCCGCGATCCGCCGCACCAGCTCCGCCGTCACCCGCTCGCCGTCGTCGAAGACGACCCCCGCGTTGATCCACTGCCAGATCTGGGAGCGGGAGATCTCGGCGGTGGCGGCGTCCTCCATGAGGTTGAAGATGGCCACCGCGCCCAGGCCGCGCAGCCACGCCTCGATGTAGCGGATGCCCACCCGCACGGCGTTGACCAGGCCCGGGTACGTCGGCTTCGCGTCCAGCGAGTCGACGGCGGTCAGGTCGGCGGCGGCCACCGACACGTCCTCGCGCAGCCGGTCCTTCTGGTGCGGCCGGGCGCCGAGCACGGCGTCGAAGGACTCCTGCGCGATCGGCACCAGGTCCGGGTGCGCGACCCAGGAGCCGTCGAAGCCGTCGCGCGCCTCGCGGTCCTTGTCGGCCTTGACCTTCTCGAACGCGACCTTGTTGACCTCGGCGTCGCGCCGGGAGGGGATGAAGGCCGCCATGCCGCCGATCGCGTGCGCGCCGCGCTTGTGGCAGGTGCGGACGAGCAGTTCGGTGTACGCGCGCATGAACGGCGCCGTCATGGTGACGGCGTTGCGGTCGGGCAGGACGAACTTCTCGCCGCCGTCGCGGAAGTTCTTCACGATCGAGAAGAGGTAGTCCCAGCGGCCGGCGTTGAGGCCGGAGGCGTGGTCGCGCAGCTCGTAGAGGATCTCGTCCATCTCGTACGCGGCGGTGATGGTCTCGATCAGGACGGTGGCCCGCACCGTGCCCTGCGGAATGCCGAGGTGGTCCTGGGCGAAGACGAACACGTCGTTCCAGAGGCGCGCTTCGAGGTGCGACTCGGTCTTGGGCAGGTAGAAGTACGGGCCCTTGCCCAGGTCGAGCAGCCGCCGCGCGTTGTGGAAGAAGTACAGCCCGAAGTCGACCAGCGCGCCCGGCATGGGGAGACCCTCGACGGTGAGGTGGCGCTCGTCGAGGTGCCAGCCGCGCGGCCGGGTGACGACCGTGGCCAGTTCGGCGGCCGGCTTCAGGGCGTAGGACTTGCCGGAGGCCGGGTCGGTGAAGTCGATGCGGCGCTCGTAGGCGTCGATCAGGTTGGCCTGCCCGCCGATGACGTTCGCCCAGGTGGGCGCGGAGGCGTCCTCGAAGTCGGCGAGCCAGACCTTCGCGCCGGAGTTGAGGGCGTTGATCGTCATCTTGCGGTCGGTGGGGCCGGTGATCTCCACCCGGCGGTCCTCCAGCGCGGGCGGGGCGGGCGCGACGCGCCAGGAGTCGTCGGCGCGGACGCCGGCGGTCTCGGGGAGGAAGTCGAGGGCGGGGGTGCGCGCGAGGGCGGCGCGGCGCTCCGCGCGGCGGGCGAGCAGCTCGTCGCGGCGCGGGGTGAACCGGCGGTGCAGCTCGGCGAGGAAGTCGAGGGCGGCGGCGGTGAGGACCTCGTCCTGGCGGGGCGCGGGCTCGGCGGCGGCGACGACTGCGGACATGGCTGTCACTCCTTGGCGGCACGGGGTGCCGGGCGCAGCGAACGTGGCGGGGCGGCCGGAAACCGGTTCCGAACCCTTCTGGCCTGTGGAGAATAGTTTCCTTATCTCGGAAGTTCAACGGTCTGTTGATGTCGAGAGGCTTTCGGTACGGGCCCGGTGGCGCTCAGTGCCAGCCGGGCCGCGGCGCGTCGAGCAGCGGCAGGTCCGCGGGGGTGTCCACGTCGTCGGGCGCGGCCACGTCGCCGCACTCCACCAGCGTCAGCGCGCCGCGGCGCGCCGCGTCCGCCAGCACGTCGCGGGCGCCCCGGTCGCCGGCGGCGCGCGCCGCGACCTCCGGCCAGCGGCGGCGGCCCAGCAGCACGGGATGGCCGCGGACGCCGTCGTACGTGGCCGCCGCCAGCTCGGCGCCGCGCTCCCGGTGCGCGGCCGCCAGCCGGGCGACCGCGGCGGGGCCGATCCCCGGCTGGTCGACGAGCAGCACCACCGCCGCGGCGGCCGGCGTCGGCTCCAGCGAGGCCAGCCCGGCGCGCAGCGACGAGCCCATACCGGACTCCCAGCCCGGGTTCGACACCGGTACGCAGCCGGGCAGCCGGGCCCCGGCCCGTACCGCCTCCTCCGCCGCGCCCAGCACCACGTGCACCGGCGCGCACCCCGCCGCGCGCAGCGCCCCGGCCGCCCGCTCCACCAGCGGCCGCCCGCCCGGCCCGGCCGGGAGCAGCGCCTTCGCCCGCCCGCCGAGCCGCCGGCCCCCGCCGGCGGCGAGCAGGAGCCCGGCGACGGGAGAATCGGCGGTGCCGATCTTCCTGTTCATCTGAATTTCCCGTTCCGAGTGGCGTTCTGACGCATTGTTGGCTTTACTGTCTCGGCATCGCCCGGGGGGACGCGGCGTCCTCGGGGCGCCGGCGGCAGCGGGCGGGCAGGGGGAGGACTGCCGATGGGAAACGATCGTAGGGGCCGGAGCACGGTGACGGTGCAGGCCGAGGCGGGCGCGCGCGACGGGCGCGACGCGCGCGCGGGCGAGGCCCGTGAGGCGCGCGCGCCCGGGAGGCCCGCGGAGCACGGGCCCGAGGCGGGCGAGGCGCGCGCCTCCGGGACCCCCGACCCGCGGGTCACGGCGCTCGCGGCGGCCGTGGCCCGGCTGCGCGGCGACCTCGCCGCCCACCCCGCCCACCCCAGCGACCGCGCCCCCGCCGAGGAGGCGCTGACCGAGCTGGCCGCCATGGCGGCGGCCGGCGCGCCGGACGTGGCGCGGCTGCACCGGGCGCTGCTGGTGGTCGCGGGCGCGGTGGGGTCGGTGAGCGCGGTGGCCCCGGCGGTGGCGGAGGTCCGCGACGTGATCGAGCTGTTCGGCAGCGCCCCCCGCCGGTAGCCGGCGGGCCGTCACTCCCTGTCCGTCAGCGCCGCCGAAAGGTCCCGGGCCACCTCCCGCAGCACCGGCACGATCCGCTCCGTCGCCTCCTCCGTCACCCGCCCCGCCGGGCCGGAGATCGACACGGCCGCCGCCGTCGGCGCCTCCGGCACCGCGACCGCGAGGCACCGCACGCCCATCTCCTGCTCGTTGTCGTCCACCGCGTACCCGTCCGCGCGGACGGCGGCCAGCGCCGCCAGAAACGCGTCCGGCGAGGTGATCGTCTTCGCCGTCGCCGCCGGCATCCCGGTGCGGGCCAGCAGGGCCCGTACCGCGTCGTCCGGCAGCTGCGCCAGCAGCGCCTTGCCCACCCCCGTCGAGTGCGGCAGCACCCGCCGGCCGACCTCCGTGAACATCCGCATCGAGTGCCGCGACGGCACCTGCGCGACGTAGACCGCCTCGTCGCCGTCGAGCAGCGCCATGTTCGCCGTCTCGCCCGTCTCCTCCACCAGCCGCGCCAGCTGCGGCCGTGCCCAGATGCCCAGCAGCCGCGACGCGCTCTCGCCGAGCCGGATGAGCCGGGGGCCGAGCGCGTAGCGGCGGTTGGGCTGCTGGCGTACGTACCCGGTGGCGACCAGGGTGCGCATCAGGCGGTGGATGGTCGGCAGCGGCAGGCCGCTGGTGCCGGCCAGCTCGCTCAGCCCCACCTCGCCGCCCGCGTCGGCCATCCGTTCCAGCAGGTCGAAGGCGCGTTCGAGCGACTGGACGCCGCCGGCGGGCGGCCTGGGCTCTGCGGTGCTGCGCGGCACGTGGGTGGTTCCTTCCGTACGGGTGCGACCCGCAGCTTAACGGCCCGGAATCCGGCTTTCAGCATGTGGAAACCCGCGGAACCGGCGGAAACCCCCGGATCGCCCGCCGGGCCGCCCTTGACGTGGGCGGTCACCCGCGGCGACAGTGCAATTCAACAGAACGTTGAAGTTGCGGCCCCGTCGAGAGGAGACCGGATGCCGGACGCCGATCTGGTGCTGCGCTCACGCCGCGTCGTCACCCCCGAAGGGGAGCGGCCCGCCGCCGTCGCGATCGCCGGGGGACGCATCGCCGCCGTGCTGCCGTACGGGACCGCCCCGCCGCCCGGCGCCCGCGCCGAGGACCACGGCGACCACGCGCTGCTGCCCGGGCTCGTGGACACCCACGTCCACGTCAACGACCCCGGCCGCACCGCCTGGGAGGGCTTCGCCACCGCCACCCGCGCCGCCGCCGCCGGCGGCGTCACCACCCTGGTCGACATGCCGCTCAACAGCCTGCCGCCCACCACCACCGCCCGGGCCCTGGCCGTCAAGCAGGCCGTGGCCCGGCCCCGCGCCCACGTCGACGTCGGGTTCTGGGGCGGGGCGGTCCCCGGCAACGCCGCGGACCTCGAACCGCTGTACGCCGCCGGCGTCTTCGGCTTCAAGTGCTTCCTCTCCCCGTCCGGCGTCGAGGAGTTCCCGCCCCTCGCCGGTGCCGAGCTGGAGCGGGCCGCCACCGAGACCGCCCGCCTGGGCGCGCTGCTCCTCGTGCACGCCGAGGACCCCGGCGTGCTCGACGGCGCCCCGCCGCCGCCCGGCCGCGACTACGCCGGCTTCCTCGCCTCCCGCCCGCGCACCGCCGAGAACCGGGCCGTCGAGCGCGTCGTCGCGCTCGCCGCGCGGCACGGCACCCGCGTCCACGTCCTCCACCTCTCCTCCGCCGACGCGCTGCCCGCCCTGGCCGCCGCCCGCCGCGCCGGGCTGCCCGTCACCGCCGAGACCTGCCCGCACTTCCTCACCCTGACCGCGGAGGAGATCCCGGACGGCGCCACCGAGTTCAAGTGCTGCCCGCCCATCCGCGAGGCCGGCAACCGGGACCTGCTGTGGGCCGGCCTCGCCGACGGCACCGTCGACTGCGTGGTCTCCGACCACTCCCCGGCCACCGCCGACCTGAAGACCGGCGACTTCGCGACCGCCTGGGGCGGCATCTCCTCCCTCCAGCTCGGCCTGCCCGCCGTGTGGACCGAGGCGCGCCGCCGCGGCCACGGGCTCGCCGACGTCGCCCGCTGGATGGCCGCCGGCCCCGCCCGGCTCGCCGGGCTCCCCGCCAAGGGCGCCGTCGAGCCCGGCCGCGACGCCGACTTCGCCGTCCTCGACCCGGACGCGGCGTTCACCGTCGACCCGGCGGCGCTCCAGCACCGGAACCCGGTCACGGCGTACGCGGGCCGCAGGCTGTACGGCGTCGTCACGGCCACGTACCTGCGCGGCCGCCGCGTGTACCGGCACGGCGTCCACACCGAACCCCGCGGCCGGCTCCTCGGCCGCACCGACGACCGGCACGAAAGGCGGCAGCAGGCATGACCGCGGAGATCCCCCGCTTCACCGGCGCCGCCGCCCCGTATCGCGGCGGCGACCCCTACGCCGACTACCGCGCCGCCGACCTCCCCTTCGCCGGCCTTCCCGACCTCGCCGACCGGCGCCTCGGCGGCGCGGTCGTCGCCGCGAACGACGAGTTCTTCGCCCCCCGCGAGAACCTGCTGCGGCCGGAGCGCGCCGAGTTCGACCCGGCGGCGTTCGGGCACAAGGGCAAGGTCATGGACGGCTGGGAGACCAGGCGCCGCCGCGGCCCCGGCGCCGCCGCCCCGCACCCGGCCGCGGGCGACCACGACTGGGCGCTGGTACGCCTCGGCGCCCCCGGCGTCGTCCGCGGCGTCGTCGTCGACACCGCCCACTTCCGCGGCAACCACCCGGAGTCCGTGAGCGTCGAGGGCGCGGAGGTCCCGGGCACGCCGTCCCCGCACGCGCTGCTCGCCGCCGGGGTGGAGTGGACCGAGCTGGTGCCCCGCACTGCGGTCGGCGGGCACGCGGCCAACGGCTTCGCGGTGGCCGGCGGGCGGCGCCTCACCCACCTGCGCCTGCGCCAGCACCCGGACGGCGGCATCGCCCGCCTCCGCGTCCACGGCGAGGTCGTCCCGGACCCGGCGTGGCTGGCGGCGCTGGGCACCTTCGACCTGGTCGCGCTGGAGCACGGCGGCCGCGTCGAGGACGCCTCGGACCGCTTCTACTCCCCGCCGCTCAACACCATCCGGCCGGGCCGCTCGCGGCGGATGGACGACGGCTGGGAGACCCGGCGCCGCCGGGACGACGGCCACGACTGGATCCGCTACGCGCTGGCCGGGCGCGGCGAGGTCCGGGCGGTGGAGATCGACACGGCGTATCTGAAGGGCAACGCGGCGGGCTGGGCGGCGGTGTCCGTACGGGACGGGGCGGACGGCGGGTGGACGGAGGTGCTGCCGCGCACGCGGCTGCAGCCGGACACCAACCACCGCTTCGTGCTGCCCGCGCCGGCGGTGGGCACGCACGCGCGTATCGACATCCACCCGGACGGCGGGATAGCGCGGCTGCGCCTGCACGGCAGCCTGGTGCCGGCGCCGCCGGGCTGAGGCCCGGCCCGTGCCGCGGTCGCGGACCTGCGGTTGCGGACCTGCGGTTGCGGACCTGCGGTTGCGGACCTGCGGTTGCGGACCTGCGGTTGCGGACCTGCGGTTGCGGACCTGCGGTCGCGCGTCCGCCCGGGGCGGGGCCCGGCGAACGCGGCGACCCGGCGGCCGACCCGGTTCCGTCTCCGGGCCCGCCGCCGCGCCGCGCGCCCTCAGCCGCCGATCACCCCCACATCCGCGATCTGCGGCACCGCCCCGCCGCCCGACCAGCGCAGCCGGACCTCCGCCACGGCCCCGCCCGGCACCCGCAGTTCCGTGTACGCGCCGGAGAGCCGGCCCGCCGTGCGCAACGGGCCGTGCGGCTCGTGGCGCACCTGCACGGTGGCGTGCGCGTGCGGCGCCGACTGCGGGCGGAGCACGACCAGGGACTGTGCCGCGCGCGGCTCCGCGTAGCGGATGTCCAGCGACTCGCCGGCCCGCGGCGCGCGGGCGGCGCGGTAGACGGAGCCGGTGTCGCCGTCCGCGGCGGCGGCCAGGGCGCTGCCCTCGGCCGCCGGCGGGCCGCCGGTCACCGCCGTCCGTCCGCCGCCGGCGACGGTGAACTCCCGTACCACCAGCCAGTTGCCCTGCGCCGCCGTCGCCCTGGCGCGCACGTACCGCGCCGTCGTGCCCTCCGGCGCCGTCGCCTCGACGTCCGGCGTGCCGGAGAAGGCGGCCAGCTCCGTCCACGTCTCGCCGTCCGCCGAGTACTCCAGCACGCCCTGGTGCAGATAGTCGTCCGGGCTGCCGGACTTGGCCATCGCCAGGGTGACCGTGCCGATCTCCCGCTCGCCGTGCAGGTCCACGCTCACCCACGAGCCGGCGCGCGGCGCGCCGTCGCTCCAGAAGAACGTCGAGTCGTCGCCGTCCGTCATCCGGTCCACGGTGTTGGCCTGGTACGTGCCGAGGTCCGTCGCGCCCCGCGGGCGCTCGGGCAGCCCGAGCGAGCGGTCGTGCGCGGCGGCGGCGTCCGCGACGAACGCGTCGAGCACGCCGTCGCCGACGACGACCGGCACCTCGCGCCCGCCGAGCCCCGTGTAGAGGTGGGACTTCGCCTGCTCCACCAGCTCGGGCAGCCGCTGCCGCAGCCGCCAGGCGCGGTCGCCGTCGCCGTCGCGGGCGGCCTCGGCCATCCGCAGCGCGGTGCGGGCGGCGGTGCCCCAGTCGCGGGTGGCGTCCAGCCAGGGGCCGGACTCCTCGACGAACGCCCGGTCCGGCAGCCGGTCGCGCAGCACGCCGGGCGCGGCCTCCAGCGCGGCCAGCGCGTCGTCGAGGGCGTCGGCGCCGTGCCCGCCGTCCTCGCCGGCGCCGTCCCAGTACGCGGCGATCGCCGCTGACAGCTCCGGCGCCTGCCCGGGGTTGAGCGCCGAGCCGTACGAGGCGTCGGCGAAGGCGCGCAGCGCGGCGGTCGTGCGCGGGTCGCCGCCGGCCAGTTCGGCGAGGGCCCCGGCCCAGGACTCCCGCGGGTCGTACGCGGCGTCGTTCCAGGCGTAGTCGGCGACCGTGTACAGCGCGATCTTCGACGCGGCGGCCTGGTTCATGGGGTTGGCGGTGATCCCGGCCAGCTCGCCCGGCAGGCCCTTCTCCCGGCCGTTGAACGGGCCGAGCAGCAGCCGCTCCGGAGCGTAGTCGTTGACCGGGTAGTTGTCCCAGGTCAGGATCGGGTGGCCGAAGACCTCGCGGGCGTCGCGCGCCTGCGCGACGGTCATCACCGGCGCGACGACGCCGATGCCGGTCCACTCCACCAGCACGTCGTCGTCCAGTTGCTCGGCGAGCGCCTTCTTGTACGGCGACGGGGTGGTGTCGTAGTACTCCGTCGGCACCATCTGCAGCGGCTCGGCGCCCTCGTGGGTGCGGACGAACTCGCGGTTGACGCGGTTGAGCAGATGCGCCTGCGCCGCGCCCGCGGCGCCGCCGCCGGTGCCGAAGCGCTCCTCGTCGGCGGCGCAGTTCCAGTCGGTGTAGCTGATGTCGTCGAGCGGCACGGCGAAGGTCCGTACGCCGATGTCCCACAGCGTCTGGAACTTGTCGTTCAGCGCCCGGACGTCCGCGTCGGAGCTGTAGCAGACCGACAGGCCGGGGGAGAGCGCGTAGGTGAACTCGACGTGGTGCGCGCGGGCGCGCCCGACCAGCTCGGCGATGCGGGCGAGTTCTTCGGCGGGGTACGGCTCGCGCCAGCGCTCGCGCAGGTACGGGTCGTCCTTGGGGGAGTAGACGTAGATGTTCATCTTGTGCTCGCCGTAGAACGACAGCTGGTCCAGCCGGGATTCGTGGGACCAGGGGACGCCGTAGAAGCCCTCGATGGCGCCGCGCCAGCCGGTGCCCGGCCAGTCGCGGACGGCGGTGCCGGCGACGCGGGTGCCGGGGGAGTCGCGGCGGGGGAGGAGCTGGCGCAGGCTCTGGGCGGCGTAGTACGTGCCGGTGGCGTCGGCGCCTGCCAGGACGATGCCGTCGCCGCCGGGGGTGCCGTCGCCGGGCTCGGCGGTGCCGACGGCCAGGACGTAGCCCTCGGCGGGCAGTCCGGCGGGGCCGTCGACGCCGAGCGCGGCGAGGGCGGCGGCGGAGGCGGGGTTGGCGCCGGGTCCGCCGAGGTGGACGGTGAGCCCGCGGCTCTCCGCCGGCGCCGTCTCCGTACGCCGTACGTCCTCGGCCCCCGCGGCACGCAGTGCCGCCTCGGTGACGGCGAGCGCGGGCCCGTCGGGCTCCGGCCCGGTGACGAGGGTGACCGTGGGGGTCACGGTGACGCTGTCGTCGCGCGCCGCCGTCTCGCGCGGGGTGGGGGTGATCTCGCCGGGCCGGGCCGGTGGCGGTGGCGCGCCGGCGGCCGGCGGCGCGGCGAGCGGGCTCAGGACCAGGGCCAGGAGTACGGCGCCGGCGGCGGCCAGGCGGGGGACGGGCATCCGGAACCTCCGGGATCTCGGGGGTGTAGTGCACACGTCACGCAGCGTCGAGCGTCGCCCCGACCCGCCCCGGAGGCAATGGACTTAACCGCGCTCCGCCATGGACTCACGTCCGGCCGCCGCCGCCCCGGGCCGGGCGGCACCGCGTGCCGCCCGGCTCCACCCCGCCGTACCGGCGCGGGCGCCGATCGGGATAACGTGCGGAGAACGACCGTGTCCCCCCGCCCGTGGAGGAACTGATGGCGGAATCCACACCGGAGGTGCTGACCTGCGGCGAGGCCATGCTGCTGATGCTGGCCGAGCCCGGGATGCCGCTGGCGCGCGCCGTGAACTTCCGCCGCTCCATCGGCGGCGCCGAGTCGAACGTCGCCGCCGGGCTCTCCCGGCTCGGCCACCGGGCGCGCTGGTTCGGCCGCGTCGGCGCCGACCCCGCCGGGGAGTCCGTGCTCGCCCAGCTCCGCGCGGACGGCGTGGACGTCTCGTACGCCGACGTCGACCCGGACGCGCCGACCGGCATGCTGCTCCGCGACAGCCACCCGCAGCGCGCCATCGACGTGCAGTACTACCGCGCCGGCTCCGCCGCCTCCCGCCTCGCCCCCGAGCACATCAGCCCGGAGATGGTCGAGGGCGTGCGGGTGCTGCACGTCTCCGGCATCACGCCGATCCTGTCGCCGTCCGCCGCCGAGGCGACGGTCAAGCTCGTCGAACTCGCCCACGCCGCCGGCGCGCTCGTCTCCTTCGACCCCAACGTGCGCCGCAAGCTGGCCGGTCCGCAGCGCTGGGCCGAGGTCGTGGGCCCGCTGCTCGCCGAGGCCGACCTGCTCCTCGCCGGCGACGACGAGCTGGAGATGCTCACCGGCGAACCCGCCGACGAGGCCGCGGCCCGGCTGCTGCGCGGCCGTACCGGCACCGTCGTGCTCAAGCGCGCCGACCACACCGCCACCGCGCTCACCGCCGACGGCGCGCGCGTCGACCAGCCCCCGTACGACGTGCTGCTCGCCGACCCCGTCGGCGCCGGCGACGCCTTCGCCGCCGGGTTCCTGTCCGCCCGGCTGCGGGACCTGCCGCTGGAGCGCGCGCTCGCCGAGGGCGCGTGCGTCGCCGCGCTCGTCATCCAGAGCGTGACCGACACCGACGGGCTGCCGACCGCCGCCGCGCGCGACCGCGCGCTCGCGGCGTTCACCGCCGGGGGCGACTCGGTCCACCGCTGAGACGGCCCCGCCGCACCGGCGCCCTGCCGCGCCGCCCCGCCGAGAGAACCACCGGAGGAAAGCACCGTGTACCGCTGGGAGATCACCCGGGCCGCGCTGGAGCAGCGGGTCGTCGCCATCGTCCGCGGCGACACCTACGACGGCGCCGCCGCCACCGCCGACTCGCTGCTGTCGGCCGGCATCACCAGCCTGGAGGTCTCGCTGACCACCCCCTACGCGCTGGAGCTGGTCGGCTCGCTGCGCCGGGAGGTCGGCACGGAGGCGGTCATCGGCGCCGGTACGGTCCTGGACGCCGCCTCGGCGCGGCTGGCCGTCGACGCCGGCGCCCGCTACCTGGTCGCGCCCAACCTCGACGCCGGCGTCGTCGCCACCGCCCACCGGTACGGCCTCCCGGTCTTCGCCGGCGTCGCCACCCCCACCGAGGCGGTGCGCGCGCTGGAGCTGGGCGTGGACGTGCTGAAGCTCTTCCCCGCCGCCGCGCACGAGCCGGGCTGGGTCAAGGACGTACGGGCCGCGCTGCCGCAGGCGCCGGTCCTGCCCACCGGCGGGATCTCCGTCGCCGAGGCCCCGGCCTGGATCGCCGCCGGCGCGGTGGGCGTCGGGATGGGGTCGGCGCTGTCCGGCGGCGACCGCGAGGAGGTCGCCAAGCGCGCGGCCGACCTGCTGGCCCGCCTGGCGGCGGCCTGACCCGGCCGCCCCGCCGGCCCGCCCCGCCGCCCGCCCGAGCCGCCGACCGCCCGAGCCGCCCCGCCGCGGCACGGCCGGGCGGCCCGCGCCCTACGGCGCCGCCGCGATCTCCGCCACCGTCACCGGCCGGCGCTCCCGGCGGGAGCGCTCGCACGCCTCCACCACGTGCAGCGCCGCCAGCGCCTGCGCCCCGTCGCACGGGTTGGGCAGCTCGCCGCGCACCACCCGGACGAACGCCGCCAGCTCCGCCTCGTACGCCGGCGCGAACCGCTCCAGGAAGCCCTGCCACGGCTTGCCGCCCCGCGGCGGCACGCCCGGCTCGACGGAGGTGAGCGGCGTCCGCTCGTCCAGGCCCACCGCGATCTGGTCGCGCTCGCCGGCCAGCTCCATCCGCACGTCGTAGCCCGCCCCGTTCACCCGGGTCGCCGTCGCGGTGGCCAGCGTGCCGTCGTCCAGGGTGAGCAGCGCCGCCGCGGTGTCGACGTCGTCCGCCTCGCGGAACATCGCCGGACCGGCGTCGGAGCCCGCCGCGTACACCTCGGTGACCTCCCGGCCCGTCACCCACCGCAGCGCGTCGACGTCGTGGATGACGCAGTCCCGGTACAGCCCGCCGGACAGCGGCAGGTACGCCGCGGGCGGCGGCGCCGGGTCGGAGGTGGCGGTCCGTACCGTGTGCAGCCGCCCCAGGCGCCCGCCGCGCACCGCCTCCCGCGCCGCCACGTACCCCGCGTCGAAGCGGCGCATGAAGCCCATCTGCAGCTCGATCCCGGCCGCTGCCACCTCCGCCAGCGCGGCCCTGGTGCCCGCCAGGTCGAGCGCGACGGGCTTCTCGCAGAACACCGGCAGCCCGGCCCGCGCCGCCGCGCCCAGCAGCTCCGCGTGCGCGGCGGTGGCCGCGGCGATCACCACGGCGTCCACCCCCGCGGCCAGCGCGTCGGCCGGCGTGGCGACGGCCTCCGCGCCGGTGTCCGCCGCGACCTCCGCGGCCCGCCGCGGGTCCGCGTCGGTCACGACGAGCGAGGTCACGTCCGGGTGCCGCCGCAGCGCGGCCGCGTGGAAGGCGCCGATCCTGCCGGTGCCGAGGAGTCCGATGCGCATGGCCACAAAATCTCCCGTGGCCAGCGGCATTGTCAATTGTCAGGACAACCGGACGTGAAGGGTTCCGGTGGCCCGGCCCGGCGGTTACCCTGCGGATGGCTTCTGAGCGCGGCGCAGGCCCCGTCCCCGCCCTCCGGCTCGGTGTGGACCGCAGCAGCCCGGTCCCGCTGTACTTCCAGCTGTCGCAGCAGCTGGAGGCGGCGATCGAGCGGGGGGCGCTGACCCCCGGCAGCCTGCTCGGCAACGAGATCGAGCTGGCGGCCCGGCTCGGCCTGTCCCGGCCCACCGTGCGGCAGGCCATCCAGTCGCTCGTCGACAAGGGGCTGCTCGTCCGCCGCCGCGGCATCGGCACCCAGGTCGTCCACAGCCAGGTGCGCCGGCCGCTCGGCCTGACCAGCCTGTACGACGACCTGGAGGCCGCCGGCCAGCGCCCCGCCACCCGGGTGCTGGGGGTGGCGGAGGTGCCGGCCACCGCGGACGTCGCCGCCGCCCTCGGCGTCGCCGAGGGCACGGAGGTCGTCCGGCTGGAGCGGCTGCGGCTCACCCACGGGGAGCCGGTGGCGGTGCTCTGCAACCACCTGCCCGCCGAGCTGGTCCGGCTGCGCGCCGACGAGCTGGAGGCGACCGGCCTGTACCGGCTGCTGCGCCGCGCCGGCATCGCGCTGCACAGCGCCCGCCAGCGGGTCGGCGCCCGGCCGGCGACGGCGGCGGAGGCGGAGCGGCTGGGCGAGGAGGAGGGGGCGGCGGTGCTGACGATGGAACGGTTCACGTACGACGACACGGGGCGCGGGGTGGAGTTCGGTTCGCACCTGTACCGGGCCTCGCGCTACAGCTTCGAGTTTCAGCTGCTCGACCGCGGCTGACCGCCGGGGGCACCCCGTGGGCCCCCCACCGGGTGACTCGCGGGTAGCCACGGGTCAGAATGATCGGACAAGGCATTGACTCGGTCCCCGCCCCCGGCTAGAACACCTCCAGCCGCCACGCGGGCGGCCGGGGACGACCTGGGAAGAGAGGCGGGTATCCAGATGGCACGCAGCCGTATGGCCCGTAGCACGCGTGTGTTCGCGGCGGTGGCGCTGGCCGCCCTGCTGTCCGGAGCCGCGGCCTGCAGTGACTCCGGCGGCAAGGACGCCGAGGAGAACGACGGCGACGGTGGCGGCGGGGGCGTGAACACGCCGCGCATGGAGATAGCGATGGTGACCCACTCCGCGCCCGGCGACACCTTCTGGGACATCGTCCAGAGCGGCGCCGAGCAGGCCGCCGCCAAGGACAACGTCGAGTTCCTCTACGCCAACAGCGAGAAGGACGACGAGCAGGCCCGGCTGGTCCAGACGTTCGTCGACAAGAAGGTCGACGGGATCATCGTCACGCTCGCCAAGCCGGAGGCGATGAAGAGCGCCGTCCAGGCCGCGGTGGACGCCGGCATCCCGGTGGTGACGATCAACTCCGGCGCCGAGTTCTCCAAGGAGTACGGGGCCCTCAGCCACATCGGCCAGGAGGAGACCGTCGCCGGCGAGGCGGTCGGCGAGGAGCTGAACGAGCGCGGCCGCGAGAAGGCGGTCTGCGTCATCCACGAGCAGGGCAACGTCGGCCTGGAGCAGCGCTGCGCGGGCGTGAAGGAGACCTTCTCGGGCTCGGTGCGGAACCTCACCGTCGACGGCGCGAGCAAGCCCAACGTGCTCTCCGGGATCCAGGCGGAGCTGGAGGCGGACGGCAGCGTCGACTCGGTCGTCACCCTCAACGCGGACGTCGCCGCCGCGGCCGTCGAGGCCAAGGACGCCGCCGGCAGCGACGCCGAGGTCGCGACCTTCGACCTGAACAAGGACGTGGCCGCGCTGCTGGAGAGCAGGAAGCTGACCTTCGCCGTCGACCAGCAGCCCTACCTCCAGGGCTACCTGGCGGTCGACGAGCTGTGGCTGTACGAGACGAACGGCAACGTCATCGGCGGCGGCCAGACCGTGCTGACCGGGCCGGCCATCGTCACCGAGGAGGACGCCCCCGAGCTGAAGAAGTTCACGGAGCGCGGCACCCGGTGAGCCCCCGGTACGCCCCCGCCCGGCGGCACCAGGCGCCGGGCGGGGCGGCGGCAGCAGACAGTCAACGAACGACCAGCACGAATCGGGGGCCCCGATGACCACCACCCTTCCGGGGGACGCCAAGGCGCCGGACGAACGCCTGCTGCACGCCTCCCCGCTGCACCGGCTCCTCGGCCGTCCCGAGCTGGGCTCGGTGATCGGCGCCGTCGCCGTCTTCGTCTTCTTCGCCCTCATCGCGGACAGCTTCCTGTCCAGCCTCGACACCGTCCTGTACGCCGCCTCCACCATCGGCATCATGGCGGTGCCGGTGGCGCTGCTGATGATCGGCGGCGAGTTCGACCTGTCGGCGGGCGTGCTGGTCACGTCCGCGGCGCTGACGTCGACGATGTTCGCGTACGAGATGACCGCCAACGTCTGGGTGGGCGTCTTCGTCTCCCTGCTGGTCACCCTCGCCATCGGCTTCTTCAACGGGTTCATGCTGATCCGCACCGGGCTGCCCAGCTTCATCATCACGCTGGGCACGTACCTGATGCTGTGGGGCGCCAACATCGGCCTCACCAAGCGGATCCAGGGCACGGTCTCCACGAACGCCATCGACGACATGCAGGGCTTCGAGTCGGCGCGGGTGCTCTTCGCCTCGTCCCTCGACATCGGCTCGTTCAAGCTGCGGGTGACGATCCTGTGGTGGCTCGCGCTGGTCGCGGTGGCGACCTGGATCCTGCTGCGCACCCGCTGGGGCAACTGGATCTTCGCGGTCGGCGGCGGCAAGGACGCGGCCCGCGCGGTCGGCGTCCCCGTGCACCGCACCAAGATCGGGCTCTACCTCGGCGTCGCGGTGGCGGCCTGGATCTCCGGGATGCACCTGCTGTTCTCGTTCTCCGGCGTCGTGCAGTCCGCCGAGGGCCGCGGCCTGGAGCTGCACTACATCGCCGCGGCCGTGATCGGCGGCTGCCTGCTGACCGGCGGCTACGGCTCGGCGGTCGGCGCCGCGGTCGGGGCGCTGATCTTCGGCATGGCCAAGCAGGGCATCGTCTACGCGCAGTGGGACTCGGACTGGTTCTGGTTCTTCCTCGGCGCGATGCTGCTGCTGGCCACGATCCTCAACTCCTGGGTACGCAAGCGCGCGGAGGCGGCCAGATGACGGCGGAGACCACGAAGGCCCGGAAGGAGCCGGCGACGGCCGGCCGGCCCCTGGTGGAGCTGGCGGAGGTCAGCAAGTACTACGGCAACATCCGCGCGCTCGAAGGCGTCTCCCTCCAGGTGCACGCCGGCGAGATCACCTGCGTCCTCGGCGACAACGGCGCGGGCAAGTCCACCCTGATCAAGATCATCTCGGGGCTGCACCAGCACGACGCCGGCAGCTTCCGCATCGACGGCCGGGACTCCCGGCTCACCAACCCGCGCGAGGCGCTGGACCGGGGCATCGCCACCGTCTACCAGGACCTCGCCGTGGTGCCGCTGATGCCCGTGTGGCGCAACTTCTTCCTCGGCTCCGAGCCGACGCTGGGCCGCGGCCCGCTGCGCCGCCTGGACGTGCCGAGGATGCGCGCCACCACGCACGCCGAGCTGCTGCGCATGGGCATCGACCTGCGGGACGTGGACCAGCCCATCGGCACCCTGTCCGGCGGCGAGCGGCAGTCGGTGGCGATCGCGCGGGCGATCTACTTCGGCGCCAAGGTGCTGGTCCTGGACGAGCCCACGGCGGCGCTGGGCGTCAAGCAGTCCGGCGTGGTGCTGAAGTACGTCGCCGCCGCCCGCGACCAGGGCCTCGGCGTGGTGCTGATCACCCACAACCCGCACCACGCCTACCTCGTCGGCGACCGGTTCATCCTGCTCAAGCGCGGGGCCATGGCCGGCAGCCACGCCCGCGCCGACATCGACCTGGACGAGCTGACCCGGCAGATGGCCGGCGGCAGCGAGCTGGAGCAGCTCAGCCATGAGCTGCGGCGGGACCGCGCGGGCTGACCCGCGGCGCGCCGGCGGCGCACCCCCGGCGGGCCCGGGGGTGCGCCCCGCCGCCCCGGCGCCCCCGCCGCTGCCCCACTCCGCCGTGCGGGGGAGGGGGCCGGTGAGGCAGAATCGGCACACGTCAGCGACTCCCGACAGGGGAAGGGGTCACCCCTTGCGACCAGCCGCACCCACCGAGCCGAGTCCCCGGCCCGGGCGAGGGGACCGCCCGTGAGCGCCGCCGAGAGGACACCGCACCGGGGCACCGCCCGCGCCACCGTGCTGCGCAGCGTGAGCCACCGCGAGCGGCGCTCGCACCTGACCGCGCCCCGGGTGCCCACCGTCGGCATCGACATCGGCGGCACCAAGGTCGCCGCCGGCGTCGTCGACGCCGACGGGCACATCCTGGAGCGCGCGACCACCGAGACGCCCGACAAGTCCAAGAGCCCGAAGGTCGTCGAGGACGTGATCGCCGAGCTGGTCCTCGACCTCTCCGAGCGCCACGACGTGCACGCCGTCGGCATCGGCGCCGCCGGCTGGATCGACGCCGACCGCAGCCGGGTGCTCTTCGCCCCGCACCTGTCCTGGCGCAACGAGCCGCTGCGCGACGCGCTCTCCGAGCGCCTCCGGGTCCCGGTGATGGTCGACAACGACGCCAACGCCGCCGCCTGGGCCGAGTGGCGCTTCGGCGCCGGCCGCGGCGAGGACTACCTCGTCATGATCACCCTCGGCACCGGCATCGGCGGCGCCATCCTGGAGGACGGCCAGGTCAAGCGCGGCAAGTACGGGGTGGCCGGGGAGTTCGGCCACATGCAGGTGGTGCCCGGCGGGCACCGCTGCCCGTGCGGCAACCGCGGCTGCTGGGAGCAGTACAGCTCCGGCAACGCGCTGGTCCGCGAGGCCCGCGAGCTGGCCGCCGCCGAGTCCCCGGTCGCGTACGGGATCATCGACCGCGTCCAGGGCAACATCGGCGACATCACGGGCCCGCTCATCACCGAGCTGGCCCGCGAGGGCGACGCGATGTGCACCGAGCTGCTCCAGGACATCGGCCAGTGGCTCGGCGTCGGCATCGCCAACCTCGCCGCGGCACTCGACCCCTCCTGCTTCGTCGTCGGCGGCGGCGTCAGCGCCGCCGACGACCTGCTCATCAAGCCCGCCCGGGACGCCTTCGGCCGCAGCCTCACCGGCCGCGGCTACCGCCCCGAGGCCCGGATAGTACGGGCCCGCCTCGGCAACGACGCCGGCCTGGTCGGCGCCGCCGACCTGGCCCGGCTGGTGGCCCGCAGGTTCCGCCGGACAAACCGCCGGCGCGTCGAGCGCTACGAGCGATTCGCACAGGTGGTCGGTAAGTGACCCTTCAAGACTCCGGTGAGCGCCCCGCGTACGGGGACGAGCCCGACGCGGCACACAATGGGTACATGGCCCCACGTCCACCGCGCCGCCTGAACCGCTCCTGGAAGGCGTACCTCGCCATCCCCCTGCTCGTCGGCATCCCGCTGGTCTACGGCTGGTTCTCCACCCAGGTGAGCCGCGACAGCGGCCGCGACAAGGCCGAGCGCGCCGCCTACGACGACATGGAGCCCGGCTGGCCGCCGCGGCTGCTGCGCCGCATCTACCAGGTGCCCGTCCCCGGCGGCGCCGCGGACATCCGCTACTACGAGGAGAACTCGCTGCACGCCAGCGCCCTGTACGTCGACTTCACCGGCCCGAAGCAGTCGGTGAACGAGTACCTGGAGACCACCTTCTCGCGCACCGACGTCACGTCCCTGCCCCGGCTGCGGGACGGCTTCAACCCCATCACCCCCGGGCAGGCGGAGACCGTCGACTGGGACTTCACCAAGGGGGACTGGCACGGGCTGCGGCTCAAGCAGGGCGGCTCGCTGCCGGACGTGTCCATCGCCGTCAACAAGGCGAACCCCGAGAAGCTCGTGGTGCGTACGGTGTCCACCACGCGGTACTGACGAGGAGTTGTCACCGACATCATGGAGTTGACGAAGAAGGGCCACTCCTGCGTCCGGCTCGTCAAGGACGGGGCGGTGCTGGTCGTCGACCCCGGCGGGTTCAGCGAGGAGGACGCGGCGGTCGGCGCGGACGTCCTGCTCGTCACCCACGAGCACCCCGACCACTTCGACGAGGGCCGGCTGCGCGCCGCCCTCGACGCCAACCCCGCGGCGCGGCTGTGGACGCTGCGCAGCGTCGCGGAGCGGGTCTCCGCGGCGTTCCCCGGGCGGGTGCACACCGTCGGCGAAGGCGACGTGTTCACCGCCGCCGGCTTCGAGGTGGAGGTGCACGGACAGCTGCACGCCGTGATCCACCCGGACATCCCGCGCGTCACCAACGTCGGCTACGTCGTCGACGGCGCCGTCTTCCACCCGGGCGACGCCCTGACCGTCCCGGACCGGGCCGTCGAGACGCTGCTGCTGCCGGTCATGGCGCCGTGGAACAAGCTCTCCGAGGTCATCGACTACGTCCGCGAGGTCGCCCCGCGGCGCGCGGTCGACGTCCACAACGGGCTGCTTTCCGACCTCGCGCCGCTGGTCTACGACCGCATGCTGGGCCCGGCCGGGCCGGGCGTCGGCGGTGCCGAGCACATCCGGCTCGACCCGGGGGCGAGCCTCACGCTGTAGGGCGTCTTTGCCCTCCGCGGGCCGGGCGGCGGCGCGACCGCCCCGGCCCGCGCGGGGCCGGGGCGGGGCACCCGCCCCGGCCGCCGCCCGTCAGCGGGTGATCTCCACGAGCTCACCGTCCGTGCCGACGGTGCGGTTGGTGACGTACAGCTCGTCGTCCGGGCCGACGGCCAGGCCGTTCGCCATCATCAGCCGGTCCCCGGTGGCGATCTCGACGGCCTCGCCGGTGTCCGTGTCCACCTCGTGCAGCGCGCCCGGCTCCGGTACGCCGTCCGCGCCGAAGCCGGTCGTCAGCGACAGCGCGACCAGGTCGCCGGAGGAGTCCAGACCCAGGTCGCTCACCGCGGTCAGCCCCTCGGCGAGCACGTGCGGGCGGTGGCCCGGCTCGATCTCCCAGATCCGCGCCGCGCCCGGGCGCAGGCCGCCCATGTCGGAGACGTAGACCGTGCCGTCGGGCGCGCGGACCACGCCGCCGGGCACCGCCTCGGTCCGCTCGCCGCCGGCCGTGCCGCCGGGGAAGACCGCCTCGGTGGTGATCTCGCCCGAACGGGAGACGCCGAGGAGGTCGTTGCCCGCCGAGTCGGTCACCAGGTAGCCGCCGCGGCCGGTCTCCGCCAGCCGGGACGCGTTGCTCTGCACCGAGGTCGGCTCGGCCTCGGTGGACTCGTGGCCGAGCACCCAGTCCGGGTCCATCCGCGTCTCGTACGCCACCAGGTCGGCGTACGTACGGCCGCGGGGGGCCCGGTGCAGGGTGCCGAGCCGGGCGGCGTCCCGGCCCAGGCCGGCGCGGAACTCCACGTCCGTGCCGCCGCCGTTGAGGACGACGTAGCCGAACCGGCCCGGCGCCACGTCCACCGGCCCGGTGACGACCGTCTGCCGGGTGTCGTCCATGGTCACCGCGGCGGACGGCAGCCCGGTGACGACCCGGCCCGCCCGCCCGCCGGCGACCCGGTAGACCGCCCCCGTCCGGCCGACGCACGGGGTCCCGCCGCCGGGCTCGCAGCCCGGCCGGCCCTCCCCGGCCTCGGCGACCAGCACGCCGCCCCACCGGTCGACGGCCACGCCGCGCGGGTTCTTCAGCCCCGTGGCCACCGTCCGGATCCGGACCTCGCTCTCCCGGGACTCGCCCGCGCCCGCCGCCGGCAGCGCCGACGCCCCGCCGACGAACCCCGTCACCAGGGCGGTGAGGCCGCCCATCAGCCCGGTGGCCCGGGTCGCCCTCTTCAGTTTTGTCTTCGTGCCCGGCATCTCTCTCCTTGCGCGAATGTCGTGACCTGCGCCCGCGGGAGCGCTGCTCAAGTGTTCCAGGCGCGCGCTCCTCCGGGCGCGGAACGGGGGGATCCCCCGGGCGGCCGGGGCCGTCCGGCGGGCGGCACGGGCTCCCCGGGACCGCTGTCAGTGGTGCGGGGTAGGTTGTCGGCATGGCTGTGCGCATCGCTACGTGGAACGTGAACGGGATCAATCCCCGGCTGCCCCGCATCCTGCAGTGGCTTGAGGAGACCGCGCCGGACGTGGTGTGTTTCCAGGAGCTGAAGTGCACGGCGGAGGCGTTCCCCGGCGCCGCCCTGGCCGACCTGGGGTACGAGGCGGCCATCCGCGCCGACGGCCGGTGGAACGGGGTCGCGGTGGTCTCCAGGACCGGCCTCGCCGACGTCACCGAGGACCTGCCCGACCAGCCCCGGTACGAGGACGCGACCGAGCCCCGCGCGCTGGGCGCGACCTGCGGCCCCGTGCGCGTCTGGTCGCTGTACGTGCCCAACGGCCGCGACGTCGGCCACGCGCACTACGCGTACAAGCTGCGCTGGCTGGAGGCCCTGCGCGCGATGGCCGCGGAAGAGGCCCCCGGCGAGCGCCCCTTCGCCCTCCTCGGCGACTACAACGTCGCGCCCAAGGACGAGGACGTCTGGGACATCTCCCTCTTCGACGGGCACACGCACGTCAGCGAGGCCGAGCGCGCCGCGCTCGTCGAGCTGCAGAAGTCCGCCGGCCTCGCCGAGGTCTACCCGCGCGCGCTGAAGTACGACATCCCCTTCACCTTCTGGGACTACCGCCAGCTCGGCTTCCAGAAGAACAAGGGCATGCGCATCGACCACATCTACGGGAACGCGCCGTTCACCGCCGCCGTCCAGGACTCCTACGTCGACCGGGAGGCGCGGCGCCCGGGCAAGGACAAGAACCCGTCCGACCACGCCCCCGTCGTCGCCGACCTCGACCTCTGACGGCACCGCCGTCCGGTCGCCGTCGCCCCGGGCGCGGTGAAGCCGGCGGGACACGGGCGTACGGTCCGGATGTCCCGCCGGGAAACACCTGGTGAGCGAATCGGACCCGCGCGCCTGTGGTGCTGCCGCCTGCCCGGATGCGAGGCTGGGGAGATGAACATCTCCTTCCTCGACAACTGGCGCCGACGGCACGGCTCCGCGCGTGAGCCGCAGACGTCCGACGAGGCGCCGATGGTCGACCAGGAAGGCGTGACCGAGCTGCTCAGCGAGTGCGAACTGCTGCGCGTCCAGGCGGAGTCGGCGGGCGTGGAGCTGGACGACACCCCGCGGTCGCTGGAGGAGCTGGACCAGCTGCTGCCGGGCTGGCGCGACGACCCGGAGATCACGCCCTGGCTGGGCAGCGACGCGGGGCTGTACCTGGGCACGGTGGTCGTGCGCACGATCCCGGGCGCGGAGTGGGTGATCGACGGCGGGGACGGCGCCCCGGTGGTGCGGCTGTCGTCGGGGCGGGAGATGGACGTCCTGGAGATCGGCGCCGGGTGGGCGGCGAACGGCGCGCCGGAGCTGTCGCAGATGTACGGCGAGGTGGCGGAGGGCTGAGCCCGCACGGCACCGCGCCGGGCGCGTCGTCGCCGCCGCCGCTGCCGCCGCTGTCGCCGCTACGTGAACGTGATGTCGTACTCCAGCCGCCAGCGGTCGGCCCGTACCACCGCCTCGGAGGTCTCCACCGCCCGGCCGCGCTCGTCGTAGTGCGTCCGCTCGACCGTCGTCACGCACTGCCCCGGCGCGCAGCCCAGCGCCTCCGCCTCCGCCGTCGTCGCCGATCGCGAGCCGACCAGCTCCGCGGCCCGCACCACCCGGATCCCGAGCGCCGCGAACCGCCCGCGCACGCCGCGCCGGGCGTACGGCCCGCGTTCGGGGAAGACCACGTCGGTGCCCTCGGTGAGCGCCAGCGGCTCCCAGCTGACGGCCAGCTGCACCGGCTTGCGGTCGGCCAGGTACTCGTACTGGGTGCACATCACCCGGTCGCCCGCCGGGATGCCGAGCCGCCGCGCGGGCTCGCGCGGCGCGGGCGCGGGCGCGGAGACCGCCTCCCAGGTCAGCGGCACGCCGTCGGGGACGAGCCGGGCGGCGAAGGGGGAGTCGACCGCGCCCGTGCTGCGCAGCAGGCTGCCCACGGGGCTGCGGTCGGCGACGAACACGCCGCGGCCGAACTGCCCCTGGGCGTAGCCGGCGGCCTTCAGCACCCGCACGGCCCGGTCCACGGTCTGGTCGCTCGCCGCGTACGCGCGCTTGAGCTGGGAGCGCGACGGGATCTGCGCCCCCACGGACAGCTCGCCGCCGTCGATCCGCTCCCGCAGGTCGTCGGCGATGCGCTGGTACACCGGCCTGGCGTCGCCCATACCGGGGCTCCTCTCCCGCAGCTCGCCCGACAGGCTAGGTACTCAGGGGGAGTGTGCGTACCTAGGTCGCGGGACGGGAACAGGGACGGGGACGGGCGGGGGTCACGACTTGCCGTGTTTGCCCGCCGGCTGGGCGAGCGGGGTCTGCGCCTGCTTGGTCACGTCCCCGACGAGTTCCACCACATCCGGTCCGTACGACTGCGAGTTGACGACCTTCAGCAGCAGGACGAAGGAGCCGGAGCCGTACTTCCGGTTCAGCCGGCTCTCGTTCTTCACCAGGTAGCGCATGGCCGCCTGGTTGGTGATGGAGCGCTGCCCGCAGGAGAGGAACACCGGCCTGGCGTCCTGGCCGGCGGCCAGCCGGGCGAGGAGGACGTGCTCGGTCACCCCGTTGTCCAGCCGGTAGCGCTCGGTGCCGACGGCGAAGGCGCCGCGGTCGGGGCCCGGCTCCGGGTCGGTGTTGATCCGTACGCCCGGCAGCAACGACTGCATGTGTGCGGCCATGCGGCGGTTGGATATCGGCGTGCCGACGCAGAACTCGGTGCGGTCGCCGAACGCCTGGTGCGCGGTGTCCTGCGCGACGACCTGCGCGTGCGCGCCGCAGGACTTGATCACCGCGGACAGCTCCAGCAGGGCGAGCGCGTCGTGCTTGGCCACGCTCCAGTCCCCGCCGCCGGCGTCCCGGTTCACCACCACCAGGGCCTCCGAGTTGCGGGGCAGCCCGAAGAAGCGCTCCCGGCGCCGGTGGCGGCGCCCGCCGAGGGCGCCGCGCGCGTACCACCCGAGCGCGGCGCCGACCACGAGGCCGGCGGCGGCCGAGACGAGGACGAGGATCGGTTCGCTCATGACGGGGCATGCTAGCGGTCGTCCGCATCGTTGTTCGAGGCCGCGTTCCCTCCGACGTGCGTTTGCCGCGGCAAACCCCCGGGCGGCCGCGGTGCGGCACCGGCCGGACCGCGCCCGCCGCCGTTCGGTGCGCCGCTCTTGCCAGCGCCACCGCCGCGACTTACGTTCAGACATCTGCCCCGGCTTCTACGTGCGTAGAGCCTCCGGCGTCCCGTCTGAGGAGCAGGCCATGGCCAACGTTGTACGCGCCGCACTCGTCCAGGCGACGTGGACCGGCGACACCGAGTCGATGATCGCGAAGCACGAGGAGCACGCGCGCACCGCCGCCGCCCGCGGCGCGGCGATCATCGGCTTCCAGGAGGTCTTCAACGCCCCCTACTTCTGCCAGGTGCAGGAGCCCGAGCACTACCGCTGGGCCGAGCCGGTGCCCGACGGCCCCACCGTCGTGCGCATGCAGGCGCTCGCCCGCGAGACCGGCATGGTCGTGGTCGTCCCCGTCTTCGAGGTCGAGCAGGAGGGCTTCTACTACAACACCGCCGTCGTCATCGACAACGACGGCACGGTGCTCGGCACGTACCGCAAGCACCACATCCCGCAGGTCAAGGGCTTCTGGGAGAAGTACTACTTCAAGCCCGGCAACGCCGGCTGGCCCGTCTTCGACACTGCCGTCGGGAAGGTCGGCGTCTACATCTGCTACGACCGGCACTTCCCCGAGGGCTGGCGCGCCCTCGGCCTCGGCGGCGCCCAGCTCGTCTACAACCCCTCGGCCACCTCCCGCGGCCTGTCGGCCTACCTGTGGCAGCTGGAGCAGCCCGCCGCCGCCGTCGCCAACGAGTACTTCATCGCCGCCATCAACCGCGTCGGCGTCGAGGAGTACGGCGACAACGACTTCTACGGCACGAGCTACTTCGTCGACCCGCGCGGCCAGTTCGTCGGCGACGTGGCGAGCGACAAGGAGGAGGAACTGGTGGTGCGCGACCTCGACTTCGGCATGATCGAGGAGGTCCGCCAGCAGTGGGCCTTCTACCGCGACCGCCGCCCGGACGCGTACGACAGCCTGGTGCAGCCGTGAGCGCGGGGACCGGCGGCGGCGCGCACCGCGACCTCCTCGCCCGGCACCGGGCCGTCATGCCCGACTGGCTCGCGCTCTACTACGCCGAGCCGATCGAGATCACCCACGGCGAGGGCCGGCACGTCTGGGACGCCGAGGGCAACCGCTACCTCGACTTCTTCGGCGGCATCCTCACCACCATGACCGCGCACGCCCTGCCGGAGGTCACCAAGGCGGTCGCTGAGCAGGCCGGCCGCATCCTGCACACCTCCACCCTCTACCTCAACCGCCCCATGGTGGACCTGGCCGAGCGCATCGCCCAGCTGTCCGGCATCCCCGACGCGCGGGTCTTCTTCACCACTTCCGGCACCGAGGCCACCGACACGGCGCTGCTGCTGGCCAGCACGTACCGCGGCTCCAACCAGGTGCTCGCCATGCGCAACAGCTACCACGGCCGCTCCTTCACCGCCGTCGGCATCACCGGGAACCGCGCCTGGTCGCCCACCAGCCTCTCCCCGCTCCAGACCCTCTACGTCCACGGCGGCGTCCGCGGCAGCGGCCCCTTCGCCCACCTCGACGACGCCGCGTTCATCGACGCCTGCGTCGCCGACCTGCGCGACATGCTGTCCCAGACCCGCGGCGTCGCCGCCCTCATCGCCGAGCCGATCCAGGGCGTCGGCGGCTTCACCTCCCCGCCCGACGGCCTCTACGCCGCGTTCCGCGAGGTGCTCGCCGAGGAGGGCATCCTGTGGATCACCGACGAGGTGCAGTCCGGCTGGGGCCGCACCGGCGACCACTTCTGGGGCTGGCAGGCACACGCCGAGAACGGCCCGCCGGACATGCTCACCTTCGCCAAGGGAATCGGCAACGGCGCCTCCATCGGCGGCGTCGTCGCCCGCGCCGAGATCATGAACTGCCTGGACGCCAACTCCCTGTCCACCTTCGGCGGCAGCCCCGTCACCATGGCCGCCGGGCTGGCCAACCTCGGTCACCTCCTGGAGCACGACCTCCAGGGCAACGCCCGCCGCGTCGGCGGCCTGCTCATCGAGCGGCTGCGCGCCGCCACCGCCGGCCTCGCCTCGGTCCGCGAGGTACGCGGCCGGGGCCTGATGATCGGCGTCGAGCTGGCCACGCCGGGCCACGCCGCCGCCATGCTGGAGCACGCCCGCGCGGGCGGCCTGCTCGTCGGCCGCGGCAGGTTCGGCGAGACGCTGCGCATCGCGCCGCCGCTGTCCTTGACCGTCGCGGAAGCGGAGGAGGGGGCGGCCGTCCTCGAACGGGCCCTGCGCGCCGCCGACGCCGGAACGGACGGCGGCTGACGGGAGAGCCGGTCGTACCAGGGGGCGGCCACGCACCGCCGGTGGCCGCCCCCTTGCCGCCCACGGGGCCGACGGGGCGCTGTCAAGAGCCCGGAGGGGGGCGCGCGGCGGCTGTTCGCCGGGGTGTGCGCCGGGCACGCACCACGATGTCCGGAACTGCGCGCGCAGACAAGCGGTGTCCCCGTGTATGCATGAGCGGACCGACCGTGACCCCGTCGGCCTCGTTTCCTGGTGGCGTGGGGGGCTCCGTGATCCGCGTGCTTCTGATACACGACACGATGCTCATCAGATCGGCGCTGGCCGCCCTGCTGGGAGGAGAACAGGACTTCGACGTACTCGCGACGGCCTGGCAGCACGCGCACGGACCGGCGGCCGACTGGCCGGCGCAGGTGTGCGTGGTGGACGGCGACGGCGCGTGGTCCGGGCTTCCGGGCACCGCCGCGGAAAGGATGGTGATCCTCACCGAGGCGGGGCGGCCGGGGCTGCTGCGGCGCGCCTCGCAGGCGGATGTGCGGGGCTTCGTCAGCAAGGATTCGGCCCCGGAGCGGATGATCGCCGCCGTCCGGCGGGTCGCGACGGGTGAGCGGTACGTCGACGATGCGCTGGCCTGCGACTTCCTGCGGGCCGCGGACATGCCGCTGACGAGCAGGGAGCTGGCCGTGCTGGCCGCCGCGGCGGAGGGCGCGCCCGTCGCCGAGATCGCGGCCGCCCTGCACCTGGCCGGCGGCACGGTGCGCAACTACCTCGCCGCGGTGATCCGCAAGACGGGCGCGCGCAACCGGGTCGACGCGATCCGCATCGCCGGCAGCGCGGGCTGGCTCTGACGGGCCCCGTCCGTCCGGGCCGCGGGGCCGGGGCGGACGGGACCCGGCGGCCGGGCCCCGGGGCCCCGGGGTGCCGCTCGGGTCAGGCCCCGGGGTGCGCCGGTACGGGCCGGTGGCCGGCGGTCGCGCCGCCGGTGTCCGCACCGGTCAGCTCGCGGTAGAACGGCGAGCGCGCCAGCAGTTCGCCGTGCGTGCCCGCCAGCGCGGAGCGGCCGTCCAGCACCAGCACCCGGTCCGCCCGCGCGGCCGACGCGACGCGGTGCGCGACGACCACCAGCGTGCCGGGCCGCCGCGCGAACGCCCGCTCGGCGCGGGCCTCCGCGGCCGGGTCGAGGTGGCACGTCGCCTCGTCGAGCAGCGCGAGCCGGGGCGGCGCGACGTGCGCGCGGGCGAGCGCGAGGAGCTGCCGCTCGCCGGCCGACAGCTCCGCGGGCCGCAGCCGCGCGTCCAGCCCGCCGAGCCGCGCCACGAGCGGCTCCGCGCCGACCGCGCGCACGGAGCGGTGGAGTTCCGCGTCGCGGACGGGGGAGGGGCACAGATAGGTGAGGTTGTCGCGGAGGGTGCCGCCGAACACGTACGCCTCCTGCGGCAGCAGCAGGGGCCGCCCGGCCCGGCGCACCACGCCCGCCCCGGGCGTCACGAGCCCGGCCGCCAGGCTCGCCAGCGTCGACTTCCCGATGCCGCTGGGCCCGACGACGGCCAGATGCTCCCCGTCCCGTACGACGAGATCGAGCCCGCGGATGACGGCCTCGGAGCGGGCCCCGTAGCGGAACGACACCCCCCGCAGCTCCAGCACGACACCGGCGCCGCCCGGGGGTCCGGCTGCCGCGGGGGAGGGGGCGGGGCCGGGGGCTGGGGTGGCGTCCGGCCGTGTCGTCCGGGCGCTACGGGGCCCGGGGCCCCCGGTCGTGCCGACCGCCGGCGGCCGCGCGGCGTCGCGGTCGTCCGGGCCGTGCGCGCCCCCGTCACCCCGGTCGCCGCCGTCGCCGCCGTCGCCCCCGCCGCCCCGGTCCGCCGGGTGCGGGGGGCCCGAGGCGTACAGCCTGCCCGCCACCACCGTCAGCCGCGCGCCCGTGCCGCCGAGGCCGAAGACCAGCGACTGGAGCGCCGGAAGCAGCGCCTGCGTCAGATACGCCAGCGCACCCACCAGCGCGCCCGCGGTCACCCCCCGCGACAGCAGCCACGGCGCGGCCAGCAGCAGCGCGACCACCGGCAGCCGGCCGCCGACGCCCACGGCGACGTCCCGCGCCGTGCCCCACCGCGCCAGCGCCGTCGAGGCGCGCAGCTCGGCGTCGACCCCGGCCCGGACGGCGGCGCCCGCCCGCCGTTCGCCGCCGCAGGCGACGACGTCGCGCAGCCCGTCCACGACCGCGCCCAGCCCGGCGGCCAGCGCCTCGTCGGCGGCGAGGAAGTCCCGCTGGCAGCGGGCCAGCGGCCGCAGCGAGAAGCCGAAGACCGCCAGCCCCGCCGCCAGCGGCGGCAGCACCACGAGCAGCAGCGGCGGCGCCAGGGTCAGCAGCCCCAGCAGCGCCGCGGCGGCCGTGACGACGAAGGACCGCGTCACCATCACCAGCCCCGCGAAGCCGTCGCGGGCGATCTCCACCTGGTGCGTCAGCCGCGACACCGCCGTCGGCCCCTCGGCCCGCGCCCGGGCCGCCGCGCGTGCCAGCGACCCCGTGACGACCCGCCGCACGAGGATGTCCCGCAGGTCCTCGGTGAGCCGGGCCACCGCCCCGTACACCCGCAGCGTCCCGAAGGCGCCGACCGCGACGCCCACCGCCGCGACGGCGAGCCAGCCGAGGCCCACCCCGGGGCGGTCGGCCAGGAACCCCCGGTCGACGGCCCGCGCGAGGGCGTGCCCGAGCAGAAAGGTCTGCGTCGCCTCGACCGCGGACCATCCGGCCACCGCCGCGACGGCCCGCCGCCGCCGGCGCAGGAACCGCAGCCCGGCGGGCACCAGCACCCGCAGCCCGGGCGCGGGGTCCGCACCGGCCGGTGCGGCGGCGGTGCGGTCACGCATCGGCGGGCTCCTCCTGCCACAGGGCGCGGTAGGCGGGCTCGGCGCACAGCTCCGCGTGCGGCCGCAGGGCGCGGACCCGGCCGCCGTCCAGCCACGCGACGAGGTCGGCGCGCGCCGCGGTGGCCGCCCGGTGCGCGACGACCAGCCGGCTCTGCCGTACGGCACCCGGAGCGGTCCCACCGGTCCCACCCCCCTCGGCACCGCCCTCCCCGCCGCCCCCGGCCCCCGGGCCGCCGGCGCCGTCCGCGCCCGCCTGCGCCAGCAGCGCCCGCTCGATGCGGAGTTCGGTGGCGGTGTCGAGGCCGGAGAGCGCGTCATCCATGATCAGCAGCCGCGCGTCGCGGGCGAAGGCGCGGGCCAGGCCCAGGCGTTGCAGCTCGCCCCCGGACAGCGGCACGTCCGCGGCGGGGGTGGCGTAGCCGGCGGGCAGGGCCCGTACGAACGCGTCCGCGTCGGCGGCCTGCGCCGCCGCGACCGCGCGGTCGGCCGCGACCGGGGTGCGGGCGTCGGCGTACGCGAGGGCGTCGGCCACCGTGCCGCCGAGCAGCGCCGGGCGCGCGAACGCGTACGCCACCGCCGCCCGCAGCTCCGTGCGCGCCAGGGCGGCCAGCGGTACGCCGTCGAGGCGGACGTGGCCCGCGTCCGGGTCGGTGAGCCGCCCCGCCACCGCGGCGAGCAGCGACTTTCCGGCCCCGGAACGACCCACCACCGCGACCGTCGCGCCCGCGGGCACCGTCAGGTCCAGCCCGCGCAGCACGGCCCGTCCCCCGCGCCGCACCGTGACCCCGCGCAGCTCCAGCCGGCCGCCGGCGCCCGGCGCCGGGGCGGCGTCCGGCCCGTACGGGATCGGGGGCAGCCGCAGCACCGGTGTCAGCCGGCGCGCCGCCGCCCGGCTGCGTACGAGGGTGTTGACGTGGCCCACGAGGACGCCGATGCCGCCGGCGAGCATCGCGTACCGGCCCGCCGCCAGCAGCTCGCCCACGCTCAGCCGGCCCGCCCCCAGCCGCAGCCCGGCCACCGCGACGACGGCGAGTTGCAGCAGCGGCACGACGACGGCCGCCTGCGCGGTGGCGCGGCCCTGCACGCGCCACATCCGGTGGCCGTGCCGGCTCAGCTCCGGCAACGGGCCCAGCGCGCGGCTGCGTTCGCGGCCGACGGTGCCCGCGGCGGCGATCGTCCGCGCGCCGGCCAGCGCCTCGGCCAGCCGTGCGGCGATGGCGGCCTGCGCCTCCTGGTAGCGGGCCACGCAGTCGCCCGCGCTGCGGACGAACGCGCGCAGCAGGAGCACGAGGACGGGCGTGCCGACGCCGAGGACGACGGCGAGCCAGGGGTCGATGACGGCCAGCGCGACGAACGCGCCGACCGGGGTGAGGAGCGCGCCGAGCGCGGAGGCGGCGGCGGCCGGGGCGGCGCCGGCGTGGGCGGCGTTGCCGGTGGCGCGGGTGACGAGGTCGCCGGTGGCCACCTCGGCGGCGTGCCGCGGCTCGGTGGCGAGCGCGGCGCCGAGCAGACGGCGGCGCAGCCAGGCGGTGGTGCGGGCGGTGGTGACGCCGTTGAGCACGGTCTCGGCGGCGTCGAGGAGGATGACCGCCGCGGTCAGCGCGGCGCACAGGGCGAGCGCGCGGGAGGCGCCGGGCGAGTCGGTGAGCAGCCGGTCCAGGGCGACGCCGAGCATCGCGGGCAGGGCCAGGGCCGCGCCCGCGGCGGCGGTGGTGACCAGGCAGAGCGCGGCGGCGTACGCACCGCTGTGCCGCCCGGCCCGTACCAGCAGCCGCCGCGTCCCGCCCGCCGGTTCTCCATCCTGCCCCATGCCTCTCCGTTCCGCCGCCCCGCCGTCCGGCCCCTCCCGTCGTCAGCCCTCTGCGCCGGGAGCCCGCGGCCCCGGGCGCCGTCGTGGGCGCCCGGGGCCTCTGTGCGGGACGGTCAGAGGCAGAGCAGCACGCTGTGGGAGCTGTGCTTGCCGCACAGCAGGCTCAGGCTGCTGTCGCCGCCGCCGGACTGCTCGGCTGCCTCAAGGGCCTGCAGGTCGAGAAGCGCCATGATCTCTCCTTGGTGGGCTCGGTTACTTCGGGTACTTGCCGGATGGTGCAGGTGCTCCGGCCCCGTCGTGGGGCCGGTCCGCCTGGCGTCCGCGCCGGTGCGCGGGCGGCAGGAAGGGCAGGCCGGCGCCGCTCCCGGGCTGCGCCGCGGCGAGCGCGAGCAGGCAGCCGGCGGTTCCGGTGGCCAGGTCCATGGACAGCCGCATCATCTGGTCGCCGGGAAAGGCGAGCCCGCCGCCGTACGGCAGGGCGTACCAGGAGAGCGCGGCGGCCTGGGCGGCGAGGTCCCCGGGGCGTACGCCGGGGGTCGCGGTGCGGGCGAGGTGCAGCAGCATCCCGGCCCGCCCCTGGAACAGGCCGGGTTGGGCGTAGTAGCGCATACGGGCCGCGGGCAGCACCGCGGTGCGCGCCTCGGCGAAGTCCGCGTCGTCGCGGTGCGCGAGGTAGTCGTCGAGGACGGTCGCGATGCCCGCGCTGCCGTCGCCGAGGTACGGCATGGTGCGGTGGCCCTCGTCGACGACGAGGCCGCCGGTGCGGTCGACCCGGCAGCGGTCGAGGTCGCGGCGGAGCGCGCGGGCGGCGGCGTCCAGCAGGGCGGGGTCGCCGGTGCGCTCGTGGAGCCGCAGGAAGAACAGCGCCGGGCCGGTCCAGCCGTGCAGCAGACCGGCGCGCTCGCCGCCCCGGCCCGGCCGCGGGCCGGCAGGGCCCCCGGCCGGCCCGGCGTCCGCCGCGGCGAGCCGCTCGGCCAGCAGCGTCGCGGCGCGCCGGGCGTGGTCGTGCAGGGACGGCTCGCCGCAGGCGGTCGCGAGGTGGTCGAGGACCAGCCCGGCGCCGGCGAGCCCGCCGTGCAGGTGTGCGGCGAGGCCGTGCCAGTTCTCGGCGAGCACCCGCGCGGTGAGGTCGAGGGCCCGCTTGCCGTGCCCGAGCCGCTCCAGGACGTACGCCACGCCGAGCAGCCCGTCGTACAGCCCGAACGGGGTGCCGCGCGGGGGCGCCGCGGTCTGCCGCAGCAGCCACTCCTCCCCGGCCTCGCTGTGCGGCGCGCCGGCCTCGGCCAGCGCGTACAGCACGCCCGCGGCGCCGAAGGAGAGCCCGAGGCCGCCGCCGTCGCCGAACTGGGCGACGTCGCCGGGGAAGACGCGGTCGTCGCGCCCGGGGGTCGCGGACGCGGCCAGCGCCCGGGCCATGGCCGCGCGGCTGCGCGGCCAGTCGTCAGGCTCGGTCGGCAGCAGCGGCCCGGCGGCCCCCGCGCCGGGTCTCGCGCCGGGTCCCGCCGCCGCCGCGGCGGGCCGGGACGCCCCGGCGCCGGCGGTCCCCGCGGCCGGTCCGCCGGCGATCTCCTCGACCGCCTCCCGCAGGAACTCCTCCGGCAGCTCGGGGAACTGCTCCGCCGCGATCCGGGCCAGGTGCGCCGCCTTGCGCCGGTCGACGGCCAGCAGCGTCGTCATCGGCAGGAACAGCGCGATCCGCAGGCAGGCCAGCGCGTAGCGGTCGATCGCGAAGCCCTCGCGGCCGGCCGGCGCGACGTACCCGGGGTGCGCCACGATCTGCCGCGGCCCCGCGTCCACCGGCGCCGCCGCCTCGAAGTCGACCAGCGCCACCGCGGGGTCGTCCTCGTCGGGCGCGACCATGATGTTGAACATGTGCAGGTCGTTGAAGACCAGCCCCCGCCCGTGCACCGTGGCGACGGCCCGCTCCACCGCCCCGTGCACCCGCACCGCCCAGCGGGTGTACGACGCCACCTCGGCCGGGTCCGGCCGGTCGGCCAGCAGCGGGTGCCGCTCCGCGAAGAAGGAGTTGAGGGTCCGCCCGGGCAGGAAGTCCATGACCAGGAAGCGGTGCCCGCCCAGCTCGAACCAGTCGCGGACGCCCGGCGCGACGCCCAGCCCGATCAGCCGCTCCAGCGCGGACTTCTCCCGCTCCAGCCGGGCCACCGCGTCGGCGCCGTCGGCGGCGAGCCCGGCGTGCGGCCGGGCCTCCTTGAGCACGACCTGCGCGCCGTCGCGCAGGTCGGTGCCCGCGTAGACGCCGCCGCCGTTGGAGAAGTGCAGGGCGCGCTCGATGCGGTACGGCAGGCCGGTGGTCGTCGTGGCGTTGCGCGCGGCGAGTTCGGGTGCGAGGAATCCGGGCAGCGTCACCCAGTCGGGCACGGTGAACGCCGGGTCCTTGCGGTCGGGGATCAGCGTGCCGTCCGGCCCCTCGACCGCCGGCACCAGCGCGCCGTCGGCGCCGACGCAGTAGCGCGGCGCGAAGCCGCCGTAGCGCACGTGCAGCGGCCCGTTCCGCCAGCGCAGGTCGGTGAGGATGTACGGGCCCTCCTCCGCGGCGAGCTGCTCGCCCAGCTCCCGCAGTACGGCGTGCAGCATCTCGTCGTCGCCGGGGTAGATCGTGGCGAACTTTCCGCTGATCGTGCGGCTGGCGTACTTCGAGTTGCGGAGATAGAGGAGTTGCTTTCCCGGTACGAACTTGAAGGGAATTCCGCGCGGCACGCAGTAATCCCAGACACGCGTGCCGACCCGGTCGGCGTTGTCGAGGCGGGCCGAGACGTGGATCTTCCACCCCTGCTCCGGCCAGGCGCGATCCTCCAGCGGCTGCAACTGGCGCCAGTCGCCGGACCACGCGTCGATCCACCCCTCGGGGGTTTCGCGGCGGGCGACGGGAAAATACCCGGCCCTGGTTTCGGCGGCGCCGGTCAGTCGGTCCGGAGTTTCGTAGAAATACTCGTCGGCCAGGCAGAACGCCTCGTATCGCTTGTCCATTTCCCCCCAAGGCCGTCTCTTCGGCTGCGCTCAGGAAGGATGGCAGCCGGACGGGCGCCGGCAGTAGTCACCGCTGTCATGAACAGGGCGTGAAGTACGCACCGGTACGGCGTGCGGTGCGCACGATCGGCGCGTACGGCCCTCGCCACGCGGCCCCGAAGGGTGGCTGCCGCGGTATTGCCGCGCGCGGTGCCATGCTTCTACCGTCTTCGCACGCAGCTCGACTCTACGGGTGTAGACCCCTGGTGACGTCGCGTCACCGGAAGGGAGCAGAGGCCGTGAGCCGTACAGTCATCGCCGGCGGGCTGGTCGTCACCGCCGCCGACGAGATCCACGCCGACGTGCTCGTCGAGGACGGCCGCGTCGCCGCCCTCGCCGCGCACGGCAGCGACGCCGCCGCCGGCTGGCGCGCCGGCGCCGCCGTCATCGACGCCACCGGCAAGTACGTCATCCCGGGCGGGGTGGACGCCCACACCCACATGGAGCTGCCCTTCGGCGGCACGTTCGCCTCGGACACGTTCGAGACCGGCACCCGCGCCGCCGCCTGGGGCGGCACCACCACCATCGTCGACTTCGCCGTCCAGAAGCAGGGGCAGGCGCTGCGCGCGGGCCTGGACGCCTGGCACGCGAAGGCCGACGCGCAGTGCGCCGTCGACTACGCCTTCCACATGATCCTCTCCGATGTCAACGAGCACACCCTCAAGGAGATGGACGGCCTGGTCGAGGAGGGCGTCACCTCCTTCAAGATGTTCATGGCCTACCCCGGCGTCTTCTACAGCGACGACGGCCAGATCCTCCGCGCCATGCAGCGCGCCGCCGGCAACGGCGGGCTGATCATGATGCACGCCGAGAACGGCATCGCCATCGACGTCCTCGTCGAACAGGCCCTCAAGTCCGGCAAGACCGACCCGCGGTACCACGGCGAGGTGCGCAAGGTGCTGCTGGAGGCCGAGGCCACGCACCGCGCCATCCAGCTCGCCCGGGTCGCCGGCAGCCCCCTGTACGTCGTGCACGTCTCCGCCGAGGAGGCCGTCGCCGAACTGGCGCAGGCCCGCGACGCCGGCCTGCCCGTCTTCGGCGAGACCTGCCCGCAGTACCTCTTCCTGTCCACCGACAACCTCGCCGAGCCCGACTTCGAGGGCGCCAAGTACGTCTGCTCCACGCCCCTGCGCCCCCGCGAGCACCAGGCCGCCCTCTGGCGCGGCCTGCGCACCGACGACCTCCAGGTCGTCTCCACCGACCACTGCCCCTTCTGCTTCACGGACCAGAAGGAACTGGGCCGCGGCGACTTCTCCAAGATCCCCAACGGCCTGCCGGGCGTGGAGAACCGCATGGACCTCCTCCACCAGGCCGTCCTCGACGGCCACCTCACCCGCCGCCGCTGGATCGACATCGCCTGCGCCACCCCCGCGCGCATGTTCGGCCTCTACCCCCGCAAGGGCACCCTCGCCCCGGGCTCCGACGCCGACATCGTCATCTACGACCCCGAGGCCCGCCAGACGCTCTCCGCCGCCACCCACCACATGAACGTCGACTACTCGGCGTACGAGGGCAAGGAGATCACCGGCCGGGTCGAGACCGTGCTCTCCCGCGGCGAGACCGTCCTCGACGGCCGGGAGTTCACCGGCCGCGCGGGACACGGCCAGTACATTCCGCGCGGCACCTGCCAGTTCCTGTAGAGACCGTTCCTCAAAGGGGGCCGAAATGGATTTCGGACTCGTGCTGCAGACCGACCCGCCCGCCTCCGCCGTCGTCGGCCTGATGCGCCGCGCCGAGCGCAACGGCTTCCGCTACGGCTGGACGTTCGACTCCACCGTCCTGTGGCAGGAGCCGTACGTCATCTACAGCCGCATCCTGGAGCACACCGACCGGCTCACCGTCGGCCCCATGGTCACCAACCCCGGCACCCGCGCCTGGGAGGTCACCGCCTCCGCCTTCGCCACCCTCAACGAGATGTACGGCAACCGCACCGTCTGCGGCATCGGCCGCGGCGACTCCGCCATGCGCGTCGCCGGCCGCCCGCCGAACACCCTGGCCCGCCTCGGCGACGCCATCCGCGTCATCCGCGACCTCGCCGAGGGCCGCGAGGCCGTCGTCGACCGCGAGGCCGGCACCACGCTGACGCTGCCGTGGGTCGAGAACGGCCGCCTGCCGGTGTGGATGGCGGCGTACGGGCCGAAGGCGCTGGCCCTCGCCGGGCAGGTCGCCGACGGCTTCATCCTCCAACTGTCCGACGTGTACCTCACCGAGTTCATGGTCAAGGCCGTCCGCACCGCCGCCGCCCAGGCCGGCCGCGACCCGGACGACCTGACGGTCTGCGTCGCCGCCCCCGCGTACGTCACGGACGGCACCCCCGAGGCGCTGGCGCACGCGCGCGAGCAGTGCCGCTGGTTCGGCGGCATGGTCGGCAACCACGTCGCCGACCTCGTCGACCGCTACGGCGAGCACTCCGACGTCGTCCCCGAGGCGCTCACGGCGTACGTCAAGCAGCGCCAGGGCTACGACTACTCCCACCACGGCCGCGCCGGGAACCCCTCCACCGACTTCGTCCCCGACGACATCGTGGACCGCTTCTGCATCCTGGGCCCGGTCGAGGCACACGTGGAGAAGCTGCGCCGGCTGCGGGAGCTGGGCGTGCACCAGTTCGCGATCTACGCGATGCACGACGCGAAGGAGTCCACCGTCGACGCGTACGGGAGACACGTCATCCCGGCGCTGGCCTGAGGGAGAACCCATGGTCCACGACGCCGCAGCATCCCCGTACCCCCCGCCTCCGGCCGCCGGCGACAGGGTGGAGCTCTCCCCCGCCGACGACCTCACCGGCAGCCCCTACGCCAACGGCGACCTGGTCCCCGTCCCCGCCGCGCAGCGCACCTGGACCACGTACAACTTCGCCGCCCTCTGGGTCGGCATGGCGGTCAACGTACCCACCTGGACCCTCGCCGCCGGGCTCATCGCGCTGGGCATGGACTGGAAGCAGGCCGTCCTCACCATCGCCCTGGCCAACGTCATCGTGCTGCTCCCGATGCTGCTGACCGGCCACGCGGGCCCCAAGTACGGCATCCCGTTCCCCGTCCTCGCCCGCTCCTCCTTCGGCGTGGTCGGCGCCAACCTCCCGGCGCTGCTGCGCGGCGTCGTCGCCTGCGCCTGGTTCGGCATCCAGACCTGGATCGGCGGCCAGGCGATCTACTTCCTGGCCGGGAAGATATTCGGAGCCGGCAGCTGGTGGGCCGAGGCCGGTTCGTGGGGCGGCTACCCGTGGCCGCAGTGGCTCTGCTTCGTCCTCTTCTGGCTCATCGAGGTCGGCGTCATCCTCTTCGGCATGGAGGGGGTGAAGAAGCTGGAGACCTGGGCCGCCCCGCTCATGCTCGCGGGTGCGGTCGCCCTGCTCATATGGATCGCCGACCAGGCCGGCGGCCTCGGCCCGCTGCTCGACGAGCCGTCGCAGCTCGGCTGGGGCGTCGACTTCTGGGAGAAGTTCTTCCCCGCCCTCATGGGCATGATCGGCTTCTGGTCGACGCTCTCGCTGAACATCCCGGACTTCACCCGCTTCGGCGCCGGCCAGCGCGCCCAGATCTGGGGCCAGTCCCTCGGACTGCCCACCACGATGGCCGCGTTCGCGCTGCTGTCCGTGCTCGTCACCTCGGGCTCCCAGGCGGTCTACGGCAAGCCCATCTGGGAACCGGCGGAGCTGGCCGCCCGGATGGACACCGAACTGGGCATCGCCTTCGCCCTGTTCGTCATCCTCCTCGCCACGCTGACGACGAACGTCGCGGCGAACCTCGTCAGCCCCGCGTACGACCTGTCCAACCTGGCGCCCCGGGCCATCACCTTCCGCACCGGATCGCTGATCGCCTGCACCGCGGGCATGCTGATGTTCCCGTGGGAGCTGATCGCCAACCCGGACATCTACATCTTCGTCTGGCTCGGCACCTACGGCGGCCTCCTCGGCGCGGTCGCCGGCGTGCTCATCGCCGACTACTGGCTCGTCCGCCGCACGGTGCTGGACCTGCCGGGCCTGTACCGCCGCGGCGGCGCGTACTGGTACGCGGGCGGCTGGAACTGGCGCGGCGTCGTCGCCTTCGCGGCCGGCGGCCTGCTGGCCGTCGGCGGCTCCCACACGGACGCGGGCGCGTCCGGCCCGTACCCGGAGGACGGGCTGATCCCGTTCCTCAAGCCGCTCGCCGACTACGGCTGGGCGGTGGGCCTGGGCACGTCGCTGATCCTGTACACCCTGCTGATGTCGGGGTCGCGGGACAAGGCGGTCACAGCCGGGCCAGCAGGGGCGGCAGCGCCTCGCTGATCGGCTCGCGGACCACCTCGGCGGCGAGGTGGTCGTACGGCGTGGGCTCGGCGTTGACGACGACCAGCCGGGCCCCCGCCGCCGCGGCCCGCCCCGCCAGCGACGCCGCCGGCTGCACCTGGAGGCTGCTGCCGACGGCGAGGAACACCTCCGCCGCCTCGGCCACCGCCACCGCCGTGGCCAGCACCTCGGGGTCGAGCGGCTGCCCGAACATCACCGTCGCCGACTTCAGGATCCCGCCGCACTCCCGGCACGCCGGATCCGCCTCCCCGGCCGCCACGCGCGCCAGCGTCTCGTCCATCGGCCCGCGCCACGGGCAGGCGGTGCACACCGCGGTACGGGACGAGCCGTGCAGCTCCAGCACCTTGCGCTCGGGCATCCCCGCGAGCTGGTGCAGCCCGTCGACGTTCTGCGTGACCACCCGCACCGGCGTGCCGGAGCGGGCCAGCTCGGCGACGGCGGTGTGCGCGGCGTTGGGCCGGGCGCCGCGGGCGGCGCCGTCGCGGCGCATGAGCCAGGACCGGCGCCGGATCTCGGGGTCGGCCATGTAGTACTCGTACGTGACGAGCTTCTGCGCCTCCGGATCCCGCCGCCAGACCCCGTTCGGCCCGCGGTAGTCGGGAATACCGGAGTCGGTGGAGATCCCGGCCCCGCTGAGCACCGCCACCAGCGGCCGCCGCCCGTCACCCGCCGTCGTCGTGGACATGCGCCCAGGGTAGGGCGGAGGCCCCTGGAAGAGGGAAGGCGGCCTCATCCTCATCGAGGACGCACGCCCCCGGATCCTGCGGACGCGGCGTGCCCCGCGCTCCAGCCCCCTGGAGCACGGACGTGCTCAGCGTGCTGGGACAGGCACGGTGAATCGGACCTCGGTGGAACCGAGTGTTTCGGTCACCTCCCAGCAGCCGGTCCCGGGGAAGTCGACGACCGTCGGCCACCACCGCCGGCCGCCGTCCGCGGTGGCATATCCACCGGTACCGCCGCGCCCGCTGCCGGATCGGTCCAGTCGTTCGACGTCGACGCGCGGAGCGCCCTTCCGGTCGGTCACCCGCCCCTGAGCGTCGAGCGTGATTGACGCGTACTTCGTGCGGTACCCCTCTGCGCGTTCACCCGGGTGATCCAGCAGGTCGGGTCTGGCCACCCACAGGTCGTCGGCGCCGTACCATTTGCCCTGCTTGTCGAAGTCACGCACGGCGGCCGGCACGGAGCCGGAGGGGACCGGTGCGGTGCGGGGGCAGTCCGCCTGCGTCGTGCCGGAAGCGTGCGGCCGACTGGCCGATGGGGAGGGCGAATCCGGCTGGGGTGAGGCCGACGTCGAGCATCCGACGACCAGCAGCACCAACGGGCCCGCCCAGGATGCCGCTCCTCGTGCCATCCGCCTTCGCATGCGCCTCAGTCTTCCACGGCCGTGAACTCCCCGCGCCCCGCTCCGGCATGGGGTTGAGGAGGCGGCCGGTGGTGCGGATCGTCGAGCAGCGGATCCTGCGCGGCGGCCGCCGGCCGGGTCAGGTGGGTGTCTGCGGCTGCGGATCGTCGCCGTCCTGGGCGCGCAGCCGGTCGTTGATGCGCTGGGCTTCTTCGAGCTGGTCTTCGAGGATGATGATGCGGCAGGCCGCTTCGATGGCGGTGCCGTTGTCGACGAGCTCCCGGGCGCGGGCGGCGATGCGCAGCTGGTAGCGGGAGTAGCGGCGGTGGCCGCCTTCGGAGCGCAGGGGGGTGATCAGCCGTTGTTCGCCGAGGGCGCGGAGGAAGGCGGGGGTGGTGCCGAGCATCTCGGCGGCCCGGCCCATGGTGTAGGCGGGGTAGTCGTCGTCATCGAGGGGGATGACGGGTCGGGCGTCGGCAGGGGGCATATACCTCTTCTTTCTACGGCACGTCGGGGGGCCCGGATGCCGTCCTGGCACCCGGGCCCCGAGCGTTCAACACCATCTACCGGCTGACTGCGCCGGCCTCTGTGTCCGCAGGTGCCCTCGAACGGGCGGACTGCGGGGATCGCGGATGCGTGACCGGGGACCACCTTCCAATCCGGGGCCTGCGGTACCCGGGCGGACGTCGTCCTCGCCCGGGCGATCCTGATGGCGTCTGCTCCTTCTTCCTTCGGTTTCTCGGTCGTACTGCTGGTCCTGCTATGCACGGCAGTTCATGTCTCCGTGCCCTCTTTGACTTCCTGGCTACGAGAGAAACGTTAGCACTGCGACGGTTCGATGTCTACTGCGGCCACGACAGATTTTCTTCGCGGCCGGCGTACGGACTTCTGCCCCGGTTGCCTCCGTAAGGGTGGTCTCGCGGATGGTGGATCCAAGAGGGCGTCGAGATCGTTCACGTGCGTCTCCCCGGGGATCCCCTGCGCCCGGGGAGGGCTGCCCGGCGCGAGACGGGAACGACCGGTGGCGGGCCGGGCCGCCACCGGTCGTTCCGCGCGTCCTACGTGGCGCTGGGACCGACGTCGGCCGCGGTCAGCGGGGCTCGCGTGACGGCCGACGACGACCGCTCGTCGGCTCCGACGTCGACGACGCCGGTGCGGGCCTGGCCGTCCATGTCGTCGGTGACGAACCCGTAGCCGCCGGTGCCGCCGTCGATCGCCGGGCTTCCGGCGCCGATCCGGTGCAGCGGCCCGTCGGGGGACAGCAGCGGATCGACGGTACGGACGGCGTCGGAGGGCTCGTCGACGCCGACGGTGGCCGATCCGGTCGGCCACGCGATGTTGCCGGCGTAGGTCATGTCCTCCGGCGTCATGAGTTCGTTGATCAGCTTGCCCTGGTCTCCGGTGACCACGTTGTCGGCGATGACCGAGTCGACCGGCGCGAGGTCGTAGTTGGCGCCGATCTCGATGTTCGACACGTTGTCCACGAAGGTGTTGTTCACGACGACCGCCCGGTAGACGCGCCAGTGCGCGTTCAGCGCGCCCGAGTCGTCCACGTCGCCGCCGTCGATCTGGAGCGCGGCGTCGTAGCCGGAGCCCGTCAGGCCCTCGAAGTAGTTGTTGTAGATCTTGTGGTCCTGGCCGTAGATCCGGATTCCTCCGGTTCCCTCCTTGCCCTCGCCGAGGAAGTGGTTGCCGTAGAAGGAGCCGCGGTTCCCGTGCCGCTGCGACAGCACGCCCTGCGAGGTGCGGAACGTGTTGTAGCGGACGATGTTGTCGTTGCTCTTCACGGAGACGATCTCCGGATCGCCGTCGCAGTTCTCGAAGAGGTTCGACTCCACGACGGTGAATCCGCTCGACTGCGAGATTGCGCTCTGGCCGATCCGGACGGCCTCCATCTCGTTGTCCGCGCGGGGGCCGATGTCGCGGAAGTGGTTGTGGTCGATGCGGTCGTGTTGCGACTGCTGGGTCTCGGACCCGTCGATGGTGATGAAGTTGCCCCGCTCGTGCTTCTCCTCGAACAGGTTGTGGTCGATCCGGTTGTGGTGGCTGTTCTCACCCTGGATGATCACCCACTTCAGCGAGGACTCCTCGGTGAGCCGGAAGTGGTTGCGGGTCAGCCGCACGTGGTTCGAGCCGGTGACCTTCAACGTGTCGCTGTTCGTCCACTTCAGACCCTCGAAGGTGACGTACGAGGAGTCGGCCACCTCCAACTGCCCGTCGTCGATCACCGCCTGGCCGCGGTTCTCCGCGACGACGGTGATGGGCTGGTCGGCCGTCCCGTTCCTGCCGGACATCTCGCCGATCGAGTACTGACCGTCCGCGAGCACGATGCGGTCACCGGCGCGCGCGTCCCCCAGCGCGTCCTGCAACTGGTCCGAGTCCGCGACCGGGACGGTGCGGCCCGGGCCCGGGTCCGGATCCCCGCCGCCCCCGCCGTCGGCGCCGTAGACCGCCGTCTCGGTGATGCTGGTCCAGTCGTTGCTGGTGTTGCCGTGGCCGACGACGCGCAGATAGCGGGCGGAGACGTCGGCGAAGTCGTAGTTCTCGGGCTGGAGTGTGGTGCCGCTGCTGTTCCTGCCCGTCAGGACCGGTGTCCACGACGACCCGTCGTCGGACACCTCGACGTCGAACGAGCTGGTTCTGGTGTTTCCCTGGTGCCAGGCCAGGGAGGTGGAGCCGATGGTCTGGGCCGAGCCGAGGTCGTAGCGGATCCAGACGCCGTCGCCTTCGGCGGACCACCGGGTGCTCAGGTCGCCGTCGAGGGTGTTGGCGGCCACGTTGCCGTCGTCGGTGCTGGCCACGACGTCCGTCACCGGCACCGGGGTCCCCGGAGTGCCGCCGCCGTCGTCGGGGGTGACGGGATACGTCCGGACCCAGTCGACTTCGAAGACCGCCGGGCGCAGACCGCTGTCGCCGGTGAAGTTGTCGAGCTGGATGACGAGGTTGCCCAGCGGCATGGACTGGATGTTCCCGCGCTCGGAGTTCGCGCCGTCCGCCAGCCGGAACCACTCCTCACCGTCGACGTAGCCGACCAGCGCGTCCGGCGTCCATTCGAACGCGAAGTTGTGCCACTGCGTCATGTCCACGGGGCAGAGCTCGCGGTGCACCTTCTCGTCCGTGGGGCTCTGCGGGTAGTGCAGCCACGCCCCGAGGCACTGCGCGTCGGGGTTGGTGTACTCGACCCAGTCGTACTCCCCGTTCTCCAGCCGGTCGCCGGCGGTGGGCCAGATCAGGTGCAGGGGATGGTAGAGGCCGCCCTCCGATCCGGTGTTCCGCGAGCGCGACCGGATCTCCCAGCGGCCGTACTGGGTGTCGAGGTTCTGCCTGATCCATCCCGTGTCGCCGTTCTCCTCGCCGCGCATGGTGAGGATCCCGTCCGCGACGGTGCTGTTCTTCCCGCACCGGCGGCCGTTTCCGGCGTGCCCTTCCCAGCACTGGGCCGTGCCGCCGACGCTGCCCGAGGGCACGTCCCACTTCGCGGGGTCCACCGGGCCGGTGTAGTCGAACTCGTCGGAGATCGGCATCGGGTCGCCCCAGCCGTACCGCTCGGCCGCCTGGGCCGGGTCTTCGGTGTCCTGGCCGTCGTCGTGGGTGACGTTCAGTCCGTAGATCTCCACCTGGCCGTAGTTGTCGTCGCTGCACGGCGACGAGCGTTCGCAGTTGGCCTGGGTGTACGCGCCCGCCTTGAAGTAGGCGCCGGAGAAGTCCTCCGAGAGCGTGGTCTGCAGCTCGCCGTTGTAGTACGCCTTGATCTCGCCGTCGCTGACCACGAACTTCGCCTGGAACCTCGTGCCCAGCTCGTAGTTCTCGTCCACCAGCTTGTAGTTGCTGTCGTCAGGACTGGTGACGTAGAGCTTCTCGCCCTCCAGGCGGAAGACCGAGACGTCGTCGTCGGAGTCGTGGATCTGCCCGGCGACGACCTCCGGCTTGTCCTCGGGGAGATCCGTGATGGCCTGGTCGATCACCATCGTGTGCCTGCCGGACGTCGACGACCAGCTCGCCTTGGTCTGCCCCGAGTCCGTCATCTCGCGCAGTTCCGAGCGGGGGTAGCTGGAGCCGCTGGTGGTGACGCCGTTGACGGCGGCGCGGAACCGGACGGCGTCGCAGTTCTCCGTCGTGGTGAACCACGGGTCGATCGAGAACGAGTCGAGTTCCGGCTGTTCGACGTTGGTCGGCGACTCCTCGTCGCCGATCGGCAGCCCGATGTACCAGTTCGTCAGGTCCAGCACGTCGGCCGGGTAGTTACAGGAGGGGCCGCTGCCGTCGGCCCCGTAGATCGCTGTCTCGGTGATGCTGGTCCAGTCGTTGCCGGTGTTGCCGTGGCCGACGATGCGCAGGTAGCGGGCGGAGGTGTCGGCGAAGTCGTAGTTCTCCGGTTGGAGCGTGGTGCCGCTGCTCCGCTTGCTTGTCAGGACGGGTGTCCACGTTGATCCGTCGTCGGACACCTCGACGTCGAAGGTGCTCTGCCTGGTGTCTCCCTTGTGCCAGGCGAGGGAGGTCGAGCCGATGGTCTGTGCCGAGCCGAGGTCGTAGCGGATCCACACCCCGTCGCCTTCGGCGGACCAGCGGGTGCTCAGATCGTTGTCCAGGGTGTTGGCGGCCACGTTGCCGTCGTCGGCGCTGGCCAGAACGTCCGCGATCGGTAGCCGGGAACCCGGCTCTGCCGACGCGACGGGGTTGTAGACAGCCGAGAGTCCCAGGGCTAACAAGCCCACCAGGAACGCACGATACAGTTGTCTCACAGGGCCTCACTGTGGTTGAAAGCACCAGGTCAGCCACGGTGCAGCGACCTGATACTGGACGGTTGCGGGAGAATGTCGCGAGGTCGTGCAGGGCGATGGTGCGTGCCGGACCGCGGCCGCGTCGGTGGGGTGCGTTCCGGCAGCGTGGTGCCACCGCGACCCGGCCGGGCTCCGGCAGGCGACAACGCTGTCACAGGCAGGTGGGGACCGGTCCCCGGCACCGCGCGGAGGCCGCCGGGCGAGCGCGTCCGCGCCGGTTCCGCGTCCGGTGCCCCCGCGTGGTTCGATGGACATATGATCGACGACTTCGTGGCCTCCGCCGACGCCCTCGACCGGGTCGAGGACGCCCTGCGCAAGGCGGCGGCCGAGGAGGTCATGCCGCGGTTCCGGCGGCTCGGCGCGGACGAGATCATCCAGAAGGACGGGCCGCACGACCTGGTCACCGTCGCCGACCAGGCGGCCGAGGCGCATCTGGAGCGCTCGCTGACGGCGCTGCTGCCCGGGTCCGCCCTCGTCGGCGAGGAGGGCGTGCACGCGGACCCCGGGCGGCTGGCGGTGCTGCGGGGGGACGGGCCCGTGTGGGTGGTGGACCCCGTCGACGGGACCCGGCAGTTCGTGCGGGGCGAGCCCGGGTTCTGCATGCTCGTCGCGCTCGCGCACCGCGGCGAGGTGCTGGCCTCCTGGACGTACCTGCCGGCCAAGGACCTCATGGCCGTCGCCCGGCGCGGCGCCGGCGCGCACGTCGTCGGCGGCGAGGAGCTGCGCGCCGGTGTGCCCGAGCCCGGGCAGGAGCTGGTGGTCGGCATCTCCCACCACGACTTCACCACCGACGCCGAGAAGCGCGCCCTGGCCCGCCTCGACGTACCCGGGGTACGGGCCCGGCCCTGCGGGTCCGCCGGCCACGACTACCTCTCCGTGGCCCGGGGCGAGATCGACGCGGTGGCGTTCTCCTGGGAGAAGCCCTGGGACCACGCCGCGGGCCTGCTTCTCGTCGCCGAGGCGGGCGGCGCGAGCGGGACCGTCGCGGGGGAGCCGTTCCGGGTGGCCGGCGGCAACGCCCTTCCCTTCACCGCGGCGCGGGACGCCGAAACGGCGCGTCATATCCTTGCCCTGCTGGCCGGACCAGGCCGGGGCGTACCCGGGGCGGTCCCCTGACGCGGGCCGTCAACCCCGGGCAGCGACGACGGGAGTGGCGAGGCGGATGACGACGCTGGTCGACGTGGTGGTCGTGGGCGCGGGGCCGAACGGGCTGACCGCCGCCGTCGAACTCGCCCGACGGGGTTTCACGACCGAGGTCTTCGAGGCCCGCGACACCATCGGCGGCGGGGCGAGCACCGCCGAGCTGACCCTGCCGGGCTTCCGGCACGACCCCTGCTCCGCCGCCCACCCCTTCGGGGCGGGCTCCCCGGTGTTCAACGAACTCCCGCTGGCCGAGTACGGCCTTCAGTGGGTGCACGGCGAACTGCCCATGGCGCACCCCTTCCCCGACGGCACCGCGGCCGTGCTCTCCCGCTCCGTGGGTGAGACGGCGATGTCGCTCGGCAGCTCCGACGCCGGTGTCTACCGGCGGCTCGTCGAGCCGTTCCTCGGCAAGTGGGAGACGCTGTCCCGGGACTTCTTCACCGCCTCGCTGCGGTCCGTGCCCCGCGACCCCGTCACCCTCCTGCGCCTCGGCCAGTGCGCCATGCCCGCGTCGCTGCTCAACCGCCGCTTCCAGGGCGCGCACGCCCGCGGCCTGATCGCCGGCCTCGCCGCCCACTCCATCGCCCCGCTGCGCACGCCGGTGACCGCGGCCATGGCGCTGGCCTTCGCCCTCGCCGGCCACGCCGTCGGCTGGCCGGTGGCCCGCGGCGGTTCCCAGGCGATCTCCGACGCGCTCGCCGGGTATCTGCGCGCGCTGGGCGGCGAGATCCACACCGGGATCGAGGTGAAGCGGCTCGACGAACTGCCGCCCGCGCGCGCGTACGTCTTCGACACCTCCCCGACCGCGCTGGCGCGCATCGCCGGGCTCGGCGGCGCGTACGACGGCTTCCGCTACGGGCCCTCCGTCTTCAAGATCGACTACGCCCTGGACGGGCCCGTGCCCTGGACCTCGCCGGCGGCGCGGCGCGCCACGACGGTGCACGTCGGACCGACGGAGGGCGAGATCGGCGCGGCGCTCGACGCCGCCGTGCACGGGGTCGAGCCCGCCGTGCCGTTCCTCATCGCCTGCCAGCCCACGATCGCCGACCCCACGCGGGCGCCGGCCGGCAAGCACACCTTCTGGGTCTACGGGCACGTGCCCAACAGCTGGGAGGGCGACGCCACCGACGCCATCGAACGGCAGCTGGAGCGCTTCGCGCCCGGCTTCCGCGACCTGGTGCTGGCCCGCGCCACCGCGGGACCGCCCACGCTCGCCGCGCGCAACGCCAACTACGTCGGCGGCGACATCGCCGGCGGCGCCTTCTCCGGCACCCAGACGCTGCTGCGCCCGCGGCTCGCCCGGGTGCCGTGGGCGACGGTCCACCCGCGGGTGTTCCTGTGCTCGTCGTCGACGTACCCGGGGCCGGGGGTGCACGGGATGGGCGGCCACAACGCGGCCCGGGCGGTGTTCCGTACGCTGACGCGGTCCCGCTGACGGCGGGCCGGTCCCCGGCTTCCGGGGCCCGCGCCAGGCGGTCCCCGGGGCGGGTCGCGGGCGGGTCGCGGGACGCCAGCGCAGCCGCATCGTGATGTCGGATTCTCGCTAGCATTCGACCCCGCGGTGCCCGACGCTGGAGTCATGTTCACCGACACGGAGCGCTGCGTACGGGCCGTCCAGTCCAAGGACGCCCGCTTCGACGGCTGGTTCTTCACCGGGGTCCTGACCACCGGCATCTACTGCCGGCCCAGCTGCCCCGTCGTCCCGCCCAAGCCGCAGAACATGCGGTTCTACCCCAGCGCGGCCGCCGCCCAGCAGGCCGGCTTCCGCGCCTGCAAGCGGTGCCGCCCCGACACCAGCCCCGGCTCCCCGGAGTGGAACCACCGGGCCGACCTCACCGCCCGCGCCATGCGGCTCATCGCCGACGGCGTCGTCGACCGCGACGGCGTCGCCGGTCTCGCCGCCCGGCTCGGCTACAGCACCCGGCAGGTCGAACGCCAGCTCCGCGCCGAACTCGGCGCCGGCCCCCTCGCGCTCGCCCGGGCCCAGCGCGCGCAGACCGCGCGCGTGCTCATCGAGACGTCGCCGCTGCCGATGGGCGACGTCGCCTTCGCCGCCGGCTTCTCCTCCATCCGCACCTTCAACGACACCGTCCAGGAGGTCTTCGCGCTCGCCCCCACCGAACTGCGCCGCCGCGCCGCCCGCGGCCGCGCCGGCAGGGACAGTACGGGCAGCACCGCCCCCGGCGTGATCTCCCTCCGGCTGCCCTTCCGGCAGCCGCTGACCCCCGACAACCTCTTCGGCCACCTCGCCGCCACCGCGGTGCCCGGCGTGGAGGAGTGGCGCGGCGGCGCGTACCGGCGCACGCTGCGGCTGCCGTACGGGCACGGCATCGCCTCGCTCACGCCCCGCCCGGACCACGTCGCGACCCGGCTCGCCCTCACCGACCAGCGGGACCTGGCCATCGCCATCACCCGCTGCCGCCGGCTGCTCGACCTCGACGCCGACCCCGTCGCCGTCGACGAACAGCTCGCCCGCGACCCCCAGCTCGCCGAGCTGATCGCCAAGGCGCCCGGCCGGCGGGTGCCGCGCACCACGGACGGCGCCGAGTTCGCCGTACGGGCCGTCCTCGGCCAGCAGGTCTCCACCGCCGCGGCGCGCACGCACGCGGGCCGGCTGGTGACCTCGTACGGCACGGAGGTCGAGGACGCCGAAGGCGGCCTCACCCACCTCTTCCCCGAACCCGGGGCCCTCGCCGGGCTCGACCCCGAGGCGCTGGCCATGCCGCGCAGCCGGCGCACCACCCTCACCGCGCTCGTCGCCGCCCTCGCCGCCGGCGACCTCGACCTCGGCGGCGGCAGCGACTGGGAACAGGCCCGCCACCGGCTCGCCGAGCTGCCCGGCATCGGCCCCTGGACCGTCGAGGTCGTCGCCATGCGCGCGCTCGGCGACCCCGACGCCTTCCCGGCCACCGACCTCGGCGTCCGCAAGGCCGCCGCCGGTCTCGGGCTGCCCGGCAGCCCCGCGGCGCTCGTCCGCCACTCGGCCGCCTGGCGGCCCTGGCGCGCGTACGCCGTGCAGTACCTCTGGGCGGCGCCGCCCGCCGGCGACCACCCGATCAACCTGATGCCCACGGAGTGAAGGACATGCGCACACACACCACCGTCGACAGCCCCGTAGGGCCCCTCACCCTCGTCGCCGAGGGCGACGACCTCACCGGGCTCTACATGACCGACCAGCGCCACCGCCCCGCCGACGAGACCTTCGGCACCCCCGCCGACCCCGCCGACCCGCCGTTCGCGGCGGCGACCGCGCAGCTCACGGCGTACTTCGCGGGCGAGCGCACCGACTTCGACCTGCCGCTGCGGCTGGCCGGCACGCCGTTCCAGCGGCGGGTGTGGGAGCAGCTGCGGCAGATCCCGTACGGCGAGACCATCTCCTACGGAGAACTCGCCGAGCGCGTCGGCAACCCGGCCGCCTCCCGCGCCGTCGGCATGGCCAACGGCCGCAACCCCGTCGGGATCATCGTCCCCTGCCACCGCGTCGTCGGCGCCAACGGCAGCCTCACCGGCTACGGCGGCGGCATCGACCGCAAGAAGCAGCTGCTCGTGCTGGAGCGGGGCGACGGCTGAGGCGCGAGCCGCGGCAGCGGTCGTGGCAGTGGCCGTACGGGCCCGGGGCCGGCGCCTCCGCCGGCCCCGGGCCCGTACGCGATCCGGCGGCTTGAGGATAGGGTCGCAGCGGCGTGACCAGGACCGACCGACCAGAGCGAGGGGTGGCAAGTGACGCACGGAACGGTGACCCGGGTGCTGATCGCGGCCGACAAGTTCAAGGGCTCCCTGACCGCGGAGCAGGTCGCCCGGCGGGTGGCCGCGGGCCTGCACCGGGTCGCGCCGGACCTCGCCGTCGAGGCGCTGCCCGTCGCCGACGGCGGCGACGGCACCGTCGCCGCCGCCCTGGCCGCCGGTTTCGCACGCCGCGAGGCGCGGGTCACCGGGCCGCTCGGCGAACCGGTCACGGCGGCGTACGCGCTGCGCGACGGCACGGCGGTCGTCGAGATGGCCGAGGCGTCCGGGCTGCAACTGCTGCCCCCCGGCCGCTTCGCGCCGCGCACCGCCACCACGTACGGCAGCGGCGAACTCCTCCGCGCGGCGCTCGACGCCGGGGCGCGCACCGTCGTCTTCGGCGTCGGCGGCAGCGCGACCACGGACGGCGGCGCCGGCATGCTCACGGCGCTCGGCGCCGACCTCCGCGACGCGGCGGGGGAGCCGGTCGGGCCGGGAGGCGGGCCGCTGGCGGACCTGGCGCGGGCCGACCTGAGCGGCGTCGACCCGCGGTTCGCCGACGTCGAGCTGATCCTCGCCAGCGACGTCGACAACCCGCTGACCGGCCCGACCGGGGCGCCGGCGGTCTACGGGCCGCAGAAGGGCGCGAGCGCCGCGGACGTCGAGGCGCTGGACGCGGCGCTCGCGCACTACGTGCGGGTGCTGGAGCAGGCCGTCGGCCCGCGGGCGGCCCGGCTGGCCCGGCAGCCGGGCGCGGGCGCCGCGGGCGGCATCGGCTACGGGGCGCTCCTCGGGCTCGGCGCGGTCTTCCGGCCCGGGATCGAGGTGCTGCTCGACGTCCTCGGCTTCGCGGCCGCCCTCGCGCGGGCGGACCTCGTGATCACGGGGGAGGGGTCGCTGGACCGGCAGACGCTGCACGGCAAGGCCCCGGCGGGCGTCGCGGCGGCGGCGCGGGCGGCGGGGAAGCCGGTGGTGGCGGTGTGCGGAGGGCTGTCGATCGACGAGGCCGCGCTGCGGGGCGCGGGGATCGAGCGGGCGTACGCGCTGGCGGCGCTGGAGCCGGACGTGGAGCGGTCGATGGCGAACGCGGGCGCGCTGCTGGAGTCGGTGGCGGAGTCGCTGGCCCGCGACTTCCTCTGACCGCGCCCCTCTGACCGAGCCCGCCCGCCCCCGCCCGCCTAGCCGCGCCAGTACGCCTCCAGCGCCAGCATCAGCTCGATGAGGTCGCGCGGGTGCGACAGCGAGCGCGACGTCAGCTGCTCCAGCCGCCGCAGGCGGTTGAAGACCGTGTTGCGGTGGCAGTACAGCCGCGTCGCCGTGCGGCCCGCGGAGCCGCCGCAGGAGAGCCACGCCTCCAGCGTCTCCAGCAGCGTCGCCCGGTCCGGCGCCTCCAGGCGGAGCAGCTCGCCGAAGACCTCGGAGACGAGCAGCCCCGCCAGCTCCGGGCGGCTGACCACCAGGGCCGCCGGGAGGCGCTCGGCCAGGCGGACGATGGAGTCCGCGCCGCCCGGGCCCACCGTGCTGAGGGCCAGCTCCGCCTGGCGGCGGGCGTGGCCGAGCTTCGCCAGGCCGCCGACGACGGGGCTGATGCCGCCGGGGCCGGGGCAGCGCGCCCGCAGGGCGTGCTGCAGATCCGCCGGGGTGGCGGCGGCGCCGAGGGCGACGACGGCCAGCTCCACGTCCGTACGCATCCGCCATAAGAACCGCATGCCGCCGGGCTCCACCGGCACGCCCGGGCCGGGGTGCTCCGAGCGCAGCACCACCACCGCGTAGCGCCCCGCCTCCGGCAGGTCCAGCGCCGCCGCCGCGCGCTGCACCAGGGCCGGGTCCGCGTCGCGGTCGCCCGCGTCGAGCAGGGCGTCCAGCAGCGCCTGCCCGCGGCCGTCCGTGCGGCGCTGGAGCTCCCGCTCCGTGGCGCGGTAGGCGTCGGTCAGCGTCGCCGTCTGCCGGTCCACCCCCGACCACATCTGCGTCGCGGTGCGCAGCAGCACCGGCAGCGAACCCGGGTCGTCGTCGGCGACGACGTCGAGCATCTCGTCCCAGACCAGGTACGCCGCCTGCCGGTACGCCTGGTGCAGCAGCTCCAGCGGCAGCCCCTGCTCCGCCCGGCGGCGGCCCAGCTCCCGCGCGTACGCGAGGTCGCGGCGGGGCGCGGAGCGGGAGGCGGCGATGGCCTCGATGCCGTAGCGCAGGGCCACGCAGATCTGCTCCCAGTGCTCGTCGCGCGGCACGGCCAGGTCGTAGTGCGGCGAGTTCTCCGCCAGTTCGTCGAGCAGCCGGTCGGCGAGCAGCGGCACGCGGTCCGTCAGGGCCTGCGAGGCACTGGCGAGCACCGCCCAGTCATGGTCCGAACGCGCTCTGCGGGCAGCCATCCGCTCACGATGGCAGCGCGTTGTGCCGGTGCACAACGGATCGGCGTACGCGGTGGTCATCGGCAGCGATTCCGCCGTCCGACGTGGACGGCGGCGGGCGGCGGTGCTGTCGTGAACGCCTATTCCACGGGAGAGGAGAGCCGATGACGGCTGCGTCCCTTCGGGTCGAGGGCGTGACGGCCGGCTACGGGCCGGTGCGGGCGCTGGTCGACGTATCGGTCGACGTGCCGGACGGCGCCGTGGTCGCGGTGCTGGGCGGCAACGGCGCCGGCAAGTCCACGCTGCTGCGGGCCGTCTCGCGCACGCTGGCCTTCCACGGCGGCGCGCTGCGCGGCGGGTCGGTGTCGTTCGGCGGGCGGCGGCTCGACGGCCTCGCGGCGGCGGAGCTGGTCGCGGCCGGGGTGGTGCAGGTGCCCGAGGGGCGCCAGGTGTTCGCGCGGATGACCGTGGCGGACAACCTGCGCGCCGGGGCGCTCGGCGCCCGCGGGGGCGCGCGGGGCCGCGCCCGCGGCGGGGAGCGGGACCGGGCGTGGGGCGGAGCGCGGGCCCGGGCGCACCGCCGGGCCGCGGCGCTCGACCGGGTGCACGGGCTCTTTCCCGTGCTGCGCCGGCGGGCGCAGCAGCGCGCGGGGCTGCTGTCGGGCGGCGAGCAGCAGATGCTGGCGCTCGGCCGGGCGCTGATGGCCGAGCCGCGGCTGCTGCTGCTCGACGAGCCGACGCTCGGGCTGGCGCCGATGGCGGCGGCCCGGATCGCGGACACCGTCCGGGAGATCAACGCGCAGGGCACCTCGGTGCTGCTGGTCGAGCAGAACGCGGCGGTCGCCCTGAAGCTGGCGTCGTCGGCGTACGTGCTGGAGACCGGGCGGGTGGCCCTCGCCGGCCCGGCGGCGGAGCTGGCGGTGTCGGACGAGGTGCGGCGGCGGTACCTGGGCGTGGTGGACGAGACCGCGGCGCGGGACGCGGAGCCGGTGAGTACGTCCGTACCCCGGCTGGGGAGGTGGCCGGCGTGAGGGGCACCCCCCGATCGCGCAGGCCACCGCCGGAGCCGCCGTCCGGGCCCGGCGGGCCCGCGGCGGAGCCTGCGGGCCCGGTTCCGGCGGCGCCCGGCGTCCCCGAACTGCGCGTGACCGGGCTGACCGTGCGGTTCGCCGGGCTCACCGCGCTGGACGACGTGTCGTTCACCGTGCGGTCCGGCAGCGTGCACGCCGTCATCGGGCCCAACGGCGCCGGCAAGTCCACCTGCTTCAACGTGCTCTCCGGCGTCTACCGGGCGACCTGTGGCAGCGTCCGGCTCGGCGGGCACGAGCTGACCGGCCTCCCCCCGCACCGCATCGCCGGTCTCGGCGTGGCCCGCACCTTCCAGAACCTCGCCCTGCCCCCGTACGCCACGGTCTCCGACACCCTCATGCTCGGCCGGCACCGGCTGACGAGGGCCGGGTTCCTCGCCGCCGGGCTGCGGCTGCCGTCCGCCGCCCGCGAGGAGGCGCGGCACGCCGCACGGGTGCGGGAGATCGCCGCGTTCACCGGCCTGGAGCCGTACCTCGACCACCCGGCCGGGACGCTGCCGTACGGGCTGCGGAAGCTCGTCGAGCTGGGCCGGGCCCTGTGCACCGAGCCGCGGCTGCTGCTGCTCGACGAGCCGGTGGCCGGCATGACGCCGGTGGCGCGGCGGCGCACCGCCGCGCTGGTCGCGGGGATCCGCGACAGCCTCGGCATCTCGATCGTCCTGGTGGAACACGACATGGGGGTGGTCATGCGGCTCGCCGACGAGGTGACCGTGCTCGACTTCGGCCGCCGCATCGCCGGCGGCGCACCCGAGGCGGTGCAGCGCGACCCCGAGGTGGTGCGCGCGTACCTCGGCGAGGCGGCCCCGGAGGACGGCGCCGCGCCCGCGGCGGGGAGGGGGCACCGGTGACCACGTTCGTCGAGCTGCTCATCGGCGGGCTCTCCACGGGCTCGGTCTACGCCCTCATCGCCCTCGGCTTCGTCGTCATCTTCAAGGCCACCGAGGTCGTCAACTTCGCCCACGCCTCCCTCCTCCTCGCCGGCGGCTACCTCGCCGCCCGGCTCAGCGGGCCCATCGGCTTCTGGCCGGCCCTCGCCGCCGGCATCGCCGGCGCCGCCACCGTCGGCGCACTGGTGGAGTTCCTGGTCATCCGCCGCTACCGCGGCGGTGACCACAGCGTCCTCGCCATCGCCACCATCGGCGTCGACATCGTCCTGCTCACCGAGTTCACCCGGCTCATCGGCACCGACGTGCTGACCCTCGGCGACCCGTGGGGCGACGCGGTCCTGACCTTCGGCTCGGTGACCGTGCCGCAGACCCGCATCGCCGCGCTGGCCGCCGCGGCCCTGCTCATCACGGCCTTCCTGCTCGCCTTCCGCTACACCTCCTGGGGCGTGGCGATGCGGGCCGCCGCCGAGAACCGCGAGGCCGCGGCGCTGATGGGCGTACGGCTCGGGCGCGTGTCGCTGTCCGCCTGGGCGGTGGCCGGCGCGCTGGCCGCCGTCGCCGCGCTGTTCCTCACCGTCTTCCCCACCCCGGGGCTGGAGCGCAGCACGTCCTTCGCCGCGTTCAAGGCGTTCCCGGCCGCGATCATCGGCGGCCTCGACTCCACCGGGGGCGCGCTGGCCGGCGGGCTGATCGTCGGCGTCACCGAGGCGATGGCCACCGGCTACCAGGCGGAGCTGTCGTTCCTCGGCCGCGGCCTCGGCGACGTGGCCCCGTACCTGGTGATGCTGCTCGTCCTGCTGGCGCGGCCCGCCGGGCTCTTCGGGACGAGGGAGCTGACCCGTGTCTGAGCCGCTCACCGCCCCGCGCCGCGCCCTGCGCCGGTACGCCCGGCCCGCCGCGGCCGGCGCCGGCCTGCTCGTGGCGTTGGCGCTGCCGTTCTACCTCGACCGGTTCTGGCTCCAGGCCGGGCTGTTCGCCATGGCCGCCGCCATCGGCGCCATCGGGCTCAACCTGCTCACCGGCGCCACCGGGCAGCTCTCCCTCGGGCACGCCTTCTTCCTCGCCGTCGGCGCGTACGGCTACTGCGCGCTTGCCGGCGGCGACGAGGACGGGCTCACCGGCCTCGGGCTGCCCACCACGGTCGCGGCGGCCGGCGCGGTGCTGCTCGCGGGGCTCGCCGGCGGGCTGCTGAGCCCGATCGCGGGGCGGCTCAGCGGCGCGTACCTCGGCATCGCCACGCTCGCGCTGATCTTCATCGGCCAGCACCTGCTGTTCAACGCCGACGACCTGACCGGCGGCTACAACGGCCGCGCCGTGCCGCCGCTGGAGCTGTTCGGCTACCGCTTCGACGACAGCGAGGACGTGCTGCTCAACGTGCCGTTCGGGGCCGCCGAGAAGCTCTGGTACGTGGGCCTCGCGCTGCTCGTCGCCGGCGCGCTGTTCGCCCGCGGCGTGCTGCGCGGCCGGCCCGGGCGGGCGATGAACGCGCTGCGCGACCACCGGATCGCCGCGGGCGTCATGGGCGTGCCGGTGGCGCGGCTGCGCGCCGGGGTGTTCGTGCTGTCGTCCATGTACGCCGGGCTGGCCGGGGTGCTGATCGCGCTGGTCTTCCAGCGCACGGTGCCGGAGTACTTCGGCTTCGTGCTCTCCCTGGAGTACCTGGCGATGATCGTGGTCGGCGGGCTCGGCTCGGTCGCCGGCGCGGTGCTGGGCGCCGCCTTCGTCTCCCTGCTGCCGCAGGTCTTCATGCGCTACAGCGAGTCGCTGCCCCTGGTCTCCGCCACCGGCGACGGCGGCGTCGCTCCCGGAGAGGCGTCCCGCTACCTGTACGGGGCCGCCGTCGTCGCGGTCGTGCTCTTCCTGCCCGGCGGCCTGGCCCGGCTCGCTCCCCGCCGCAGAACCCCCGAGAAGGAGGAACCCTCTGATGCTGAAGACGCCGTACAGACACAGACACCAGCACACCCTGCGTAGACAACGGCCGCGGCTGGCCGCGGTCGCCGCGATCGCGGCGGCCCTGGCGCTCGCCGCGGCGGGTTGCAGCGGCAAGGCGGCCGACGACGACGCGGCCGAGGGCGACGGCGGCGGATCGGGGCTGCGCGTCGGCGACGGGGTGACGGCGACCACCGTCCCGCTCGGCGTGCTCACCGACATGACGGGCGTGTACGCCACCCTCGGCAAGAGCGTGACGCAGGCGCAGCAGCTGTACTTCGAGCGGTTCAACGCGGACGGCGGCGTCTGCGGCCGCACGGTGGAGCTGACCGTGCGGGACCACGGCTACGACCCGCAGAAGGCCGTCTCCGCGTACACCGAGCTGGAGCCGGAGGTGCTGGGCTTCCCGCAGTTCATCGGCTCGCCGTACGTCGCCGCGGTCAAGGACCGCATCGACGGCCGGGACAAGGGGCTGGTCATCCCGCAGGCGTGGTCGGCCACGCTGCTGGGGAGCGAGAACATCCGGCAGATCGGCGCCACGTACGACGTGGAGATGATCAACGCCGTGGACTTCCTGGTCCGGGAGGGGGCCGTCGGGAAGGGCGACAGGATCGGCCACGTGTACTTCGAGGGCGACTACGGCGAGAACGCGCTGGCCGGCTCCGAGTACGCGGCCGAGGCGGCCGGGCTCACCGTCGTGGGCAAGAAGATCAAGGCGACCGACCAGGACATGACCGCCCAGGTCACCTCGCTCGCGAAGGCGGAGGTCTCGGCGGTCCTGATGAGCGCGGGGCCGCGGCAGTCCGCGTCGCTGGCGGGTGTGGCGGCGGCTTCCGGGCTCGACGTGCCGATCGTGGGCTCCAACCCGACGTTCGCCCCCCAGCTGCTGGAGACCGCCGCCGGGCCCGCGCTGCTGAAGAACTTCCACGTCTCCACCTCCACCCTGCCCATCGGCTCGTCGGAGCCGGGGCCCGCGGAGCTGGCGGCGGCGTACGAGAAGGAGTACCCGGGCGAGCTGCTCGACACCGGCGTCATCGCCGGCTGGTCCGCGGCCGACCTGTTCGGCGAGGCGCTGAAGCGGGCCTGCAAGGCGAAGAACCTGAGCCGCGAGGGAATCACGGAGGCGCTGCTGTCCATCGACTCGATGGACAGCGGCTTCGGCGTCACCCACGACTTCTCCGACCCGGCCGAGCCGTCGACCCGGGAGAGCTTCATCCTGCGGCCGGACGCCGACGCCAAGGGCGGGATGGTCGTGGCCGAGGAGGCGTTCACGGCGGCCGCGGCGGCCGACTACGGCGTGGCGGGCGCGGAGGGCTGAGCGCCGGGCGCCGGCCCCGGCCCGCGGGGTGCGCGCCGGGCCCGGCGCCCGCACGGTCCGCCGCGGGTCCGGAGCCGGCGCTCACCCCGGCTCCGGGTGCACCTCCGGGTGCGCCGCCCACCACGCCCCGTACGGCGGGTTGTTCGCCAGCCCCGCCGCGTACGCCCGCGCCGCCGCCCGGTACAGCTTCCCCGCCAGCTCCGCGGGCACCGCGCGCCGCTGCCACGCCAGCGTCAGCCGGCCCCTGATCGGGTCCCCCGCCAGCGGCCGCAGCACCACCCCCGGCGTCGCCGGCGCCGTCGGCTGGAAGACCGCCACCGCCCGGCCCGCCGCTATCAGCCGGCGGTTGAGCGCCGTGTCGCCGATGCGGTAGCGCAGCAGCGGCGTGAAACCCGCGCTCGCGCACGCCGACTGGAGGGCCTCCGGGCCGCCGTCGTCCTGGCTCGTCATCGCCATCCACCGCTCGCCCGCCAGCTCCGCCAGGTCCACCCGCTCCCGGCCCGCGAGCCGGTGCCGCTCCGAGAGGGCGATCCAGAACGGCTCCCCGGCCACCAGCGTGCGCGCCGTGACGCCCTCCGGCAGCGGCGTGCGGTGGTCGTTGACCTCGCCGTAGAGGACGGCGTCGTAGTGGCCGGAGCCCAGCAGCCGGGTGAGCGCCGTGACGGAGTCCTCGCTGTCGACCGTGGCCTGCCGGTCCGGCAGCAGCTCGTCCAGCTCCTGCATCAGCGCGCCGAGCATGACGAGCACGATGCTCCCCAGCCGCAGCGGCCCCGTCGCCATCGTGGCCCGGGTGCCGGCGGAGAGGGCTTCCATCTCGCCGAGCACCCGGTGCGCCTTGGACAGCACGAAGTCGCCGAGCGGGGTGGGCAGGACGCCCTGCGGGGTGCGGGTGAACAGCTCGCCGCCCGCCACCCGCTCGATGCGGCGCAACTGCGCGGACAGCGCCGGCTGGGAGACGCCGAGGAGGCGGGCGGCGGCCGTGAGGCTGCCGGCCTCGGCGATCCGGCAGACAGCCTGCAGGTGCCGCAACTCCAGCTCCATTCCAGCAGCGTATAACCCGGGTATGAGGGCCGGTGGGATATCCCCGAACCGCCATGTGCATGCGGATACTCGCGTCACCCGGTTTCCCAGAGGGGAGCAACTGACGTGAAGTCCACAAGACTTGGCGCGGTCGTGGCGGCATTCGCCCTGACCGCCGGCCTGACCGGTGCCCTCACCGGCACCACCAGCGCCGCTCCACCGCACGAGCGGCAGCCGAGCGGCAAGGCACGCGCGCTGGCCGCCGCCGACCGCGCCGCGGACAGCGGGCTCGACGGGCTGCGCCACAGCCCGGGCGAGGAGCTCGTCCGCACCGGGGTGACCCCCTGGGACGGCGGGCTCTACTACGCCGCGTACGAACGCACCTACCTCGGGCTGCCCGTCACCGGCGGCGACGCCGTCGTCCTCGCCGACAGCCGCGGGCGCGTCCTCGACGTCGCCGCCGCGCCCGCGCCCGAGCTGTCGCTGTCCCCGCGCGCCCGGATCCCCGCGGCCGCCGCCGAGCGGACCGCCGCTCGGCGGGTCGCCCACCCGGAGAAGACCACCGCGCCCGAGCTGGGCGTGCTGCTCCGCGGCGGCGAGGCCGGCACGGGCGTGCTGACCTGGCAGTCCACCGTCACCGGCAGCACCGCCGCCGGCGCCCCCACCGTGCGCGAGGTCTACGTCGACGCCCGCACCGGCAAGGTCGTCGAGACCCGCGAACAGGTCCGCGACGCCGCCGGGCAGGGCTACCACAACGGCACCGTCGAGATCGACACCGCCGCGGGCGCCATGACCGACCCGGCCCGCGGCGGCTTCCAGTGCGGCGGCCAGAACGGCGCCCCCTACCGGGGCTCCCCGCCCTGGGGCAACGGCGGCGCCAACGACCTGGAGTCCGCCTGCGTCGACATCATGTTCGCGGCCCAGCAAGAGTTCGACATGCTCAACGAATGGGTCGGCTACAACGGCCAGAACGGCCGCGGCGGCATGGTCCCCGCCCGCGCCGGCCTCCGCGTCGTCAACGCCTACTACGACGGCACCAAGACCACCTACGGCCACAACCAGCCCGGCACCAACCAGCTCACGTCCATCGACGTCGTCGCGCACGAGTACGGGCACGAGATCTTCGACCGCACCCCCGGCGGCAGCGGCTCGGGCAGCGAGACCGGCGGCATGAACGAGTCCACCGGCGACATCTTCGGCGCCATCACCGAGGCGTACATCGACAGCCCGGCCGACCCGCCCGACTACACCGTCGGCGAGAAGGCCCGCTTCTACGGCGACAGCCGCCCCATCCGCAACATGTACAACCCGTCGCTGGTCGGCAACCACCCCAACTGCTACACCCAGCTCAGCCCCGGCACCGAGGTGCACGCCGCGGCCGGCCCGCAGAACCACTGGTTCTACCTGCTCGCCGAGGGCTCCGACCCCGGCGGCGGCAAGCCGGGCAGCCCGATCTGCTCCGGCGGGCCCTCCTCCGTCACCGGCGTCGGCATCCAGAAGGCCGCGAAGATCTTCATGGGCGGGCTGCTGATGAAGACCTCCGGCTGGAACCACCGGGCCGCCCGCGCCGCGACCGTCACCGTCGCCAAGACCACCTACGGCGCCACCGAGTGCGAGGCCGTCAAGTCCGCCTGGAGCGCGATCGCCGTGCCCGCCCGCCCCGGCGAGACCGACTGCGGCGGCAGCCAGACGCCCGGCTTCTCCCTCACGCTCTCGCCGGACTCCGGCGGCGTCGAGTCGGGCGGCGGCACCACCACCGCCACCGTGAACACCACCACGACCGGCGGCGAGCCGCAGGACGTCGCGCTCACCGCCGCCGGCGCCCCCGACGGCGTCGCGGTGTCCTTCTCGCCGGCCACGGTGACCTCCGGCGGGTCCTCGGCCATGACGGTCGACGTCGGCGCCGGGACCGCCGACGGCACGTACCCGATCACGGTGACCGGCACCGGCAGCGTCACCCACACCGTGACGTACACCCTGACCGTCGGCTCGGACAGCGGCGGCACCTGGGCGGCCTGGACCTCCTACCAGGCCGGCGACACCGTCACGTACGGCGGCGCGACCTACCGCTGTCTGCAGGCCCACACGGCCCTGCCCGGCTGGGAGCCGCCGAACGTGCCCGCGCTCTGGCAGCCCGTCTGACCCCGATTCCAGAGCGGGCGGGCCGGAGAAGGCCGTCGGGTCCGGGGGAGCGGTTTCCCCCGGACCCGACGGTGCGGTCGTTCTCGTACGGTACGGGCCCGGAACCCCGGGCCCGCGGCCGCGCCCGGGCTCAGCCCTGCGCGGCGGCGCGGGCCTCGCGGCGGCCGACGCGGAAGGTGTTCACCCGGCGGGCGGTGGCGAACAGCGGGATCGTGGCGGCGGTCACTATCTGCAGCGCGCAGCCCGTCTGGAGCAGCAGCTGCCCGTTCGGCGCGTCGAAGGCCCACGCGCCCAGGCAGGTCATGCTGATGAAGATCCACACGAGCGTGGCCACCGCCAGCCGGCCGCGCGGCTTGGGGTACTCCACCCGGCTCACCATCAGCCAGGCGACTCCCACGATCGCCAGCAGCGTCGGCACGAACGGCAGCTCCAGCAGCACCACCGAGATCACCGTCAGCGCGCCGAAGGGGCTCGGCATGCCCTGGAAGACCCCGTCACGCACCGTCACGCAGGAGAACCGGGCGAGCCGCAGCACCACCGCCAGCACCACCGCGACCGCGGCGACCGTGGAGACCCGCTGGTGGGCGTCGTCGGCGACCATGCCGTAGACCAGCACGAAGTACGCGGGCGCCAGCCCGAAGCTGATCAGGTCGGAGAGGTTGTCCAGCTCCGCGCCCATCGCCGAGCTGCGCAGCTTGCGCGCCACCAGGCCGTCGAAGAGGTCGAAGACCGAGGCGAGCAGCATCAGGATCACGGCGGTGGCGGCGCTCTGCCGGGCTATGCCGCCGGTGCTCTCGCCCATCAGGTGCGGGACGAGCACGCCGGTGGTGGTGAAGTAGACGGCGAGGAAGCCGCAGGTGGCGTTCGCCAGCGTGAGGGTGTCGGCGATGGACAGCCGCGTGGACAGCGGCATGTCGTCGTCCTCGTCGACCTCGGGGACCCAGCCGGCCTTCGTCTCCGGATCAATCACGGTCAAGGCGCGTCACCCCCGCCGTGGTGGCCTGGCCGACGTCCACGCCGGCGGCGACGCCCTGCGGAAGGTACACGTCGACGCGGGAGCCGAAGCGGATCAGCCCGACCCGCTCGCCCTGCTCGACCTTGGTGCCGCGGGTCACGTACGGCACGATGCGGCGCGCGACCGCGCCGGCGATCTGGACCATCTCGACGTCGCCGAGCTCGGTGTCCAGGTGCCACACGACGCGTTCGTTGTTCTCGCTCTCCTTGTTGAACGCCGGGACGTAACCGCCGGGGACGTGCTCCACGGAGCTGACGGTGCCGGCCAGCGGAGCCCGGTTCACGTGCACGTTCAGCGGGCTCATGAAGATCGCGACGCGGGTGCGGCCGTCGGGCCACGGCATGATGCTCTGCACCACGCCGTCGGCGGGGGAGATGACCCGGCCCGCGGCGATCTCACGGTCGGGGTCGCGGAAGAACCACAGCATGCCTGCCGCCAGCGCGGCGGGGGGTACGGCGGCCAGCCGGTCGGGCCAGCGCCCGCTGCGGCGGGCGCGGGCGGCGGTGACGGCGGCGGTGGCCAAGGTCGGCAGGAGCCACGGCGATGCTCCGCGCGCCAGGCGGACCCGGCGGCGCGGAACGTTATCTGGGCTGTGGGGCATGTTTGACCTTCGTAGCGGGAGGGGGCCGCGGCGATGGGGGACGGCGGCTTGTCGGGGATGCTATCGGTTGCCACCGGCAACTCGGCAAGCCGAAGCGAGCTTTAGTGCGCCGGGGTGCCGTGGCCGGCTGCCACGCCACCCGCCGCCTGCCCCTGAGGCAGTCCTTCAACCCCGGGGCCCGTACTCCTCCAGCAGCCGCCGACCGATGATCATTTTCTGGATCTCGGCGGTCCCTTCGCCAATGAGAAGCATCGGCGCCTCCCGGTAGAGGCGCTCGATCTCGTACTCCTTGGAGAAGCCGTAGCCGCCGTGGATGCGGAACGCGTCTTCCACGACTTCCTTGCAGTACTCCGAAGCGAGATATTTGGCCATCCCCGCCTCTAGGTCGTTACGTTCTCCGGTGTCCTTTTTGCGTGCCGCTCGCACCATCATCGCATGGGCGGCCTCGACCTTGGTAGCCATCTCGGCCAGTTTGAACTGGATCGCCTGGTGGCGGGCGATCGGACGGCCGAATGTCTGCCGCTGCTGGGCGTAGTCGACGCCCAGCTCGAAGGCGCGCTGGGCGACGCCGCAGCCGCGCGCGGCGACGTTCACGCGGCCCACCTCGACGCCGTCCATCATCTGGTAGAAGCCCCGGCCGGCCCCGTCCGGGCCGCCGAGCACCCGGTCGGCCGGGACGTGCAGCCCCTCCATGATCAGCTCGGTGGTGTCGACGCCCTTGTAGCCCATCTTGTCGATCTTGCCGGGGATGGTCAGCCCCGGCTTCACCGTGCCGAACCCCGGCTCCTTCTCCACCAGGAACGTCGTCATCGACCGGTGCGCCGGCGCGTCCGCCCCCCGCCCCTCGTCCGTCCGGCAGAGCACCGCGACCAGGCTCGACGTCCCGCCGTTGGTCAGCCACATCTTCTGGCCGGTGAGCAGGTAGCCGCCGTCCCCGTCCCGTACGCCCCTGGACGTGATCGCCGCCACGTCCGAGCCGAGCCCGGGCTCCGACATCGAGAACGCCCCGCGCACCTCGCCGGCGGCCATCCGGGGCAGGAAGTGCTCCCGCTGCTCGGGGGTGCCGTGCTGCTTGATCATGTACGCCACGATGAAGTGCGTGTTGATGATCCCCGACACGCTCATCCAGCCGCGGGCGATCTCCTCCACGCACAGCGCGTACGTGAGCAGCGACTCGCCGAGACCGCCGTACTCCTCCGGGATCATCAGGCCGAAAACACCCAGGTCCCGCAGGCCCTCGACGATCTGCGCGGGATACTCGTCCCGGTGCTCCAGCTCGGTGGCGACCGGCAGGATCTCCTTGTCGACGAAGCCGCGGACCGTGGCGACGATCTCGCGCTGGAGCTCCGTCAGCCCCTCCGTCTGCGCCAGCCGCCCCATCACGCCGCCCCGCCGCGCTCGGCCGGCTCCGGGCGGCCGGGCTGCTCGCCGCGCTCGCGCACGTACGCCGCCGTGGGCACCAGCACCTTGCGCCGGAAGACGCAGACCAGGGTGCCGTCCTGGTTGTGGCCGCGGGTCTCGACGGACACGATGCCGCGGTCGTCCTTCGACGTCGACGGCCACTTGTCCAGCACGGTCGTCTCGCCGTAGACCGTGTCGCCGTGGAAGGTGGGCGCCACGTGCTTCAGCGACTCGACCTCCAGGTTGGCGATCGCCTTGCCGGAGACGTCCGGCACCGACATGCCGAGCAGCAGGGAGTACACGTAGTTGCCGACGACGACGTTGCGGCCGAAGTCGGTGGCCCCGCCCGCGTAGTGCGCGTCGAGGTGCAGCGGGTGGTGGTTCATGGTCAGCAGGCAGAAGAGGTGGTCGTCGTACTCGGTGACGGTCTTGCCCGGCCAGTGCTTGTACACCGCGCCCGGCTCGAACTCCTCGTAGGTGCGTCCGAACTGCATGTCAGCCCTCCGGCGGGGTGAAGGCGGTGGTGCGGGTCAGGCCGGCGGCGCGGCCCTTGCCCGAGACGACGAGGGCCATCTTGCGGCTCGCCTCGTCGATCATCTCGTCGCCGAGCATCGCGGAGCCCTTCCGGCCGCCCTCCTCGGAGGTGAAGTACTCGTACGCGTCGAGGATCAGCTCGGCGTGGTCGTAGTCCTCCTGCGACGGCGAGAAGACCTCGTTGGCGGCCTCGACCTGCCCGGGGTGCAGCACCCACTTGCCGTCGAGCCCGAGGGCCGCGGCGCGGCCGGCGACCTCGCGGAAGCCGTCGACGTTGCGGATCTGGAGGTACGGGCCGTCGATGGCCTGCAGGTCGTTGCTGCGGGCGGCCATGAGGAGGCGCATGAGGATGTAGTGGTAGGCGTCGGCCGGGTAGCCGGGCGGCTGTTCGCCGACGACCAGGGACTTCATGTTGATCGACGCCATGAAGTCGGCGGGGCCGAACACGACGGTCTCCAGCCGCGGCGAGGCGGCGGCGATGTCGTCGACGTTCACCAGCCCCTTCGCGTTCTCGATCTGCGCCTCGATGCCGATGCGGCCCACCTCGAAGCCCATCGTCTTCTCGATCTGGGTGAGCAGCAGGTCGAGGGCCCTGATCTGGTCGGCGTCCTGGACCTTCGGCAGCATGAGGCAGTCGAGGTTCGGGCCCGCGCCTTCGACGACGGTGATGACGTCGCGGTACGTCCAGTGCGTCGTCCAGTCGTTGACCCGTACCACCCGGGTCTTGCCGCGCCAGTCGCCCTCGTTGAGGAACTTGACGACGGTGTGCCGGGCGTCCGGCTTCGCCAGGGGCGCGCAGGCGTCCTCCAGGTCCAGGAACACCTGGTCGGCCGGGAGCCCCTGGGCCTTCTCCAGGAACCGAGGGTTGGATCCCGGGACGGCGAGGCAGGAACGCCGCGGCCGCAGGCGGTCGGGTCGGGCGTGGGGGCTCATGCGGGGACCTCCAGGGGGTCGGGCTTGTTCGCGGGCGCCGCTGCGCGGAGCGCCTCCGGGTTCGCCGCGGGTGCGCACGCGTCCGCCGCGTCCGCGGGCGCGTGGCCGGGTACGCCGGTCATTCTTCCGGGCCGGGGGTGCGCTCCCGGCCCGGCGCGGCGGCGGCGTCGCCGGCGGGGGGCGGGGCTCATGCGGGGACCTCCAGCGGACCGAGCTTGTTCGCGAGCCGGATCTCGTCGACGATACGGCCGATGATCTGCGTGATCCCGAAGTCCTTCGGGGTGAACACCGCGGCCACCCCCGCCGCGCGCAGCGCCTCGGCGTCCGCGGCCGGGATGATGCCGCCGACGACGACCGGCACGTCGTCGGCGCCCGCGCGGCGCAGCCGGCCCAGGACGTCCGGGACCAGCTCGGCGTGGGAGCCGGAGAGGATGGACAGGCCGACGCAGTGCACGTCCTCGGCGACCGCGGCGGTGGCGATCTGCTCGGGCGTCAGCCGGATGCCCTGGTAGACCACCTCGAAGCCGGCGTCCCTGGCGCGTACGGCGATCTGCTCCGCGCCGTTGCTGTGGCCGTCCAGGCCCGGCTTGCCGACGAGCAGCCGCAGCCGGCCGGTGTCCAGCTCCGCGGCGGTGCGCGCGGCCCGGTCCCGTACGGCGGCGAGGGCCGCGTCGCCGCCGGGGGCCGCCGCCGGCGCCGCGACCGGCGCGCCGGCGACGCCCGTGGGGGCGCGGAACTCGCCGAAGACGTCGCGCAGCGCCCAGGCCCACTCGCCGGTGGTGACGCCGGCCCGGGCGCACTCCAGCGACGCGGGCATCAGGTTGGCCGTGCCCGCCGCGGCGGCCTTCAGCGCCGACAGCGCCCGCTGGGCGCGGGGCTCGTCGCGGGCCAGCCGCCACTCGTGCGCCGCGGAGACGACGCGCGCCTCCACGTCCGCGTCGACCGTCATGATCGCGGCGTCCAGGTCGGCGGTGAGCGGGCTGGGCTCGGTCTCCGTGTGGCAGTTGACGCCGACGATCTTCTCCTCGCCCGACTCGATACGGGCCCGCCGCTCCGCGTGCGAGGCCACCAGCTGTCCCTTGAGGTAGCCGGACTCCACCGCCGCGACGACCCCGCCCAGCCGCTCGATGTGCGCCATCTCCGCGGTCGCGCCCTCGACCAGCGCGGCCACCCGCGCCTCGACCACGTGGCTGCCGTCGAAGAGGTCGGGGTACTCCAGCAGGTCGCTCTCGTACGCCAGGACCTGCTGGATCCGCAGGCTCCACTGCTGGTCCCACGGCCGCGGCAGGCCCAGCGCCTCGTTCCACGCGGGCAGCTGCACGGCGCGGGCGCGGGCGTCCTTCGACAGCGTCACGGCCAGCATCTCCAGCACGATGCGCTGGACGTTGTTCTCCGGCTGCGCCTCGGTCAGGCCGAGGGAGTTGACCTGCACGCCGTAGCGGAAGCGGCGCTGCCGGGGGTCCTCGATGCCGTAGCGCTCGCGCGTGACGGTGTCCCAGATGCGGGTGAACGCCCGCATCTTGCACATCTCCTCGACGAACCGGACCCCGGCGTTGACGAAGAAGGAGATCCGGGCGACGACGTCGCCCATTTTCTCCTCCGGCACCTGGCCGGAGTCGCGCACCGCGTCCAGGACGGCGGTCGCGGTGGCCAGGGCGTACGCGATCTCCTGCACCGGCGTCGCGCCGGCCTCCTGCAGGTGGTAGCTGCAGATGTTGATCGGGTTCCACTTCGGCATCGTCCCGACGGTGTACGCGATGGTGTCGGTGGTCAGCCGCAGCGAGGGCCCGGGCGGGAAGACGTACGTGCCGCGGGAGAGGTACTCCTTGACGATGTCGTTCTGCGTGGTGCCCGCCAGCGCCCCCGGGTCGGCCCCCTGCTCCTCGGCGACCACCTGGTAGAGCGCCAGCAGCCACATCGCGGTGGCGTTGATGGTCATGGAGGTGTTGGTGCGCTCCAGCGGGATGCCCGCGAAGAGGCGGCGCATGTCGCCCAGGTGCGAGACGGGCACGCCGACGCGGCCGACCTCGCCGCGGGCGAGCACGTGGTCGGGGTCGTAGCCGGTCTGGGTGGGCAGGTCGAAGGCGACGGACAGGCCGGTCTGGCCCTTGGCCAGGTTCCGCCGGTACAGCGCGTTGGACGCCTCGGCAGTGGAGTGGCCGGCGTAGGTGCGCATCAGCCAGGGCCGGTCCCTGTCCGCCATCAGACGTTCCCGGCGTGCTCGACGGCACGCGCGGGCGCGCCCGCGCCGGCGCGTTCCGCGGGCGGGGCGGGCGCCTCGGCGGTGCGGAAGAGCTGGATCGCGTCGAGGTGCTCCGCGCGCTTCTCCTCGTCCCGTACGCCCAGGCCCTCGGCGGGGGCGAGGCACAGCACGCCGACCTTGCCCTGGTGCAGGTTCCGGTGCACGTCGTACGCCGCCTGGCCGGTCTGCTCCAGCGGGTAGCTCTTCGACAGGGTGGGGTGGATCTTCCCCTTGTCGATGAGCCGGTTGGCCTCCCACGCCTCGCGGTAGTTGGCGAAGTGCGAGCCGATGATCCGCTTCAGCGACATCCACAGGTAGCGGTTGTCGTACTCGTGCACGAAGCCGGAGGTGGAGGCGCAGGTGACGATGGTGCCGCCGCGGCGGGTGACGTAGACGGAGGCGCCGAAGGTCTCCCGGCCGGGGTGCTCGAAGACGATGTCGACGTCCTCGCCGCCGGTCAGCTCGCGGATGCGCTTGCCGAAGCGCTTCCACTCCCGCGGGTCCTGCTCGTGCTCGTCCCGCCAGAAGCGGTAGTCCTCGCCGCGGCGGTCGATGATCGCCTCGGCGCCCAGGCGGCGGCAGATCTCCGCCTTCTCCGGGCTGGAGACCACGCAGATCGGGTTGGCGCCGCCGGCGAGCGCGAACTGCGTCGCGTACGAGCCGAGTCCGCCGCTCGCGCCCCAGATGAGGACGTTGTCGCCCTGCTTCATGCCGGCGCCGTTGCGGGAGACGAGCTGGCGGTACGCGGTGGAGTTGACCAGGCCGGGCGCCGCGGCCTCCTCCCAGGACAGGTGGTCCGGCTTGGGCATCAGCTGGTTGGACTTCACCAGCGCGATCTCCGCCAGCCCGCCGAAGTTGGTCTCGAAGCCCCAGATGCGCTGCTCGGGGTCGAGCATCGTGTCGTCGTGGCCGTCGGCGCTCTCCAGCTCCACCGACAGGCAGTGCGCGACCACCTCGTCGCCCGGGTGCCAGGCGACGACGCCGGGGCCGGTGCGCAGCACGACGCCGGCGAGGTCGGAGCCGATGACGTGGTACGGCAGGTCGTGGCGCCGGGCGAGGGGGGAGAGGCGGCCGTAGCGCTCCAGGAAGGCGAAGGTGGACACCGGCTCGAAGAGGGACGTCCACACCGAGTTGTAGTTCACGGAGCTGGCCATGACCGCCACCAGGGCCTCGCCGGGGCCGAGTTCCGGCACCGGCACCTCGTCCAGGTGCAGCGACCTGCGCGGGTCCTTCTCGCGGTTGGTGAGGCCGTCGAACATCTGCGCCTCGTCCTTGTGCACCGTCACCGCCCGGTAGGACCCGGGCAGGGGGAGGGAGGCGAAGTCGGCGGCCGTGCTGTCGGGTGCCTCGATCGCGGCGAGTATCTCGTGCGTCTCGTTCATGGTGCTGCCTCCGGCGAAGGGCGTCCGGGAACGCTTGAGGGACGTCGGGGGTGAGAGCTGTGCGTGCGGTTCGGCTCCGGCGGCGGGCCGGTGTGCGCGGTACGGCGGTGCGCGGCGCGGTGGCGCCGGGAGCGCCTGTGACGAGGCGCCTTCCGGGTGCGCGGGCCGGGGGCCCGCTGGGACAGCCGGCGCGTGCTCTGCCGTCGCGCGCCGGTCACCCGGATACCTCGTACCGTATGGCACGGCGTGCCAGTCCGCAAGACACTCGGTGCCAGAAATTCGTCTCAGATGTCCGCGGCGGTGCACGGATGAGCGCGGAAAGGCTCCCCGGCCGGGCGCGGCCGGGGAGCCCGTGACGGGGTGAAACCCCAGGTCAGCTCTTGTTCAGCGCCTTCTCGATGGTGCGCATGACCTCGCTCAGCGGCGCGTCCGTCCGGGCGACCGCCACGAGCACGTCCGAGCCACCGCCGCCGGCCGTGACGACCGCCGGCGGGCCCGCCGTGCCCGCCTGCGCGCCGCCGCCCGGGCCCCCCGGCCCGTGCGGCAGGCCGACGCCGCCGAACCGGGCCCGTACCACCGCGAACGCCCGGTCGAGCTGGCCCTCCACGTCGCCCTCCGCGCCCGCGCGCAGCCAGCGGCGCAGCACGTGGTTGTGCGCGGTGACCACGGCCGAGGCCGCGACCTCGGCGAGCAGCGGGTCGTCGTCGCCGTCCTGCTGGGCGCCCTCGTCGAAGTGGCCCAGCAGATAGCGGGTGAAGAGCCGCTCGTAGCGGGAGACCGAGGCGATCTCGCGCTCGCGCAGCGTCGGCACCTCCCGGGTGAGCCGGTAGCGCTCGACGGAGACCGCGGGCTGCGCCGCGTACATCCGCATGACCTCCCGGATGCCGCGGCAGACGGTGTCCAGCGGGTACTCGTGCGGCGGCGCGGCGTCCAGGACGGCCTTCACCCGGTCCAGGGTGTCGTCGTGGTCCGGGAAGATCGCCTCCTCCTTGGAGCGGAAGTGGCGGAAGAAGGTGCGGCGGGCGACGCCCGCCGCGGCGGCGATCTCGTCGACCGTCGTCGCCTCGTAGCCCTTGGTGGCGAACAGTTCCATCGCCGCGGCCGCGATGTCGCGGCGCATCTTCAGGCGTTGGCTGCCGGAACCTGAGCTGGAGCTGGAACGGGCGGGCTTCGCTGGCTGGGACATGTAAGGAACGTACTCCATGCGTGGCCCCCGCCCGGCGGCGAAGCCGCGCCGGGGGCCGCCGGGACGGGGGTGACCGGTGCGCTCAGCGCCGGGCGGCGTACTCGCGGAAGCCGCGGCCCGTCTTGCGGCCCAGGCAGCCCGCGGCGACCAGGTGCTCCAGCAGCGGCGCCGGAGCCAGGCCCGGGTCGCGGAACTCGCGGTGCAGCACCCGCTCGATGGCCAGCGAGACGTCCAGGCCGACGACGTCCAGCAGCTCGAACGGGCCCATGGGGTAGCCGCCGCCGAGCTTCATCGCGGCGTCGATGTCGTCGAGCGAGGCGTAGTGCTCCTGGACCATCTTGACCGCGTTGTTCAGGTACGGGAACAGCAGCGCGTTGACGATGAACCCGGCCCGGTCGCCGCAGTCCACCGCGTGCTTGCCGAGCCGGGCGCAGACCTCCCGGACGGTCGCGTGGGCGCCGTCCCCGGTCCGGACCGTGCGCACCACCTCGACGAGCCTCATCACCTGGGCGGGGTTGAAGAAGTGCATCCCGACGACGTCCTCGGGGCGCGAGGTCGCGGCGGCGCAGGCGACGACGGGCAGCGAGGAGGTGGTGGTGGCCAGCACGGCGCCCGGGCGGGCGACCTTGTCGAGGGCGGCGAACAACTGCCGCTTGACCGCCAGGTCCTCGGCGACGGCCTCCACGATCAGGTCGGCGCCGGCCAGCGCGTCGAGGGAGCCGGCGGGGGAGACCCGGGCCAGCGCGGCGTCGCGGCCGGCGGGGGAGAGCCGGCCCTTGCCGACGGACCGGTCCAGCGAGGCGGCGACCCGGGCCTTCGCCGCCGCGGCCTTCTCCTCGCTCCGGGCGGCGAGCACGACCTCGTACCCCGCCCGCGCGCACACCTCCGCGATGCCGCTCGCCATCGTGCCGGAGCCCGCGACGCCCACCGCCCCGACCGGCCGCGGCGTCGCCCCCCGCGCCGCGCCGGCGTCCGGCGCGGCGGCGTCGGGGACGACGGTGCCGCTGCCGGGGGCGTCGTAGGTGTAGAAGCCGCGGCCCGCCTTGCGGCCGGTCAGCCCCGCGGCGGTGAGCTGGCCGAGAACGGGCGCGGGGGCGTGGAGGCGGTCCTGCGAGGCGGCGTACATGGCCTCCAGCACCGTACGGGCGGTGTCGACGCCGATCAGGTCGAGCAGCTCCAGCGGGCCCATGGGCAGGCCGCAGCCGAGCTTCATCGCCGCGTCGATGTCCTCGCGGGTGGCGTACCGCGACTCGTACATCGCCGCCGCCTGGTTGAGATAGCCGAAGAGCAGCCCGTCGGCGATGAACCCCGGCCGGTCGCCCACCGCGACGGGCTCCTTGCCCAGCTCCCGCACCAGCGCGGTGACCCGCGCGACCGCGGGCGGCTCGGTGAGGACGGAGGAGACCACCTCGACCAGCCGCATCGCCTGCACGGGAGCGAAGAAGTGCAGCCCGAGCACGCGCTCGGGGCGGGCGGAGGAGGCGGCGAGCCGGGTGACGGACAGCGCGTTGGTGCCGGTGGCGATGACCGCGTCCGGGCGCACGACGCGGTCGAGTTCGGCGATGACCTGCTGCTTGATCTCGTACGACTCGGGCACCGCCTCGACGACCAGGTCCGCCGCCGCGGCGGCGCGCAGGTCGGGGAAGGTACGCAGCCGGGCCAGCACCCCGGTGCGCTCGCCCTCGGTGAGCCGGCCGCGGGCCACGGCGCGGTCCGTGGCGCGCTCCAGCGCGGCGGCGCAGGCGGTGGCGGCGGCCTCGCTGACGTCGATGCCGACGACCTCGCGGCCGGCGCGGGCCAGCACCTCGCACAGGCCGGTGCCCATGGTGCCGAGGCCGACGACGGCCACGGTGGGGAAGGGGGCCGGGGCAGGCCCGGCGACTCCGGGGGACTCGGGGGAGCCGGGGGACTCGGGGACGGGGCTGCGGTCCTTGCTGCGGTCCATCGCGGGACTCCAGATCGTGACGCGGGAGACGAGGGTCGGGGCCGGCCCGCGCGGGGCGGCGGGGCGCCGCGCACGGCGGCCGGGCCGGGGCCGGGCGGCCCACGGCGGGAACCGCGCGGCGGCGGGGCACGCCGGGGCGGGGCGCGCGGAGGCGGACTCCGCGGCCGGCCCTGTCCCGGGGCCGGGCGTCCCCGCCACGGGCACCCAGGCGCCCGTCGCGCGTGCTGTCAGTTGCCGAACCGACGTCAGCTCTCGGCGGCTGCGTCACCAGACCGCCCGAGCAGGGGTGCTGCTCGTCCCCCGAGCTTAACTCGTGAGTAACCATGGGCGCCAGGGGGAGATTCGGGGAATGTACCCACCAGCCGGGGCACACATGGAGTGAACCCGATCGACGAGGCCGTCGCCGGCCGGTGACGGCACACGTACCCTGAGTGCCCGCGAGGGCAGGGGGGCGAGGCATGGACCAGGAGTATCTGGCGCTCACCGAACGGATCCGCGGCCGGCTGGAGGGCCCGCCGGCGCGGGCGCGGTTCGACCGCATGACCGCGCTCGCCCGGCAGCGGACGACCACCGCCCACGACGAGCTGGCCCGGGTGCTGGAGCAGCCCGGGGAGCCGCTGTGGGCCCGGGAGCTGGCGGCCTTCGTGCTGGGGTCCGCGGGCGACCGGCGGGCGTTCGAGACGCTGGTGCTGCTGCTCAACTACCGCGATCCGGTACGGGCTGAGAGCGCGGCGTGCGCCCTGGCCCGGCTCGGCGACCCGCGCACCGCGCGGGCGGCGGCGGCGCTGGCGACGAACCCGCTGCGCACCGCCTACGCGCTGCACGCCATCCGGCTGCTCGTCCGGCTGCGCGCGCCGGAGTCGGCGCCGGCGCTGATCAGCACGCTGCAACGGCTGGTGCGCGAGCCGCAGCACCACTGGCCGATCGCCACCGCCTGCGTCGAGGGGCTGGGCGAGCTGGGCGACCCGGGCGCGATCCCGGCGCTGTCGGAGGCGCTGGGCTTTCCGCAGCTGTGGCGCGCGGCCACGGCCGCCATCACCCGCATCGGCCCGCGCACGACGTCGCAGTGAGGCGGCGGCCCCGGCGGCGCGGCGCGGACCGCGGGCCCGGCGGGGCGGGGCAGGCGGGCGCGGCGGTGCGGGCCGGCGCCCGGGCGTACGGCCGTGAACGGGGCTCAGAGCAGGGTCAGCTGTGTGTTCTCCGGGCCGTCCGGATCGGCGCCGGGCTCCGGCGCCGGCTCGATGCGGCGCGCGACGCCGGGCGCGGACGGGCCTATGCCCAGCTCGGTCGCGTACTCGTGGACCTGGCGGGTGATCCGGCGCTGGTACCACTTGGGCGCGTACGACCCGCCCGCGTACATCGTGCGGTACCGCCGGACCAGGTGCGGGTGGTGCCGCTCCAGCCAGGCCGTGAACCACTCCCGCGCGCCCGGCCGCAGGTGCAGCACCAGCGGCGTCACGGACGTCGCGCCCGCCCGCGCCACCGCCCGTACCGTGGCGCGCAGCTGCTCCGGGGAGTCGCTGAGGAACGGGATCACCGGGGCCATCAGCACCCCGCAGCCGATGCCGTGCTCCGCGAGGGTGCGGACCACCTCCAGCCGGCGGCGCGGCGCGGGCGTGCCCGGCTCGACGGTCCGCCACAGCTCCTCGTCGAGGAAGCCCACGGAGACCGCGACGCCGACGTTCGTGACCTCGGCCGACTGCTTGAGCAGCGGCAGGTCGCGGAGGATGAGCGTGCCCTTGGTGAGGATCGAGTACGGGTTGGCGGAGTCGCGCAGGGCGGCGAGGATGCCGGGCATCAGCCGGTACCGCCCCTCGGCGCGCTGGTAGCAGTCCACGTTGGTGCCCATGGCGATGTGCTCGCCGCGCCAGCGGCGGCCCGCCAGCTCGCGGCGCAGCAGCTCGGGGGCGTTGACCTTCACCACGATCTGCGAGTCGAAGCCGCGGCCCGTGTCCAGGTCGAGGTAGTCGTGGGTCTTTCTCGCGAAGCAGTACACGCAGGCGTGACTGCATCCCCGGTACGGGTTCACGGTCCAGTCGAAGGCCATCCGCGAGGCGCCCGGCACCCGGTTGACAAGGGAGCGCGCCCGCACCTCGTGGAACGTGATCCCCCGGAACTCCGGGGTGTCGAACGTGCGGGTGACGACCGCCGCCGTGCCGAAGAGCGCGGGCGGCGCGCCCCCCGCACCGCCGTCGGCGGCCTCGTCGGTCAGATTCTCCCAGCGCATCGGTACCTCCCGTGGATCTGCCGCCGACAATAGAACACGCGTTCCCTTCCCGTCGAGTCCCCCGATCGGGTGGTCCCGCCCGGTGCCGGCACCGGGCGGGACCACCCGGCGCCTCTCACCGGTTCGAGTGGTTTCCTCCCGCGCCCGTACGCGCCCTCCCGCGCCCCCGGCTCCGCCGGTCCGGCGCGAAAGCCCCTGATGAGCGGCCGATCGGCGCCCTGGGCAACCGAGTTGGCCCGCCCCACCGCGGCCGTACGGGGGAAGTGAGCGCGTTTGCCCCCGGATCTTGCGCGGTGCGAGAAATGGTCCGGCGCAGGCGGACGATGGGGAGCTGGCAGGTGGGGACGACCCTGGTGAACGACGAGCCGGTCACCGTGCCCGCGGGCGGTCCGGGGGCGGTGCCTTCGGAACCGGCCCGGCCGGCGCGCCCCCCGGGGCGCGGGCGGAAGGCGGCGCGGGCCGGCGAGGGCGGGCCGCCCGCCGGGCCCGGCGCGGCCGGCGGCGACGGCGGCGCGCTGAGCCCCCGGCGCGTACGGCTGGTCTTCGTGGCCCTGATGCTCGCCCTGCTCCTCGCCGCGCTGGAGCAGATGATCGTCGCCACCGCCCTGCCGAAGATCGTCGGCGAGCTGCACGGCCTGGACCGGATGTCCTGGGCGATCACCGCCTACCTGCTCACCGCCACCGTCGGGCTGCCGATCTACGGCAAGCTCGGCGACCTCTTCGGCCGCAAGGGCGTCTTCCAGTTCGCCATCGTCGTGTTCGTCGTCGGCTCCGCGCTGGCCGGCGCCGCCCGCAGCATGGACCAGCTGATCGCGTTCCGCGCGATTCAGGGCATGGGCGCCGGCGGCCTCATGATCGGCGTGCAGGCGATCATCGCCGACATCGTCCCGCCCCGCGAACGCGGCCGTTACATGGGCCTGATCGGCGCCGCCTTCGGCCTGGCCTCCGTCGCCGGACCGCTGCTCGGCGGGTTCTTCACCGACGAGCTGTCCTGGCGCTGGTGCTTCTACTTCAACGTGCCCTTCGGCCTGGCCACGCTGCTGGTGACCAGCCTGGTGCTGAAGCTGCCGAAACCCACCGCCCGGCCCCGTCTCGACGTCCTCGGCGCGCTGCTCCTCGCCGCCTCCTCCACCTGCCTGGTGCTGCTCACCAGCTGGGGCGGCCTGGAGTACGCCTGGACCTCCGACGTCATCCTCGGGCTCGCCGCCGGCGCCGTCGGCGCCGCCGTGCTGCTGCTCGTCATCGAGTACGTCGCCGTCGAACCCGTGCTGCCGCTGCGGCTGTTCCGCGACAGCGTCTTCAACGTCACCTCCGTCGTCGGTGTGGTGATCGGGGTCGCGCTCTTCGGCGCGGCCAGCTACCTGCCGACCTTCCTGCAGATGGTCGACGGCGCCACCGCCACCGAGTCGGGGCTGCTGATGCTGCCGATGATGGGCGGCGTCGTCGTCGCCTCCATCGTCTCCGGCCAGCTCATCAGCCGTACCGGCCGCTACCGCCGCTACCCGGTGCTCGGCTGCGCGCTGGCCGCCGTCGGCATGTGGCTGCTCTCCCGCCTCGACGAGGACACCTCGCAGCTGTCGTACAGCGTGTGGATGGCCGTCCTCGGCGTCGGCACCGGCCTCGTCCTGCCCGTGCTCATCCTCGCCGTGCAGAACGCGGTACGCCCCGCGGACCTGGGCGTCGCCACCAGCGCGCACAACTACTTCCGGCAGATGGGCGGTTCGGTCGGCGCGGCCGTCTTCGGCACCGTCTTCTTCGACCGGCTCGCCGGCGAGCTGGCCGGCACCCTGCCCCCGGCACCCCCGGGCACCGAGCTGCCGGACGCGGAGTCGATCACCCCGGAGGCCGTCCACGCGCTCGACGCCGAGCTGCGCGACGGCTACGTCCGCGCCTACGCCGAGGCCATGCCGGGCATCTTCCTCTACCTGGTGCCCGTGCTCCTCCTCGGCCTCCTGTTCGCCTTCCTCCTGAAGGAGAGACCACTGGTGTCCCAGAACCTTCCGGGGCCGGGCCCCGCCGCGGACGAGTACCCTGCGGGCGGCCCCGCGGTGCCCGCGGCCCGCGCCGCCGCACCCGCGGGCGGCGGCGCCGGCGTGCCCGTGTGCGGCAGCGTGCAGCACCAGGACGGCACCACCGTGCCGCGCGCGGCCCTCACGCTCATCGACGGCACCGGCCGCCAGGTCGGGCGCGACGCCAGCCGCGAGGACGGCCGGTACGTGCTGCCCACGCCGGGCTCCGGCTCGTACGTCCTGGTGGCCGCGGCCGGCGGGCACCAGCCGCAGGCCGTCACCGTCACCGTCGGGGACCGGCCGGTCGAGCTGGACCTCGTGCTGGGCGGCGCCGGCCGCGTCTGCGGCACCGTCGCGGCGGCCGACGGGACGACGCTGGGGAACGTCGTGGTGACGCTCGCCGACGCGCGCGGGGAGGTCGTCGCGTCCGCGCGCAGCGCCCACGACGGCGCGTACGCCATCGGCGAGCTGGTCGCCGGCGAGTACACCCTCGCGGCCACCGCCCCCGGCTTCCGGCCCGCCGCGCTGCCGGTCTCCGTGCAGCCGGCGCGCGAGACCCGGCAGGACATCGAGCTGGCCGGCGGGGCGGTGCTGCGCGGCACGGTCCGGGCGTACGGCGGCCGGCCGGTGGAGGACGCCCGGGTGACGCTGCTGGACGCGGCCGGCAACGTCGTCGACACCGGCACCACGGGCCCGGACGGCGCGTTCCGCTTCGTCGACCTGTCCGCGGGCGAGTACACCGTCATCGCCGCCGGGTACCCGCCGGTGGCCACGGTGCTGCGCGTCGAGGGCGGCGGGCGCACGGAGCGGGACCTCCAGCTGGGGCACGGCGACTAGGTGCCGCCGCCCGGGCGGCGTAGAGCCGGAAACGACCTCGAAGTGGCTGGTCGCAAGCGGTTCCGGGGCAGTTGATGTGGTCTAGACCTCTGTACGTATCCACAGGGGTTTCACCGCTTCTTCCGACCGCGTACCGTGGCTCGGCATGAAGGTCTTGATCAGCGCCGACATGGAGGGGGCCACCGGCGTCACGTGGCCCGCCGACGTGCTTCCCGGCGGCCCGCAGTGGGAGCGCTGCCGGCCCATGTTCACATCCGACGTCAACGCCGCCATCGAGGGCTTCTTCGCCGGCGGCGCGGACGAGGTGCTGGTCAACGAGGCGCACTGGACCATGCGCAACCTGCTGCTGGAGCGGCTCGACGACCGGGCCCAGATGCTCACCGGGCGGCACAAGTCGCTGTCCATGGTCGAGGGCGTCCAGCGCGGCGACGTCGACGGCATCGCCTTCGTCGGCTACCACACGGGCGCGGGCGCCGAGGGCGTCCTCGCGCACACCTACCTGGCGAACTCGATCACCGGCGTCTGGCTCAACGGCGTACGGGCCAGCGAGGGCCTGCTCAACGCGCACGTGGTCGCCGAGTTCGGGGTCCCCGTCGTGCTCGTCACCGGCGACGACAAGACCGTCGAGGACGCCAAGGGGTACGCGCCCGCGGCCCCCGGCGTCGCCGTCAAGGACTACGTCTCGCGGTACGCCGCGGTGTGCCGCACCCCGGCCCGTACCGCCGCCGACATCCGGGCGGCGGCCACCGAGGCCGCGGCGCTCGCGGTGCGGACCGAGCCGGTGCGCGGCGGGCCGTTCACGGTGGAGCTGGAGTTCGACGCGGAGCACCTGGCGGGCGCCGCCACGGTCGTGCCGGGCGTGGCGCCGGCCGGCGAGCGGCGCGTGGCGTACACGACCGAGACCATGTACGACGGCATCCGCTGCTTCAAGGCGGTCACCACGCTCGTCTCGGCCGCCGTGGAGGAGCAGTATGGCTGACCCGACCGCCACCGCCCCGGCCACCGCCCCGGCCGCCCCGGGCGGCGGCCCCGACGACGCGGCGCTGGACGAGGTGGTGCGCCTCACCTCCGACCTGATCCGCATCGACACCACCAACCACGGCGGCGGCGACGGCGTCGAGCGCCAGGCCGCGGAGTACGTCGCCGAGCGCCTCGCCGACGCCGGCATCGAGCCCACCCTGCTGGAGAAGGCCCCCGACCGGACGAACGTGGTGGCCCGCATCGAGGGCACCGACCGCGGCGCCGACGCGCTGCTCGTCCACGGCCACCTCGACGTGGTGCCCGCCGAGCCCGCCGACTGGAGCGTGCACCCGTTCTCCGGCGAGGTGCGCGACGGCGTGGTCTGGGGCCGCGGCGCCATCGACATGAAGAACATGGACGCGATGGTCCTCTCGGTCGTACGGGCCTGGGCGCGCGCCGGCGTCCGCCCCCGCCGCGACATCGTCCTCGCCTTCACCGCCGACGAGGAGGCCAGCGCCGAGTACGGCTCCGGCTTCCTCGCCGAGGAGCACGCCGCGCTCTTCGACGGCTGCACCGAGGGCATCAGCGAGTCCGGGGCCTTCACCTTCCACGCCGGCGACGGCCTCCGCCTGTACCCGGTCGCGGCCGGCGAGCGCGGCACGGCCTGGCTGCGGCTGACCGCCCGCGGCCGCGCCGGCCACGGCTCCAAGGCCAACGCCGACAACGCCGTGTCGCGCCTCGCCGCCGCCGTCGGCCGGATCGGCGAGCACCGCTGGCCCGTCCGGCTCACCCCGACCGTCCGCGCGGCCCTCGTCGAGACCGCCGCGGTCCACGGCGTCGAGGTCGCGCCCGAGCAGCTGGACGACCCCGGCTTCGACGTCGACGCGCTGCTCGCCGGGCTCGGCCCGGCCGCCGCCCTGATCGCGCCCACCGTGCGCAACAGCTCCAACCCCACGGTCCTTGAGGCGGGCTACAAGGTGAACGTCATCCCGGGCAGCGCCACCGCCCAGGTCGACGGCCGGATGGTGGCCGGCGGCGAGGAGGAGTTCGCGCGCACGCTCGACGAGCTGACGGGACCGCACGTCGACTGGGAGTTCAGCCACCGCGAGGTGCCGCTGACCGCCCCCGTCGACGCCCCGGTCTACGCCGCCATGCGCGCCTCCCTCCAGCGCTTCGACCCCGACGCGCACGTCGTGCCGTACTGCATGTCCGGCGGCACCGACGCCAAGCAGTTCTCCCGCCTCGGCGTCGTCGGCTACGGCTTCTCGCCGCTGAAGCTCCCCGCCGGCTTCGACTACCAGCAGCTGTTCCACGGCGTCGACGAGCGGGTCCCGGTGGACGCGCTGCACTTCGGCGTGCGCGTGCTGGACGACTTCCTCAGGAGGGCCTGACGGCACACCCCGCCCCGACCCCGCGCGGAAGCGGGCAACGACCAGCGAGCCCGCCGGTGCGCCCGCCGGCCCCCGACCACCAGCCGAAAGAGACGACGCCGCCCGTGACCACCGCCCCGTACGGCACCTGGCCCTCCCCCCTCACCGCCGCCCTCGCCGCGAGCCACGACGGCCGCCCGGAGTATCTGGACGCCGTCGGCGACGAGGTGTGGTGGACCGCCCCGCGGCCGCGGGAGGCCGGGCGGCGGGCGCTGGTACGGCTGCGGCCGGACGGCGCCGAGGAGTCGGTGCTGCCGCCGCCGTGGAACGTGCGCAGCCGGGTCATCGAGTACGGCGGCCGCCCCTGGGCGGGCGTGCCGCGCCCCGCCGGCGGCCCGCTGATCGTCTTCGTCCACTTCGCCGACCAGCGGCTGTACGCGTACGAGCCCGACGGCGGCGGTGACCCCCGCCCGCTCACGCCCCTGTCCGCGACCGGGCCCGACGGCGGCGGCGGGCTGCGCTGGTGCGACCCCGTCCTGCTGCCCGAGCGCGGCGAGGTGTGGTGCGTGCTGGAGGAGTTCACCGGCCCGGCCCCCACCGACGTGCGCCGCGTGCTCGCCGCCGTGCCGCTGGACGGCTCGGCCGCCGCCGACCGGGCCGCGGTGCGCGAGCTGACCGACGACCGGCACCGCTTCGTCACCGGCCCGCGCCTCTCGCCGGACGGCCGGCAGGCCGCCTGGATCGCCTGGGACCACCCGCGGATGCCCTGGGACGGCACGGAGCTGCGCGTCGCCGACGTCACCGGCGACGGCCGGCTGGCCGGCGTCACCACGGTGCTCGGCGCCCAGACCGGCTCCGAGGCGGAGTCCGTCGCGCAGGCCGAGTGGCTGCCGGACGGCACGCTCGTCGCCGCGACCGACCGCAGCGGCTGGTGGAACCTGCACCGGGTCGACCCCGCCACGGCCGTGACGAGCGCGCTGTGCCCGCTGCCCGAGGAGTTCGCCGGCGCGCTGTGGAAGGTCGGGCTGCGCTGGTTCGCCGTCCTCGGCAGCGGCCTCGTCGCCACCCTGCACGGCACCGGCGGCGCCCGCCTCGGCGTCCTCGACCCCGCCACCGGCGAGCTGGCCGACGTGCCGGGCCCCTGGTCGAGCTGGTCCGCGGCCCTCGCCGTCGCCGGCGAGCGGGTCTTCGGCCTGGCCGCGAGCCCCGTCACCGGGTCGGAGGTCGTCGAGCTGGACACGGCCACCGGCCACGCCCGCGTCGCCGGCAACGCCCACGCGGACGCCGTCGACCCGGCGTATCTGCCGGAGCCCGTCTCCCGTACGTTCACCGGACCCGGCGGCCGGGAGGTGCACGCCCACGTCTACCCGCCGCGGCACCCGGAGCTCACCGGCCCCGAGGACGAGCTGCCGCCGTACGTGATCTGGGCGCACGGCGGCCCCACCGGGCACGTACCGCTCGTGCTCGACCTGGAGATCGCCTACTTCACCTCCCGCGGCATCGGCGTCGCCGAGGTCAACTACGGCGGCTCCACCGGCTACGGCCGCGCCTACCGCGAGCGGCTGCGCGAGCAGTGGGGCGTGGTGGACGTCGAGGACTGCGCGGCCGTCGCCCGCGCGCTCGCCGACGAGGGCACCGCCGACCCCGCCCGGCTGGCGATCCGCGGCGGCAGCGCCGGCGGCTGGACGACCGCCGCGTCCCTCACCTCGCCGCTCGCCGACGGGCTGTACGCGTGCGGCACGGTCATCTACCCCATCCTCGACCTGGCCGGCTGGGCCACGGACGAGACGCACGACTTCGAGTCGCGCTACCTGGAGTCGCTGGTCGGCCCGCTCGCCGAGGTGCCCGAGCGGTACCACGACCGCTCCCCGGTCCACCACGCGGACCGGATCACCGCGCCGTTCCTGCTGCTCCAGGGGCTTGACGACGTGATCTGCCCGCCCGTGCAGTGCGAACGGTTCCTGGAGGCGGTCGCCGGCCGGGGCGTGCCGCACGCGTACCTCACCTTCGAGGGCGAGGGCCACGGCTTCCGGCGCGCCGACACGCTGACCCGGGCGCTGGAGGCCGAGCTGTCGCTGTACGCGCAGACGTTCGGCTTCGCGGCGCCGGACGTGCCCGTCGTCGACCTGGGCGCGCCCGTGGCCCCGGCGGCGGCCGGCACCGCCGCCCCGGCCGGCGCCGCCGGGGCCGCCGTCCACTCCGGTGCCGCCGCCTCCGCCGTCGCGCTCACCCGCCCCCGCCGGCTGCGCGCCGGCGACCGGGTCGCCGTCGTCGCCCCCAGCGGCGGGTTCCCGCGCAAGGAGCTGGACACCGGCGTGGACGTGCTGCGCGGCTGGGGCCTCGACGTCGTCGTGTACCCCAGTGCCTACGGCGCGCACGACCGGCTGTCCTACCTCGCCGCCGACGACGCCGCCCGCGCCCGCGACTTCGAGCGCGCCTGGTGCGACCCGGAGGTCGCCGCCGTCTTCTCCGGCCGCGGCGGCTACGGCGCCCATCGCATGCTCGACCACGTCGACTGGGCCGCGCTGCGCGCCGCCGGACCGAAGGTCTACGTCGGCTTCAGCGACGCCACCGCCCTGCACGAGGCCGTCGCCACCCGCCTCGGCGTGGCCACCCTGCACGGCCCGATGCCCGCCTGGCCCCCCTTCGCCGGCGACGACGCCACCCGCGAGCACCTGCGCCGCACGCTCTTCGAGCCGGCCGCCGTGCAGCGGCTGACCAGCCCCGGCGCCCGCGCCCTCGTCCCCGGCCGGGCCCGCGGCGTGACCCTCGGCGGCTGCGTCAGCCTGCTGGCCGCCGGCCTCGGCGGCCCCGGCGCCCGCGCCGGCGCCGCCGGCGGCCTCCTGCTGATCGAGGACGTCGAGGAGGAGGACTACCGCCTCGACCGCATCCTCACCCAGCTCCGCCGCACCGGCTGGCTGACCGGCGTCGCCGGCGTCGTCTGCGGCACCTGGGCGGACTGCGGCCCGTACGAGGACGTCCGCGCCGTGCTCGCCGACCGGCTCGGCGACCTCGGCGTGCCGGTGCTGGAGGGGCTGGACTTCGGCCACGGCGTCCCCGCTCTCACCGTGCCGCTCGGCGTCCCCGCCGTCCTCGACGCGGACGCCGGCACCCTGACCCTCGACACCCCGGGACTCGCATGAAACGCCTCGCCCGCAGAGTCGCTTCCGCGCCGCCGCCCGGCCGGCCGCGGATGCCGGTCGACGACCCCGCGCCGGGCGCCCGCACGGACCCGCGCGAGCTGCTGGACACCTACCTCGACCACTACCGCGCCGAGGTGCTGCGCAAGCTGGACGGCCTGGCCGAGGAGGAGCTGCGCTCCAGCCGGGTGGCCTCCGGCTGGACGCCGCTGGAGCTGCTGGTCCACCTCACGTGGGTGGAGCGCCGCTGGTTCGAGTGGGGCTTCGCCGCGCGCCCGCTGCCGGACCCGTGGGGCGACCGCGGCCCGGACGACCGCTGGACGGTCCCGGCCGGCGTTCCCACCGCCGAGCTGAAGGACGCGTTCCGCACGGCCTGCGCCCGCTCCCGGGAGATCGTCGCCGGCGTCCCGCTGGACCGCGCGGCCGCCGTCGGCGGACGCTTCGCGACCGCCGCCGAGGCCCCGTCGCTGGCGCTGATCCTCTTCCACATGCTCCAGGAGTACGCGCGCCACGTCGGCCATCTCGACATCGCCCGGGAGCTGGCCGACGGCGTCACCGGCGAGTGACCAGGAGCGCCGCGCGCAGCGCCCGTACGGGGGCGGTGCCGGCGTCCTCCGCCCGGTGGGCCAGGGCGAGGGTCAGCTCCCAGCGCGGCAGGTCGGCGACGGGCAGTTCGACCAGCGCGCCCGCGGCCAGGTCCGGTCCGACCGTCGAGCGGGTCAGCACCCCGACGTGGCTGCCGCGGCGCGCCAGGCCCGCGACGGTCTCGGCGGGCGAGACGGGGTAGAGCCGGGTGGCCGGCACGGGCGCCGTGCGCAGCAGGTCGAGGAAGCGCGCCGCGCCGTCGCCCCAGGTCGTACAGGCCACCGGGTGCGCCGCCAGGTCCCGGATCCGCAGCGGGCCGCCGGTGTCCAGCGCGTGCCCCGGGCGCGCGACGCACACCACCGGGTCGGTGAGGAACGGCTCCACGGCCAGCGTGTGCGGGTAGGGGCCCGGCACCACGAACCCGACGTCGACGGTGTGGTCGTCCAGGCCGCGCACCACCTCCTCGCTGTGCGCGTCCGTGCAGGAGACCTCCACGTCCAGCGGCGCGAGCGCGTCGAGCACCCGCGGCACCACGCCGGGCGCGAACGTGGCGTGCAGGGCGACCCGCACCCGCGGCCGGCCGCGCTCGGCCCGTACCGCCGCGACCGCCTCCTCGGCGAGCGCCAGGCACCGCTCCGCGTACGGCAGCAGCCGCTCGCCGGCCGCGGTGAGCCGCACGCCCCGGCCGCCGCGCACGAACACCGGGCGGCCGAGGTCGCGTTCGAGCCGGGCCATCCGCTCGCTGACGGCCGGCTGGCTCAGCCGCAGCCGCGCCGCGCCCCGGCCGAAGCTGCCCGCCGCGGCCACCGACCGGAACACCCGCAGATCCTCCAACGAGACAGCCATAGCAAAACCCTATGGCAGACCATCGGAAAGTGGCCCCTTCCCCGCTGCCCGGCCGGTTGTGATGATCGGCCCCATGCACGTGTCCATGGACGACGACGACCTCACCGCGGCGGCGCTCGCCGCCGAACACCTGCGCCTCGGCGCCGCCGCGACGCGCCTCGTCGCCGACTACGCCGCCCGCCTCGACACGCTCCCCGTCTGCTCCGCCGCCACCGCGGCCGACCTGTGCCGGCGCTTCGCCGGGCCGCTGCCGGAACGCGGGGCGGACCCGGTGGAGCTGCTCGACGCGCTCGCCCGCGACGCCGTCGCCGACGCCACGCACATCTCCAGCCCCCGCTACTTCGGGCTGTTCAACCCGGCGCCGCTACCGGTCGCCGTCTGGACCGACGCGCTGTGCTCCGCGCTCAACCAGAACGCCGCCGCCTGGCGGCAGTCGCCGACCGCGACCGCGCTGGAGGAGCAGGTGCTGCGCTGGCTGTGCGACCTGCTCGGCTACGGCGACGGCGCGTCCGGCACGCTCACCAGCGGCGGGTCCGAGGCGAACCTGATCGCGCTGAAGTGCGCGCGGGACGCCGCGGCCGGCGCCGCCGCCACCGCCGGGCTCGGCGGTGCGCCCCTGCGCGTGTACGCGTCGGAGCAGGCCCACTTCTCGCTGGTCAAGGGCGTGGACGTGCTCGGGGTCGGCCGGGACAACCTGCGCCGCGTCGGCACCGACGCGCGCTTCCGCGTCCGGGTCGCCGAGCTGCGCGCCGCCGTCGAGCGGGACCTCGCCGCGGGCCTGCGGCCGGCCTGTGTCGTCGGGGTCGCGGGCACCACGTCCACCGGGGCCGTCGACCCGCTGGAGGACCTCGCCGAGGTGGCGGCGGAGTACGGGCTGTGGTTCCACGTCGACGCGGCGTACGGCGGCGCGCTGGCCTTCTCACCGGAGCACCGCGGGCTGCTGCGGGGCGTGGCGCGGGCGGACTCGGCGACGCTGGACCCGCACAAGTGGATGTTCGTGCCGTTCTCCTGCGGCGCGCTGCTGACCTGCGACGGCGCGCGGGTGCTGCGGGACGCGTTCGACACCTCGCCGGAGTACCTCGACGACCGGCGGGGCCACGACCGGCGGGACGACGACGGGCCGGTGGCGGAGGGCGGCCCCGGCGACGGCCCGACCGACTTCTTCCGCCTCGGCCAGCTCGGCACCCGGCGCGCCAACGCCTTCAAGCTGTGGGCCGCGCTCGCCGGCCTCGGCCGGGACGGCTACCGGCGGATCGTCGAGCGGCAGGTGGACCTGACCCGGTACCTCGCCGCGGAACTCGCCGCCGCGGACGACTTCGAGCCGGTCGGCGACGTGCAGACCGCGGTGTGCTGCGTGCGCTACCTCCCGCGCGCCGTGCGCGGGGCGCCGGCCGGCACGCTCGACGCGTTGCAGCGCGCGCTCCAGCAGCGCGTCGAGCGCGGCGGGCAGGCGTGGGTGGCGACCACCGTGCTGGACGGCCGGCGGGCGCTGCGGATCAACGTCAACGGGTTCCTCACCCGCCGCGCGCACGTGGCCGAACTGGTCGCGCTGCTGCGGGCACAGGGGCCGCGGGCGGCGGCCGATGTCGGTGCCGGGCCGTAGCGTTGCGCCCATGAGCAGCATGCCGCCGCCGCACCGCGAGGTCCCCGCCTGTCACGAGTGGACGCCGCCCGGCGCGCCTGCCGCGGCGCCTGCCGCCGGGCCGGGCGGGGCGCTCGCGGCGATACGGGGCTGGCAGGCCGGGCGGTGCGCGGTCTGCGGGCTGCGGCCGGTCCGGCTCGTCATCGACCACCACCACGTCTCCGGGCTGGTCCGCGGGCTGCTCTGCGACTCGTGCAACGTCGCCGAGGGCCGCCGCACGTCGTCCTACGCCGAGCCCTACGCCTCGTACCGCCGCCGTCCGCCCGCGGTGATCGTCGGCCTCACCGAGCGCTACCCGCACTGGCGCCCCAACGCCTACCACTACGTCCTCGGCGACCCGCCCGACGACCCCGCGCTGGCCGCCCGCGTCCTGGACCACCTCATACGCCACCCGCCCCGGCGCCCCGCCGGCCGCCCGGTCGAGATCCCCGGGCTGCCCGGCCACTACCTGGTGGGCGACGAGATGCGCCGTCTCGCCGAGCGGCTGGCGGCGCAGGCATAGTGGAGGCATGACTGTCCTCTTCCGGCGCACGGTCCCGGTCCTCCGCATCTTCGACATCGCGAAGGCCCGCGAGTTCTACCTCGACTACCTGGGCTTCACGGTCGACTGGGAGCACCGGTTCTCCGACGGGTTCCCGCTGTACATGCAGGTGTCCCGCGGCGGGCTGACGCTCCACCTGAGCGAGCACCACGGCGACGCCAGCCCCGGCGGCACCGTCTACGTCGAGGTCGACGGCGCGGGCGAACTGCACGCGGAACTCAAGGCCAAGGACTACCCGTACCTCAAGCCCGGGCTGGAGGAGGACGCCGGGATCGGCACGATCCTGGAGCTGACCGACCCCTTCGGCAACCGGCTGCGGCTCGTCCAGCCGCACCCCTGAGGGCCCGGGGCGTACACTCGCCCGGTGCCCGAGAACGACGTCATCGCGGCCGGCGCGCGTGCCGTGATCCGCGCTCCGCACGCCGCCGACGAGGAGGAGTTCCTCGCCCGCGTCCGCGACAGCGCCGCGCTCCACCGCCCGTGGCTGACCCCGCCCGCCACCCCCGCCGACTTCCGCGCCTATCTGGAGCGGATCGCCGAGCCGCAGGCCGAGGGGTTCCTCGTCTGCGAGCGGGAGTCCGGCGCCCTCGCCGGTTTCGTCAACATCAACGCCATCGTCCGCGGCGCCCTGCTCTCCGGCGCCCTCGGCTACGGCGCCTTCGTCCCGTACGCCGGCCGCGGCCTCATGTCCGAGGGCATCGGCCTCGTCGTCCGCCACGCCTTCGACGGCCTCGGCCTGCACCGCCTGGAGATCAACGTCCAGCCGGGCAACGCCGCCTCCATCGCGCTGGCCAAGCGCGCGGGCTTCCGCCTGGAGGGCTTCTCGCCCGGCTTCCTGTTCGTCGGCGGCGCCTGGCGCGACCACGAACGCTGGGCCCTGACCGCCGACATGCCCGGCGGCCCGGGCGCGGCGCCGTAGCGGTCAGCCGCGGCGGTCGACGTACTCGAAGATGCTGCCGTCGGGGTGGCGGGCCACCAGGCTGCGCCCGATCGGGGTCTCCGAGGGGCCCGCGACGATCTCGGCGCCGACCGCCCGGAGCGTCGCGTACGCCTCGGCCACGTCCTTGACCGCCAGCGTCGCCATGATTCTGCGCAGCACGTCGAGCGTCTGCGGCGGGCCGGACATCAGCAGGAAGCAGCCGACCGCGGCGACGGAGACGCCTCCCTGCGCGAAGCGCTGGGCCTCTTCGCCGGTCAGCCTCTCGTACGTGGCGACGGCGGACTCCAGGTCGTCCACGCAGATGCGCAGTGAGGTACCGAGGATTTCCATGGGGAGAGTCTAGGGGCGGCGAAGACGCGCCGGGGGCCGGGCCGTTGGGGCGGATCCGGGGCCGGGGCGGCCGGCCGCGGGTGAGCGCGCCGGGCGGGCCGCGGCCTCACGGCACCCGGCAGAGCACCTCGCCGTGGAGCACCGCGAACCAGGCGTCCGGCGACCCGCCCCACTCCCGCCAGCCGGCCGCGAACCGCCGCAGCGCCGCCGCGTCCGCGTGCCCGCCGTCGACCGCGAGGCGGGCGTACGACGACGCCACCGTGCGGTCCGCCCACAGCTCGCTCCACCACGCGCGCTCCTGCGCGGACGCGTAGCACCACGCGCTCGCCGACGCCGTGACATCCGCGAACCCGGCCGCGCGCGCCCACGCCGGCAGCCGCCGCCCCCCTTCCGGTTCGCCGCCCGAGGCGCGGGCGATCCGGAGGTAGGTGTCCAGCCAGTCATCGAGCGCGGGCACGTCGGGGTACCAGCTCATCGCGGGGAAGTCGGCGTCCCGCGCGGCGACGAGCCCGCCGGGGCGGCACACCCGGCGCATCTCGGCCAGCGCCCGCACCGGGTCCGCGAGGTGCTGGAGGACCTGGTGGGCGTGGACCACGTCGAACGAGTCGTCCGGGAAGTCCAGCGCCTCGGCGTCGGCGACGGCGAACTCCACGTTCGTCACCCCCCGTTCCGCCGCCACCGCGCGCGCCTCCGCCAGGATCCCCGGCTGCGCGTCCACGGCGGTCACCCGGCCGCGCGGCACGAGGGCGGCGAGGTCGGCGGTGATCGTGCCGGGTCCGCAGCCGAGGTCGAGGACGTGCATCTCCGGGCGCAGTTCGCCGGTCAGGTACGCCGCGGAGTTGGCGGCCGTGCGCCAGCGGTGGGAGCGCAGCACCGAGTCGTGGTGCCCGTGCGTGTATACGGTCATGGCCGGCAGCGTAGCCACGATCTCGTATGACGAGAAGTATCGTCTCGCTATGTGGGCGCCTGGCGGGGCCCGATGCCTGATCCCGCGCCGCCCGGGTAGCAGCCGGGCCGGGATTGCCCGATCCTGGAGACGGAGACAGCCGGCGAAGGAGAGCCCCAGATGGGCGAAAGCGACCGGCGCCGGGGCGGCATCGCCCCCGCGCAGCTGAGTGACCAGCAGCTGATCAAGGAGCTGGAGACCATCCACCGCACCCGTCACGACACGCTGCTGCACGGCTCGGCGGCGGCGCTGGCCGTGCACAACACCCGCATGGCACAGCTGGAGGGCGAGTACCTGAGCCGGCACCCCGAGCGGTCGGTCGCGTTCGGCCGCACCCGCGAGGGCGCGCGCGAACGCGGCTGAGGCGCCCGGGGCCGCGCGCCACCGCGGGACCGCGGCGACGCGGCGTACGGACCGCGGAAAAGCAGATACGGCCCGGCCGTCCCGTTTGCATCGCCCGGCGGCGGGCAAGCGGACCGACGTGCTTCGGAGCAGAGGCACGCCGCGGGAGCAACCGGCATTCCAGCCGCCGCCGCTTCCGGCCCCGCGTGCGGTCCGCAGCGCCGAGTTTCCGGCCGCGCGGCGTCTCCCGTGAGAACTGAACGTCTGCAAGCCCGCCCGAGGGAGGCCCCCGTGGCGCATGTCCGGGCAAGGAACAGGACGAGAAGGCACCCCCACGACGACGCCCCCGACACCTCCGCGGAGTTCCGCCGGCTCGCCGGGATGCCGGAAGGACCCGAACGGAAGGCCCTGCGGCAGGAGGTGGTACGCGCCTGGATGCCGATGGCGGAACGGCTGGCCCGCCAGTTCAGAAACCGGGGCGAGGCCCTGGAGGACCTCGAACAGGTCGCGCACCTCGGCCTGGTGCAGGCCGTCGCGCGGTACGACCCGGAGCGCGGCAGCGCCTTCGAGAGCTTCGCCGTGCCGACGATCGTCGGCGAGCTGAAGCGGCACTTCCGCGACCACATGTGGGGCGTGCACGTGCCCCGCCGGGTCCAGGAGCTGCGCAACCGCGTCCGCACCGCGAGCATGTCGCTGGCCGCCACGGCCGACGACCGGCTCCCGCCGACGGCGGACATCGCCGAGGCCGCCGGGCTGACCGAGGACGAGGTGCGTACGGGCCTGGCGGCCCTGGAGAGCTACGCCACCCTGTCGCTCGACGCCGCCCTCACCGGCGCCGGGGACGGCTACTCGCTCGCCGACACCGTCGGCGGCACCGAGCCCGCCTTCGATCAGGCCGTGGACCGCGAGGCCGTGCGGCCGCATCTGGAAGGGCTCCCGGACCGCGAACGCGAGATCCTCTATCTGCGGTTCTTCCGCGACATGACGCAGAGCAGCATCGCCGAGCGGCTGGGCATCTCGCAGATGCACGTCTCCCGGCTGATCAGCCGCACCTGCGAGCGGGTCTGCGAGCGGGTGGAGGCCGACCGCGCCGCCGGCACGGCGCGCGGGGCCGGCCCCGTCACCTGACCAGGCGCACCGCACCGCCCCGGCGGCCCCGGTCTGGGACAGTGGGACTGTTCGCACTCTGGTGAACGTCCGACGGGCGAGTCACGGCGGGAGGTGGCGTATGCACCGGGCCGTCCCCGACGCCGCCCTGCCGCCCCCCGCCGAACTCGTCGACCGCTTCGCCGGCGCCGCCACCGCCGCCCCGGGACCGCCCGGCGGCGGGCCCGCGCTGCGCGCCGCCGCCGCGGGCTACTGGCGCCGCCGCGGCCTGGCCACCGACCCCGGGCAGACCGCCGCCGCCCCCGGCGGCGCCGCGCTGCTGCTCGCGCTGCTCGCCGCGGCCGGCGGCGAGGTGCTGCTGCCCCGCCCCTCGGCGTCCTGGTACGCGGCCCAGCCGGTGATCCTCGGCCGCGCCGTGCACCGCGTGCCCACCACCGCGGAGTCCGGCGGCGCGCCCGACCCGATCGCCCTGCTGGAGACCGTGCGCCGGGTACGGGCCGAGGGCGGCGACCCGCGGCTGCTGGTCCTCTCCGTCGCCGACGACCCCACCGGCACGGTGCCGCCGCCGGAACTGGTGCACGAGGCGTGCGAGGCGGCGGCGGGGGCGGGACTGCTCGTCGTCAGCGACGAGACATACCGCGACGCGCTCCACGACCCGCACGCCACCGTGCTCGTCAGCCCCGCCGAGATGCTCCCCGACGCCGTCGTCGTCCTCGCCGACCTCGGCGGCACCCTCACCCCGCCCGGCTGGCCCGCCGCCGTCGCCCGCTTCCCCGCCACCCGCGCGGGCGCCGCGCTGCGCGCCGAGGTGCTGGCGGTGCTCGGCACCGCCGTCCCGCCGCTGCCGCCGCCGGTCGGGGCGGCCGCCGCGGCGGCGCTCGCCGAGCCGCCCGCCGTCACCGGCCGGCTGGCCGCGGGCGTCCGGCTGCACGCGGCGCTGACCGTGGCGGTACGGGACGTGCTGACCGGCGCCGGCGCGCTGGTCCGTCCGCCGCAGGCCGGCTACCAGGTGTACGCGGACCTCGAAGCCCTGCGGCAGGATCTCGCCCGCGGCGGCGTTGTGGACGCCGTGGACCTGGAGTCCGCCGTCGTCCGCGCTCTCGGCCCGGGCGCCCGCGCCGGCGCGGTGGGCGGCGCGCACCGCTTCGGCGACGACCTGACCGCGCTGCGGCTGCGGGTGGCGACGGGGCCGCTCCTCGGCGACGCCGGCGGCGCGCACGCCGCCGCGCTGGCCTCCGCGCACGCCCGCCCGCCCGCCGCCGCGACCCTCCTGACCCCCGCCGCCCCGGCCGTCCCGGAGACCCCGGGAGCCCCGGGGCCTTCGGAGCCCCCGGGGCAGCCGGAGCCCACCCGATGGCCGCAGGTGGCGGAGGCGCTGCGAGCCCTCGGATCGGCCATCACCGAGCTGACAGGAGCCCGACGTTGACCAGCCAGTCCGAGCGGACGGGAGCGGCCGGCCCCGCCGCACCGGCCGAGCGCCCCGCGGCCGAACCGCGCCCCCTCGGCGAGATCCGCCGCTGGCCGCGGTCCTTCACCGACCGTCTCACCGCCCCCCTCCCCGGCCTCGGCATGCTCGCCCGGCTGGCCCGCACCGGCCAGTTCCGCCCCACCCCCGAGGCCCTGGAGGAGATCCCCGAGCTGCCCTTCGAACCCGGCCCGCCCCCCGCCGCGGGACCCGGCACCGTCGCCGTCACCTGGGCCGGGCACGCCAGCTGGGTGCTGCGCATCGGCGGCCTGACCGTGCTCACCGACCCGCTGTGGTCCCGGCGGATCCTCGGCACCCCCGCCCGCGTCACCCCCGTCGGCGTGCGGTGGGAGGACCTGCCGCCCGTCGACGCCGTCGTCGTCTCCCACAACCACTACGACCACCTCGACCGCCCCACCCTCAGGCGACTGCCGCGCACCACCCCGCTGTTCGTCCCCGCCGGCCTCGGCCGCTGGTGCCGCCGCCGCGGCTTCACCCTCGTCACCGAGCTGGACTGGTGGGAGGCCGCGGAGCTGCCCGCGCCCGGCGGCCCCGTGCGCTTCGACTTCGTACCGGCGCACCACTGGAGCAAGCGCACGCTCACCGACACCTGCCGCTCGCTCTGGGGCGGCTGGGTCCTCACCGACGGCGCGGGCCGGCGGGTCTACTTCGCCGGCGACACCGGCTACGGCCACTTCTTCGAGGAGATCGGCCGCCGCCACCCCGGCATCGCCCTCGCGCTGCTGCCCATCGGCGCGTACTCGCCGCGCTGGATGCTGGGCCCGGTGCACATGGACCCCGAGGAGGCCGTACGCGCCTGCGCGGACGTGGGCGCGCGGCGGCTGGCGCCGATGCACTACGGCACGTTCCTGCTGGCGGCGGAGCCGCCGCTGGAGCCGCTCACCCGGGTGCGGGCGGCGTGGGCGCGGACGGGCCGGCCGCGGGCGGAGCTGTGGGACCTGCCGGTGGGGGCGTCGCGGGTGCTGTGACGGCGGTACGGGCTTCAGGGCGCCGGGCCGGAGGCGCGGGACGTACCGCACGGCGGCCGCCCGCGCCGAACGCCCCGCCTACGCGCCCCGCCTACGCGCCCCGCCTACGCGCCCCGCCCGGGGCCGCGCAGCCGGCGCCACACCGGTGGCGCCACGCTGATCAGCACCGTCAGCAGCACCGCCGCCGCCACCCCCTGCCACGGCTCCGGGAACAGCGAGCCGCCGAGGATGCCGATCAGCTGGTACGTGGCCGCCCACGCCAGGCAGGCCGGGAAGTTGCCGCGGACGAACGTGCGCAGCGGCATCCGCGCCAGCAGGCACGCCAGCATCACCGGGATCCGCCCGGCGGGCATCAGCCGCGACAGCACCAGCACGGAGATCCGGTGCCGCTCCAGCCTCCGCTGTGCGGCCGCCAGCTGGTCCGGCGCGACGCGCTCGCGCAGCCGGTCGAGCCAGCGCGAGCCGCCGCGCGAGCGCACCCCGCGCTGCCCCAGCCAGTACAGCGCCACGTCGCCGAGGAAGGCGGCGACCGCGGCGGTGGCGAAGACCAGCAGCAGCGCGTACGGGGCCTCGTGGTGGAACGCGACGACGGCGGCGGAGCTGACGACGGCGCCCGTCGGCACCACCGGCACCAGCGACCCCACGAGCACGAGCAGGAACAGCGACGGGTAGCCCACCGCCTGCTGCGCGGGGGCCGCGTCCCGGGCGGCGGCGAGCAGCCCGGGCGGCGCGTTCGTCAGCCTCAACGGGCCGCCTCCAGCCGCATGCCCTCGCCGTGCCCCAGCCGGTGCACCGCCACCTCCGGCGCGAGCGCCGCGGCCCGGCGCACGAAGTCGTGGCCGGGGGCGTGGAACTCGTGCGGGCGGACGGCGTCCATGCCGATCGGCCAGTACGTGCCGTAGTGCACCGGCACCGCCGCGCGCGGCGCCAGGTCGGCGAGCGCCCGGGCGGCGCGGCCGGGGTCGAGGTGTCCGTGGCCGAGGAACGGGCCCCAGCCGCCGACGGGCAGCAGCGCCACGTCGCACGCGCCCACGGCGCGGGCCATGCCGTCGAAGAGGCCGGTGTCGCCGGCGAAGTAGGTGCGGGCCTCGCCCTCGAACACGTAGCCCAGCGCGGGCGCGGTACGCGTCCCGTACGGCCAGCGGCGGCCGTCGTGCGCGGCGGGCACGGCGCGGACGGTCAGCGGCCCGGCGGCGACCTCCTCGCCCGGGCGGACCTCCGTCACCTCCAGCCCGCGGGACGCGGCGAGCCGCCGGAGCCCGGGCACCGCGGCCCGGGCCCCGCGCGGCAGCACGAGCCGGGTGCCCGGCGCGAGCCGGGCGAGCGAGGGCAGGTGGAGGTGGTCGGAGTGCAGGTGGGAGACGACCACGAGGTCGGCGACCGCGGCCGACGGCGGGGGCAGCGCGCCGCGGCGGCGGCGCAGGTGCATCAGCCGGGAGACGAACAGCGGGTCGGTCAGGACCCGTACCCCGGAGTCCCGCACGGTCGCGGTGGCATGCCCCCACCACGTGATCTCGACCGGCAACGCCCGCTCCCTCCGCCACCACCTGCTCCGGCCCCACCGAGGGTACGGTGTCCCGCCCGCCCCGTGCGGTGCCCCGCTGCCGGGCGAAACTGCTTGTCGTCCGGCTGTGGAAGGCTGGTACGACTGGAGCGGAGGTGAGACAGCGCATGGCGGAGCCGGAGAAGACGCCCGGGGAGGACCCCGGGCCGGGGGAGAAGACCGGTCCCGGGCCGGGCACGGGCCCCGCGGGGGAGCCGCGGGCCGGGCGGGAGCCGTGCGCCGGAGCCGGTACGGAGCCGCCCGCCGGGCCCGGCGCGGACCCGGACCCGGAGGCGGACCCGGGCCCGGAGCAGAGCGCGGAGCCCGGTGCCGGCCCGGGCGCCGGGAGCCGGCCCGGCCCCGGTTCCTCCCGCGGCCTGACGGCCCTGCGGGCCGCCGCCACCCGCAAGGGGCGCCGCGCCGCCGCCCGCGCGCTCGGCCGGATCGTCGTCGTGTGGGCCGTCGCGACGCTGACCATGCTCATCCTCGCCGGCGCCCTGCCCGACTTCCGCCTCCAGTCGCCCGACGGCGACAGCGCCACGAACATCGCCGTCACCGCCGCGATCGGCGCCGGCGTCTTCGGCGTGCTCTCCGCGCTGGTCTGGCCCGTGCTCGTACGCGCGCTGCTGCTGGTCCCGGCGTTCGTGCTCGGGCTGCTCGTCTTCTTCCTCAACGGCTCCCTGCTGCTGATCGCGCTCAGCCTCAACCCCACCGGCCGCGGCGAGGCCAACCCGGAGACCGCCGTCGTCGTCGCCGCCGTGATGTCCGCCGCGTCCTCGGCCACCAGCACCGCGCTCGCCGTCCGCGACGACGGCGCGTACCGCCGCCGGCTCGCCCGGCTCGCGTACCGCCGCGGCGCCCCCGCCGTGTCCCCGGACGCCGCCCCCGGCATCGTCTTCCTCCAGCTCGACGGCGTCGGCCACGACGTGCTGCACGCCGCACTCCAGGAGCGCGAGCGCGCCGGCGGGCGCAGCATCGGCGGGCAGCGGCTGCTCGCGCACCGGCTGCCGCCGGTGATGGAGACCGTCGCCTCCTGGCACGGCACCAGCCACCGGCTCATCCCCTGGCGCACCGACTGGTCCAGCCAGACCGGCGCCAGCCAGCTCGGCATCCTGCACGGCTCCAACGAGGACGTGCCCGCCTTCCGCTGGTACGAGAAGGAGACCGGCGAGGTGATGGTCTGCAGCCACCCCTCCACCGCGCTGGAGCTGGAGCGCCGGGCCGCCGCCCGCGCCGACTGCGCCGCCGGTGCCGACGGTGCCGACGGCGAGGAGCCGGCCGCCCCCGGCGGGCTGCTGGCCACCGGCGCCCCCGGCGACACCGCCAGCCGCGGCAACCTGTTCACCGGCGGCGCCACCCAGCTCGCGCTGGTGCTGTCGGTGGCGGTCCGGCGGCAGAAGAAGACCCGCTCCCGCGCCGGGTACTTCGCCTACTTCTCCGACCCCGCCAACGCCTCCCGCACGTTCGCCTCCTTCGTCGCCGAGGCCGCCCGCGAGGTGTTCCAGTCGGTGCGCTCCCGGCTGCGCCGGGAGACGCCGCGCGTCGGCCGCGGCGGGCTGTACCCGTTCGTCCGCGCCTTCGCCACGGTCGTCTCCCGGGACGTCGTGGTGGCCGCCGTCATAGGCGACATGCTCGCGGGCCGCACCGCGGTCTACGCCGACCTCGTCGCGTACGACGAGGTGGCCCACTACGCCGGCCCGCGGCACCGCGACACCCAGCAGGTGCTCCGCCGGCTGGACCGCTCCGTCGCGCTCATCGCCAAGGCCGCGGAGCACGCCCCGCGCCCGTACCGGATCGTGCTGCTGTCGGACCACGGCCAGAGCCACGGCCCGACGTTCGCCGCGGCCTACGGCCTCACGCTGGCCGACCTGGTGCGGGCCGGCTGCGGGCTGCCCGTCTCCCGCCGGCTGCGCCGGACCCGCAGCGGCGCCGAGGCGCGCACCGCCGCCCGCGCCGCGCTGCGCCGGCCGGAGCGCCGCGAGGGGGCGGACGACGGCGGGGCGCGGCGCGGCATGGAGCCGGTCGTCCTCGGCTCCGGCAACCTGGGGCTGGTGTCCTTCCCCGACCTGCCCGGGGTGGTCAGCCGGGAGACGATCGAGCGCCGCCACCCGGCGCTGCTGCCCGCGCTGACGGAGCACCCGGGCGTGGGCTTCGTGCTGGTGCGCTCCGAGGAGCACGGGCCGGTGGTCCTCGGCGCGGACGGCGCGGAGCACCATCTGGAGACCGGCAAGGTCGTCGGCACCGACCCGCTGCTGCCCTTCGGTCCCGGCGCCGCCGAGACGGTGCTGCGCACCGCCCGCTTCCCGCACGCCGCGGACCTCATGGTCAACTCCGCGTACGACCCGGAGACCGGCACCGTCCACGCCTTCGAGGACCAGATCGGCTCGCACGGCGGCCTCGGCGGCGAGCAGAACCGGGCGTTCCTGCTCTGGCCCGAGGGGCTGACGCCGCCGGTGGCGGCGGGGGAGACGCTGGCCGGGGCGGAGTCGGTGCACCGGGTGCTGCGCCGGTGGATAGGCGAGTGCGGCGGCCCGGTCGTGCTCCGGGCCGCCGCGGATCGAAAGCGCCCGCCCGCCGTCGGGAAGGACCGGCGGGCGGGCTGAGCGTGCCGTGCTGTGCGGTGCGTGCCTCCCTACGGCCTGCTGATGCCGAGGGTGTACGAGCCGGAGCCGCTGTAGGCGTGGACGACCCAGCGGTAGTAGCCGGACGAGCCGTTGTAGGTCACGTCCTCGTTCTCGGTCGGGGTGATCCCCTCGGCCACGTCGGCCCAGCTGTACCCGTTCCACCTTTGCAGGTAGAGGTCGAAGTCGGTGCCGCTCGGGCCGCGCAGGCAGCCGACGTGGGCGCCGGAGCCGGACTGGTAGTACGTGCCGCCCGGCTCGATGGCGGTCTGGTCGCTGCTCAGCGAGCCCTGGTGCTGCTCCTCGGCGGCGTCGCAGCCGGTGGGCGGCGGGTCGTCGCCGTCGCCGGTGACCAGGGTCAGGCCGTAGTTGCTGAGGATGGGGTTGACCGGGAAGTAGAAGGTCGTGCCGCCGGAGGAGCAGTTGCCCGAGCCGCCGGAGGTGACGCCCTGCGCCTGGTCGCCGGAGATGTACGAGCCGCCCGAGTCGCCGGGCTCGGCGCACACGGTGGTCCGGGTCACGCCGTTGATGGTGCCCTCCGGGTAGGTCACCGAGGTGTTGTGCTGCCGGATCTCACCGCAGTGCCAGCCGGTCGTGGAGCCGGAGCGGCAGATCGAGGCGTTGACGGGGGCCTGGGTGGAGCCCGCGACGGTGACGTTGGCGCCGCCGGAGCCCTTGACGTAGGGCGTCGGGGTCCAGTTGCTGTTGGTGGCGACCCACGCCATGTCGCGGCCGGGGAACACGGAGCCCTGGAAGGTGCCCTGCGCGACCTGGTTGTAGCCGGAGGTGGAGGCGCCGGTGTTGCCGCAGTGGCCCGCGGTGACGAAGCCGTTCTGGCTGCCGCGGGTGATGCTGAAGCCGACGGAGCAGCGGCCGGAGTTGTTGATGTAGTACGCGTCGCCGCCGCGGATGTCGTACAGCGGCCGCGGGTTGTCGGTGGCCTTCACCACGCGGACGAGGTCGCGGCCGACGCCGGCGGCCCGGAGGAACGCGCGGGTCGCGGACCGGTCGGAGCTCTGCACGACGACCCGGTTGCGGGTCACGTCGACGCCCCAGACGGGCGTGGCGTCGGGGGCGTGGCGCTCCGCGGCCCGGTCCAGCCGGCCCATGGCGGCGTCGAGTTCGGCCACGCTGTGCTCGACGAGTTCGGCGGTGGCGCCGCCGCGCTCGATGTCCGCCAGCGCGCCGGCGTCGGTGGTGGCCACGACCAGCTCGGCCGACCCGTCCTTGAGCCAGGAGCCGCCGAAGCGGGCGTCGAGGCTCTTGCGCAGGCGGTTCTCGGTCGGCAGCGCCGTCGCCTCGCGGGCGAGGCGCTTCTCGGCCTGGGCGGTGGTGAGTCCGAGGTCCCGCTCCATCGCCTTGAGCATCCCCGGGGGTACGTCGGGGGCGGCGACGGCGGCGGTGGGTTCCCGGTCGGGGGCGTCGCCGGCCGACGCGGTGGGGACCAGTACGAGGGCGAGGGAGGCGAGCAGGGCGGTGGCGCTCGCGCCCGTTGACCATCTTCGGTGCACGGTTACTCCTCGTGTGTCGGGGGTGAGTGCACCGTAGCGGCATCCGGGTTGGCCGTGAACCTGTCAAATCCATCCCCTTGTGAAGCGATGGCCCCGGGCGGCGCAACCGCCCGCCCGGTGCGCCGCTTCACTCGGCCGTGCCGAACTCCGGGTGGGTGGCCAGCCACTTGGCGTACACCGGGTTGCGCCGCGCCGCCTCCGCGTGCGCCGCCCGCGCGTACATCACCACCGCGGGCGCCGCCCCCGCCGCCGGCGACTCCGGGTGCCAGCCGATGAGATGCCGCCAGCTCAGCGGCGTACCCGCGATCGGCACGGTCGTGATCCCGGGGGTCGGCGGCATCGTCGCCCGGGCCAGCCCCACCGCGCGGCCGACCTGCACCAGGTGCGCGCACGAGACGGTGTCGGTCTCCAGGATCGGCGTCGGCGTGAAGCCGGCCCGCGCGCAGGCCGCGGAGAAGCAGTCCCCGAAGCACCCCTCGCCGGGGACCGTCGTCCAGCGGGCGTCGCGGAGCCGGCCGAGTTCCAGGCCGGGTTCGCCGGCCGCCGGATGGTCCTCCGCCACCAGCAGGAACACCGGGTCCGTGCCCACGACCCGCCACTCCAGCTCCTCCGCCGGCGGCGGACTCTCGCCGCAGACCCCGATCAGCGCGAAGTCCAGCCGTCCCGACGACGCCAGCTCGCTGATCTCCTGCACCGACCAGGAGGTGTACGTGGTCACCGGCTCGTCCGGGTACAGCGCCGCCAGCCGGTCCACCAGCGCCCCCAGCAGCGGCCCGTGCGTGCCGCCGAGCCGGAACCGGTGCACGTTCTCCCAGGCGTTGGCGAACCGCACCGCCTCCTCCTGCAACTCCCGCACCGCGGGCAGCAGCACCTGGGCCCGGTCGAGCACCAGCTCGCCGAGGGCCGTGGGCCGGGCACCGGCCCGGTCGCGTATGAACAGCGGGCCGCCCAGGGCCCGTTCGATGCGTTTGAGCTGCGCGCTGATCGCCGACTGCGCCAGGCCGAGCCGGGCGGCGGCGCGGGTGAGGCTGCCCGTCTCGGCGATGGCGCGAACGAGCTTGAGATGCCGCAGTTCCAGTTCCATCGCCCGCCGTCTCGTCTCAGGCCGGTCCGGGGCCGCTTGTCGGAAACGTAGAGCCCCCGGCGCGGCACCGCAATACCGCAGAAACCGGCTGGTCGCCCGGCACCGGCGGGGCGGGCATTACCCCGCCGGTAATCGACGCGCCGGGGCGGGCCCGGGCACCGTGGGGGCAGCGGAGCCCGGACCGGCGCACTCCGGCCCGGGTCCGGCTCCGGCCCGCGACGCGGGCCGCGCTTTCCCGCGCCCGGCGCGGGCCCGCCGGGCGCGCCCTCGACGGCCCGGCCCCTCGACGACCGGGCCCCGGACGGCGGTCTCCGGTCAGCGCACCAGCACCGCCACGACCTTCCAGTTCTGGCCGTCCGGTGCGCCGACCCGCAGCTCCGTCACCCGGCCCGCGGCCCCGCCGTCGAGCGTGAACTCCTCCCACTGGTACGCGCCCGCCGGCACCTGCGGGCCGGGCGCGACGACCTCGGTCCCGTTAGCCGCCAGGGCGATGCCCGGCGTGGAGTAGTCGTCGTCGCCGCGCAGCACGGAGACCGTGCGCCGGCCAGCGGGGAGGCGCAGCCGGAGCGCGGCCGCCGGCTGGTCGTTGACCATGTCCCGGCGCAGCACGTCCGGGCCGCCGCGGTCGCGGGACATGGGCGGGGGCGCCCCGGGCACCCAGCCGTAGCCGGCGGCCTCGTCCCACGCGGAGTCCGGGGTGAGGGCGGCGTACGAGGGCGTGACCCGGGCGCCGGCCGGGCCGGCGTCGAGCGCCAGCGCGACGTCGTCGCCGTGCGGCAGGGCGTACACGTACACGGGCTCGCCGGTGACCGTCCGGCCGTCGACCTCGACGCGCGGCACCAGCCCGTGCGTGCGCAGCCGGCCCGCGGGGGCCGCCCCGGCGGCGGGCGGGGTGACCTCGACGTCGACCACCGGATCGGTGCCGAGGTCCACGACCCGCCGCACGGTCGTCGTGGCCCAGCCGTCGGGCGCGGCCAGCGTCACCGTGACCTCCACCGTGGGGTCGCCGTCCGGGCGCAGCGCGCGCGTCAGCCGTACCCCCGCGGTGTTGGCGCGGCCGGCGAACAGCGGCAGGCGGGCGGTCGCCGCCACCGCGGGGGGTTCGACCGCCGCGACGTCCTTCTCCAGCTCCGTCAGGAACTCCCGCAGCCGCGCGGTCACCTCCGGCTGCCGCGCCGCCAGGTTCACCGACTCCTGCGGGTCCCCGCGAAGGTCGTACAGCTCCGGCAGGTAGCGCTGGTCCGAGCCGCGCCGCCGCACGTGCAGCTTCCACCTGCCGTCGCGTACGGCCGCGGCCCGCTCGTGGAGGAAGAACGGCACCGGGGGCCGCTCCCGCAGCCGCCCGCCGCGCAGCAGCTCCCCGAGGTCCGTGCCGTCCAGCGGCACGTCCGGCTCCGGCTCGACGCCGGCGAGCCCGCACACCGTGGGCAGCAGGTCGAGGAAGGAGACCACGTCGTCCGACTCCCGGCCGCGCGGCACGGCGCCGGTCCAGCGGGCGATGAACGGCACCCGCACGCCGCCCTCGAAGACCTCGAACTTCCGGCCGCGCAGCCCGCCCGTCGAGCCCTCGAACCAGGGCCCGTTGTCGCCGGCGACGACGATCAGGGTCTCGCGGTCGAGACCGCGTGCGGCCAGCGCGTCGAAGAGCCGGCCGAGGTGGTGGTCGACCGACTCGATCGCGTCGCCGTAGAGGCCGCCGCGGGAGCGGCCGGCGAAGTCCGGCTCGACGGCCAGCGGCAGATGCGGCATGCACTCCGCGAGGTAGAGGAAGAACGGCCGGTCCCCGGCGCGGTCGACGACGTCGATCGCCTCGTCGGTGAAGCGCCGGGTGAGCGCCGCCAGATCGGCGTCGTCGCGCAGCATCTCCACGGGCTCCTCGTCGCGCCACACCTCCGTCGGGTACGTGTCCGAGGTGTACACCGCGTCGACGCCGAAGAAGGAGTCGAACCCGTGCCGCGACGGGTGGTGGTCGTCGAGGCGGCCGAGGTGCCACTTGCCGATCGCCGCGGTGACGTACCCCGCGTCGCGCAGATACTCCGGAATGGTCCGCTCCGGCAGGCGCAGCCCGTGCGGGTCGTCCCGGCTGAGCACCCACGGCAGCCCGGTGCGCGGCGGCACCCGGCCGGTGAGCAGCGCCGCGCGGGCCGGGCTGCACACCGGGGAGCCGGTGTAGCCGTGGGTGAACCGGGTGCCCTGGCGGGCGAGCCGGTCCAGCCGCGGGGTGCGGATCAACGGGTGGCCGTAGCAGCTGAGATCGCCGTAGCCCAGGTCGTCCAGGACGACGAGCACGACGTTCGGGCCGCGGCCCCGGGCGGGCTCGGCGGTCGCCGTGTGCGTGCGCGAGCCGCCCACGGAGACGGGTAAGGCGCTGGCACCGACGGTGAGTGCGGATCCGGCGAGGACGTCGCGACGGCTGACCAAGGCGGGCTCCTTTCAGGCGCCGGTGCGCTCAGGAGACCGGCAGGTGCCGCTGATCTTGCGACTCCGGGGACCGCCGCGTCAAATAAGGGCGTACTAAAGGTTTAGGAAAGTGCGTTGGCGGGTAGAGCCGTCACTCCGCGGGCGGTCAGGAGCCGAGCTGCTGCCGCAGGTACTTCGTCGTCTCCGGGTCCGCGGGCAGCAGCGTCTCCAGCGCCAGCTCCGACACCGTCACGTCCATGGGGGTGTTGAAGGTGGAGACGGTGGAGACGAACGACAGCAGGTGGCCGTCGTGCGCGACCCGCAGCGGCAGCGCGAACGGGGCCCGCCCGCCGACCTCGCCGACCTCCTCGTCGCCCGCCTCCGGCGGCGGCGGGTACGCGGCCACCTCGTCGTACAGCTCCTTGAGCGCGGGCGAGCGCACCAGCGACAGCTGGCGGTCCATCTGGTGCAGCAGATGGGCCCGCCACTGCGGAAGGTTGCGGATCTTTTTGGCCAGACCTTCGGGGTGCAGCGTCAGCCGCATCGCGTTCAGCGGCGGGCGCAGCAGCTCCTCCGGCACCCCGTCGAGGACCAGCAGGATGCCGCGGTTGGCGGCGACCACGTGGTACGTGCCGTCCATCACCAGCGCCGGGAACGGCTCGTGCGCGGTGACGAGCTGCTCGACGCCCTGGCGCAGCTCGGCCAGCGCCGGGTCGTCGAGCGGCGTCTCGGGGTAGTGCGGCGCGTAGCCGGCGGCCAGCAGCAGCGCGTTGCGCTCCCGTACGGGCATGTCGAGGTGCTCGGCCAGCTTGAGCACCATCGCCCGGCTCGGCCGCGACCGGCCGGTCTCGACGAAGCTGACGTGCCGCGCCGAGGAGTCCGCGCGCAGCGCCAGCTCCAGCTGGCTCAGCCCGCGCCGCTCCCGCCAGCCGCGCAGCAGGGTGCCGACGTCGGCGGCCCCGCCGGCACGGGGCGGAGCCTCCGCGCCGCGCGGGCCGTCCGTGCCGGGGGTGACGGGGAGGCCGGGGGTCGTCATGCCCTCGACGGTAACCGAGCGCCGCGGGGTACTGTCGGCCGGGAACCGCCCCTGCCGCGAAGGGAGCCCCTCCCATGGCCGTAGAACCGCTCTCCGCCGAGGACACCGAGGCCCGGCTGGCCGCGCTGCCGGGCTGGTCGGTCGCCGAAGGCGAGCTGCTGACCCGCACGTACCGCTTCGGGACCCATCCGGCCGCCGCCGCGATGGTCGCCGAGGTCTCCCGGATCCAGGAGGAGCTGGGCCACCACGCGACGCTCACCCTCGGCTACAACACCCTCGACGTCGCGGTCAACACCCACAGCGTGGGCGGCCGCGTCACCGAGCTGGACTTCGACCTCGCCCGCCGGGTCGAGGCCGCCGCCCCGGAGCACGGCGCGAGCTGAGCCGGGCACGCGGCCGCCGTCACTCCGCGGCGAGCAGCCGGTCCCGGGCCGCCGCGACCGTCTCGTCCGCCACCCCGGCCGCCCTGAGGTACGCCGCCGGGTCGAAGCCCGCGTGCGTGTCGGCGACGACCTGGGTGGCGGTACGCCCCGAGCGGGCCTGGATCTCGGCGATCTCCAGCGTCTGGTCCGGGTGGCCCAGGGCGGCCGCGGCGCGCCGGTGGTTGGGCCCGCTGAGCAGGTAGTCGGCGGCGATGTCCGGCGCGCCCACCCCGGCGAGCGCCAGCAGCACGAAGGCGGCGAACCCGGTGCGGTCCCGGCCGGCCGCGCAGTGCACCACGACGCCGCCCGGCGGCGCCGCGGCGACCTCGCGGACGACCAGCGCGGCCACCTTCGGGACGTGCTCCAGATACGCGGCCCAGGTCAGCGGGGTCCCCTCCAGGTGCCCCCACTCCCGCCACCACCGCACGTTCCCCGCCAGCTCGTCCACCGGCACCCGCACCAGGCCGATCCCGTCCGGGCGCGGCAGGCGCGGGCGGTGGTCGACGGCGTTGCGCAGGTCGACCACGGTGCGTACGCCGTGGTCCGCGGCGGCGGCCCAGCCGGCCGCGGTCAGCCCGTCGAGGTTGTCGGCGCGCACCAGCGCGCCGCGCCGGGTGCGGCGGCCGCCCGCGGCGGGCAGCCCGCCCAGGTCGCGTACGTTGAAGCAGCCGTCCCAGTCCAGCTCACGTCCGGCCGGCGCAGCCATCCGGTCCCCCTCGGTGATCGACTTCCGGTCGCCCCTTCAGACGCCGTTGCGGGTGCAACGGTTCCGAACGGGACGACCGGCGGTGTCGAGCGGGGGGCGTCAGTTCACGTCGTCGGGGTGGTCGCCGATGCGGTTCCCGGCGTCCAGGCCCGCGACGGCGGCCATGTCGGCCTCGTCCAGCGCGAAGCTGAAGACGTCGATGTTGTCCCGGATCCGCGACGGCGTGACCGACTTGGGGATGACCACGTTGCCGAGTTGCAGATGCCAGCGCAGGACGACCTGCGCCGGGCTGACGCCGTGCTTGTCGCCCAGCCGCCGCAGCACCGGCTCGTCCAGCAGCCCCTTGCCCTGGCCCAGCGGCGACCACGCCTCGGTGGCGATGCCGTGCGCGGCGTGGAAGGCGCGCAGGTCGGCCTGGGCGAAGTCCGGGTGCAGCTCGATCTGGTTCAGGACCGGGGCGACGCTGCCCTCGTCCAGGACGCGCTGGAGATGGGCGGGCTGGAAGTTGGAGACGCCGATCGCGCGGGCGCGGCCGTCCGCGTAGACCTTCTCCAGCGCCCGCCACGTCTCCACGAAGCGGTCCGCTGCGGGCACCGGCCAGTGGATCAGGTACAGGTCGACGTGGTCCAGGCCCAGCCGGCGCAGCGAGGCGTCGAAGGCGCGCAGGGCGGCGTCGTAGCCCTGGTCGTCGTTCCACAGCTTGGTGGTGACGAACAGCTCCTCCCGGGCGATCCCGGAGCCGGCCAGGGCCTTGCCCGTGCCCTCCTCGTTCCCGTAGATCGCGGCGGTGTCGATGCTCCGGTAGCCGGCGTCGAGCGCGGTCCGTACGGCCGTCTCGGCCTCGTCGTCGGGCACCTGCCAGACGCCGAAGCCGAGCTGCGGCATCGCGACGCCGTTGCTGAGGGTGATGGTCGGAACGTTGCTCACGTGGGATGTATCCCTTTTCCGTCGAGTTTCCGTCGAGAGTGTGTGCGGGGGTTCGCCCTCCCGACGCTAACCGCCCTCACCCGTCCCGGCATTCCCCCGGCCACCATCCGGACCCGCCCTACGTCTGGTACAGGGCCTCGACCTCGTGCGCGTACGCCTTCTCGATCGCCCGGCGCTTCAGCTTCAGCGACGGCGTCACCAGCCCGTGCTCCTCGGTGAACTGCACGGCCAGGATGCGGAAGGTGCGGATGGACTCCGGCGGCGACACGTGGGTGTTGGCGGCCACCACCGCCCGCCGGATCTCGGCCTCCAGGTCCCCGTCCCGCACCAGCTCCGACGGCGTCATCGACGGCCGCCCGCGCATCAGCTGCCAGTGCGCGACGCCGTCCGGGTCGAGGGTGACCAGCGCTGCGACGTACGGCCGGTCGTTGCCGACCGCCAGGCACTGGGAGACCAGCGGGTGCGCCCGCACCCGCTCCTCCAGCGGCAGCGGCGAGACGCTCTTGCCGTTCGACGTCACCAGCATCTCCTTCTTCCTGCCGGTGATCGTCAGATAGCCGTCCTCGTCGAGGCTGCCCAGGTCGCCGGTGGCCAGCCAGCCGTCGCGCAGCCCGGAGCCGGCGCGGTCGCCGACGTACCCGGCGAAGACCTGCGGGCCGTGCAGCCACACCTCGCCGTCGGGCGCGAGGTAGACGGTGATGCCGGGGACGGGGATGCCCACGGTGCCGTAGCGGGGGCGCTCGGGCGGGTTGGCGACCGCGGCGGCGGTGGACTCGGTCAGCCCGTAGCCCTCGATGACCGGGACGCCCGCGCCGGCGAAGAACAGCCCGAGCCGGCGCTGCATCGCCGAGCCGCCGGAGAAGACGTAGCGCGCCCGGCCGCCGAGCGCCGCGCGCATCTTCGCGTACACCAGCTTGTCGAACACCTGGTGCTCCAGCCGCAGCGCCGGGCTCGGCCCGCGGCCGGTGCCGAACGAGCCCTCCTCGCGCGCCTCGGCGTACCGGACGGCGACGTCGGCGGCCTTGTCGAAGACGGCGAGCCGGCCCTCGGTCTCGGCCTTGCGGCGGGCGGCGGCGTAGATCTTCTCGAAGATGTGCGGTACGGCCAGCACCAGGCTGGGCCGGAACGCCTTGAGGTCCGCCAGCAGCACCGGCGCGGAGGCGTCCGGCTGGTGGCCCAGCTTGACCCCGCCGCGGACCGCGGTGACCTCGATCATGCGGCCGAAGACGTGCGCGAGGGGGAGGAAGAGCAGGGTGGCCGCGGGCTCGCCCTGGTGCGGGCGGAAGAGGGCCTCGTAGCGCAGCAGGATGTTGTCGGCCTCGGCCATGAAGTTGGCGTGGGTCAGTTCGCAGCCGCGGGGGCGGCCGGTGGTGCCGGAGGTGTAGATGAGGGTGGCGGGGGAGTCCGGGGTGACGGCGAGCCGGTGCCGCTCGACGACGTCGTCGCCGAGGTGGGCGCCGGCGGCGGTCAGCTCCTCGACGGCGCCCGCGTCGATCTGCCAGAGCAGCTTGAGCCGGGGCAGCTTGTCGATCACCGAGCCGACGGTCATCGCGTGGTCCGCGTGCTCCACGACGCAGGCGACGGCGCCGGCGTCGTGCAGCATCCAGTACGCCTGGTCGGGGGCGGAGGTCGGGTAGACGGGCACGGCCAGCGCGCCGATCGACCAGAGCGCGAAGTCGAGCTGGGTCCACTCGTAACGGGTTCTGCACATGATCCCCACCCGGTCGCCGAAGCGCAGCCCGGCGGCCAGCAGCCCCTTGGCGAGGGCGAGGACCTCGTCGCGGAACTCCCCGATCGTCACGTCCCGCCAGCGGCCGTCGGACTTGCGGGCGAAGGCGACCTGCCCCGGATCCTGCGCGGCCCGCTGGAAGACCGCGTCCGCCAGGCCCCCCGACTTCGGCGCGTCGGCCAGGGGAGGCACGGTGAACTCGCGCAACGCTTATCTCTCCTGTCGACGGTGGGGCGCCCGGCGCGGCGACGGTACCCGAGAAGGCTGTTGATCTGCGGTTCTTCATCACCTCTGCACGGAACCTCTGCGAGGGGCGCACGTCGGGGGGCTCTTCGGGGGAGCGGGCGGGGGGTCCGGGACGGCGCGCGGCGGGGTCGAGGGGGGTGCGTCCGGGGCCGTCGGGGGGCGGGTGGTGGGTCCAGGATGGCGTGGCGCGGGCAGCCGCGGGGTGCGGACGGGGAAAGTGCGAGGCGGGCCGGGGTCCGCGACAGCGCCGGGGCCCGGCCCGTACGGACCGGGCCCCGGCGGGGCGTCCCCGCGGCCGCTACAGCGCGCCCGCGTCGCGGGCCGTCCACAGCGACGGGTACAGCGGGCGGAAGCCCAGCTCGTCCCGGAGCCGCCGGTTCGAGACCACCCCGTGCCAGGGGTCCTCCGACGCCCGCTCCGCCATCCCCTCCGGCACCTCCGCGCCGACCAGCTCCAGCAGCTCCACGATGCTGACCGGCGCGTCGTCCGCCACGTTGTAGACCTGCCCGGCGACGCCCGGGGCGCGCAGCACCCGCCACAGCACCTGCGCGACGTCCGCGTGGTGCACCATCTGCAACCGCTGGTGGGCCGCCCAGCCGGGCAGGTGCCGCAGGGCCTCCTCGATGTGCGGGTCGCCGTCCCCGTAGACGAACGCCAGCCGTGCGACGCGGACGTCGAGGCCGCGCTCGCGGTGCAGCGCCAGCAGGCCGCGCTCCGCCTCGGTCTTCGCCCGCGGGTACGCGCCCGTCAGCATGCCGTCCGCCCGCGGCTCGTCGGTCTCCACGGCGGGGCGGCCGCGCCCGGCGCCGTAGACGAGGTTGGTGCTGGTGAAGACGAAGCGCCGCACGCCCTGGGCCGCCGCCTCCTCGCCCAGCGCCAGCGTCGCATCCCGGTTGACCGCGTACGCCTCCTCGTCCGGCACGCCGCGGAACGCCGCCGCGACGTGCACCACGTCCCGCGCGCCGGCCAGCGCCTTGCGCCGATCGCCCGGGTCGCGCAGGTCGCCGACGACGACCTCCGCGCCGAGCCGGGCGAACGGCGCGGCCCGCTCCGCGTCGCGCACCAGCAGCCGCACCCCGCCGCCGCCCGCCCACTGCAGCAGCCGCGGCACGAATCGCTGCCCGACCTTGCCCGTCGCCCCCGTCACCAGCACGCTCATGATCTCTCCGGTCCCGGGCCGTCGACCCGGCCCGTCGTCGTCGGGGCGCCGCGGACGCGGCCCCTCGTCGGCAGCGTGCGACCCGGCCGCGCCGGGCGGGAGAGACGGACCTGTCCGGGGACCGGCCGTCCCTGGCTGCGCGCCGGCGGGCGAGGCACGCTGGATGGGTGGACAGAACCGAGCTGGCCGACTTCCTGCGGCGCTGCCGCGCCCGCCTCACCCCCGCGGACGTGGGCCTGCCGCAGGGCGCCCGGCGGCGCACCCCGGGCCTGCGGCGCGAGGAGGTGGCGCAGCTCGCCGGCATGTCCACCGACCACTACACCCGGCTCGAACAGGCCCGGGGCTCCCGCCCGTCCCGGCAGATGCTCGCCGCCGTCGCCCGCGGCCTCCGGCTCAGCGGCGACGAGCGCGACCACCTGTTCCACCTCGCGGGCGAGGAGCCGCCCCGGGCCCGGGGCGGCACCGGGCACGTGCGCCCCGGGCTGCTGCTGCTCCTGGACCGGCTCACCGACACCCCGGCCCAGGTCGTCAGCGACCGCGGCGACGTGCTGGCGCAGAACGCCATGTCGCTGGCGCTGAGCGGGGACGCCGCCGGCCGCCCGGGGGACGGGCGCAACCTCGTCTGGCGCTACTTCACCGATCCGGCCGCCCGGGAGTTCCTGCCGCCCGAGGACCGCGACCACGCCGCCCGCGCCACCGTCGCCGACCTGCGGGCCACCCTCGCCCGGCGCCCGGACGACGCCCGGACCGCCGGGCTGGTGCGGCGGCTGCGGGCGCGCAGCGCGGAGTTCGCGGCGCTGTGGGAGGCGCACGACGTGGCGGTGCGGCGGCGGGACGTCAAGCGGTTCGTCCACCCCGTCGTCGGGCTGCTGGAGCTGGACTGCGAGGTGCTGCTGAACCCCGAGCACGACCAGCGCCTCGTGATCTACACGGCGCGGCCGGGCAGCGAGTCGTACGAACGGCTGGAGCTGCTGCGCGTCGTGGGGTTGCAGCGGCTCGCGGGGCCGGGCTGAGGCGCGGCGCGGGTCAGCGCGGCGCGCGGTCCCCGGCCGACACGGGCGGGGCGTACTCGCGTACGAACTCGCGCCGCCACCACGCGCGCGTGCGGCGCAGCTCGGCCCGGTCGGTGTACTCGTACCGGAAGAGCCGGGCGCGGACGCTGCCGGGCGGGCGGTCGGGGAAGGGGTTGTGGCGCAGCAGCCGCAGGGTGTCGCGGTCGCCGCGCAGCAGGCGGTGGAGGAAGGGGCCGAACCAGCGCTCCGCGTACGCGGGGGAGAGCGCGGCGAACCACATCAGCCAGTCGAGGCGCAGATGGTACGGGGCGAACTGCCGCGGCAGCCGCCGCGGATCGCCGGGTTTGCCGCGGAACCCGTACTCCCGCCACACGCTCGCCCCGGTGGGCCGGGTGTCCTCCGTCCCCTCGACGACGATCTCGTGCCGTACGCGGGTGATGCTGCCGAAGGCGCCGTAGGTGTTGACCAGGTGCAGGGAGTTGAACGAGGCGTTCATGCGCTGCCGCCGGGAGAGCAGGTTGCGGGCGGGCCACCAGCTCAGCGCCAGCACGAGCGCGGTGGCGGCGAAGACGGCGGCCGCGAACCACGCGGGCGTGCCGCCGGCCTCGGGCGGTGCGGGCAGCGGGGTGTGGGCGGCGACGAGCCGGCCGTCGACCGCGGTGAGCGCGACGAGGACGGTCAGCCAGTTGAGCCAGGCGAAGTTCCCGGAGAGCACCAGCCAGAGCTGGGTGACGATCATGGCGGCGGCCGCCCAGGTGGCGACCGGCTGCGGCGTGAACAGCAGCACCGGCAGCGCGAGTTGGGCGACGTGGTTGGCGGCGGCCTCGACCCGGTGCAGGGGCCGGGGCAGGTGGTGGAAGAACCAGCTGAGCGGGCCGGGCATGGGCTGGGTCTCGTGGTGGTAGTACAGGCAGGTCAGCCTGCGCCAGCAGCGGTCGCCGCGCATCTTGATCAACCCGGCGCCGAACTCGACCCGGAACAGCAGCCAGCGCAGCAGGAAGAGCACCAGCACCGGCGGCCCCACGGTGTCGTTGCCGAGGAAGACCGCGAGGAAACCGGTCTCCAGCAGCAGCGACTCCCAGCCGAACGAGTACCACGCCTGGCCCACGTTGACGATCGACAGGTACAGCAGCCACAGCACCGCCCACAGCAGCATCGCCGCCCACAGCGGCACGGCGTCCGCCGCCCCGGCGGCCACCGCGGCGGCCAGCACCGCACCGCCCCAGGAGACGGCCGCGAACAGCCGGTCGGAGTACCGTAACTGGAACAGGCTCGGCGCCCGCCGGAACGGCACCCGCGCGGTGAACCGCGGCACGGGCAGCATGCCGCGCTCCCCGATGAGCGGCCGGAACTGCCGCGCCGCGGCGACGAAGGCGACGACGTACAGCACGGCGAGCCCGCGCTGGAAGACCAGCCGCCCCAGCCAGTACGCGTCGGACGAAAACCACTCCACGCCGCCATGGGTACCACCGACGCCACCGCGTCCACACCCCGCCGCGCCGCGGTCCCGGGCGGCGCACCCCTCGGCTGTCCGCCGGCACGGATATCTCCTTCCCCCGCCGGGTCGGCGATGACCAGGGCACGAGGACCGTGCGCAGATGTCGGGTCCCGGCTACGCGGCCCGGTCGACCGGCAGCCCGAACGACGGGAACAGGTCCGGACGGTGGAACGCCAGTACCGCCGAGACGCCTTCTTCGGCCAGCGTCAGCACCTGGAGGTACCGCGCGTGGAAGCCGCCGTCCTTCCCCCGGGTGTACACCGCGAACGCGGGCTGGCCGTTCGCCGACGTCGCCACCGTCGTCCGCATTCCCCCGCCGGGGACCAGCTTCGCCGCCAGCAGCCGCAGCACGTCCTCGCGGCCGTGGAACCACGTGGGCCTCGGCGGCATCTCCCACCGGACGTCCCGGGTCAACAGGCCCTCCAGCGCGGCCAGGTCCGCATGCTCGAACGCCCTGGCGTACTGGTCGAGCAGGGCACGCCGCGCGGGCGCGTCGGGTTCGCTCAGCCGGTCCTCCGCGGGGGCGACCCTGGCCAGCTCGGCGCGCGCCCGCTGGAGCGAGCTGTTGACGGCCGCGGGTGTCGTCCCGAACAGCTCGGCCACCTCCGCCGCCGGCCAGGCGAGCACCTCCCGGAAGATCAGTACGGCCCGCTGGCGCGGGGGCAGGTGCTGCAACGCGGCGACCAGCGCCAGCCGCAGGCTCTGCCGGGTCCCCACCACCTGCGCCGGATCCGGGCCCAGCAGGTGGTCGGGGAAGGGTTCGAGCCAGGCCGTCGCCAGCTCCGGCGGGGCGAGGGCGTTCGGGTCGGTGCCGGGGGCGCCCAGCGCCGAGGGCACCAGCCGGCGGCTGCTGTGCCGCAGGGCGTTCAGGCTGAGCCGGGTGGCGATCCGGTAGAGCCACGTCCTGACAGAGGAGCGCCGCTCGAAGTCCGCGAAGCCCTTCCAGGCGCGCAGGTACGTCTCCTGCACCACGTCCTCCGCGTCGTGCAGCGAGCCGAGCATGCGGTAGCAGTGCGCGACCAACTCGCCCCGATGCCGGGCGAACTCGCTCTCCAGGTTCACCGCAGCTCCTCCGCCACCGCCGGACGGGTGCCCGTACGGGCGGAACCGGCGGGTACGCCGCGCCGTACGCCCGCGCCGAGTCCCGCGGCCGCGCCGAGCAACGACAGCACGCCGCAGACCACCAGGGCCCGGGTGAACGCGCCGGCGAAGGACTCGTAGCCCCCGGCCGCGGTGAAGACCGCGGTCAGCACGGCGACCCCGACGGCCCCGCCCACCTGCCGCATCATGCTGAAGACGCCGGAGGCCAGCCCGACCGCCTCCGGGGGCAGCGCCCCGACGCTCGCGCTCTGCGTCGCGGGCAGCGCCATGGAGACGCCGCACCCCGCCACCACCAGCGGCACCACGAGTTCACCGTACTGTGCCGAACCACTGCTCACCTGGCTGATCCAGAACATACCGCCGGCTTTCAGCACCAGTCCGGCGACGATCAGCGGCCGTTCGCCGATCCGGTCCAGAAGCCGTCCGGCGACGGGCGCCACCAGGAAGAGCGTCCCGGTCCACGGCAGCAGCCGCAGTCCGGCCTCCAGCGGCCCGGCGCCGAAGGCCGCCTGCATGTACTGGGCCATGAAGAACACCGCACCGAACAGCGCGGCCGTGAGCAGGAAGCCCGCCGCGTTGCCGGCCGAGAACGGACGCAACCGGAAGTAGGTCAACGGGATCATCGGCTGCGGCGCACGGCGCTCCCAGGCCAGGAACGACAGCAGCAGCACGCCCCCGGCCACGAACGAGCCGAGCACCTCGGCACTGGCCCAGCCGGCCGGCTCCCCGCGTACGACACCCCAGACGATGCCGAGGACCGCCGGGGTGACGAGGGCGGCGCCGGCCAGATCCAGCCGGCGGGGTGCTCCCCTGCTCTCGCCGATCCGCAGCAGGACGAGCGGAATCGCCACCGCGCCGACGGGCACGTTGATCCAGAAGATCCACTGCCAGGCCAGGCCCTCGGTGACGGCGCCGCCGACGACCGGGCCGCCCAGCACGCCGAGCCCCGTCAGACCGTTGAAGACGCCGGTCGCCCAGCCCCGGCGCGCGGGCGGGAAGGCCGCGCCGAGCAGGCTCATCGCCAGCGGCATGACGACCGCCGCCCCGGCCCCCTGCACGGCGCGGGCGGCGATCAGCCACCCGACGGACGGGGCGAGGGCGCACGCCGCCGAGGCGGCGGTGAACAGGCCCAGCCCGACGGCGAACATCCGCCTGCGGCCCCACCGGTCGCCGAGGGCCGCGGCGATCATCAGCAGCATCGCGGCGCTGAGGGTGTAGGCGTTCACCGTCCACTCCAGCTCCTCCACGGAGGCGCCGAGGTCCTGCCGGATGGTGCCGATCGCGGCGGCCACCACCAGTACGTCGAGCGCCACCATCAGCGCCCCGGCCGAGGTCAGGCCCAGCACCCAGCGCTGCGCGGCGGTCGTCCGGTCCTTGCTGCTCACGAGAGATCCTCCAGTTGTTCGCTGTCACCGGTACTGACACCAGGGAGGGCCTTGAGTCATCGCGGCGATGAGCCGCGGGCGTCCGCGTTGTCTGTATCGGGGACGGCCGACCGGCCGGAGGGCCCGTCGGCGGCAGCGAACCGATCAAGGAGAACCCGATGAGCGCAGCAGTGATCCGCTACCAGACCAGGCCGGAGTGCGCCGACGAGAACCAGCGCCTGATCGAGGGCGTCTTCGCCGAACTGGCGAGCGCCGCGCCGCCCGGGCTGCGGTACAGCAGCTTCCGGCTGGCGGACGGGGTCACCTTCGTCCACGTGGTGGACGGCGAGGGACTGCCCGAACTGGCCTCCTTCCAGGAGTTCCAGCGCGAGCTGGGCGCCCGGCTGGCCGGCGCCGTCGTCCGCGAGGAGGCCACCCTCCTCGGCGCGCATGCCGGGCCGGTGCCCGCAGGGCCGGTGCTGGACGCCGGCTGACGGCCGGGCCACCGGTCGGGCCGGCAGGCCGACCGCGCAGCCGCCGGTCTTCCCGGGGCGCACCCGGCCGTCGCCGCTCCGCGGGCAGGGCGGCCCGCGGAGCGGCTCCGGTCACGACTGGCGCGGCAGGCGGGCCAGTTGGCGGGACTGGGCCACCAGGCGGTCCGCCGAGTCCCAGATCTCCGCGTCCTCCTCCATGTAGCCGCCCGCCACGTTCCGGGTCGCGTGCACCACCCGCAGCCACCCCGGCGCCGGCCGGGCGCGGACGTGGGCGGTCAGCTCCAGCGTCGGGGCCCAGCCGACCATGCCCAGGTCGAAGCTGGCCGGGGGCAGGACGTCGGTCGCCATCAGCAGCAGCATCGGGTCCGGGTCGCGGCCCTCGGGCAGCCGGAACCAGCCCTTCATCTCGCCTCTCCCGGACGGCGCGCCGACCGCCCAGCCCACGCACGACGGGTCCAGCCGCAGGTCGACGCGGCCCAGCAGCGGCGACTCCGCGCGGAACTCCGGCGGCGCCAGGTCGCTGCCTATGCACTGCTCCACCGGGGCCAGCACCGGGGGCTTCGCGGCCGTCAGGACGTCGCCGGCCTGCTCGTCGAGGTTTCCGTACGCCGCCAGGACGCGCAGCCGGGCCACCGGGTCCGCGCCCGGCTCCTCCCGCTGGAGCAGCTCCGCGCCGCCGTGCGAGACGGAGTTGCCGCGGCGGACGGTCTCGGTGCGGACGGCGGCCGGGCCCGCGGTGGCGGTGGAGAGGTAGTACGCGGAGACGGACAGCGGGTCGGGGTGGTGGGCCTCCGGGCGGTCCTCGGGAGCCGTGCCCAGCTCGGCGCTGAGGGCGCGGGCGGTCATGGCCAGCAGCACGCCGCCGTTGATGCCCTGGCCGACCTTCCACGCGCCGGGCAGGTCCGCGTCGTACGAACCGGGCTCGCCCGGCGTCGCGTGGACGGCGGTCTCCCGGTCGAAGTCCGGGGGAGGGGTGGTGGTCATGGCGTGGTTCGCTTTCGTCGTGCGGTGGGTGGGCCGATCTCGAACGCCCCGCAGAGGCCGTCGAGAACGTCGTCGAGGGTCGTCGCGCCGGTGGCCAGCGGCAGGGCGCCCCAGGACCACAGCTCGGCGGTGCCGTGCATGGCGGACCACAGGGCGCCGGTGAGCAGCCGGGGGTCGGCGCCGGCCCGCCAGCCCTCGGCCTGCCGGGCCTCCACGAGGCGGACGAGGCTGTCGAAGCCGCCCAGCGAGGCGCGGGCGAGGTCGCGGTCGTCCGGGTCGAGCAGGTCGCGCCGGAACATCAGCGCGAACATCGCGGGCCGGGCCACCGCGTACTCCACGTACGCGCGCGTGCCCGTGCGCAGCCGCCGGGCGGGGCTCGCGTCCGGCGGGAGCCCGGCCAGGGCCGCGCCGACCCAGTCGGTGAGTTCGTGGAACCCCCGGGTGGCGACGGCCGACAGCAGCGCCGCGCGGTGCGGGAAGTGTTTGAGCGGGGCGCCGTGGGAGACGCCGCAGCGCCGGGCGATGGCGCGCAGGGTGAGGGCGTCGACGCCTTGCTCGTCGAGCAGTTCGAGGGCCGCCCCCAGCAGGCGGGCACGGGTGTCCGGGGCCATGGTGGACAGTGTCTACCACGGAAGTGGACACTGTCTACCCGCGCGGGGCGCGCGCACCGCCGCGGCGGCGGGCCCGACGGCTCTGGCGACAGCGAACGCGGCCGTGCGGCCCGCCCGTCCGGCGGCCGGTGGCTCGCGGAGCTCGCCCGGCGGATGCCCGGCCAGCTCCTCGCCGTACCCGGCCGCGCCGCGCACGCGGCTGTCGCACGCGCGCCGGCGCCGTCCCGGGGCCCGGGCTCGCCGGCGCGGGAGCGCGGCGCGGAGGCCCGGTCAGTCGAGCGCGACGCGCTGCTCGCCCGCGTACACGTTCATGGCGTCGCGGCGCAGGAACCCGACCAGCGTCATCCCCGTCTCCGCCGCGAGGTCCACGGCCAGGGACGACGGCGCCGAGACCGCGGCCAGCACCGGGATCCCCGCCATCGCCGCCTTCTGCGCCAGCTCGAAGGAGGCCCGGCCCGAGACCATCAGCACGGTCCCGGCCAGCGGCAGCCGGTCCTCCCGCAGCGCCCGGCCGACCAGCTTGTCCACGGCGTTGTGGCGGCCCACGTCCTCCCGCAGGTCGAGCAGCTCCCCGGCCGGCGTGAACAGCGCGGCGGCGTGCAGCCCCCCTGTGCGGTCGAAGACCCGCTGCCCGGCGCGCAGCCGCGCCGGCAGCGCGGACAGCACCTCCGGCGTCAGCCGCATGTCCGCGTCGCCGACCGGCCAGCGGGCGGTGGTGCGGACCGCGTCCAGGCTCGCCTTGCCGCACAGCCCGCACGACGACGTCGTGTAGACGTTCCGCTCCAGCGTGATGTCCGGCAGCACCACGCCCGCGGCCGGGCGGACGTCCACCACGTTGTACGTGTTGCCGCCCGCCGCGCCGCCCGCGCCGGTGGCGGTGGCGGCTCCCGCGCAGTACGTCACGGACGCCAGCTCCGCGCCGCGCGCGAGGACGCCCTCGCTGACCAGGAACCCGGCCGCCAGCGCGAAGTCGTCGCCGGGGGTGCGCATGGTGATCGCCAGCGGCCGGCCGGCCAGCCGGATCTCCAGCGGCTCCTCCGCGACCAGGGTGTCCGCCCGCCGGTCCACCCGCCCGCCCCGGACCCGTACCACCGGACGCCGTTCCGTCACCCGACCCATGGCGGCCAGCGTACGCAGGTCGCGTGCCGCGAGGGTGGGTCCGGGGTCACGGGCTTTGCCCTCCGGTGCCCGCGCTCGCGGTGGTCTCCCCGCGCCCCTGCGCGTTCCGTGCGCTGATCGGCCCGCACCACCCGGCGGGACGCCAGCCGTACGCCGCCGATCGGCACCCCACCTTTGTCCTGATGGTGGAGAAAGTAGATACCGATTCCCGCAGAACTTCTTCCCTCAGTGGCCAACCACTGCTACGTTCCCCGTGGAAAGCCGACGACGGCGTACGAGGACGACGTACGCGAGGCCGGGGAGGGGAGTGACGTGAGGCGCATGACAGCTCGGCCCGCGAACGCGCACCAGGCGCGACTGCTCCGTCTGCTGCGTGACGGCGGCCCGAACTCCCGGGCGCAGCTCGGCGACCAGGTGGAACTGTCCCGTTCCAAGCTGGCGGTCGAGATCGACCGGCTGCTGCAGACCGGGCTCGTGGTCGCCGACGGCCTCGCCGCCTCCCGGGGCGGGCGCAGGTCGCACAACATCCGCCTCGCCCCCTCGCTGCGGTTCCTCGGCGTCGACATCGGCGCCACCTCCGTCGACGTGGCGGTCACCAACGCCGAGCTGGAGGTGCTCGGCCACCTGACTCAGCCCATGGATGTGCGCGAGGGCCCCGTCGCGGTCTTCGAGCAGGCGCTGGCGATGGCGGCCAAGCTCCGCGCCTCCGGGGTGGCGGAGGGCTTCGACGGCGCCGGCATCGGCGTCCCGGGTCCCGTCCGCTTCCCCGAAGGCGTGCCGGTCGCGCCGCCGATCATGCCCGGCTGGGACGGCTTCCCGGTCCGCGAGGCCCTCAGCCAGGAGCTGGGCTGCCCGGTCATGGTCGACAACGACGTGAACATCATGGCCCAGGGCGAGCAGCACGCCGGAGTCGCCCGTGCCGTACGGGACTTCCTCTACGTCAAGATCGGCACCGGCATCGGCTGCGGCGTCGTCGTCGGCGGCGAGGTCTACCGCGGTACGAACGGCAGCGCCGGGGACATCGGCCACATCCAGGTGGAGGTGGACGGGCGCCCCTGCGCCTGCGGCAACCGCGGCTGTCTGGAGGCGTACTTCGGCGGTTCGGCCCTCGCCCGGGACGCCGAGACCGCCGCCCGCGAGGGGCGGTCCGCGCAGCTGGCCGCCCGGCTGGAGGAGGGCGGTGAGCTGGCGGCCAGGGACGTCGCTGCGGCGGCGACGGCCGGCGACGCGGTCGCGCTGGACCTCATCCGCGAGGGCGGCACCCGTACCGGCCAGGTCATCGCCGGCCTGGTCAGCTTCTTCAACCCGGGGCTGGTGGTCATCGGCGGCGGCGTCACCGGCCTCGGCCACACGCTGCTCGCCGCCATCCGCACCCAGGTCTACCGCCAGTCGCTCCCGCTGGCGACCGGCAACCTGCCCATCGTGCTCGGCGAGCTCGGCCCCACCGCGGGCGTGATCGGCGCCGCCCGGCTCACCAGCGACCACTTGTTCTCGCCCGCCTGACGCCGGGCGGGGACACCCGCGCACCACCCGTACGGCCCGCACCACCCCCGGCCCGCGCACCACCGCACCACCGCACCGCACCACCCGTGCGGGCCCCGCACCACTCCGCTGCCCCCGACGACCCCGTACCGCATCGCACCACCCGGTGAACCCGCCCGTTTGCGCTCCACCCTGCCCAACCTGCGCCTGCGCAGCCGCGGGGGGAGCACCGCCGAGGAGATCCGTACATGGCGCCCACGTCCGATACGCCGCCTGCCCCCGCCACACCCCTGCTCACCATGACGGGGATCACCAAGTCCTTCCCCGGCGTCCGCGCGCTCGACGGCGTCGACCTCGACGTCGAGGCCGGCGAGGTGCACTGCCTGCTGGGCCAGAACGGCGCCGGCAAGTCCACCCTCATCAAGGTCCTGGCCGGTGCCCACCAGCCCGACGAGGGCACCATCGTCTGGCAGGGCGAACAGACCGCGCTGAAGTCGCCCGTGGCCGCCATGCGCCTGGGCGTCGCCACGATCTACCAGGAACTCGACCTGGTGCGGCACCTGTCGGTGGCGGAGAACGTCTTCCTCGGCCACGAGCGCTCCTCCGGCGGGTTCATCAGGGCCCGCGAGGCGCAGTCCGCCGCCCAGGCGCTGCTGGGCCGGCTGGGCCACCCGGAGATATCCGCCGCCACCATCGTCGGCAACCTCTCCGCCGCCGGCCAGCAGGTCGTCTCCATGGCCCGGGCGCTCTCCCACGACGTGAAGCTCATCGTCATGGACGAGCCGTCCGCCGCCCTCGACCCCGACGAGGTCTCCAACCTCTTCCGCATCGTCGCCGACCTCACCGCGCAGGGCGTCGCCGTCATCTACATCTCGCACCGGCTGGAGGAGATCCGCCGCATCGGCGACCGCGTCACCGTCCTCAAGGACGGCCGCGCCGTCGCCCGCGGGCTGCCGGCGCAGAGCACCTCGACCAACGAGATCGTCACCCTCATGACCGGCCGCAACGTCGCGCACGTCTTCCCCGAGCGGCCCGCGGCGCCGCCCGCCGGGAAGACCCCGGTGCTCACCCTCGAAGGGCTGGCCAGGCAGGGCGAGTTCGCGCCGGTGGACCTGGAGCTGGCCCCCGGCGAGATCGTCGGTCTCGCCGGCCTGGTCGGCTCGGGCCGCTCGGAGATCCTGGAGACCGTCTTCGGCGCGCGCAAGCCGACCGCCGGCCGGGTGCTCGTCGAGGGCCGCCCGCTCCGCCCCGGCAGCGTCACGGCCGCCGTCCGGGCGGGCATCGGGCTGGCCCCCGAGGAGCGCAAGTCCCAGGCGCTGCTGATGACCGAGTCCGTGAGCCGCAACGTCTCCATCTCCTCCCTTGCACGCTTCTCCACCGGCGGCTGGCTGGACCGGTCGGGGGAGCGCTCCGCGGCCCGGGCGGCCGTACGCGACCTGTCGCTGCGCCCCGACAACCCCGACGCGGCCGTCCGCACGCTCTCCGGCGGCAACCAGCAGAAGGCGGTGCTCGCGCGCTGGCTGCTGCGGGACTGCCGGGTGCTGCTGCTGGACGAGCCGACCCGCGGCGTGGACGTCGGCGCCCGCGCCGAGCTGTACGCGCTCATCCGCAGGCTCGCCGACGAAGGCGTCGCGGTCCTGCTCGTCTCCAGCGAACTCCCCGAGGTCCTCGGCCTCGCCGACCGGGTCCTCGTGCTGCGCGAGGGCCAGGTGGTGCACTCCGCCCCGGCCCGGGACCTCGACGAGCACCGGGTGCTCGACCTCGTCATGGAAGGGACCTCGTAAGTGCTGAGCAAATCGGACTCGCTTCCCGCCCCGGCGCCGGAGAAGCCGAAGGGGAACGGCCCCGCCGCCGGGTGGCAGAGTTTCGTCGACCTGAGACTGGTGGCGCTGCTCGGCGTCCTCGGCGTGCTGGCCGTCGTCGGCGCCGTCACCAAGCCCGACCAGTTCCTGGACGTCGACAACGTCCGGCTCATCCTGGTCCAGTCGTCGGCGATCGGCGTGGTCACCATCGGGATGACGCTGGTCATCATCGGCGGCGGCATCGACCTGTCGGTCGGCGCCATCGTCGCCCTCGCCTCCGTCTGGGCGACGACCCAGGCCACCCAGGACTACGGCCTGGCCGGCATGCTGTTCTGCTCGGTGGCCGTGGGGATCGGCTGCGGACTCGTCAACGGCGTGCTCATCGCGTACGGCAATCTGGTGCCGTTCATCGCCACGCTCGCCATGCTGGCCTCCGCGCGCGGCTTCGCCGAGCAGATGAGCGACGGCGGCACGCAGATCGTCGAGGTCGACGCGGTGCTCGACCTCATGGCGGCGGACAACCGCATCCTCGGCATCCCGCCGCTGGTCCTCATCTTCTTCGGCGTCGCCATCCTGGGCTGGGTGCTGCTCAACCGCACCACCTTCGGCCGCCGCACCGTCGCGGTCGGCGGCAACCCCGAGGCCGCCCGGCTCGCCGGCATCGACGTCAAGCGGCAGCGGCTGATGCTGTACGCCCTGTCCGGACTCTGCTGCGGCATCGCGGCGTTCATGCTGATCGCGCTCAGCGGCTCCGGCCAGAACACCAACGGCAACCTGTACGAACTGGACGCCATCGCCGCCGCGATCATCGGCGGCACCCTGCTCAGCGGCGGCCGCGGCACCATCATCGGCTCCGTGCTGGGCGTGCTCGTCTTCACCACCATCACGAACCTGTTCGCCCTCAACAACGTGCAGAGCGCGGTCCAGGAGATCGCCAAGGGGGCGATCATCGTCGCCGCCGTCCTTATCCAGCACCAGACCTCGCGCAAGTCCTCGACGCAATGAAGGGTCGCACCCACATGCCCGAATCGCCTTTCAGCCGTAGAAACATGCTCTTCGGTGCCGCCGGTGTCTCGGCGGCCGCCTTCCTCACGAGTTGCACCAGCAATGACGACGGCGACGACGACAGCGGCTCCGAGCAGCAGCAGGCGAACGTCTCCAACGACAAGCCCGGCAAGCCCGTCACCATCGGCTTCGCCGGCCCGGAGGCCGACCACGGCTGGCTCAACGCCATCAACGACAACGCGCGCTCGCGCGCGGAGAAGTACGAGGACGTCACCCTCGACATCACCGAGGGGTCGAACGACACGGCCACCCAGATCGGCCAGGTCGACTCCCTGATCAACAAGAAGGTCGACGTCCTGGTCATCCTGCCGGCCGACGGCAAGGCGATGACGCAGGCGGGGCTGAAGGCCATGCGGGCCGGCATCCCCGTCGTCAACCTGGACCGGATCTTCGACGACCCGCAGGCGTACCGCTGCTGGATCGGCGGCGACAACTACGGCATGGGCCTGAACGCCGGCCGCTTCATCGGCGAGCAGCTCAAGGGCAAGGAGAACGCCAAGGTCGTCGAGCTGGCGGGGCTGGACAACCTGGAGCTGACCCAGCAGCGCACGGCGGGCTTCGACGACGCACTGAAGAACTACCCCAACGTCGAGAAGGTGGCCCGGCAGGCCGCCGAGTTCACCGTCGAGTCCGGGCAGCGCAAGATGTCGGACCTGCTGCAGGCCGTGCCGGAGTTCGACGCGATCTGGAACCACGACGACGACCAGGGCGTGGGCGTCAAGCGGGCCATCGACCAGTCGGGCCGCGACGAGTTCTTCATGGTCGGCGGCGCCGGCTCCAAGGCGGTGATGGACGCCATCAAGGCCGACGACGGGGTGATCAAGGCCACCGTCCTCTACCCGCCGTCGATGGCCGCCTCCGCGATCGACCTGGCGCGCGCCCTCGGCCAGCAGAAGGGCGTGGCCGGCATGGCCGAGTTCGAGATCCCGGCGTCGATCACGCTGTACTCGGCGGTCGTGAGCAAGGAGAACATCGACCAGTACCTGCCGACCGGCTTCAACTGACGGGATTCCAGCGCCAGGAGCCGCAGCCCCCAGCAGATCCCGGGAACGACCGCTGCGGCGCGCCGGAAGCAGCCTACTGACAAGGAGTTCTATGTCCCACGACACGACCGCACCCGCGCTCGGCGTCGGCATGGTCGGCTACGCGTTCATGGGGGCGGCCCATTCGCAGGGCTGGCGGACCGCCGCCCGGGTCTTCGACCTGCCGCTGAACCCCGTCATGGCCGCGATCTGCGGCCGCGACGAGGACAAGGTGGCCACCGCGGCCCGCCGGCTCGGCTGGGCCGCCGCGGAGACCGACTGGCGCCGGCTCATCGCCCGGGACGACGTGCAGCTCGTCGACGTCTGCACGCCGGGCGACAGCCACGCGGAGATCGCCGTCGCCGCGCTGGAGGCGGGCAAGCACGTGCTGTGCGAGAAGCCGCTCGCCAACACCGTCGCCGAGGCCGAGGCGATGGCCGACGCCGCGGCGCGGGCGCGGGAGCGCGGGCAGCTCGCCATGGTCGGCTTCAACTACCGCCGGGTGCCCGCGCTGGCGTACGCGCGGGAGCTGATCGCCCGCGGCCGGCTCGGTGCGCTGCGGCACGTGCGTGTGACGTACCTGCAGGACTGGCTCGTCGACCCGGACTTTCCGCTCGCCTGGCGGATGCAGCGGGAGAAGGCGGGCTCGGGGGCGCTCGGCGACCTCGGCGCGCACATCGTCGACCTGGCCCAGTTCCTCACCGGCGAGCTGCTGACGGGGGTCTCGGCGCAGACCGAGACGTTCGTCAAGGAGCGGCCGCTGCCGTCGGCGGCGGCCGGGCTCTCCGGCGCGGCGGCCGGCGGCGGCGAGCGCGGTGCGGTCACGGTGGACGACGCGGCCCTCTTCACCGGCCGGACGGCCTCGGGGGCGCTGGCGTCCTTCGAGGTCAGCCGGATGGCGGCGGGCCGCAAGAACGCCCTGTCGGTGGAGCTGAACGGCGAGTCCGGCTCGCTCTCCTTCGACCTGGAGCGGCTCAACGAACTCCAGCTGCACGACCACGCGGAGCCGGCCGAGACCGCGGGCTTCCGCCGGGTCCTGGTCACCGAGCCGGAACACCCCTACCTGGCGGCGTGGTGGCCGCCGGGCCACGGCCTCGGGTACGAGCACACCTTCGTCCACCAGGCCCGCGACCTCGTCCACGCCATCGCCGCCGGGTCGCAGCCCGAGCCGTCCTTCGCGGACGGGCTCCAGGTGCAGCGGGTGCTGGCGGCCGTGGAGGAGAGCGCGCAGAAGAACGCCGTCTACACGCCCGTGGGCCAGGCCGACCCGGCCTGACCCGACCCCGCCCGGAACAGCCGAACACCCCCGGAGGCTCTCCGGAGAAAGAGGCAGGCACGATGCCCCGGTCTTTCACCCTGTTCACCGGTCAGTGGGCGGACCTCCCCCTGGAGGAGGTCTGCCGGCTGGCCCGCGACTTCGGCTACGACGGCCTCGAACTCGCCTGCTGGGGCGACCACTTCGAGGTGGACAAGGCCCTGAACGAGCCCGGCTACCTCGACGGCCGCCACGCGCTGCTGGAGAAGTACGGCCTGAAGTGCTGGGCGATCTCCAACCACCTGGTCGGCCAGGCGGTCTGCGACCACCCGATCGACGAGCGCCACCAGGCCATCCTCCCCGCCCGTATCTGGGGCGACGGAGAGCCCGAGGGCGTCCGGCAGCGGGCCGCCGCCGAGATCGCCGACACCGCGCGGGCGGCGAAGGCCTTCGGGGTGGACACCGTCATCGGCTTCACCGGCTCGTCGATCTGGCACCTGGTGGCGATGTTCCCCCCGGTGCCGCCGCACATGATCGAGCGCGGCTACCAGGACTTCGCCGACCGGTGGAACCCGATCCTCGACGTGTTCGACGCCGAGGGCGTGCGCTTCGCGCACGAGGTGCACCCCTCGGAGATCGCGTACGACTACTGGACGACGCACCGGGCGATGGAGGCGATCGGCCACCGGCCCGCCTTCGGGCTGAACTTCGACCCCAGCCACTTCGTCTGGCAGGACCTCGACCCGGTCGGGTTCCTGTGGGACTTCAAGGACCGCATCTACCACGTGGACTGCAAGGAGGCCCGCAAGCGGCTCGACGGCCGCAACGGCCGGCTCGGCTCGCACCTGCCGTGGGGAGACCCGCGGCGCGGCTGGGACTTCGTCTCGGCCGGCCACGGCGACGTGCCGTGGGAGGACGTCTTCCGGATGCTCCGCTCGATCGGCTACGAGGGGCCGGTCTCGGTGGAGTGGGAGGACGCCGGCATGGACCGGCTGCAGGGCGCGCCCGAGGCGCTGCGGTCGCTGAAGGCCCTCGACTTCGAGCCGCCGCAGACGTCGTTCGACGCCGCCTTCGGCGGCGACTGACCGCCGTCCCCGGCGGGGAGCGGAGCCCGGCGGCGGTGGCCGCCGGGCCGCTCCGGCATGTCTGGACGGCACTTTGTCCGCATCGAGGATGAAGACAACTGAAGTTGCTGTCAAAGGACTTCTCTATCCTGCAAAAGACGGTTACGTTCCTGTGATGTCCCTGACATGAACCCCCCACTCTGGCAGGAGAGATCAGGTGCACACCAGAAAGATCCGGAGACCCCTCGCGATGGCGGCGGCCGCCCTCCTGGCCGTCCCCGCCCTCGTGCTGACCTCGTCCGGCAGCGGGGCCGCGCACCCCGGCCACGACCGCCCCGCCGCGGCGGAGTTCCAGCAGGTGACGCTGGCCAAGGGCGAACCGGAGATGGGCGAGCCCATGACGATGGCCGTGCTGCCGGACCGGTCGGTCCTGCACACCGCGCGCGACGGCACGGTGCGGCTGACGGACGCCGCCGGTACGACCAGGGTGGCCGGCCGGGTTGAGGTGTACCAGCACGACGAGGAGGGGCTGCAGGGCGTCGGCGTCGACCCGGGCTTCGCGTCCAACCGCTTCGTCTACCTCTACTACGCGCCGCCGCTCGACACCCCCGCCGGGGATGCGCCGGCGACCGGCGGCGCCGCCGACTTCGAGCCGTTCGACGGGGTGAACCGGCTCTCCCGCTTCGTGCTGAACGAGGACGGCACCCTGGACACCGGCAGCGAGAAGCCGATCCTCGACGTGCCGGCCTCCCGCGGCCAGTGCTGTCACGTGGGCGGGGACATCGATTTCGACGCCGAGGGCAACCTGTACCTGTCCACCGGTGACGACACCAACCCGTTCGCGTCCGACGGCTACACGCCGATCGACGAGCGTGCCGACCGCAACCCGGCGTTCGACGCGCAGCGTTCCGCGGGCAACACCAATGACCTGCGCGGCAAGGTGCTGCGGATCAAGGTCAACGCCGACGGGTCGTACGACATCCCCGCGGGCAACCTCTTCGCGCCGGGTACGGAGAAGACCCGGCCCGAGATCTACGCGATGGGCTTTCGCAACCCGTTCCGGATGAGCGTCGACAAGGCCACCGGCACCGTCTACCTCGGCGACTACGGCCCCGACGCCGGCGCCGCCAGCGGCACCCGCGGCCCCGGCGGCCAGGTCGAGTTCAACCGCATCACCGAGCCCGGGAACTTCGGCTGGCCGTACTGCACCGGCGACAACGACGCCTACGTCGAGTACGACTTCGGCAACGGCTCCTCCGGCGGCGCGTACAACTGCGGCGCACCCGTCAACGACTCGCCGCACAACACCGGCCTGACCGAGCTGCCCCCCGCCCAGGCCGCGTGGATCCCCTACGACGGCGACAGCGTCCCCGAGTTCGGCGGCGGCTCCGAGTCCCCGATGGGCGGCCCCGTCTACCGCCGGGACGAGGTCGACCCCGGCTCCGCCGTGGCCTTCCCCGCCGAGTACGAGGGCGACTTCTTCGCCGGCGAGTTCGGCCGCAAGTGGATCAAGCGGATCGAGCAGGGCGAGGACGGCACCGTCTCCGCGATCAACGACTTTCCCTGGTCCGGCACGCAGGTGATGGACATGGACTTCGGCCCCGACGGCGCCCTCTACGTCCTCGACTACGGCACCGGCTACTTCGGCGGCGACGAGAACTCCGCCCTCTACCGCATCGAGAACATGACCGGCGGCGCCTCCCCGATAGCCGAGGCGGCGGCCGACGTCACCTCCGGACAGGCGCCCCTCGCGGTGCAGTTCTCCTCCGCGGGCACCACCGACCCGGACAGCACCGAGCTGACGTACGCCTGGGACTTCGGCGACGGCGCCACCTCCGACCAGCCGAACCCCTCGCACTCCTACGCGGAGAACGGCACGTACCACGTCACGCTCACCGTCACCGACCCCGGCGGCAGCACCGGCAGCGCGAACGTGCGGATCACCGTCGGCAACACCGCGCCCACCGTGACGCTGGACCTGCCCGCGGACGGCCAGTCCTTCTCCTTCGGGGACGAGGTGCCGTTCAAGGTCACCGTCACCGACCCGGAGGAGGACACGATCGACTGCGCCGGGGTCCGGGTCGCCTACCTCCTCGGGCACGACTCCCACGGCCACGAGATCACCAGCCGCAACGGATGCGAGGGCACCCTGAAGACCGCCTCCGACGGCGAGCACGACCCGCACGCCGACCTCTACGGCGGCATCACCGCCACCTACACCGACGGCGGAGCCGGCGGCCAGGACGCCCTGACCGGGACCGACCAGGCCAAGCTCCAGCCCAGGCACCGCCAGGCCGAGCACCACGACACCGCCGAGGGCGTCACGCTCTACGAGAAGGCGGGGGCCAACGGCGGCCGGACGGTCGGCGACATCGACGCCGGCGACTGGATCGCCTTCGAGCCCTGGGTCCTGTCGGACGTCACCGAACTGACCGCCCGGATCTCCTCCGCCGGCGCCGGCGGCACCCTCCAGGTGCGCGCGGGCGGCCCGGACGGGACGCTCCTCGGCTCCACCGAGGTGCCCGTCACCGGCGGATGGGAGACGTTCCAGGACGTCACGGCGGACCTGTCGGGCGCCCCGGACGGCACCACCGGGCTCTACCTCGTCTTCGCCGGCAGCGGCACGGGCGCGCTGTACGACGTGGACGACTTCACCCTCACCACCGAATAGCTCCCCCCCCACCCCCCCCACCCCACCGACCCGCAGACCCGACACACCCGCAGACCCGACAGACCCGACAACCCTCGAAGGAGCACCCCCATGAAGGCTCCCGGACGTCTCGCCCTTGTGGCGGCGGCCGTGTTGCTCACCGCCATGGCCTTGAACTCCTCGCCGGCCGTGGCCGAGAAGCCCGCCGACAAGTCGGAGGGCGAGCACGTGCTGGTCTTCTCCAAGACCGCCGGCTTCCGCCACGACTCCATCCCCGACGGCATCGCCACCATCCGCGAACTCGGCGCCGAGAACGGCTTCACCGTCGACGCCACCGAGGACTCCGGCGCGTTCACCCCCGGCAACCTCCAGCAGTACGACGCCGTGGTCTTCCTCTCCACCACCGGCGACGTCCTCAACGCCAGCCAGCAGCGCGCCTTCGAGGACTACGTGCGCTCCGGCGGCGGCTATGTCGGCGTCCACGCGGCCGCCGACACCGAGTACGACTGGCCGTTCTACGGCGGCCTGGTCGGCGCGTACTTCGACTCCCACCCGCAGATCCAGCAGGCCACCGTCGAGGTCGAGGACCACGACCACCCCGCCACCGCCCACCTGGGCGAGGAGTGGGTGCGCACCGACGAGTGGTACAACTACCGCACCAACCCGCGCGAGCAGGCCCGCGTGCTGGCGACCCTCGACGAGGGCTCGTACAGCGGCGGGAACATGGGCGGGGACCACCCGATCTCCTGGTGCCAGACCTACGAGGACGGCCGGTCGTTCTACACCGGCCTGGGCCACACCAAGGAGTCGTACGCCGAGCCGGAGTTCCGCACTCACCTCCTGGGCGGCATCCAGTACGCCGCCGGCGCCGTCGAATCCGACTGCGCCGCCGCCGCGAGCGACTACACTCCGATCTTCGACGGCACCTCCACGGAGGGCTGGAAGCAGGCCGGTCCGGGCTCGTTCCGCCTGGAGGACGGCGTCCTGACCTCGGAGGGCGGCATGGGCATGCTCTGGTACGAGGCCAGGGCGTTCACCTCGTACTCGCTGAAGCTCGACTGGCGGGTGGCGGGCGACGACAACTCCGGCGTCTTCATCGGGTTCCCGCCCTCCGACGACCCCTGGTCGGCGGTCGACAACGGCTACGAGATCCAGATCGACGCCACCGACTCCCCGGACCGGACCACCGGTGCCGTCTACGGCTTCCAGTCCGCCGACATCGCCGCGCGGGACGAGGCGCTCAACCCGCCGGGGGAGTGGAACACCTTCGAACTGCGCGTCGAGGGGGAGCGCCTGCAGATCTTCCTCAACGACGTGAAGGTCAACGACTTCACCAACACCGACCCCGCCCGCAGCCTCGCGGACGGACATATCGGGATCCAAAACCACGGTGACGGCGACGAGGTGTCGTTCCGCAACATCAGGGTGAAGGATCTCCCGTGAACGCCGCGGGCGGGGGGCCGCAACACCCCCCGCCCGCGGGCACACCGTGTATCTGAACTGAACACACGTGGGAGGCAGCAGCCGTGACGGTCCATCCACAAGACACCCCGCCGAAACCGGAGCAACCGGTGCCGGCCGATACCGGCGTCTGGCTCATCGGCGCCCGCGGCTCCGTCGCCACGACCGTGATCACCGGCTGCGCCGCCCTGGCCGCCGGACTCCACCCGGCCGCCGGCCTGGTCACCGAGACCGCGCCCTTCGCCGACTGCGGGCTGCCGGCCCCTGGCCGGCTGGTCTTCGGCGGCCACGACGTGTCCTGCACCCCGCTGCCCAAGCGCGCGGAGGAACTCGCCGCCGGCGGCGTGCTCCCGCACGGGCTGCCCGCCGCCGTCGGCGCCGAACTGGCCGCCGCCGACGAGGAGATACGCAACGGCGGCCCGGAGCCCGGCGAGGCGTACGACGAAGAGGCGCTGATCGCCTCGTACGCCGCCGACATCACCGGCTTCGCCCGCCGCCGTGACCTCGCCCGCGTCGTCGTCGTCAACGTCGCCTCCACCGAGCCGGTCGCCGGGGAGGGCGCGCTGCCCCCCTCGTCCTGCTACGCCGCCGCCGCGCTGCGCGCCGGCGCCGCGTACGTCAACTTCACCCCCTCCACCGGACTGCACCACCCGCGGCTGCGCGAGGCGGCCGCCGCCGCCGGCCTGCCGTACGCCGGACGCGACGGCAAGACCGGCCAGACGCTGCTGCGCTCGGTGCTGGCGCCGATGTTCCTCCAGCGCGCGCTGGAGGTACGGGCCTGGTCCGGCACCAACCTCCTCGGCGGCGGCGACGGCGCCAACCTGGCCGGCGACCCGGCCGCCGCGGCGGCCAAGAACGTCGGCAAGGAGCGGGTCCTCGCCGACTCCCTCGGCACCGGCGTCGACGGCGAGGTGCACATCGACGACGTCCCCGCCCTCGGCGACTGGAAGACCGCCTGGGACCACGTCGTCTTCGACGGCTTCCTCGGCACCCGCATGGTGCTGCAGACCATCTGGCAGGGCTGCGACTCCGCGCTCGCCGCGCCGCTGGTCCTCGACCTCGTCCGGATCGTCGCCCGCGCCCACGAGGCCGGGATGACGGGGCCGGTGCCGGGCCTCGGGTTCTTCTTCAAGGACCCCGACAGCGGCCCGCCCGGGCTGGGCGACCAGTGGCGCGAGCTGCTGTCGGTCGCCGAGCGGCTGCGGGTGCCGCGATGAGCGCGGCGCAGGCCGCGGGCGCCAGTGCGGCGCGGCCGCCGCACGGTACGGGACGCGCCGGAGGCCGCGGCACGGGAGCCCGCCGGCCGGCGACCGGGACACGGCCGGGCGGCACCGGGCAGGCTGCGCGGGTCGCGGGCTTCGCCGCCGCCGCGGTACGGGGCCGGGGGTCGAGGCCGGCGGCGGTCGCCGCGGGCGCCGGGTTGCTCGTGCTGGGCGCGGGCGCCGCGGGCGCGGTCTCGCGGCCGGCACGCGGGCGTACGGCCGGCAGGCCGTCGCCGGTTGCCGCGGTGGCCGCTGGAGTCGGGGTGCTCACGCTGGGGGCCGGTGCCGCCGCACCTCGCCGGCGGGGTACGGGCCGTGGACCGGTCGCCGCCATCGTCGCCGGGGCCGTGCTGGGCGCGGGTGCCGCGGGGGTGGCCGCGCGGGTGCGGCGTGGCGGTGACGCCGCGTCGGCGGGCCGCGGCGGCGCCGGGCCGGTGGGGCGTAGCGCCGCCGCGCCTCCGGGCCGGAGCGACTCCGCGTCCCCGGGCCCCGGCCCGGTCGCCGCCGCCGTGGCCGGGGGAGCGGGGCTGCTCGCCGCCGCCGTGCCCGGCGCCGTGCTGCGCCGGCCCCGTACGGCCGGGCCCAGCGAGCCCGGGGCGCGCAGCGCCCAGGGCCGCCGGCCGGCCCCGTCGAAGGCGGCACGGGTGCGCGCCTGGGTCGAACTGCTCCGGGTCTCCGCGCTGTTCACCGTCCCCGGCGACGCCCTCGCCGGCGCCGCCGCCGCGGGGCTGCGCCCCAACCGCGGCACCGCGCTGGCCATCGGCTCCTCCCTCTGCCTCTACGAGGCGGGCATGGCGCTCAACGACTACGCCGACCGCGACGTCGACGCCGTCGAGCGCCCGCAGCGCCCCCTCCCCTCCGGCCGGATCTCCCCCCGCGCCGCGCTGACCGCCGCCGCCGCCCTGACCGCGGCGGGCCTCGGTCTCGCCGGCGCCGCGGGCCGCCGGCCGCTGGCGCTCGCCACCGCGCTCGCGGGGGCGGTGTGGGCGTACGACCTGAAGCTGAAGAACACCCCCGCGGGCCCGGCCGCGATGGCCGCCGCCCGCACGCTGGACCTGCTCCTCGGCGCGTCGGCGACCGCCGCGGCGGCGGGGAGGAGCATGCCCGCCGCCGGGTGCCGGGCCGCCGGCGGCGGATGCGGCGGGCTCGTGAACGGCGGCCACGGACAACCGGGCTCCGCGGGCGGGATCTCCGTGCCCGCCGGTCCCGCGGGTGCCCCGGCCGCGCCGCCGGCCGCCCGCGCCGGGCTCGTCGGCAGCGGGTACGCACCCGGATCCGTGCGCCACGTGTCCGCCCCCGGTACCGTGCCGCTGCCCGCGCGCACCCCCTCCGCCCGCACCCCGTCCGCCCCGCCGCGCCCGCGCAGCGGGGCCCGCACCGGCCCGGCCGCCGTCGCCGACGGCCCGCTCGCCGCCGCCGTGCTCCTCGGCGTCCACACCTACGCGGTCACCGTCGTCTCGCGCCGCGAGGTGGAGGGCGGGTCGACGGCCGTCCCGCTCGCCGGCCTCGCCGTCACCACCGCCGTCGCCGCCACCCTGCGCGATCCGCAGCCGCCGGCCGGCACCGGCGCACCACCGCCCCGCCCCGGCGGGCCCCGGCTGGCGCTCACCCCCGGCGACCTCCTCGCCGGCGCGTACGCCGCCACCGCCGTCCGCCCGTACCTGCACGCCGCCCTCAACCCCAGCCCGCAGCTCACCCAGCGCGCCGTCGGCGGCGGCATCCGCGCCATGATCCCGCTCCAGTCCGCCCTCGCCGCCCGCGCCGGCGCCCCGGGCAGCGCCGCCGCGCTGCTGGCCCTCGTGCCCGTCGCCCGCCGGCTCGCGAGGAAGGTGAGCCCGACATGACCCGGCTGCGCCTGGCCTACGGCACCAACGGCCTGACCGACCTGCGCCTCACCGACGCCGTCGCGCTCCTCGCCGACCTCGGCTACGACGGCGTCGCGCTCACCCTCGACCACATGCACCTCGACCCGCTCGCCCCCGACCTGCCCGCCCGCACCGCCACCGTGCGGCGGCTGCTGGCCCGGCACGGGCTCGCGGTGACCATCGAGACCGGCGCCCGCTACGTCCTCGACCCGCGCCGCAAGCACCACCCCACGCTCCTCGACCCCGACCCCGAGGCCCGCGCCGTACGCGCCCGGCTGCTGCGCACCGCCGTGAACGTCGCCGCCGAACTGGGCGCGGGCGCCGTGCACTGCTTCAGCGGCACGCGCCCGTACGGGGTGACCGAGCCGGACGCCTGGAAGCGGCTGGGCGCGGAGCTGACCCCGGTGCTCCAGGCCGCGGACGCGGCCGGCGTGCCGCTCGCCATCGAACCGGAGCCCGGCCACCTGCTGTACGACCTCGCCGGGTTCCACCGGCTGCGCGAGGAGCTGGGCGACCCGCCGGCGCTGGCGCTCACCCTCGACATCGGGCACTGCCAGTGCCTGGAGGAGGCGCTGCCCGCCGACTGCGTACGCGCCGCCGCGCCGTGGCTCGCGCACGTGCAGATCGAGGACATGTGCCGGGGGGTGCACGAGCACCTGCCGTTCGGCGAGGGCGAGATCGGCTTCCCGGCGGTGCTCGAAGCGCTGCAGACCACCGGCTACCGGGGCCTGATCAGCGTCGAGCTGCCGCGGCACTCGCACGCCGGGCCCGAGCAGGCGGGGAGCTCCATCCGCTTCCTGCGCGCGGCGGAGGAAGAGGCGCGGGCGAGGGGGGCGGTGCCGTGCTGAGCACCCGCCCGCCGTACGTACCGGCCGCCGCCGCCGCGCGGCCGCCCGGGGTTCGCCGGCCCGCCGGGGCCGTGCGGTATCCCGGTGGCCGCGCGCCCCGCGCATCCGCCCAGACCCGAGTGAAAGGAGCCGCGCAGTGGTGACTCCCCACCCCGACGCACCCGCGTCCACCCCGGCCCCCGCCCCCGCCGCCTCCGCAGCGTCCGCCGGAACGGCCGCCGCCCTGCGCGCGTCCGTCGACGCGGGCCTCGCGCCCGAGGCCCGCGAGTGGCTCGACGCCGCGCTCGCCGACGCCGCCGCCGGCACCCCCGGCCCCAGCGCCGGACTGCTCGCCTGGGAAGCGCACTTCGCCGCCGCCCGCCGCCGCTGCGGCGCCGAGGCCGCCGACGCCGTACGGGTGCTGATCCTGCACGCCGCCCGCGCCGACGAGCAGGTCGCCACCCGCGTCTACGACCGCGGCGACGCCGCCGAACGCCGCGCCGTGCTGCGCGCGCTGCCGCACCTCGGGCTCGGCCCCGGCGCCGTACCGCTGGTCGAGGACGCGCTGCGGACCAACGACACCCGCCTGGTCGCCGCCGCCCTCGGCCCGTACGCCGCCGCGCACCTCGGCGCCCACGCCTGGCGGCAGGCCGTCCTCAAGTGCCTGTTCACCGGCGTCCCCGCGGACGAGATCGCGGGTCTGGCCGAACGCGCCGCCGGCGACGGCGAACTCGCCCGCATGCTCGCCGACTACGCCCGCGAGCGCACCGCCGCCGGCCGCGCCGTACCCGCCGACCTCGACCGGATACTCGACCTCACCCGCAAGGAGGTGTGATGCGCATCTTCGACCCGCACATCCACATGACGTCCCGCACGACCGATGACTACGCCGCCATGTACGACGCGGGCGTGCGCGCGCTCGTCGAGCCCTCCTTCTGGCTGGGGCAGCCCCGCACCTCCCCGGAGAGCTTCTACGACTACTTCGACTCCCTCCTCGGCTGGGAGCCCTTCCGCGCCGCCCAGTACGGCATCGCGCACCACTGCACGCTCGCCCTCAACCCCAAGGAGGCCAACGACCCGCGCCTCCTGCCGGTCCTGGAGCAGCTGCCGCGCTACCTGCTCAAGGACCACGTCGTCGCCGTCGGCGAGATCGGCTACGACTCCATGACCCCGGAGGAGGACCACGCGCTCGCCGCCCAGCTGGAGCTGGCCGCCGACCACGGGCTGCCCGCCATGGTGCACACGCCGCACCGCGACAAGGCCGCCGGCCTCGCCCGCACCCTCGACGTCGTACGCGAGTCCCGGCTGGCGCCCGAGCGCGTCATCCTCGACCACCTCAACGAGACGACGGTGGCCGCCGCGAAGGACAGCGGCTGCTGGGCGGCCTTCTCCATCTACCCCGACACCAAGATGGACGAGGACCGCATGGTCCGCATCCTGCGCGAGTACGGCACCGAGCGGATGCTCGTCAACTCCGCCGCCGACTGGGGCAAGAGCGACCCGCTCAAGACCCGGAAGACCGCCGACGCCATGCTCGCCGCCGGCTTCACCGACGCCGACGTCGACAAGGTGCTGTGGCAGAACCCGGTCGAGTTCTACGGCCAGAGCGGCCGGCTGGAGCTGGAGCCGGAGAAGCCGGAGGCCGGCGGGGCCACGTACGAGGGGAACTCCATCCTCCGAGGGGGCAGCTGAGCCATGCGCTTCCGGCACCCGGACGGCTCCCTCGTCCACCTCGCCTACTGCACCAACGTGCACCCCGCCGAGGACCTCGACGGCGTCATGGCGCAGCTGCGCGACCACGCCGAGCCGGTGCGCCGCCGGCTCGGCCGCGACCGGCTGGGCATCGGCCTGTGGCTCGCGCGCGACGCCGTACGCACCCTCGGCTCCGACCCCGCCGCGCTGCGGCGGCTCAAGAAGGAACTCGACGACCGCGGCCTGGAGGCCGTGACCCTCAACGGGTTCCCGTACCAGGGGTTCGGCGACGAGGTCGTCAAATACCGCGTCTACCGCCCCGACTGGACCGAGCCCGAGCGGCTCGACCACACCGTCGAGCTGGCCCGGCTGCTCGCCGCGCTGCTGCCCGACGACGTCACCGAGGGCACCATCTCCACCCTCCCGCTCGCCTGGCGCACCGACTTCGACGACGCCGCCCGCAAGGCGTCGCTGACGGCGCTGGGCACCCTGGCCGCGCGCCTCGACGCCATCGAGGAGCTGACCGGCCGCTCGGTCCGCGTCGGCCTGGAGCCGGAGCCCGGCTGCACGGTCGAGACCACCGCCGACGCGGTCGCCGCGCTCACCGCGGCGGGCGCGCCGCCCCCCGAGCGCATCGGCGTCTGCGTCGACACCTGCCACCTGGCCACCTCCTTCGAGGACCCGGCCACCGCCATCGCCGGCATCACCGGCGCCGGCCTGCCCATCGTCAAGTCGCAGCTGTCGGCGGCGCTGGTCGCGGACCGGCCGGCGGACCCTGGCGTACGCACCGCGCTCGCCGCCTTCGCGGAGCCCCGGTTCCTGCACCAGACCCGGATCCGCGCCGCGGACGGCTCCGTACGCGCCACCGACGACCTCGACGAGGCCCTGGCCGGCGGCCTCCCCGACGACGGCCCCTGGCGCGCCCACTTCCACGTGCCGCTGCACGCCCCGCTGGAGGCGCCGCTGACGGCGACGACGCCGGTGCTCGAAGAGACGCTGGCGCGCCTCGTCGGCGGCCCCGCGCCGCTGACGCGGCACCTGGAGGTGGAGACGTACACCTGGCAGGCGCTGCCCGCCCGCCTGCGCCCGCGCAGCCGCGCACAGCTCGCCGACGGCATCGCCGCCGAGCTGACCGTGGCCCGCGACCTGCTCACCTCGCTCGGCCTGAAGGAGCTGCCATGACGCCCCCGAAGCGGCTGGTCGTCGTCGACGTCGTCGGCCTCACGCCGCGTCTTCTCGACCACATGCCCCACCTGCGCGCGCTCGCCGAGGCCGGCTCGAACAGCGCGCTGACGCCGCCGCTGCCCGCCGTCACCTGCACCGTGCAGTCGACGCTCCTCACCGGGGAGCCACCCGCGGAGCACGGCATCGTCGCCAACGGCTGGTACTTCCGCGAGCTGGGCGAGGTCTTCCTGTGGCGCCAGCACAACGCGCTCGTCGGCGGCGACAAGCTGTGGGACGCCGCCCGGCGCGCGTACCCCGGCTACACCGTGGCGAACGTCTGCTGGTGGTACGCGATGGGGATGGACACCGACTACATCGTCACCCCGCGCCCCGTCTACTACGCCGACGGCCGCAAGGAGCCCGACTGCTACACCCGGCCGCCGGAGCTGCACGACGAACTGACCGCCGCCTTCGGCACGTTCCCCCTCTTCAACTACTGGGGGCCCACCGCGAGCATCGCCTCCTCGCAGTGGATCATCGACGCCTCGCGGCACATCCTCGACGCGTACAGCCCCGACCTCACCCTCGTCTACCTCCCGCACCTCGACTACGACCTGCAGCGCTACGGCCCCGACGACCCGCGCGCGCACGCCGCCGCGCGCGAACTGGACGACGCCCTGGCGCCGCTGCTGGCGGACGCGCGCGCCGCGGACGCGGAGACGGTGGTGCTGTCGGAGTACGGCATCACGCAGGCGTCGCAGCCCGTGGACGTCAACCGCGCGCTGCGCAAGGCCGGGCTGCTGGAGGTCTACACCCAGGACGGGATGGAATACCTCGACCCGTGGGCGTCGCGCGCCTTCGCGGTCTCCGACCACCAGATCGCCCACGTCTACGTCCGCGACCCCGCCGACATCGAGGCCACCCGGGAGATCCTCACCCGGCTGCCGGGCGTCGCCGACGTGCTCTCCGAGACCGGGAAGAAGGCCCACGGCCTCGACCACCCGCGCGCCGGCGAGCTGGTCGCGGTGGCGGAACCGGAGGCGTGGTTCACGTACTACTACTGGCTCGACGACGACCGTGCCCCGGACTTCGCCCAGCTCGTCGAGATCCACCGCAAACCCGGCTACGACCCCGCCGAGCTGTTCATGGACCCGACCGACCCGTACGTGCGCCTGCGCGCGGTCTCCGCGATCGCCCGCAAGAAGGCCGGGCTGCGCTACCGCCTGGCCGTCGTCCCGCTCGACCCCGCCCCGGTGCGCGGCAGCCACGGCCGCCTCCCGGACGACGAGCGCGACGGCCCGGTGCTCATCACCACCCGCCCCGGAGCGACCTCGGGACCGGTGCCGGCGACCGACGTGAAGTCCCTGCTGCTGTCCCTGGCCGGTCTCGACTAGCTTCATCCGCCGTCAAGGAGCGATGCCATGTCCACCAAGCCCAGCGAAGAACTCGACCACGCCCTGAACAGACGCAGATTCCTCGGCGTCGCCGCCGGCACCACCGCGGCGGCCGTCGCCGGCACCGCGGCCGCCCACAGCGCCGCCGCCCACGGCCACGGCGGGGGTCACGGCGGCGGCCACGGCCCCGGCGGCGGCCACGGCCCCGGCGGCGGCCACGGCCACGGCGGCCGGCCCGCGGTGCCGCGGGGCCGCCTCGGCATCCAGCTGTACACCCTCCGCGACCAGGTCGGCACCGTCGGCTTCGGCAAGGTCTTCGACGCCCTGCAACGGTACGGCTACGACCAGGTCGAGTACGCCGGCTACACCCAGGGCAACGGCCCCCTCACCCTGCCCCAACTGCGCCGCCTCGCCTGCGACCACGGGCTGCGCGCCATCGGCAGCCACGTCTCGTACCACGTCGACGACCCCGCGGGTTACTCCTTCGCCACCAGCCTGGAGCAGGTCCTCGACGACGCCGAGGTCCTCGGCCTGCCGTACGTCGGCACCTGGGACGGCCCGTTCCGCTACGGCAACACGGTCGACGGCGTGAAGCGCGCCGCGGCCGAGTTCAACGAGTACGGCGCGGCCGCCCGGCGCCGGGGCATGCGGTTCTACACCCACAACCACGGCAACGAGTTCGGCTTCTGCACCGACGACCCGACCGTGCGGATCTACGACCTGATGCTCGCCGAGACCGACCCGGACCTGGTGTACCTGGAGATGGACATCTACTGGGCCTACACCGGCGTCCACCGCTTCAGCGTCCGCCCGGACGGCACCCCGGCGCCGTTCGACCCGCTGGACTACGTCACGGCCGACCCGCGCCGCTTCCCGCTGTTCCACGTCAAGGACGGCGAGCACGACGAGGAGTCCCGCGACGGCTACCACATGACCGACGTCGGCGACGGCGACATCGACTACCAGCGCTTCATCGGCACCGTCACCCGCGGCCGGTACCGCAAGTACCACAACTGGCTCGTCGAACGCGACGACGCGGTGGACCCCGCCACGAACCCGGCCGGCTCCTTCACCACCGCCCGCCGCTCCGCCCGCCACCTCCACCGCCTCCGCGCCTGACCCCGCACCCCCGGACCGCCCCGGCGGTCACACACCGGAACCGGAAGCCACGGTCCGTAACCAGAAACCGGTGCGAGTCACCTCCCGATCCTTGGTATCGTTGGGGGTGCCCCGCGGCCCTCTGCCGCGGCATGGCAACCCGGTCCGGGTGGCGGAATGGCAGACGCGCTAGCTTGAGGTGCTAGTGCCCGTAAAGGGCGTGGGGGTTCAAGTCCCCCCTCGGACACATAATTACCCCACGATCATGGTTTCGCAGACAGGTGTCATTGGTACCCGGCTCTCACCTGGAGTGAGGAACGGGTGCACTTTGCTGCTTCCGTCCCTGGCGGTGGAGCGGGGTGCTGGTCAGCCGATACGGATCCTTTCTCCCGTCGCGGTGCCGGCGGTCAGGATTTGGTCCGCCGGGTCGTAGGTCAGGGTCACGTTCTCGGCCCGCAGCCGGGAGGCTGCCGCTTCGGGATCGGCCGGCTCGGTGTCTGGGGCGAGGCGGAGCAGCAGGGCGGGCAGGCGGGCCAGGACGCGGTCCTCGCTGAGGTAGGCGTTGCGGGTCCGCCCGGGGCTGGGGCCGGTGGCGCTGGTGCGGCCGTGCCGGCAGCGGTAGGCCGGGCGGTCGTGGGACCAGCAGGAGTCCATCCGCCGCCCGCACACCCCGCAGTGCAGCAGCCCGGCAAGGAGAGAGGTGCGTCCCGGCGCGGTGGTCCTAGCTCGCATACCCTGTACCGCGACGAAGTCGGCCTCGCCGACCAGAGCCGGATGGGCCTGTTCGCGGGAGATGATCCAGTCCTGCGGCGGGTTCCAGCGGGCGATGCCGCGGTGCCCGAGGGCGGTGTTGGCCGGGTCGATCAGCTCCTGGTCGGTGCGCTGGCGGTTCCAGACCTGCCGGCCGGTGTAGCGGGGGTTGGCCAGGATCGCGCCCACCGCGGTCAGCGTCCAGCGACCGCCGCTGCGGTGCGGGTTGCGGTCCGGGTCGGCGGCCGATGGACACGGCACCGCCGCGTCGTTGAGGGCGCGGGCGATACGCGCGGTGCTCTTGCCCGACCGGCGTTGCGCGAACATCCAGGAGACCACCGGCGCGGTGGTGGGATCGGCCTCCAGGCGCTGCGCGCGGGCGCCACGGCGCGCCCAGGCCCGGTTCGGATGCGGCCCGGCATCGGCGAGCCGGTAGCCGTAGGGCGGCCGGCCGCCGAGATACCGTCCCTGCTCGCGGGCCTGGACGGTCATCGCGGTCCGGGCACGCAGCCGGGCGCGGGCGATCTCCCGCTTGGACAGGATGCCCAGCAGGATCATCAACTCCTCATGCCCGGCCAGGCTCGGGTCGACCGGGCCGCCCAACTCGGGCAGCCACAACCGCACTTCGTGATGCTCGAACAGCGGGGCCATCGCGGCGAACTGACTGCCGTAGAAGGCCCGCTCGCTGGAGCCGATCACCACCGCGTCGAAGTCCCGGTCCGGGTCCCCCAGCGCGTCGATCAGCCGGGCGGCTTCGGGGCGGCGGGGCCAGGGCAGCACCCGGCTGTGTCCGACGTCGAAGAACTTGGCGGTGACCCGCCCGTGCCCGGCGACCAGCGCCTGCGCACGCAGCAGATGCCAGCCCCGGGAAGTCTCCGGGTCCTGGAAGTCCTCCGTCGACACCCGCCCGTAAAACGCGCAAACCGCAATCCGCCCGGTGTCGGCGACTCGGATGCCCGGCTGCTGACCCATGTGCCCAGGCGCCATAGTCCCCAGGTGCGTCGAAAAGCGGCAACGTGCCCGACGAAGCCATGTCGAACCTCCCTGCCAGGGCTACCCGGCCAGGCCAGGGGGATCGGAATGCTCGGGTACGCCATTGCGGCCGTCGCACGCGCAGCCGTCGAAGGGAACCGGAAGCCACTCGTTCGGGTGGAGGGGTATTGACAAGCCCGCACCAGCGACTCTTTGGATCCGTGATGGCGCGCACTCCGGGGCCATGATGCGAACTCTCACGCCTGTTGCCCGTGGGCCGAGGTGTTCCGGTCATGCGGTGTCACCTTCGGGCACGGCCCGGGCTTCCGAGGGTCCGATCGAGTGCGTCTTCCCCCTGGGTGAGTTCGTTCCATCCGTCCGGTTCAGCGAGGTGGCCGTTCTCCACGACGGCAATCCGGTCGGCTCAGCGGATGATGGCGGGCGGTGTGCGATGACGCCGGTGGCGGCGGCCCACGCTGTCGAGGCCGTCGGGCTGAGCCATGTTGCGGTCGTGTTGCGGGGTTCGGCAGCGTGGTGGAGGGCCACGGGGCGGGGCGTCCTTACCCGCGCCGCCCCGCGGCCGTCTGGGGGTGACTCGTCTGACGACAAGCGGACGGGTGAGTCCAGTGCTCGGTGTAGGAGGTCCGCGGGACGTGGTGCTCGACCGGCGGTTCGGGGTGGGCGCATGAGGCGGGTCGGGTTGCGTGCTCGTACAGTCTGCGGGCCCGTGGCTCTCCTTGGTGGCCTGGGCGGTTACTTCACTGCGCCTGCGGTGACTCCGCGGGTGAGGGTGCGCTGGAAGATGAGGAAGAAGATCACCATTGGCAGGACGCCGAGGAGTGCGGCGGCGCTGAGGGCGGTGGGGTCGGAGGTGTACTGGCCCTGCATCGCCGCCAGGCCGAGTGGCACGGTGTGGTTGTCGTTGGAGATGAGCAGCACGAGCGGTAGGAGGAATTCGTTCCAGCTCCAGACGAAGAAGAAGACGCACATCACCGAGAGCGTCGGCCAGCTCATCGGAAGCACGATGCGCCACAGGATGGTCCAGCGGCCGGCGCCGTCGATGGCCGCGGCTTCGATCAGTTCGCGGGGGAAGCCGGTGAAGACCGAGGAGAGCAGGTAGGTGCCGAAGGCGCTGTAGAGCACGCCGGTGAAGAGGGTGTAGCCGAGCTTGCCGTCGTACAGGCCGACTTCCTTGAACAGGTAGTAGACGGGGTAGATAAGCCCTTCCTGCGGCAGCACGTTGGCGCCGAGGAAGAAGACGAGGAACGCGGTGCGCCAGCGGATGCGGCCGATGCCCAGGGCGTAGGCGTTGAACAGGGCGAGCAGCACGGCGACGACCATGACGCCAAGGCTGATCTGGAGGCTGTTGACGAGTTTCTGGGTGAAGTCGACGCGCTCCCAGACGTCGCCGAGGATGTCGAAGTTCCACTCCTGCGGCCAGGATAGGGGGCCGTGGGAGCGGTAGTCGGAGCTGGTTTTGAACGAGTTGACGAGGATGACCAGCAGCGGGGCGAGGAAGACGGCGACCAGGGCGGTCATGCCGACGACGACGGCCCAGGAGGCGGGGGTGCGGCGGGTGGCGTTGGCCCGGGCGCCTTTCCCGCGGCGGCGCCGCGGTGGCCGGGCGTCGGTGGCGGGTGGGGTGGGCGCCGCAGGGTTTCCGGTGCCTGCGGGGGTGTCGGTGGCGTGCGTCATGCTCGTCCGTCCTCCCGGGCCTGGCGGGTCAGGAACGAGGCGGCGATGACCAGTACCAGCAGCGTCATGGTGCTGGAGATGGCGGAGCCGTAGCCGACCTCGGCGCGCTCGAAGAAGTTCTGGTAGGCGAAGTAGGAGGGGACGAGGGTGTGGTTGCCGGGCCCGCCACCGGTGAGGACGTAGATCTGGCCGAAGACCTTCAGGCCGGCGATGATGGTGGTCACCAGGACCACGTAGATCTCGGGGCGCAGCAGCGGGATGGTGATCATGCGGAATCGTTGCCACCAGGAGGCGCCGTCGAGGTCGGCCGCCTCGTACAGCTCCGGGTTGATGCGCTGCAGGCCGGAGAGGAACAGCACCAGGGGGTAGCCGAGCTGCATCCAGACCAGCACGGCGAGCACGCTCCACAGCGCGAGGTCGGGGTCGCCGAGCCAGTTGCGGGCCAGCGAGTTGAGGCCGAGGTTCTCCAGGACGCCGTTGAGCGCGCCCTCGGGCGCCAGGATCCAGCCCCACAGGAGGCCGGTGACGGCGACCGGGATGACCTGGGGGAGGTAGAGCCCGGAGCGCAGGACGCTGACCATGCCGTCGCCGTGCTTCTTGCCGACGTAGTCGAAGAGCACCGCGGAGATCAGCAGCCCGAGGGCGGTGGGCAGGAGGGCCATGCCGACGACGATGAAGCCGATGTTGCGGAACGAGGCCCAGAAGTCGGAGTCCTCCAGCAGCCGGCTGTAGTTGTCCACGCCGGTGAACTCGGGGCTGCCGATGCCGTTCCATTCGGTGAAGCTGTAGCCGAAGGTCATCGCCAGCGGGACGACGAGGAACACCAGGCACAGCAGTGTGCCGGGGACGAGGTAGGGGAGGTAGCCCGCGGAGTGCGGGCGGTGCTTCGGTTTCAACGTGGCTCCTTGCTCCTTGCACCTTGCACCGGTACGGGTGGCAGCGGCGGTCGGGCGGGCGGCTGGGTGGCGGGTTGCGCGCCACCCAGCCGTTCTCCCTCCCCTAGGAAGCGCGGCCGGCCGTCCCCGGCGAAGGCGACCGGGGGTCGCTCCGGCCGACCGCGCGGCTATCGGCGCGCGGCGGCTTCCTTCTCGTACGGGCCGGCGAGTTCGTCGAGCACGCTGCTCGGGTCGGATCCGTTGATGAGGTTCTGGGTGGCGGCGACGAAGGTGTCGTAGTAGCCGACGGCAGGCCAGTCGGGGTAGAAAGCCAGCGCCTCATCGTTCTGCAGGGCGGTGAAGGCGTCGATGACCTCGGCCGACTTGTCGTTGCTGATGCTCTCGGGCTTCGCGGCGACCGGCACGTTGCCCTCGTTGCCGATCATGGTCTGGATCTTCTCGGACATGGTGATGTCGATGAAGTCGTACGCCAAGTCCTTGTTGCCGGCGCGCTCGGGGACGACCCACATGTTGCCGCCGGATCCCAGGGCCAGTTCACTGCCCGGATAGCGGGCGGTCGACCACTCGAAGTCCTTGACATCCGCGGTCAGCCCGCCAAACCACCAGTTGCCGCCGACCATGATCGGACGCTTGCCCGAGACGAACTGCTCGGTCATATCGGCGCCCTTGAGGCTGACGTCGTCCTTGTCGAAGTAGCCCTTGTCCAGCCACTCCTCGTACTTCTCGACGGCGTAGGTCCACTCGGGGCCGTGGAAGTCGATCTCGCCGTCGAAGAACTGGTAGTCCTGCACCCACTGCTGGTCGGCCTTCTGCAGGGCGAGCAGGTACAACCAGTGCGACGCGGGGTGGTCGTTGCCGGCGTTGGCCAGCGGGGTGACGCCGGCGTCCATGAAGTCCGCCAGCGCCTGCTCGAAGCTCGCGAAGTCGGTGGGTACCTCGACGTCGTGCTTCTCGAAGAGGTCCTGGTTGTAGTAGGCGAGGACGAACTCGCCGTAGTTCGGCACGCCGTACCAGGCGTCGCCGTTCATATGGCCCTCGTCGTCGTAGCGGGCGGTGGCTGACACCCCCTGGCTGATGTCGTACGCCCACCCGCGTTCCTTGGCAACCGTCGTCAGATCGGTGAGCAGGCCCTGCTTGGCGGCCAGCCCGGCGGTGGCGTCGCCCTTGTTGTACTCCAGTACGTCGGGCGCCTCGTTGGAGTTGAGGACCATGTTCCCGCTCTGCTGGATCTGCTCGAAGGTCTTGTGCTCGAACTCGACCTTCACGTCCGGATGGGTCTTCTTGAACTCCTTGATCGCGGCGGCCCACGCCTTGCCGAGGGCGCCGTCCTGCTCCTCGTAGTGCCAGATCTTCAGCGTGTCGGCGTCCCCGCCGGAGTCCGAGCCGCCGCAGGCGGCGAGCGGCAGGACCAGGGCGAGGGAGGCGGCCGCCAGTGCGGTGCGCGGGATTCTGCGGATGCCGGTCATGTGCGTTTCCTCGTTCTCCGGAGGTGCGGGTTTCGGGTCAGTGGCGCCGGGTGCGTCGGTGGACGCGGGCTTCCCAAGGATGGAGCGTGTGGCGGTGGGCCAGCGGGCCGGCGTCGGGAACGTTGGCGAGGATCACCTCGGTGCCGGCCCAGCCTTCGGGCACGGTCAGGGGCGTCACCTTGCCGGCCCAGTTGGCCAGGACCAGCAGTTCCGTGCCGGTGGACCGGTGGTGGCGGGTGAACGCGTAGATCGTCTCGTCGTGCGGCAGGAGCATGTGGAAGACGCCGTCGACGATGGCCGGCTCGGTCTTCCGCAGGGCGATCAGACGCCGGTAGTAGTGGAAGACGGAGTCAGGCTCTGCAAGCTGGGTCTCGGCGTTGATACGGGTGTGGTCGGGATTGACGGCGATCCACGGGGTCCCGGTGGTGAAGCCGGCGTGCTCGCTCGCGTCCCACTGCATGGGCGTGCGGGCGTTGTCCCGGCTGCGGGCGCGCAGCGCCGCCAGCACGTCGTCCGGGTCGGCTCCGCGGCGGGTGCGGTCGATGAAGTGGTTGAGCGATTCGATGTCGCGGTAGTCGTCGAGGGTGGTGAACGGGGCGTTAGCCATGCCCAGTTCCTCGCCCTGGTAGACGTATGGGGTGCCGTGGTGCAGGTGCAGGACGGTCGCCAGCAGCGTGACCGAGCGGGCGCGGTGCTCGGGGCTGTCGTCGCCGTAGCGGGAGACGACCCGCGGCTGGTCGTGGTTGTTCCAGTACAGGCTGTTCCAGCCGGTCCGGGCGAGCCCGGTCTGCCAGCGGCCGAGGCTGGCTTTGAGGTCGGTGAGCTTCAGCGGCCGGGGGTCGAACTTGCCTCCCGGGCCGTGGTCGAGGCCGACGTGCTCGAACTGGAAGACCATATCCAGCTCCCGGCGGGCCGGGTCGGTGAACTTCCGTGCCTGTTCAACGGTGACACCGGGCATCTCGCCCACGGTCAGTAGCCGGCCGGCGTAGTCGGCGAAGACCTCGCGGTGCATCTCGGCCATGAACTCGTGGATGCGGGGGCCGCAGACGTAGTGCGGGCGGCCGTCGCCGAAGGTGCTGCCTTGCGGTACCTGTCCGTCGGGGAGCGCGGGGTCTTTGGATATGAGGTTGATGACGTCCATGCGGAAGCCGTCCGCACCGCGCTCGAGCCACCAGCGCATCATGCGGTACACAGCCTGTCTGACCTTGGGGTTCTCCCAGTTCAGATCCGGTTGCTTGCGGGAGAACGTGTGCAGGTAGTACTCGCCGCTCCCCTCGTCGTAGGTCCATGCGGGGCCGGAGAACCAGGACTCCCAGTTGTTCGGCTCCGCACCGGGCGTGCCGGGCTCCATGCCCGGGCGGGCCGGGCGCCACCAGTACCAGTCGCGCTGGGGCCCGCCAGGCCCGTCGCGCCGGGAAGCGGCGAACCACGGGTGTTCGTCGGAGGTGTGGTTGACCACCAAGTCCATGATCAGCTTCATGCCGCGGTCGTGGACGGCGGCCAGGAGCTTGTCGAAGTCCTCCAGGCTTCCGAAGAGCGGGTCAACGTCCTGGTAGTCGCTGATGTCGTAGCCGTTGTCGTCGTGGGGGGAGGGATAGACGGGCGAGAGCCACAGCACGTCGACGCCGAGTTCGGCGAGGTAGTCCAGGCGTGCGGTGATGCCGGGCAGGTCACCGATGCCGTCCCCGTCCGAGTCGGCGAAGCTGCGCGGGTAGATCTGGTAGACCACCGCGTCCTTCCACCAGGACCGGGCAGGACTCATCTCGTTTTCGGGCACGTCGCAGACCTCGTTGGTGAAGGTGATGTCGGGTGGGGAGGAAGGGCGGGGCGAAGCTGTTCAGGTGACGGGGGTGGTGACGGCTTCCCGGATGACCAGGCAGGCCGCTCCGCGCGCCCACAGGTCGTGGTGTACGGGATCGACGTGGATGTCGCAGTCGTCGGCGGCGTCGGAGAAGGTGTGCGCCTGGAGCGCGGTGGTCATGGCGTCGCCGAAGAGGTCGTAGGCGACCGCGCCCTCACCGGCGATGATGATCTTTTCGAGGTTGAGCAGGTTGCACAGGCCGGCGAGCCCGCGGCCCAGCGCCGCGCCGGCTTCGGCGAAGGCGGCGCGGGCGACGGCTCGGCCGGAGGCGCCGCCCTCACGGGCGAGGCGCATGGCGGCGGCGATGTCGGGGCCGTCGACGCCTGCGTCACGGATACTGCGCAGCACCGCCCGGTCACCGGCCAGCGACTCCAGGCAGCCGCGGCGGCCGCAGCTGCACATCGGACCGGCCGGGTCGAGCGGCAGGTGGCCGAGCTCACCGGCCATACCGCTGGCACCGGAGTACAGCGTGCCGTCCAGCAGCAGCCCGCAGCCGATACCGGGGCCGACGGTGACGACCGCGAAGGAGTCGACCTCCCGGCCGGCGCCGAACCACCGCTCGGCCACCACCAGGGTGTTGACATCGTTGTTGACCACCACCGGCAGCCCGGTCGCCTGGGCCAACGGCCCCGCGACGTCCACTTTCTGCCAGTCCAGCAGCGCGGAATAGCGGCAGACACCGGCGGCGGAGTCGATGTGGCCGCTGACGCCGACGCCGACGCCCAGCACCCGGTCCGCCGCGCGCGGCACCTCGTCGAGGAGCCGCTCGGTAAGGGAGGCAGCAGCGGCCAGCGCGGTCTGGGGAGCGCAGTCCGAAAGCGGCTCCTCCGCACGGGCCAGGACGTTGGCCGCCAGGTCGGTGACCACGCCCGACAGCACCGTCGGCCCGATCTTGATGCCGACCACGGTGTGCCGCTCGGCGTTGACCCGCAGCATCCGCTGCGGTCGGCCGCGGCCCTGCGGGGCGGATTCCGTCTCGTGCAGGTAGTCGTGCTCCAGCAGCGGCGGCAGCATCCGCGTGACGCTGGAAGGCGCCAGATCCAGGCGTTGAGCCAGGCCGGTGCGAGAGATCGGCCCTGCGGTCAGCACCGTCGCAAAGATCTCCGCGCGTGTCTGGTCGCCGATGAGATGCGACAACGAGATCCGTGGAGCGTTCATTGCCTTCGTCTCCGTCCACCGTGGGGTCGAGCCGGTGCCGGGCCAGTTGCCAGCAACCTTCGGATGGCCTGGAGTCTGACCTCGCACTATTTGATGCGTCAAGCAAAAAAACGTGACGTTACGCAACCGTGATCCAGGTCGTGTGCCGCCTTCGGTGAGAAGGGAGATCCGCCGCGAGGGTGCGGCTGCTTTGCGGCATATTTCCGGACGAAGTCGACATTCAACCGCGGTTGAACGTCAAGTCTCGTGGTTGGCGGCGGTGGTCGTCGAGGAAACCGCAAGAGATCTTGTTAACTTCCTAGACACAAGAATCTACGAGTGCAACTCTCTGTCTCGGCCCAACTCTTGCTCGCGATGCTGCAGCACAGCAAGAAAAAAGGTGCCCCCTGCTGCAACAGGGGGCACCCACAAGACCGCTTCCCGAGTCCGGATGCGGTCTCTTCACCCGCCTGCGAGACGCAGGCGCAGATCTGGAGCCGACATGCAGCTACGACAACGACTCCGTCCGGCCTACGCGCACGATGGCAGCGGGCAGTTCCCAGGATACGGACGCGGACGGCCGGTCCGGGGCCGGTTGGCCACCTCCGTGCCGGTCACCCCCTTCGGCGCGGGTCTCCTCGCCGGCGGCACCGGCGTCGCCGCCAACGCCCCGGTCACCCTGTCCACCACCGGACAGAAGAGGTCTCCCACTGGCGGGGTCCTGCCGCTGCGCCGCCGGCCCGCACCACCGACGTAAGCGCAAGCCGTCGCGCCGATGCCGCGGTGGCCGACGCGGCCGCAGGGCATGCGCCCGGCCGGCCACCAGTGACCTCGGCACATCCACCGACAAGCAGTGCTTCCCGTACGTCTCAGGAGAGGACATCAGCATGCCCACAGCCGCATGGAAACGCCTGGCGGCGGCCGCCGTCGGTCTGGCGCTAGCCCTGGCCTGGGCCATCGTGCCGACCAGCACGACGACCGCGGCCGCAACGCCGATGAACCGCCCCGCCGCCGACGCCCGGACCGCATCCGCGGCTGAGCCGAGGACCGCGGACAGCGCCGAGCTGACAACGTGGTGGCACGACAACCACGAGTTCAACACCACCAGCCCGGTAGCGAACGACAAAGTGCGTCGGTCGTCGTTCTACGACGTGAAGGTCGCCACCGCGGCGGCCCCGACAGCTCGGTACGACTCGTTCGCCTACATGAGCATTCCACGCAGCGGCAAGGGGAAGATCGGCTACACCAAGGAGGACGGTGCCGAGTTCTCCTCCGCGGCGAACCTCACCATGAGCTGGTCGTCCTTCCAGTACTCCACCGATGTGTGGGTCGATGTCTCGCTGCGCACCGACCAGACGATCTCCTCGGCCGGCCAGGTCAGGATCAAGCCCAGCAGCCTGGACTTCCCCAAGGAACTCGTCGACAGCAAGACCGTGCGTGTCAAGGTGCCCTACGACGCCAAGGGCTACCGGTTCTCCGTCGAGTTCGATCCGCAGCTGTACACGGCGTACAACGACATGTCGGGCCCGGCGAACGACGCTGGCAAGCTGACCACGCAGGGCGGCGGCGGCAACCGGGCCATCCACACCGAACCCCGCAACTCCATGATGATCTTCGCCGAACCGACTCCGACCGGCGCGGAGAAGGACCGGCTGATCCCCACGGCGGCCTCAGGCAGCATCCACTACCCGCAGCAGGGCGAGGTCACCCACCTCAACACGATCAGCGAGGAGATCGTGTACTTCCGGCCCGGCACCTACCACATGACCTCGAAGTACCACGCCCTGCTGCCCAAGCAGGTCAAGTGGGTCTACCTCGCCCCCGGCGCGTATGTGAAGGGCGCCATCCGGTTCCCCGACGACAGCCAGGGCCTGTACAAGTTGACCGGCTACGGAGTGCTCTCCGGCGAGCAGTATGTCTACGAGGCGGACACCAACAACAACTACGACCATCTCAGTGGCGCCTCCAACTGCCACGCCTCGTGCGTGAAGATGCTCCAGTTCCAGTCCTCGGACCGCCAGCAGTACCTCGACCTGCAGGGCGTGACCATCAACGAGCCGCCGTACCACTCGTTCGTCACGTATGGGAACGAACAGACCTTCCAGATGCGGGTCGACAACTACAAGCAGGTCGGAGCCTGGTATTGGCAGACCGACGGTATCGAGCTCTACCGCGGCAGCACCATGAAGAACACGTTCTTCAACGCCAACGATGACGTGCTGAAGATGTACCACAGCGACGTGACCATCGATAACACCGTCGTCTGGAAGAACGAGAACGGTCCCGTCGTCCAATGGGGCTGGACCCCACGAAACATCAACAACGTGCGGGTGAGCAACACCCAGATCATCCACAACCGCATGTACTGGAAGGACGTGAAGTACAACACCTGCATCCTCAACTCCTCCTCCCACTGGGAGGACATGGGATCGACCACCAAGGCGGATCCCAACGCCTGGGTCAAGAACATGACCTTCGAGAACATCACAGTCGAGGGCAGGACAAATTGCGCGATCCGTGTCTTCGCTCTCTCCAGCACCGAGAACATTCACGTCAAGAACCTCAATATCGACGCGTGGAACGAACTCGACCCCAGCTCCCAGGTCAGTCTGCTCAAGCGTCACAGCAACTCCAGCGGCCAGAAGGTCACCCTCGGCAACGAGACTCGTGACAGCCGCGGGCTGAAGCTGGAGAACTACACCGTCGGTGGCACGGTCATCCAGAAGTCCGGAGACAACTGGGCGGCGGACAAGCTGGGCAGGATCGGCTTCGACGCTGAGACCTGGGACAACTGGAACGCCTGGGGCGCGGGGGGCAGCAACCCGGATCCTGACCCTCCGGCGGGGAGTCGGATTGTCAATGCCAACGGCAAGTGTGCCGAGGCTGCCGGCGGCCAGAGCGTCAACGGCACCCCGGCGGAGCTCGCCAACTGCACCGAGGCCGACCGCGGGGCCTGGACGCTGGCGGGCACCGAGCTGCGCGTGCTGGGCAAGTGCCTCGATGTTGTCGGCGGTCACACCGCCAACGGCACCGGGGCCCACCTGTGGGACTGCGGCGGCTGGGACAGCCAGAAGTGGGCGTTCCAGCCCAACGGCACCCTCAAACACCTGAAGTCCGGCCGCTGCCTGGACATCGAGCACCAGAGCACCGACGACGGCGCCGCCCTGCACCTATGGGACTGCGGCACCTGGAACAGCCAGAAGTGGTCACTGACCACCTGAGCTAACCCCCGGAGGGCGCCGCCGCCCCAACCAGTGGCGGCGCCCGCCTGGCCACCGCTTCAGCTGACCCTTCTGACAGAAACGCGAGACCACGACAGCACCCGCTCCGCCGGTCCGCTCCGACGCAGCCGCACAGTCGCCGACCCGCACACACGCTGACCCCGGAGTGCGCACGACCACCCCATCCTGACCGCCAGCCCACCCCCATGACCGCGCCAGGGAGGACCCATATGGAGCTGCTGCTGAAGAAGCATCGAAGGCATGCTCTGAGTCTGTACCGGATCGTCGTGGGCCTGCTGTTCGCCTGCCACGGCGCGGCCACCCTGCTCGGCGTCCTGGGCGGACCGCAAGGAGGACACGCTCCATCCACGGGACAGTGGCCGCACTGGTGGGCCGCCGGGATCGAACTGATCGGTGGCGGGCTGGTACTCCTGGGGCTGGCTACCCGCTCCACTGCCAGCATCTGCTCGGGCTCCATGGCCTACGCCTACTTCACCGAGCATCAGCCGGAGGCCCTGTTCCCCATCGAGAACGGCGGCGAGGCAGCGGCGATGTTCTGCTGGGCCTTCCTCATGATCGCCTTCTACGGCCCCGGCCGCTGGGCCCTGGACTCCCGTCTCGACCGCCTCCCGACCGTCCGCGGCAGGCAGCCCCAACGGCAACACAACCACGGCAGCCGACCGCAAGCCGGCTGACCAGCCGATTCTCCAACCAGAGAGGAAAAGACACGAGAATGCACACAGCCCGCGCGTACACCCCCCGCAGAATTCTGCTCACACTGGCGCTGCTCACCGCGGCCGCCCTCAGCCAGATCCCGTTGGCCAACGACGCCGGAGCACACGGCACGACCATCTACCCGGAGACCCGGAACTACGGCTGCTTGCAGCGGTGGGGCTCGTCCCAGCCCAACGAAGCCGAAGACCCCATGTGCTACCGCGTGTACCAGGAGAACGCCAACGCCATCACGGCGTGGAAGGCCGTCTACGCCAACAACACAGGCGACAACTACCAGCAGGTCATCCCCGACGGCCAGATCTGCAGTGCCGGAGGACAGGGTGAGACTGACTACTCGCCTCTCGACCACCCCGGCCCGTGGCGTGCCACCGGCATCAGCCCCTACTTCACCGTCGACGTCTACGACGAAGCCCGGCACGGCGCAGACTGGCTGCAGATCTACGTCACCAAGCAAGGCTACGACCCCACCAGCCAGCCGCTCCGCTGGTCCGACCTCGAACTCGTCAAGACCACCGGCAGCTACCCCGGCGGCTCGGCACACTACGTCACCGACACCAGCGCCTCCGGACGCAGCGGACATCACGTCGTCCTGACCGTCTGGAAGGCGTCCCACATGGATCAGAAGTACTTCCTGTGCAGCGACGTCAACTTCGGCTGAAGCGCCAGCACGCCGGAACGACGGCACCTTCGGCTTGACAGGCCCCGCGAGATTCAGCAGATCTCGCGGGGTCCGTCAAAGCGCCACGAACAGGCGCAGCCCGGCAGCCCTCACAGCGCCCCACTACAGCGGAGCAGGACACCACGGGACTGATGCATGATCGGGTGACACCTGAAACTGGGACCACGACGCCGCCGACCAACTGCGCGCAGCGGCCGAAGCGGCAATGTCCGCCGCTGGCGGTCCGAGGCAGCCCGACTGGAGGTTGCTCGCTTTCTTCATCCGGGGAGACGATGGGATCGGGATACGGAAGCGCATTCAGCCCAAGGCCAGTGATGTTCTCCGTGCGAGGGCGTGGGCGCAATGGTCAACTCGCTCGGACACATAATCGCCCCACGGCCCCCGGTTTACGGGCAGGCGCCATCAGCACCCGGTTCTCACCTGGAGTGAGGGACGGGTGCCTTTTGCTGCGTCCGTCCCTGGTGGTGGAGCGGGGCGCTGGTCAGCCGATGCGGATCCTTTCTCTCCTGGGGGTGCCGGCGGTCAGGGTCTGGTCCACCGGGTCGTAGGTCAGCGTCACGTTCTCGGCCCGCAGCCGGCGGCTGCCGCTTCGGGATCGGCCGGCTCGTCGCCTTCGGCGAGACGGAGCAGCAGAGCGGGCGGACGGGCCTGGACGTGGTCCTCGCGAACGTAGGTGTTGCGTGGCTGACCGGTGCCGGGGCCGGTGGCGCTGGGCTCAGCTGATGCGGATCCCCCGCTACGTGCTCGACGCAGGCGGCACCGTGGTCGGGAGCCGGAGCCCGGCTGTCCGACGGGCCGCCCCCCTCCACCTGCTCTCCGCCCCCCGGCCCGCCGCACGACCACCGCCGGGGGACGCCGTACGGGGCGGGCGTGCACATCTTTTTTGTCCGGCCCGGCAACCAATCCGTCCGGCCCGGCAACCACTTGTCGACGAGGTGGCTCGCTCGCTGCGTGCCGCCGAGCGGTTCCCGTCCGCAGACCGCCATGTAGCGAAGGATCCCCATGCCCCGAACTGGACGAAAACTCCTCGCCCTCACCTCGGCCCTCATCGCCGCTGTCGTCGGAGTGGTCATCTCCCTGGTCGCGGTTCCCTCGGCTCAGGCCGTCGAGACCGGTGTCTGGTACAACCTGATCAGCCGGCACTCCGGCCTGGCGCTCGATGTCGAGGGGGCCTCGACGGAACCGGGCGCACAGCTTGTCCAGTGGAACCCCACGAACGCCACCAACCAGCAGTTTCGGTTCATCGACGCCGGCGGCGGCTACTACCGTATCCAGGCCCGGCATTCCGGTCATGTGCTGGAGACGTACGAGTGGAGCGCCGAGGACGGCGCCACGATGGTGCAGTGGAACGATGTCAACGGCGCCAACCAGCAGTGGCAGGTCCAGGAGAGCGGCGGCTACGCCACCCTGGTCAACCGCCACTCCGGCAAAGCCCTGGACGTCTGGGAACATTCGACGGCCCCGGGCGACCGGATCTCCCAGTACACCCCGACCGGCGCCGCCAATCAGCAGTGGCAGCTGGTCAGGGCCGACGGGGGCGGTTCAGGCGGCGACTGCGGGGCCGGCACCCCGAACGCCACGGTGACCGGCAGCAGCGGCGACTACACCGCCCGCAACGGCTCCAGCACCGTCTACACCGGCGGCGACTACCGCGCGGCCATCCAGGCCGCGGTCAACTCCCTCACCTCCGGCCGCAACACCCAGCAGCGTGTGTCCGTCATGGCCTCGGGCTCCATCGGGAACTCGGCCGTCACGCTGCCCAGCCACACCGCCCTTGAGGTCTGCGGCACGATGAACGTCGGCAACCTCTCCGGACGCGGCGCTGTCGAGGCGGTGAACGGGACCAACGTGTCCATCCCGTACATGAACATGACCGGCAGCCCTTACTTCGGGATGCGCTTCTACGGCATGCACGGCCTCCACCTCGGGCAGATCAACCTCAACCTCAGCGGCGGCCTCGGCATCCGCTTCGAGCGTGACCAGCCCGGAAGCACCAACGTGAGCATGGACCACGTCGCCGTCTCGGGGACGGGCAACCACGGCGTGGAGACCTGGAACGTCGACGGGCTGCGCATCGGCACCGTCGTGGCGCGCAACGTCGGCTACAGCGGGCTGCTGCTCAACAACACGCGCAACGCCCAGATCGGCACGGTCGACGGCGACAACGTCGCCTCCGGCACCGGGTACGCCACCTTCCGCACCGCCAACACCAACGGGCGCCTCTCCAACGGCTCGTACGACACCAACATCACCGTCGACCGGGTCATCTCGCGGGGCGGCGGCCGCGGCATCTTCTGCGTCTCGCAGTCGGGCGGCCTGCTCATCCGCTCGGTCGATCTGGCGAACAACGGCAACAACTCGATCCTGATCGAGAACTGCTACAACGTCACCATCCAGGGCGGCACGGTCAACGGCGGCGGCGAGGTGCGTATCGCCGCGCGCTCCGAGTTCCCCAACACGCGGGACGTCTCGATCACCCTCACCGTGAACAACACATCGGTGCGGGAATCGCCCTGCGGCGACAACACCACCTGGAACATCTCCGGCAACGCGAGCAGGGACATCTGCTGAGGCAGGACCTCTCACCCGAGGGCCGGAGCCTCTCCTCCGGCCCTCGACTCCTGCGTACCGCCGCTCGGCACGCACCTTGGGCGCTTTCCGTCCGTCCGCTCCGCCAGACGGACGGCGGCCCCGCGTCCCGCACCGCGGCCGAGCACGTGCTGTGCACCGCCGCCCGGCTGCCGATCTTCCGGCAGTGAGTAGGGTTCGGCGATCCGGAGTGCAAGCGGGGTCTTTCGGGTCGCGCCGGGGACGTGTGCGCGAGCCCGGCTCTGGCATTCGGGCATATTCGAACGTACGAGCTGGGGGTGACGGCCGATCGTTCGGCCGCGCAGGGCCCGTTCGCGCCGTCAGACTCGCAGGAGGGCGCACGTCGGTGGGGCGTGGGCGAGGCGGGAGCGGCGAGGCAGGGTGGGCGTGACCGAGCGCGGTGTGGCCGGCCGTGCCGCCCCGGACGGGGCGGGGCCGCGGCACGTGGCCTGCGTGATGGATGGCAACGGCCGGTGGGCGCGGCGGCGTTCGCTTCCCCGTACGGCGGGTCACCGGGCCGCGGAGACCGCCGTCATCGACGTCATCGAGGCGGCCCGGGCTGCCGGCGTGGAGTGGCTCACGCTGTACGCCTTCTCCACCGAGAACTGGAACCGCTCCGGCACCGAGGTCGAATTCCTGATGCGTCTGGTCCGCCGGGTGGTGCGCAAGCATGCGCCGCTGCTGCTCGCGCGCGGCATCCGCTGCCGTTTCCTCGGGGTCGCCGACCCGCGCATCCCCCGGGAGCTGGCCCAGGACTTCTGCGACCTGGCGGCGCTCACCGCCGACAACCGGGGCATGACGCTGACCGTCGCCTTCGACCATGGCGGGCGCCGGGACATAGTCGAGGCTGCAAGGTCGCTGATCCGCAGCGGGATACCCGCCGACGAGGTGACCGAGCGGCTCTTCGCGGACCACCTGCCCTTCCCCGACACCCCGGATGTGGATCTGGTCATCCGTACCTCCGGTGAGCAGCGCATCTCCAACTTCATGCTCTGGCAGGTCGCCTACGCCGAGTGGGTCTTCCCCGAGGTGCTCTGGCCGGACTTCCGGGCGCCCGACTTCCTCGCCTACCTGCACGCCTATCAACGCCGCGACCGCCGCTTCGGCGGCGTGCCCGCCGGGAGGAACGGAGACCCCTCATGACCACCGAAGCCCCGGGAACGGCCGACGAGGCATTACTGTTCGGCCCGAATTCGCGGTTCAGCGGCTTCTTCGACGACCCGCGCTGGGCCCTGGCCATCATCCGCGCCACCGTACTGGAGGCCGCTCACCCGCAGGTCGGCGCCGCTCTCGCCGACAACTCCACCTTCGTCGCCCACCCGTGGCGCCGACTGCGCAACACCTTCCTCAGCATGCGGCGCATGTTCGGCACCGACCCGGCGGTACGCGCACGGGAGGCCGCCCGGCTCAACCGGCTGCACGCCCGCATGAGCGGCTCCGACTCCCGCGGCCGCGCCTACGACGCGATGGACCGCGCGACCCGCGCCTGGGTGGTCGCCACCCTCTTCGAGAGCGCCGTCACCATGTGCCGGCTGAGCGGCCAGCCGCTCGACCAGGACACGATGGAGCGGATGTACGCCGAGTACCGCGCGTTCCTCGCCGCGCTCGACGGCGACGCCGCAGAACTCCCCGAGGACCTCCACGACTTCTGGCGGTACTTCGACCGGATCGTCGAAAACGAGCTGGAGAACACCGAGGCGGTCCGCATCATCCTCTACCGGCTCTTCGACCACCTGCCCGCCCCTGCGCTGCTCCACGGCGCGCCGACACTGTGGGCGGCCGGCCGCACCCTCGCCGGTCCGGTCCTCGGCGCCATCACCGTCGCCTCGCTCCCCGAGCCCTACCGGCGGCGGGCCGGCTTGCCCGAGATGCCCGGCGCCCCGACCCTCATGCAGGGCGCCTACCTCGCCGCCGGGCTCACCCGGTTCCTGCCCGAGGGCTGGATCAATGCCGAAAGCATCATCGAAGCCCTCTCGCTCCCGCCCGGCAGCGACGACCCCCGCGCCCGCACCGTGACCGCCCTGCGCGCCCGCATGAAGCGGGCATCAGCCCTGCTCCGCCTCCTCACCCCACTGAGTGGCGACACCAGCCCCGCTCCGGCACCCCCGGCAGCCGCACAGGAAACCCGGCGCTCAGCGGAGGAGTTCTTCCGCCGCGTGCTGGACCAGACCGGCGACGGCCACCTCGACTGGCCCGACCTCGCCGCCATGGCACGCGAACTCTCCACCCGCCTCGACCTGGACGAACCCGAGGAGACCCGGCTCTACGACGCCTTCGCCGCCTGGTGGCGCGAACTCCAGGCCGCCCTCGACACGGACGGCGACGGCCGCGTCAGCGCCGAGGAGTACGCCGCCGCCGTTCCCTCCCTCGCCGGGCCCGCGCTCATCCGCGTCGCCGAGGTCCTCTTCGACGCCACCGACAAGGACGGCAACGGGAGCATCGACGCGGACGAATACCGCAGCCTCTTCCGCTCCGCCTTTCACCGCGACCTCACCACCACCGGCGGCGCCCACGGCCGCAGCGCCTTCGTGGGCGACTTCCTCTCCTTCATGACGGGCCGCCGCACGGGCACCCCGTACGACCCCCTCCTCGCCGACGCCTGACGAGTGTCACCACATCCGCGAGCCCGATCCCCACCGACACGTCGGCTGGTCCATCACGGCCATCCGACCGCGTCGCCGGGGACGGGAGTGTGAGCGCGCGCGCTCGTTGGCGGACCGGGCGCTTGCGGTGCGGATTGCGGTGCGGATCGGGCCGCCGAAGGGACAGGGGGTGCGGTCGTTCGGGGGCGGAGAGGGCGGGAACTTCGGGGAGGGTGGTGGCAGCCCCGCAGTTCGGCTGCGGAAGCTCGCTGGGAGCGTCGACCTTTTCGGTGGCGGCGGCCAGACCGGGATCGCCGGCGAAACCGAGAGGTCCTGTCCGGATACCGGCACCGGTATCCGGTGCCGTCACGAGGACAGCGGATGGCCGTGGACCAGGCCGTTCGTCGTGTGGGCGGGGTGGGCCCGGACGGGAGGGCGGGCGGCGTCCGGCGGTTGCGGAAGCCGCTCTCCACCGACCGCCGCCCGCGCCCCGGATCCGAACGAGGTCAGCGTGCGACTCCCGCGCCGCGGCTCTCCGGTGCCGCCGTGCCGCCCTCGTCCTGCCGTATCCAGACCGTGCGCTGCTGGAAGGGGATCTCCACGCCGGCCGCGTCCAGGTTCTGCTTGACCCGGCGGCGCAGCTCCCGGGTGACGCCCCACTGCTGGAGCGGCTTGGTCTTGACCGCCATGCGCACGACGACCGCGTCGGCGTCCAGGGACTGCACGCCCCAGACGGAGGGCATCTCCAGCAGCAGGGGCCCGTGTTCGGGGTCGTCGTGCAGCTCGCGGCCGGTGCGCTCCAGCGCCTCGTACACGGTGTCCAGGTTGGAGTCGTAGGCCACGCCGACGTCCAGGACGGCGCGGGCCCAGTCCTGGCTGTCGTTCTTCACCCGCAGGATCTCGCCGTTGCGGATGTGCCAGAGGCCGCCGTTGATGTCGCGGACCTGGGTGAGGCGCAGGCCGACGTGCTCGACCTCCCCGATCGCCTCCCCGAGGTCGACGGTGTCCCCGACGCCGTACTGGTCCTCCACCATGATCAACAGCCCGGAGAGGTAGTCGGCGACGAGGCTCTGGGCGCCGAACCCGATCGCCAGGCCGACCACGCCGGCGCTGGCCAGCAGCGGCCCGAGCGCGATGCCGATCTCGCCGAGCACCATGGCCGACGCCACGATCCCGATGACCACGGTCACGATGCTGCTCAGCACGGCGCCGATGGTCGCCGCGCGCTGTTCGCGCCGCTCCCGCGCCCGGCCGCCGTCGCGCTGCAGGACGGCGGGACCGCGGCCGCCGCGCCGTGGCTCGCCGTTCGTGTCCGGCTGGAGGATGCGCTGGACGAAGCGGGTGATGGCGCGCTTGGCGATGACGCGCACGACGATGGCGCCCAGGACGACCAGGAGGATGCTGACGCCCGTGGCGACGAGCGTTTCGGTGTTGTCCCGGAGCCAGTCCGGGGCTTCGAACGCGATCTGGTCCGTACTGCCGTGCGGGTGCGCCGCAGACGCTTCCATGGGATGTCTCTCCACTCATTTGACATCACACCGGGGGGCGGTCGGGTCCGACGAACGTACTTGTCGCCCTCCGCCGGGGTCAAAGCCCGCCCCCGCGGTGCCGCTGCCCGTTCCGGGTGCTCACACGGCCGCCCCCACCAGCCGCCTCGCCGCGGGTTTCGGCGCCTGAACGGGCCCGATCGAAATTTTCGATCCATGGGCGGAAACTTTTCTTGCGTGGAGTGTTGACGACCTGCCGCGGTCCCTCAATCATCCACGTCTGAGGTGCAGAACGCAGTTCGAAATTTCAGACGACCTCGCCCCTGAGCGATCTGTGCTGGACGGCAGATCCCCGCGTACCGCCGTACGAAAGATCCGCGCACCAAGCCGCTAGGGAGCACTCGCATGCCTGCGTCGAAACACCGCGGCCCACCCGCCGTACGCCACCCGCCGGCCGGTCCGCCCCGTGCGGGCGGACGGCGCTTCCCCGCACTCCGGTCCTTCCGTGATCTCTACCCTGGAGGAACAGCCATGGGCTCGTACGCCCTTCCCGGATCATTGGTCAGACGCAAGTCCCGCGGCCTGCTGCTGGTGCTGGTCGCCTTCGTCCTCGGTGCGGTCGCCACACTGGCCGCGCCGCCGCCGGCGCACTCCGCCGAGAGCACCCTCGGCGCCGCGGCGGCCCAGAGCGGCCGATACTTCGGCACCGCCATCGCCTCGGGCAGACTGGGCGACTCGGCGTACACGTCGATCGCGAACCGTGAGTTCAACTCGGTGACGGCCGAGAACGCGATGAAGATCGACGCCACCGAGCCGCAGCGGGGCCAGTTCAACTTCTCCAACGCCGACCGCGTCTTCAACTGGGCGGTGCAGAACGGCAAGCAGGTGCGCGGCCACACCCTGGCCTGGCACTCCCAGCAGCCCGGCTGGATGCAGAGCCTCAGCGGCGGCGATCTGCGCCAGGCGATGAGAGACCACATCAACGGCGTGATGGCCCACTACAAGGGCAGGATCGCCGAGTGGGACGTCGTGAACGAGGCGTTCGCCGACGGCGGCTCGGGCGCACGGCGCGACTCCAACCTGCAGCGCACCGGCAACGACTGGATCGAGGACGCTTTCCGCACCGCCCGCGCCGCCGACCCGGACGCCAAGCTCTGCTACAACGACTACAACATCGAGAACTGGAACTGGGCCAAGACCCAGGCCGTGTACGCCATGGTCCGGGACTTCAAGCAGCGCGGCGTACCGATCGACTGCGTCGGCTTCCAGTCGCACTTCAACAGCGGCAGCCCCTACAACAGCAACTTCCGCACCACCCTGGAGAGCTTCGCCGCCCTCGGCGTCGACGTGTCCATCACCGAACTCGACATCGAGGGCGCCTCGCCCACGACGTACGCCAACGTCGTGGGCGACTGCCTGGCCGTCGAGCGCTGCCTCGGCATCACCGTCTGGGGCGTGCGCGACACCGACTCCTGGCGGTCGGAGCAGACGCCGCTGCTGTTCAACGGCGACGGCAGCAAGAAGCCCGCGTACACCGCCGTCCTCGACGCCCTCAACGGCGACGACTCCACCCCGCCCGGAGGTGACGGCGGCCAGATCGTGGGCGTCGGCTCGGGCCGCTGCCTGGACGTGCCGAACGAAAGCACCGCCGACGGCACCCAGATCCAGCTGTGGGACTGCCACGGCGGCACCAATCAGCAGTGGACCGCCACCGAGGCCGGTGAGCTGAGGGTGTACGGCGACAAGTGCCTGGACGCCGCGGGCACCGGCAACGGCGCCAGCGTCCAGATCTACAGCTGCTGGGGCGGCGACAACCAGAAGTGGCGCCTCAACTCCGACGGATCCATCGTCGGCGTCCAGTCCGGCCTGTGCCTCGACGCCGTCGGAGTCGGCACCGCCAACGGCACCCTGATCCAGCTCTACTCCTGCACGAACGGCAGCAACCAGCTCTGGACCCGCACCTGAGGGCCCGGCCCCCGAAACGAAAGGGTGAACCGATGAGAACCAACGGTGCGGCCTCTCCCGTCCCGTTACGAAGAGACCGCTGGTGGTCCCGGATCGCCGCCGTGGTGGCGGCGGCCCTCGCGATGGGCGTGCTCGCCGTGGTGAACCCGGCGTCCGCCGGGGCGGCGACCGTGGACACCGACGCCTGGTACGTCCTGGTCAACCGCAACAGCGGCAAGGCGCTGGACGTCGCCGAGGTGTCCACCGCCGACGGCGCGCGGATCAGCCAGTGGACCCGCCACGACGGCCCCAACCAGCAGTGGCAGTTCCTCGACTCCGGCGACGGCTTCTACCGGCTCAAGGCCCGGCACTCGGGCAAGGTCCTCGACGTGGCCGGCGTCTCGACCGCCGACGGCGCCGCGATCCAGCAGTGGACCGACCACGGCGGGACCAACCAGCAGTTCCGCCTGGCCGACTCCGACGCGGACCACGTCCGGCTGATCAACCGCAACAGCGGCAAGGCGGTGGAGGTGCAGGGCGGCTCCACCGCCGACGGCGCCGGCGTGGTCCAGTACACCGATGGCGGCGGCGCCCACCAGCAGTGGCAGATGATCAAGGTGTCGTCCGACGGCGGCGGCGGCGACGGCGGATGCGGCAGCGCCCCGACCCTGACCAGCGGCACGCACACGATCCAGAGCGGCGGCCAGAGCCGCAGCTTCATCCTCAGGGTTCCCGACAACTACGACAACAGCCACCCCTACCGGCTGATCTTCGCGTTCCACTGGCGGGGCGGAACCGCCGGCGACGTCGCCTCCGGCGGATCGAGCGGGACCTCCTGGTCCTACTACGGCCAGCAGGAACAGTCGAACAACGGCGCGATCCTCGTCGCCCCCCAGGGCCTCGGGAACGGCTGGGCCAATTCGGGCGGTCAGGACGTCGCCTTCGTCGACGCCATGATCCAGCGCATCGAGGGCGGCCTCTGCGTCAACCCGGAGCAGCGGTTCGCCACCGGATTCAGCTGGGGCGGCGGTATGAGCTACGCGCTCGCGTGCGCCCGGGCGGACGACTTCCGGGCCGTCGCCGTCATCTCCGGCGCCCAGATCAGCGGGTGCAGCGGCGGCAACCAGCCCGTCGCCTACTTCGGAATCCACGGCATCAGCGACTCCGTCCTCAACATCGCGCAGGGACGGTCCCTGCGTGACAAGTTCGTCGGCAACAACGGCTGCACCCCCCAGAGCCCGCGCGAGCCCGCACAGGGCAGCCGAACCCACATCACCACCGCCTACGCGGGCTGCGACGCCGGATACCCGGTCCAGTGGGCCGCGTTCGACGGCGGCCACGCACCCGCTCCGGTCGACGGTGGCGGCGACAACGGCGCCACCACCTGGACCAAGGCAGAGATCTGGAGGTTCTTCGCACAGTTCCAGTGAGTGACCCGCCGGGACCGCGGGGTGGCGCCGGGACGATCCCGGCGCCACCCCGCGGAGGTCCGCCGGCCGCGACCGCGCGCTGATGGCGTCCCGCCGGGTGGTGTAGCCGATCAGTGGACCGGAACGTGCAGTTCACGCCGGCGTGCCTCGACCGGCCGGGGCACTCCCGGCGTCTGACCGGACCGCTGTGCGTGCCGCGCGAACGGAGTCCGCGGTACGGCCCGCCCGCTCCCCGCCGCGGTGGACCTGTCGGCGTACCGCATTGCCCAGGAGGCCCTCAACACCGGCGACAACGACCTCGCCGTCCGGCGCGGCCAGGCCGCCACCGGGCAGATCATCACGGCCGTCGCGCTCATCATGATCTGCGTGTTCACGGCATGCGCATATCGCCGGGTTCGGCTCGGCCTGGCCGTGGCCATCCTGCTCGATGCCCTGGTGGGTGCGCACGGTCCTCGTACCGGCGGCCATGCAGCTGTTCGGCAAGAGGAACTGGTATCTGCCCAGGACGGTCGACCGAATCCTGCCCCACGTCTCCGTCGAGGCCCCCGTCGACGGGCCGGCCGGCGGCGGACGGGCCCACGCCGCCCCCCGGCCGACGACCAGACCCTGGTCCTCATCGACAAGCGCGGCGCCTGACACCGGTGCTCTCCCGGCGGTGCGTCTCCGGTCGCGGGGCCGTGCCGCGTTGCTCGGTACGACCCGTACGACCTCGGACACGCCACCGTGGTCCGCGGTCGGTGGATGCCCTGAGGGGCGAACAGAGAGAACGGAGGGGTGATGAGGCCGTGGCGATCTCACTGTTCGTAGTGCTGTTAACGGGGATTGTCCTGATCGTGCTGATGCGCAGCGGCTCGATCAAGACGGGACCCGTGGTCGTCGCGGTGCTCTTCGGCTTCCTGCCGGCGTCCACCGGCTCCGGACCGGACATCCAGGAGTTCCCCGACGAGATGGCCGAGAGCATCAGCGCGCTCGGCACCTGACGGCTGACGGGGCGGGCCCGCCCCGTCCGGGTCACCGGCTGAATCCGGCGGTCAGGCCGCTGAGCAGCTGGCGGCGGCCGAAGGCGTACAGGACGATCAGGGGCAGGGTGGTGAGGACGACGGCCGCCAGGACCGCGGGGATGTTGATCCCGTACTCGCCCTGGAAGGTCCACAGCGCGAGCGGCAGCGTCCGCTGGGACGGGCTCTGGGTGAGGATCAGGGGCAGGAGGAACCCGTTCCAGATGGTCAGCGCGTTGAAGATGGTGACGGTGAGGATGGCGGGCCGGGTGAGCGGCGCCGCCAGGCGCCACAGCGTCCCCCACTCGCTGGCCCCGTCCACCCGCATCGAGTCGAACAGCTCCTTGGGCACGTCCCGGATGAAGTTGGCGAGGATCAGAACGGACAGCGGGATGGCGAAGGCGATCGACGGGAGGATCAGCGCCAGCAGGCTGTCGTACAGCTGCAACTTGATGATGATCAGGTAGACCGGGATGGCCGTCGCCTGGAGCGGGATGGCCAGGCCCATGAGGAACAGCCCGTTCACCGCGCGCAGGAAGCGCAGGCGCCAGCCGCGCACGATGGCGTAGGCGGCCATGAAGGAGACCGTCACCGCCGGCACCACGGCGCCGGCGGTGACCACGACGCTGTTCACGAAGTAGCTGAGGAAGTCGGACTCCAGGACCAGCTCGTAGTTCTCCAGCGTGGGCTCGCCCGGCGGCGCCAGCGGGTTGCTCGCGTAGTAGTTGCTCTGGGCCTTCAGGCTGGTGATGAGAATCCAGTAGAGGGGTACGACGACGATGGCGAGCCAGAGCCATCCGGCCAGGCCGCCGATCCAGTTGCGCCGGCGGGTGGTCGGACCGGGGCGCGGCCGCCGTTCGCGGGTGATCGCCTTCCTCGGCCGCGGCTTGGTCAGGGTGGTGGTCATGTCAGGCCCCCTCAAGCTGGCTCTCGCCGGCGTCCCGGCCGCCGAGCCGGCGCAGCAGCAGGGCGATGGCGAGGCCCATCAGGACGAGGACGACGGCGATGGCGCTGGCCGGTCCCATCAGGTTGGCCTGGAAGCCCCGTTTGTACATGTCCAGCGCGAGGACCCGGGTGGCGTCTCCCGGGCCGCCCTCGGACAGGACGAAGATGAGGTCGAAGAAGGTGAGCGACCCGATCACCATCAGCGTCGACGAGGTGATGATGGTGTACTTCAGCTGCGGCAGCGTGACGCTGAAGAACTGGCGGATCCTCCCGGCGCCGTCCAGCTGCGCGGCCTCGTACAGGGAGGCGGGGATCTGCTGGACGCCTCCCTGGTAGATCAGCGAGTGGAACGGGATGAACTGCCAGGAGACGATGAAGATGACGACGCCGAACGCCAGCCAGGGGCGCCCCAGCCAGTCCTTGCTGAGCCACTCGGCGCCCAGCCCGGCGCCCAGCCCGAAGTTGGGGTCCAGCAGCGCCTTGTACGCGACCGCGATCGCCGCGGAGCTGAGCAGGAGCGGGACGAAGTAGACCAGGCTCAGCACCGCGCGGTAGCGCTGGCGGCCGGCCAGGAACGTGCCGAGCAGGATGCTCGCCGGTGTCTGGACCGCCCAGGACACGGCCATTACCAGGAACGTCACCCACAGGGCGTGCGGCAGCCCTGGGTCGGTGAGCACCGCACGCCAGCTGGTCAGCCCGGACGGGTGGATGTCGCCGATCCCGTCCCATGTCGTGAAGCTCAGCAGGAGTACGCCGACGAGCGGGACGACGGCGAAGCCGACGAAGAACAGCAGCGCGGGCACGGCCAGCCACGGCAGGATGCCGCGCCGGTCCCGGCGATCCGTGGAGCCGGTGAGGGAGCTCACTTGCCGATGACCTCGTTGAGGTTGTCGGTGAACTCCTGCGGCGAGACGGACAGCTGGAACAGCCTGGCGATGTTGTCCAGCAGCGTCTCGGCGGCCGTCGGGCTGAGCGCCTGGTCCCAGGACTGGCCGAACGTCTTGGCGTTGCTGGCGACGTCGTAGACGAACTCAAGGAACTCGGCGTTCTCGGACTCGGCCAGCAGCTTCTCCGAGCCCTTCACGATCGGCACCCCACCGGTGGCGATCCACTCCTCCACCTCCTGGTCCGTGAGGACGCCGTTGGCGAAGAAGTCCTTGGCGATCTTCTTCTGCTCGGAGCTCGCCTTCGAGGAGATCGACAGGTACTGGGCGGGGTTGCCGACGGTGTTGCCCGGATCGCCCTTGCCGCCCTCGACGGGCGGGAAGTTCATGAAGCCGAGGCCGCCGCTGGAGACGAAGTCCCCGCCCTCGGCCTGCTGGAGCCCGTAGGACCAGGAGCCGTGCAGCATCATCGCGGCCTTGCCGGTGTAGAGGAGCGCCTGGTCGGCGTTGGAGTCCGCGGTGATCGAGGAGAAGCCCTTGATGAAGCCGTCAGCCTTGATGAGGTCCTGCACCTTGGTCAGCGCGTCGATGGCCGCCGGGTGGGACCAGGCGTTCTTCTCGCCGTCGAAGACGGCCTGGAACACCTCGGGCCCGCCGATGCGGTCGAACAGGAACTCCAGCCACATCATGTTCGTCCACCGGGACTGCCCGCCGAGGGAGAACGGTGCGATGCCCTCCTCGTTGAACCTGGGCACCAGGTCCATGATGTCGCCCCAGGACTGCGGCGGCTCCACGCCGACATCGTCGAAGAGCTTCTTGTTGTAGAACAGGACGATCGGCTCGACGTTCTCGAACGGCATCGCGTAGATCCTGCCGTCGACCGTCGCCGCGCCGAACGAGGACGGAAAGAGCCGGTCCTTGACCTCGGGGTGCTCCTCGAACCACGGGGTGAGGTCGTCGACCTGGTCGGCCTCCACGTAGCTGCGCAGCGTGCCGCCGCCCCACCCCCAGATGACGGTGGGCGCCTTCCCGGCCCCGATGGCGGTCTTGATCTTCGTTTTGTACGCGTCGTTCTCGAAGGTGGTGACCTCGATCCGCCCCTTGGAGCTGGACTCGTTGAATCGCTCGACCGCGCCGGTCCTGACGCCTTCCTGGGGCTGGCCGCTCAGGTGCCAGTACGTGGCCGTGGCGCCGTCGCCCCCGCCGCCGGGGCCGGACGAGCCGCAGGCGGCGAGTGCCGCGGAGGCCGGTATACCGGCCGCCAGGGCGAGGAGGGTACGACGAGACAGGTGGTTCTCCATGTGTGATCTCCGCACTTGAGGGCCGTCAGCTTCCGGCGGGCCATGGATGAAAAGTTTTCGAAACTCTGTCTTCGCTGAATCTCGTGGGTGCAAGTTAGGTATCGGGCGCAGAGCTGTCAAGGGAGGGGTCAGACCGTTGTAGTACAACCGTTGTATGCGTAACCTCGGGCAGAGATCAGCCCTTGGGGGAGCCTGCCAGGGATCGAAACTGTTTCGAGAGGTGCGTGTTGAGCACAGAGGAGGCTGCGATGCCCACGGCTGAGTCACGACCGGTGCCCGGCCGGGGCACGCCGCGCTGGCGGGACCCGGCGCTGCCCGTGCCGGACCGGGTCGACGCCCTCCTGGCCGAGATGACGGTGGCGGAGAAGGTCGCGCAGCTCGGCAGCCGGTGGCCCGGCAACGGCAACGCGCGCGTGGCGGAGGACGGCGGCGAGCGGCCCGGGGGAGCGCGCGTGGCGCCGATCCAGGAGGTGTTCGAGTCGGGGGACGTCCCCCTGGCCGAGGCCGCCCGGGACGGCCTCGGCCACCTCACCCGGGTGTACGGCAGCCGCCCGGTGACCGCGGTCGAGGGGGCCGCCGAGCTCGTCGAGTTGCAGCACACGGTCCTGCGGGGTTCCCGGCTCGGCATCCCCGCACTGGTCCACGAGGAGTGCCTCACCGGGTTCACCACCTACGGCGCCACGGTCTATCCCGGGGCCCTCGCCTGGGCGGCGACGTTCGACCCCGAGCTGGTGCGGCGCCTGGGCGCCGCGATCGGCCGGGACATGCGCGCGGTCGGCGTGCACCAGGGTCTCGCCCCGGTCCTCGACGTGGTCCGCGACTACCGGTGGGGCCGCGTCGAGGAGACCCTGGGGGAGGACCCGTACCTGGTCTCGATGCTCGGCACCGCCTACGTCTCCGGCCTGGAGGGCGCCGGCGTCGTCGCCACCCTGAAGCACTTCGCCGGGTACTCCGCGTCCCGCGCCGCCCGCAACCACGGGCCGGCGTCCCTGGGCCGCCGGGAGCTGACGGACGTCGTGCTGCCGCCGTTCGAGACCGCGATCGCGGTGGGCGGCGCCCGTTCCGTGATGAACGCGTACTCCGAGGTGGACGGCGTCCCGGCGGGCATCGACTCCTGGCTGCTGACCGATCTGCTGCGCGGCGACTGGGGGTTCACCGGCACGGTGGTCTCCGACTACGGGGCGGTCGCCTTCCTCGCCGGTATGCACGGGGTGGCCGCGGACACCGAGGAGGCGGGCGTACTGGCCCTCGGCGCGGGCATCGACGTGGAGCTGCCCGACACCCTCGGCTTCGGCCGGCACCTGGTGGACCGGGTCGAGCGGGGCGAGCTGCCCGAGTCCCTGGTGGACCGGGCGGTGCGCCGGCTGCTCACCCAGAAGATCGAGCTCGGGCTGCTCGATCCCGCCTGGACGCCCGAGGGTTCGGTCGCCGCGGCCGCCGAGGCCGATCTGGACTCGCCGGAGAACCGGGCCCTGGCCCGGGAGCTGGCCGAACGGTCCGTCGTCCTGCTCGACGAGGGCAGCGCGCTGCCGCTTCTCGGCCCCGGCCGTACGGCGCCGGACCGGCTCGCCGTGGTCGGGCCGTGCGCCGCCGACCCGCGCACCCTCATGGGCTGCTACGCCTTCCCCAACCACGTCCTGCCCCGCCACCCCGGCCTGGGCCTGGGCGTGTCGGCACCGACCGTCCTCGACGCCCTGCGCGCCGAACTCCCGGACACCGCCGTCGTCCACGAGCAGGGGTGCGACGTGTCCGGCGGCGACCGCGCCGGCCTCGCCGCCGCGGCGGCCGCGGCCCGCGGGGCGGACCTGTGCGTGGCCGTCGTGGGCGACCGCGCGGGCATGTTCGGCAACGGCACGTCCGGCGAGGGCTGCGACGCGGAGGACCTGCGGCTCCCGGGGGTGCAGGCCGACCTGCTCGCGGAGCTGTTCGCCACCGGGACGCCCGTGGTCGTGGTGGTGGTCTCCGGCCGCCCGTACGCCCTGGGCGAGGTGCATCCCCGCGCCGCCGGTCTGGTCCAGGCGTTCCTGCCCGGCCAGGAGGGCGCGGCGGCGATCGCCGGGGTGCTGTCCGGCCGGGTCCAGCCCACCGGCAGGCTGCCGGTGCAGATTCCGCGCCGCCCGGGCGGTCAGCCCGGCACGTATCTCCAGCCGCCGCTCGGCGGGAACAGCCACGGCATCAGCAGCATCGACCCGGTGCCGCTCTTCCCCTTCGGATACGGCAGGTCGTACTCCTCGTTCGAGGTCGACGACACCCGGGCGAGCGCGGCCGAGATACCCACCGACGGCGAGTTCGCCGTGTCGGTGCGGGTGCGCAACACCGGCGCCCGGGCCGGGCACGAGGTCGTGCAGCTGTATCTGCGCGACCCCGTCGCCCAGGTGACCCGGCCGGTCCGCCAGCTGGCCGGTTTCGCCCCGGTCCGGCTGGAGCCGGGCGAGAGCGCGCGGGTCCGGTTCCACGTGCATGCCGACCGGACCGCGTTCACCGGCCGGGACCTGCGGCGGATCGTCGAAGCGGGGGAGGTCGAGGCGCTCGTCGGCACCTCCGCCGCGGATCTCCCCTGCCGGGTTGCCGTAAGGTTGACCGGCCCCACCCGCGCCGTCGGCCACGACCGGCGGCTCACCACGCCGGTGGACGTGCGGCCGGACGGACAGCAGGGGGAGGAAGCCGATGCCGACGGACGCTAGACGCACCACGCTGGCGACCATCGCGCGCGCGGCGGGGGTCTCGGTCGCCACCGTGTCCAAAGTGGTCAACGACCGCACCGACGTGGCGCCGCAGACCCGCGCCCGGGTCCTCGAACTGCTGCACCGGCACGACTACTTCGCCCCCGTCTTCCGCCACACCGAGGTGCCGCAGAGCGCGACCATCGAGGTGCAGTTCGCGGGCAGCCTCAGGCCGTACGTGGCCGAGGCGGTCGAGGGCATCGCCGACGCGGCGGCCGAGCTGGGCGCCTCGGTGGTGATCGGCAAGTCCTCCCACGCCACGCACTGGGCCCGGGACCTGGTCACCGCCGGGCGCCGCGCCCTCATCGGGGTCACCAGCGTCTACACCGCCACGCATCTCAATGCCCTGGCCCGGGCCGGCCTGCCCGCGGTCGTGCTCGACCCGCTGCACCTGCCGCACCACCGGATCAACAGCGTCGGGGCGACCAACTTCACCGGCGGCCTGGCCGCGACCCAGCACCTGCTCTCCCTGGGCCACCGCCGCGTCGCCCATCTCGGCGGCCCGGCCGAGGCCGCGTGCAACCAGGCCCGCGCACACGGCTACCGCGCCGCCATGGAGGCGGCGGGAGCACCCGTACACCCCGCCTACGTCCGGCCCGGCGAGTTCACGTACGCCGCCGGCCTGGCCGGCGCCGCGGCGCTGCTGGACCTCGAAGAGCCGCCGACGGCGATATTCGCGGGGAACGACGAGATCGCCCTCGGCATCATCGAAACGGCCCGCACCCGCGGGCTGCGCGTCCCCGAGGACCTGAGCGTGGTCGGCTTCGACGACACCCTCCTGGCCCGGATGGCCTCGCCGCCGCTGACGACCGTGCGCCAGCCGCTGCGGGAGATGGGCCGGGTCGCCCTGCGCACCGCGCTCCGGCTGGCGAACGGCGAGAAGGTGGAGTCGCACCACATCGAACTCGCCACGGAGCTGGTGACCCGCGAGTCGACGGCACCGCCCGGCCCGGGAGCCGTCCCCGCCCGGTGAACCGGGCGGGAACCCGGGCCACCGGGCCGGACGGCGGAACCCCGGCCGCCGTGCGGCCGGGGTTCCGTGGAGCGGTGCCGGCGTCCGCTCCGTGGGCGGGGCGGGTCAGCGCCGCAGGGTGAGGACGCCGGGCCGCCAGGGCAGCTGGTCGTACGGGCCTCCGGAGCCGGGGGCCATCCCCTGGTAGAGGAACTGCAGGTTGCAGGGGTCGATGGTCATGGTCTGGTCGGGGTTGGTGCGGACCAGGTCGCCGTGGCTGATGTCGTTTGTCCAGGTGGCGCCGCTGTTGGCCTTGCCCGCGAAGGGGTTGCTCTCGCTCGTGGCCTGCGGGGTCCAGGAGCCGTTGAGGCTGGAGGACGTGAACGAGCGGAAGTAGCGCCCGTTCGCGCCTATCGCCTCCACGATCATGAGGTACTGGTTCCGGTCCTTGACCTTGTAGACCTGGACGCCTTCGAACAGGTTGTTCGTCGAGTCACTCATGATCGTCGTGTACGACGAGCCGAAGTTGCCCGGGAAGTTTCCGATCGGCATGCTCGCCCGGTAGATCCTGCCGTTGTCGCCGGCGAAGAACAGGTACATGTTCTGGTCGTCGGCGATCAGGGTCTGGTCGATCGGGCCGGTGCCGGAGTCGGAGATGCTCCCGGTGAACAGCGGCTGCGGCGAGGACCAGCCGTTGGGGTTGGTGGGGTCGCTCGACGTGCGGTAGATGAAGGGCCACGAACCCCACTGGTACGCCAGCACCCAGACGTTCTTGGGCGCGAAGTAGAACAGCGTGGGTGCCACCGCGGCCTGGTTCATCTCGTTCTGGCCGGCCGATCCCATGTCCGACCAGTTGGTGAAGGGGCTGAACACCATCGAGCCGTACGACGACCCCTCCACCCTGGTCCCGTAGACCAGGTGCCGGCCGTTGTGCACCACGTTGGTGAAGTCCTTCAGCGAGACCCACCCGTGCGCCGGCTGCGCCAGCGCCCCCGTCGACGACCACCGGTAGGTCGACGGAAGCGCGCACTCGCCGCCCGGTGTCCCGGACAGGCCGGCCCACTCCTGGTTGCTGCCGCCGTTGCACGTCCACAGCACGACCGCCGTGCCGTTGGCCGTGTCGGCGCCCTCGACGTCCAGGCACAGCCCGGACTCCAGGCCGACGATCGTGCCGTCGGCGTTCACCTGCCACTGCTGGTTCGCGCCGCCGCTGCACGACCAGATCTGCACCCGGGTGCCGGCGGTGGTCGCATGGTCGGGAACGTCCAGGCACTTGTCCCCGTACACGGTCAGCCGGCCGTCGTCCGTGTACGTCCACTGCTGGTTGGCCCCGCCGTGGCAGTCCCAGATCTGCAGGTACGCGCCGTCCTCCTGACTGGCGCCCGACACGTCGAGACACCGGTCGGATGCGGCGCTGCGCAAGGCGCCGGTGCTCGCCGCCTGGGCCGGGCCGGCGACGAGCGCGGGCGCCAGCCCGATCAGGACCGCGACCGCGGTGGCGAACACCACGAGCGGATGTCTGCGGCTGGAACTTCGTCTGGGCATGGGGGCTCCTCGTCCTTCTCATCCTCGAAGGGGTTCCGGTGACGCGGTGCCGTTCTATTCGACATATCGAACACGGGTCGATAGGTCGAGCAAGAAGGATGATAGGGAACCGTTGACCGACGTCAACCCCGACTTTCGCGAAAGTTTCGAAGCATCTGATCTTGTCGTTTCCCGCTCAACGCGGGGCCGGAGGGCCCGGGGTGGCAGGGTCTTCCGGCCGTTGTGGCAAGTGAGCGGCCTGTGCTGTCGGTTGGGGGCGGTTCGAAATTTGCGCTGACAGTTCAGAAAGTGTTGACAGCGAGGCGAGGGCTGGGAAACTGTCATGGCATCGACAGGCGTGACGGTGACCACTCCATCCCGCCGACGCGTTCGTCCTGTCACCTCACGCTGCCTGCCCCTCTCCAGCCTTTGTCGAGGAGGAAGCATGGACACGCACCACGACCCCGCCCGCTCGCTCGGCCGAAGACGATTCGTCGTCGGCGGCGCCGGCGCACTGGCCGCGGCGGCGGCGTCGCCGCTGCTGCTGCCGGGCACGGCGCACGCCCAGACCGTCACCACCAACCAGACCGGCACGCACAACGGGTACTACTACTCGTTCTGGACCGACGCGCAGGGCACGGTCTCCATGACCATGGGATCCGGAGGCCAGTACAGCACCTCGTGGGGCAACACCGGCAACTTCGTCTGCGGCAAGGGCTGGAGCAACGGCAGCCGCCGCAACGTGAACTACTCCGGCAGCTTCAGCCCGTCCGGCAACGGCTACCTCTGCCTCTACGGCTGGACCTCGAACCCGCTCGTCGAGTACTACATCGTCGAGAACTACGGCAGCTACCGGCCCACCGGCGAGAACCGCGGCTCGGTCACCAGCGACGGCACCACGTACGACATCTACCGGACGATGCGCTACGACAAGCCGTCCGTGGAAGGCACCGCGACCTTCCCCGCAGTACTGGAGCGTCAACCGCGGCAGGCGCTCCGGCGGCACCATCAACACCGGCACCCACTTCGACGCCTGGGCCCGCAACGGAATGAACTTGGGCGACTTCCGCTACTACATGATCATGGCCACCGAGGGCTACCAGAGCAGCGGCAGCTCGAACATCACGGTGGACGGCACCGGCGGCGGCGATCCCGGCGATCCGGGCGACCCCGGCGGCTGCACCTCGACCCTGTCCGCCGGGGAGAGGTGGGGCGACCGGTACAACCTGAACGTCGCGACGTCCGGCTCCAGCAACTGGACCGTCACGATGAACGTCCCGTCGCCCGCGAAGATCATCGCGACCTGGAACATCAGCGCCAGCTACCCCGACAGCCAGACGCTCGTCGCCAGGCCCAACGGCAACGGCAACAACTGGGGCGTGACCATCCAGGCCAACGGCAACTGGAACTGGCCCACGGTCTCCTGCAGCGGCTGACCCCGCGCCCCTGACCCGGAAAGCGTCCGCGGCGCGGGCCCACCACCCCCGCGCCGCGGTCTCCCGCCGGGCCTCCCGGGCTCAGCCCGGGCAGAAGGTGTCGGCGGCGGGGCGCCGGCCCGTCGTGAGGAAGGCGGTGACGGCGCGGTCGCCGCAGGCGTTGCCGTTGGCCAGGTAGGAGCCGTGACCGCCGCTGTCGACCGTGACCAGGCGGGCCCGGTCCCCGAGGGCCGCGCGCATCCGCAGGGCGCCGGCGTAGGGGGTGGCCGGGTCGCGGAGGTTCTGCACCATGAGGACGTTGGACGGGCCCTCGTCGGTGATCCGTACGGGCTTGTCGGCGGGCGCGGTCCGCCAGAAGGAGCACGGCGTGATGTTCACGGGCATCCCGGCGGTCAGCGGGTGCCCGGCGCGGTCGGCGGCCACCGCGCGCCGGTGCGCGGGCACGGACGCGGGCCAGCGCACGTCGTTGCACAGGACCGCGTGGGCCACGGCCGCGTCGGAGTCGGGCAGCGTCGCGGTCAGCTCCGGCGGCAGCACGGGCGTGGCGCCCGGGTCCCGGGCCTGCTGGACGAGCCGCGCCAGCGCGGGGAACGCGGCGTCGGCGTACAGGGCGCTGTGCATCGCCTGGCGCAGCCGGTTGCCGGTCAGCGGGACACCGTCGGTGGTCGTCCGCCGCGGGGCGCGGTCCAGCTCCGCCGCCAGGTCGAGGAAGAGCGGACGGACGTCCGCCGCCCGCTCCGCCAGCCGCAGTCCCTCGTCCGCGCGGGCGGGGTCCGCCGCCCAGCCGGCGAAGTCGGGGAAGCGGTCTTCCGCGCCCCGGGCGATGTTCGCCAGCCAGCCCCGCCCGACCCGCTTCGGGTCGGGGTCGCCGCTGCCGTCCAGCACCAGGCGGTCGGTGCGCCCCGGGTGCCGCTGCGCGTAGCCCGCCGCCACGTAGCTTCCGTACGAGGTCGCGTACGCCGAGAGCCGCTCCGCACCCAGCGCCCGCCGGAGCCGCTCGATGTCGCGCACCTGGTTGGCGGTGGAGAAGCTGCGCAGCACCGCGCCGCCGTTGCGGGCACACGCCTCGGCGGTGCGCCGGGCGCGGGCGACGTTCTCGCCGATCCGGCCGCCGGCGCCCGGCCACGGCCGCAGCGCCATCAGGGTCCGGTCCGCCGGGTCGAGGCCGCACGTCGCCGTGGTGCTGCCGCCCACGCCGCGCGGGTCGAGGCCGACGAGGTCGTACGTGCCGCCCAGCTCCGCGCGCAGCGCCTCCCCGCGCCGTGTCAGGCGCTCCACGCCGGAGGCGCCGGGACCGCCGGGGATCACCAGCAGCGTCCCGCGCCGCTCCGCCGGGGCCTCGCTGCGCAGCCGGGACAGCGCGAGGGTGAGGTGCGGGCCTTCGGGGTCGCGGTAGTCCAGCGGCACGGGCAGCTCGGCGCACTCCTGCCCGGCGGGGCCGCCGGGCTGGGGACACGGGCGCCAGGACAGGACGGGCGCCGCCGCCACGGGGCCGGGGCCCGGGCCACCGGCGGGCCGGGCGAGTGCCTGGGGGGCGGCGACGGCGGAAACGCAGAGGCCGAGGACGACGGCTTGGCGCAGACGGGACACGAATCTCTCCTCCTGCCGGGGCGGCGGCCGCGGGTGCGCGGCCCGACGTGTCGATGCTGCTCGCCGCGGCGGGCCCCGGGACAGCGGCGACCGGTGGAACCCGGCGTCCACCGCCCGGTGGACCCCGCGACGGCGGGCCGCCGGCGCACCCGGCCGGGGCGCCGCTCCCGCGCGGCGGGACACGGCCGAGGGGCGGCCTCCGCGAGACCGCCCCCCGACGGGCCGTCGGCCCGCTGCCTGCCGCGCCCCCGGTCAGGGAGGTCCGTCGCCCGGGGTGACCGTCATGCCGATCGAGCCGTAGCCCTCGCCGACCCGGTTGTCGCCGTAGAACTCGACGCCGGTGGAGGCCGAGGTGACCTCCATGACCCGGGTCGAGGAGCCCACGAAGTCGTTGCGGGTGATCGACACGTCGTCCGGGCCGTCCAGCTTGATGGACTGGTTCCAGCTGTCGCCCATCTCGTTGTCCGCGACGATCCAGTTCCTCATGCCGTCGGTGTTGCCGCCGGAGTTGCCGCCGCGGCCGTAGTCCTCGGCCATGAGCCACTGGTGGATGCTGGGGATGCTGTCCTCGCGGTCCGGGTTCGCCGGGCCGACGGCCTTGTTGCCGCGGATCTGGACGTCGTCGCTCGCGACGGGGTGCGAGTCGGAGACCCAGGTCTGGATGAAGTCGGTGTGGCTGTCGCCCGGGTCGCCGGTCACGAAGTTGACGGCGGTGTTGTAGAGGATCTTGTGCCGGTCGCCGAAGAAGGTGATGGCGTTGAGGTCGCCGGGGCCCTCGACGCCCTTGATGTCGTTGTTCTGGATGGTCACGTCGGTGTTGTTGTCCGAGTAGATGCCGTACTGCTGCTCGGCGTCCACGTAGCAGTTCTGGATGACCACGTGGTCGGCTTCGATCCGTACGCCGCCGCGGATGGTGTTGCCCCGGCAGTCGTAGACCTCGGGGTCGGCCGCGGTGCCGCCGGACTCTATCTCGTACCTGGAGTCCTGGTCCGGGACGAGGATCGCGCCGGGCGGGGTCGCCACGCCGCCGACGCCGAGGGACTGTCCGGGCGGCGGCGGGTCGTCGCCGGGGGCGGAGACGGCCGCCTCCGTGATGCTCGTCCACCCGGCCGAGTCGGGGGAGTCGTTGCCGTGTCCGACGATCTGCACGTAGCGGGCGGGCGTGTCGGCGAAGTCGTACGTCTCCAGGCCGCGGGTGGTGCCGCTGCTGGTGGCCCGGGACAGGACGGTCGTCCACGTCGAGCCGTCCTCGGAGAGCCGGACGTCGAACGTCGCTCTCCGGCTGTCGCCGTCGTGCCAGGCCAGCGCCACCGAGCCGACGGTGGTGACCTCGCCGAGGCCGTAGCGGATCCACACGCCGTCGCCTTCGGCGGACCAGCGGGTGTTCAGGTCGCCGTCGAGGGTGTTGGCGGCGACATTGCCGTCGTCGGTGCTGGCCACGACGTCCGTGACCGGCACCGAAGTCCCCGGAGAGGCGCCGTCGTCGTGGGTGACGTTCAGTCCGTAGATTTCGACCTGGCCGTAGTTGTCGTCGCTGCAGGGGGAGGAGTTGCCGCAGTTGGCCTGGGTGTAGGCGCCGGCTTTGAAGTAGGCGCCGGAGAATTCTTCGGAGAGCGTGGTCTGGAGTTCGCCGTTGTAGTAGGTCTTGATCTCGTCGTTGCTGACGACGAATTTCGCCTGGAATCTGGTGCCGAGTTCGTAGTTGTCGTCGACCAGGTGGTGGTTGCTGTCGTCGGGGCTGGTGACGTAGAGCTTTTCGCCTTCGAGGCGGAAGACGGAGACGTCGTCGTCGGAGTCGTGGATCTGTCCGGCGACGACTTCCGGTTTGTCCTGGGGGAGGTCGGTGATGGCCTGGTCGATGACCATGGTGTGGGTGCCGGAGGTCGAGTTCCAGCTTGCTTTGGTCTGGCCGGAGTCGGTCATCTCGCGCAGTTCCGAGCGGGGGTAGCTGGAGCCGCTGGTGGTGACGCCGTTGACGGCGGAGCGGAACCGGACGGCGTCGCAGTTCTCGGTGGTGGTGAACCAGGGGTCGATGGAGAAGGTGTCGAGTTCGGGCTGCTCGACGTTGGTGGGTGATTCCTCGTCGCCGATGGGCAGTCCGATGTACCAGTTCGTCAGGTCCAGTACGTCGGCGGGGTAGGTGCAGGAGCCGCCGTTGCCGTCGGCGCCGTAGACCGCCGTCTCGGTGATGCTGGTCCAGTCGTTGGTGGTGTTGCCGTGGCCGACGACGCGCAGGTAGCGGGCGGTGACGTCGGCGAAGTCGTAGTTCTCGGGCTGGAGGGTGGTGCCGCTGGTCCTCTTCTCCGTCAGGACGGGTGTCCAGGACGATCCGTCGTCGGACACCTCGACGTCGAAGGTGCTGGTTCTGGTGTTTCCCTGGTGCCAGGCCAGGGAGGTGGAGCCGATGGTCTGGGCTGTGCCGAGGTCGTAGCGGATCCAGACGCCGTCGCCTTCGGCGGACCAGCGGGTGCTCAGGTCGCCGTCGAGGGTGTTGGCGGCGACGTTGCCGTCGTCGGTGCTGGCCACGACGTCCGTGACCGGCAGGCGGTTGCCGGGGTCGGCCGATGCGGATGCGGATGCGAGCGGGTGGTACACGGCCGAGATGCCGAGGGCTAACAAGCCGGCCAGCAGCGCGCGGTAGAGTCGTCTCACAGGGCCTCACTGTGGTTGAAGCACCAGGTCAGCCGCGGTGCGCGACCCGATGCCGAACGGTTGCGGTTGCGGTGCCCGCGGCCGGCTCCGCCGGGCTCCGGCAGGCTCCGGCAGGTCGGTCACGCTCTCACGGGCGTGCGGGGACCGGTCCCCGACACCGTGTCGGTGTCCCGGGGACCCTTGTGCGGGATGCCGGACGTGGTGCGGGGACCCGGCTGCCGGGCCGGTCACCGGGGTCAGCCGGCCGCTGCGCGTCCGGTCCCGGCCGGTCGGCCCTCCGCCCCGTGCTTCCCCGGCTTCAGGTCTCCTCCGCCGCCTCCTTTGACCAGCACCCTCGCCTTGTTCTGCAGGCGGGCCGCCTCCTTGCGGACGAGGGGGAGCAGGCGCACGAGCGCCTCTCCGGGGCAGTTCGTCTCGTACGCCCCGATGTGCCCGAGGACGCTCGGCACGGTGACGGAGGTGCCCTTCGGGAACCGGCTGCTGCTGTTCGTGGAGACCAGCCGGGCACGGGCGCCGGGGGCGGCCCCGGTGAGCCCGAGCTTCCACGCGACCAGCCTGGCCACGGACTCCCGCAGCGCCTTCGGCACGCGCACGCCCTCCGTGTACGTGCCGATCGCGGCGATTCCGGCCGTGCCCCGGTTGAGGCCGATGGTGTGCGCCCCGACCACGGCACGGTCCACGCCACCGAGCCGGCCCTCGAAGATCGTGCCGCACTTGTCGACCAGGAAGTTGTAGCCGATGTCCCCCCAGTCCTTGCCGACCGCGTGCGTCGCGTAGATCTCGCGCACGAGATGGGGGCTGTCGGAGCAGTCGTAGTCGTTGGCGTGGCCGGTGTGGTGGATGACCACCGCGTGTACGCCGTCCGCGTAGCGCGGCTTCTGGTCGAGGAGGCGCGGATCGGCGCCCCACTGGTCACGGAGAGTGATCGCGGGGCGGAGCGTGTCGACCGGGGAGAACGGACTGGCGGTGGCCTCCGGCTCCCGTACGGCCCGCTCCGGGCCGGCGCCGAAGGGCGGGGCCCCGGCGAGGGCCAGCACGGTGAAGGCGGCCGCAACCGTGCCGCCGACGCCGGCGGCGGCCCGGCACAGCGGCCGGCGGCACGTGTCGTAACCTCGCGGGCCTCTCATATCCGTCCAGCCTGCGGGTTCCGGGGCCGCCGCGCCGGTTGGACTGCTCTGGACGGAGGCACCCGCGGCGGACAGCCGCCCGGGGGCGGGGTGCGGCCCGTACGGAGCGGGCCCGCGGGGGCGGTACGGACCGATCGCCCGCCTGGGTCACTGGCCGGCCAGCCCGGTGTGGGCGATGCCGCGCACGATCTGCCGCTGGAAGATCGCGAAGACCACCAGCAGCGGCAGCCCGCCCATGACGACGGACGCCATCATCTGCGCGTAGCGCACGCCGTAGGACGACTGGACGTTCACCAGCCCGACGGGCAGGGTCATGCCGTTCGGGTCGGTCGTCACCAGGAACGGCCAGAGGAAGTTGTTCCAGGTCGAGATGAAGGTGAAGATCGCGACGGCGGCGAGCACCGGCCGTGACAGCGGCAGCACGATCGTGAAGAAGACCCGCCAGCGGCCCGCCCCGTCGACGAACGCCGCCTCCTCCAGCTCGCGCGGCACCCCCTCGAAGAACTTCACCAGGATGAACACCATCGCGGGCACCGCCACCTGGGGCAGGATCACGCCCCAGTACGTGTCCACCAGCCCCAGCTGGACCATCTCCGCGAACAGCGGCGCGATCAGCACCTGCGGCGGCACCATGATCCCGGCCAGCACGAGCGCGTAGAGGGCCTTGCGGCCGCGGAACTCGGTGCGCGCGAAGCCGTAGGCGGCCATCGCGCAGAGCGCCACGGTCAGCAGGGTGGTCATGGTGGCGATGTAGGCGGTGTTGAACAGCCAGCGGCCGACGTCGCCGGTCTCCCACACCGCCTCGTAGGCGTCGAACGTGATCGTCGAGCCGATCCAGTCCAGCCCGGTCCGCGTCGTCTCGGCGTCCGGCTTCAGCGAGATCGACAGCGCCCAGGCGAGCGGCAGCACCCACACCACGACGAGCGCCAGCGCGACGGCGACCAGGGCGACGCGCCCACGGGTCCAACGGGGCCTGCGGCCCGAGGCTGCGGCCGGTGCACTCATGACGACTCCTCGGCGTTACGGCGGGCCAGCCGCAGGTGGACCAGCGCGACCAGCACGATCAGAGCGAAGAAGATGTACGAGACGGCGGAGGCGTAGCCGATCCGGTAGCCGGTGAAGCCCGACTGGTAGACGTACTGCAGGATCGGCCGGGTGGAGTCGTCGGGGCCGCCCCCGGTCATGATGTAGATCTGGTCGAAGACCTTCAGCGAGGCGAGGATCTGGAGCACCAGGACCACGCCCGTGGTGCGCCGCAGCAGCGGCAGCGTGATGTGCCGCAGCCGGTGCCAGGGGCCGGCGCCGTCCAGCTCCGCGGCCTCGTACAGGTGCTGCGGGATGGACTGGAGCGCGGCGAGGTAGAGCAGGAAGTTGAAGCCGACCGTCCACCACACCGTGGTCAGGACGATCGACAGCATCGCGTACCGCTCGTCCGTGAGCCACCCGATGTCCGGGTGCAGCCCGAACTGGGCGAGGAGCTGGTCGGCGAAGCCGAAGTCGGACGGGTAGATCACCCAGAGGAAGAGCAGCCCGACGACGCCGGACGGCAGCACGAAGGGCGCGAACCAGCTGAGCCGCCACAGCCACTGCACGAAGCGCAGATTGTGCGCCAGCAGGGCGAAGACGAGGCCCATGACGACGAGCGGAATCGTGGACAGGACCGTGAACCACACGGTGTTCCACAGCGAGGACCAGACGTTCTCGTCGCGGAACGCCTCGGTGTAGTTGTCGAACCCGACGTACTCGCCGCCGGAGCCGGTGATGTTGTCGCTGCGCAGGCTGAGGTGGACGCCGAAGACCAGCGGCCAGAGCAGGAACATCCCGTAGACGAGGAGGAAGGGGGCGATGAAGACCAGCCCGTGCTCGGTCCACTTGCGGCGGACGCCGGCGGGCCGCGCCGAGGGCACCGCCGCCGGCTCCGGCGCCGCCGGAACGGCGACGCTGGTGGCGGTCATACGGCGCCTCCTATCGGGTCGGGGGTGTCCAGCAGCTTCCGCAGCCGCGACTTCGCCTCGCGCAGCGCGCCCTGCGGGCTGCGGGAGCCGGTGAAGACGCTGGAGAAGACCGCCCCCAGCTCGATCTGCAGCAGCGAGGCGGAGCCGGCGAACCAGACGGCCGGGTCGAGCACGACGTCGTCGATGACGGACCGGTACGCGGACTGCGGCCGCAGCTCCAGATAGGCCGGGTCCTCAAGCGTGGGCAGGTAGGCCGGCACGTGGCCGCCCTTGGCCCAGTCCACGGAGTGCTCCAGCATCCAGGCGACGAAGGCGTACCCGGCCTCGTTCGCCGCACCGGACCGCGTGCCCTGGTGCGGCAGCACGAAGGAGTGGCTGTCCGCGTAGACGGTGGGCCGGCCGAAGAGCGCGGGCACCCGGGTCATGGAGAACGGCAGCTTGTTGGTCGTGTACGTGGTCACCTCCCACTCGCCGTTGAGGGAGAAGGCGGTTTCGCCGGCGCCGAAGATGCCGACGGAGCCGGGGTAGTCGGCGCGCCGCACCATCAGGCCCTCGTCGGTGAGCATCGCCATGAACTCCAGGACCTCCATGGCCTTGGCGTCGTCGATGGTGATCCGCGTGCCGTCCTCCGACAGCACGGTGCCGCCGGTCTGCGAGTAGAAGGTGTTGAAGAGCCGCCAGGGGGTGACGGTGTCGGTGCCGAGGGTCTCGGCGACCAGCGGCGGTGCGCCGGTGACCTCTTTGGCGGTGCGCAGCGCCTCGACGAACGCGCGGACCCCCCGGATGGGCTTCAGGCCGCCGTCGTCGGTGAGCAGCCCGGCCTCCTCGCAGATCTCGGTGTGGTAGTAGAGCACGATCGGGTGGGTGTCGAGCGGGATCGCGTACTGCTCGCCGTCCACCTGCCCGCGCCGCCAGATCTCCGGCGGGAAGCGGTCGGGGGTGATGCCGTGCGCCTCCAGCCGGCCCGGGTCGAAGGGGTCGAGCAGCTTGCCGGGGCCGAACCCGGCGAGCCGGGTGAGGTGCAGCACGCCCACGTCGGGCGCGCGGCCGCCGGCGCCGGCCATGCCCAGCTTCGTGTAGTACGGAGGGCCCCAGTCGAGCTGGGTGGCCTGCATGTCGATGTCCGGGTGCTCGGCGTCGAAGGCGTCGACCATGGCGGTCATGTTCGCGCCGTCGCCGCCGCCGAAGAGGTGCCAGTAGCGCAGCGGGGTCTTGCCTTCGGCGGTGAACGAGGGCGCGGCGCAGCCGGCCGCGGCCAGGCCGGGCACGGCGCCGGCCGCCAGCGCACCGGCCCCGGCGGTCAGCAGCCGCCGCCGGCTGAGGGGTGGTTCGCGGTTCATGCCGCCTCCCTGGTGCGTGCGTTCAGCTCAAGCGGATGACGTTCCACGACAGGGGCTCCAGGACGGCGCTGAGCGTCCCGTCGCGCAGCGTCGTGCCGGGCACGGGGTGCGGGGCGACCCGGTCCGGGTCCGCGAGGGTGTTGCGCGCCTCCGGGTCGGCGTCGGCCAGGGCGCTGTGCTCCACCACCTCGGAGACCGCGAGACCGTGCAGCGCCACCTCCAGCGGCAGTGGCCGCCGCTGGTCGCGGTTGACGGCGAAGACGGTGACCGCGCCCGACTCCGGGTCGCGGACGGCCGTCGCGTACAGCAGCGGCACCTCGCCGTACTTCCCGGTCTCGTGCGTGGGGGACTCGGCGGCGACGTGCAGCACCTGCCCGCCGCGGGCGTACCGCGCGGCCTGCGCGAAGGGGTGGAAGGTGGTCTGCCGCCAGGCCGGGCCGCCGGGTTCGGTCATGATCGGCGCGATGACGTTGACCAGCTGGGCGAGGCAGGCGACGCCGACCCGGTCGGCGTGCCGCAGCAGCGCGATGAGCAGGGAGCCGAAGACGACGGCGTCGACGACGCTGTAGTTGTCTTCGAGGAGGCGCGGTGCCTCGGGCCAGTCGAGGGGGTCCGCCTCGGTCCGCTCGTGGTGCCTGGACTGGTACCAGACGTTCCACTCGTCGAAGGAGAGGCCGATGCGCTTGGCCGACTTCAGCCGGGCGCCCACGTGGTCGCAGGTCGCCACGACGCTCTCGATGAAGGACTCCATGTCGGCGGCGGAGGCGAGGAAGGAGTCGCGGTCGCCGTCCAGCTCCTCGTAGTAGGCGTGCAGGGAGACGTAGTCGACCAGGTCGTAGGTCTCGGCCAGCACCGTCGCCTCCCACGCGGCGAAGGTCGGCATGCCCCGGTTCGAGCTGCCGCAGGCGACCAGCTCCAGCCCCGGGTCGAACTGGCGCATGGCGCGGGCGGTCTCGGCGGCCAGCCGGCCGTACTCGGCGGCCGTCTTGTGGCCGGTCTGCCAGGGTCCGTCCAGCTCGTTGCCCAGGCACCACAGCCGGATGCCGTACGGGGCCTTGTCGCCGTGGGCGACGCGCCGGTCCGACAGCTCGCTGCCGGCCGGGTGGTTGGCGTACTCCAGCAGTTCGAGCGCCTCGGCGACGCCCCGGGTGCCGAGGTTGAGGGCCATCATGGGCTCGGCCTGCGGCCCGAGCCGGCGCAGGAAGGCGACGTACTCGGCGAGGCCGAAGCGGTTCGGCTCCGTGGACCGCCAGGCCGGGTCGAGCCGCCGCGGCCGGCGCTCCACCGGGCCCACGGAGTCCTCCCACCGGTAGCCGGAGACGAAGTTGCCGCCGGGATAGCGGATCGTCGTCACCCCCAGCTCGCGGATGAGCCCGAGCACGTCGCTGCGCAGCCCGGCCTCGTCGGCGGCCGGGTGGCCGGGCTCGTAGACGCCGGTGTAGACGCAGCGGCCGAGGTGCTCGACGAACGAGCCGAACATCCGCGGACTCACGTCGGCGACGACGAAGGCGGAGTCGAGCGTGAGGCGGGCCGTGGACACGGCACGGGTCATTGCGCACCTTCCGGCGTTCGAAATTTCGGATATCGATCGCAACTTCGAACGTGACCGTAGGATCGAACCGGCGCGGCGTCAACGACTCGCGCAAACCGCGCAGGGTCGGCTACGAACTCGTAAGGGCGCCCGCGTAGATCCTGCGTAGATATTTCATACAACCTCTCCGCATACGGGTCTCGATGCTCTAGATTGACGATGCGTCACTTGTTTGATCGCGAAGCTGCCGATATCGATCCACGGCCACGCGTCGCGGTCGGACCGTGGGGCCCGAGTGGGGCCGCGGGTGCGGGGAGCACCCGGGGTTTCGGCGGGTCCCGTTGTTCAAGTAGCACTGAAATACCGGGATGTGTCCCTCGTGGGGAGCGAGGGCCTCCCGAGGGGAGCACCATCGCGGGAGGCGGGCGCCTCCCCGGGGGGGTATCAGTGTTGAACGAACACGTCGAACCCGTGGGCGGTCTGGGAGGATCCGGTCGGCGGGTCGGCCTCGTGAGCCCGATCGCGTCGGCGCGCGGGCGTCCGGCGAACGGAGCGGGCGGCGGCTGCGCGGCCGGCTGGGAGCGGCGGTACCGCCGGGCCGTGATCGTCGGCGATACGGTGGCCACCGCCCTGGTGGTGGCCGCGATCGGCGGCCTGTTCGGGGTCCGGGACGCGGCCGACTGGCACGAGAAGTGGGTGGTCCTCGCCGTCGGGACCGAGCTGCTGGTGCTGGGCGCGCTGGCGGTGGGCCGGGCGTGGGCGCCGGCCGTGCTCGGGCAGGGCGGCGAGGAGTTCCGCCGGCTCGGGCGCGCGCTGTCCGCGGCGGTCGTCGTGCTGGCGCTCGGCGGCATCGCCCTCACCTCGCGCAACATCAAGCTCTGGATCTTCGTGGCGATCCCGGCGATCGCGCTCACCACCGTGACCGGGCGGTACCTGCTGCGCCGGTGGCTGTACCGGCAGCGCCGCCGGGGACGCTGCCTGCGGCTGGTGCTCGCCGCCGGGAGCCCGGAAACCGTGCGCGGCCTGATCGCGCGGGCCCGCACGTGCCCGCGGACGGGCTGGCGGGTGGCGGCGGTCTGCACGCCGGGCGGCCCCGGCAGCGACGGCGACCTGCTGGACGGGGTGCCGGTCGTCGGCAGCCTCGGCGACGTCGCCGGGCACGTCCGCCGCGGCGGCTACCGGGTCGTCGCGGTCACCCCGGACCCGTACTGGTCGCCGGACCGGCTGCGGCGGCTGGCCTGGGACCTCGAAGGCGGCGACGCCGAGCTGGTCGTGGCCCCCGTGCTGATGGAGGTCGCCGGTCCGCGGCTGCGGGTCGACGCGGTGCTCGGGACCCCGCTGCTGCGGGTCAGCATGCCGGCCTTCACCGGGGGCCGCCGGGTGGTCAAGGAGGTCGTCGACCGGCTGGGCGCGGCGGTCCTGCTGGTGCTGTTCGCGCCGCTGATGGTGCTCGTCGCGCTGCTCGTGCTGGCGGACAGCCGGGGCGGGGCGCTGTACCGCCAGCGCCGGGTCGGCAAGGACGGCCGGGAGTTCACCCTCCTGAAGTTCCGCACCATGGTCGCCGGGGCCGACGGCTCCCGTGCCGGGCTGTCCGGCCGCAACGAGGGCGCCGGCCTGCTGTTCAAGCTCCGCCGGGATCCGCGGGTGACCCGGGTGGGAGCCGCGCTGCGCCGGTACTCGGTCGACGAACTCCCGCAGCTCCTCAACGTGCTCACCGGCTCCATGTCGCTCGTCGGCCCGCGGCCCGGACTGCCGGAGGAGTCCGCCGCGTACGGACCGGACCTCCGGCGGCGGCTCCTGGTCAAACCCGGGCTCACCGGCCTGTGGCAGATCAGCGGCCGCAGCGACCTGCCGTGGGAGGACGCGGTCCGCCTCGACCTGCGGTACGTGGAGGACTGGTCGCTCGCGCTGGACACGGTGATCTTGTGGAAGACACCGCGTGCGGTGCTCCAGGGACAGGGGGCGTACTGATGAGGATCAGCGTCTTCGGGCTCGGCTACGTGGGCTGCGTCTCGGCCGCGTCGCTGGCCGGCCGCGGCCACGAGGTCATCGGGGTGGACGTGAACCCGGCGAAGGTCGACCTGGTCACCGAGGGCAGGGCCCCGGTGGTCGAGGAGCGGCTCGGCGAGCTGGTCGCCGAGACGGTACGGACCGGGGCGCTGCGCGCCACCGGCGACGTCCGCGAGGCGGTTGCGGCCAGCGACGTCTCGCTGGTCTGCGTGGGCACCCCGTCCGCGCCCAACGGCAGCCTGTGCACCACGTACCTGGAACGGGTCACCGAGCAGATCGGCGCCGCGCTCGCCGAACGGGCCGGGCGGGGCCGCCGGCACACCGTCGTGTTCCGCAGCACCATGCTCCCGGGCACCTGCCTGAACCTGCTGGTGCCCCTCCTGGAGAAGTACACCGGCGGCACCGCCGGGGTGGACTTCGGGGTCGCGGTCAACCCGGAGTTCCTGCGCGAGGGCACGAGCGTGCGGGACTTCCTCGACCCGCCCAAGACCGTCATCGGCCAGCTCGACCCGGCCAGCGGCGACGTGGTGGCGGAGCTGTACGACGGCCTGCCCGGCCCGGTGTTCCGGGTGCAGGTGCCGACGGCCGAGGCGATCAAGTACGCGGACAACGCCTTCCACGGCCTCAAGATCGGCTTCGCGAACGAGCTGGGCGCGGTGTGCCAGGCGCTCGGCGTGGACTCGCATCAGGTGATGGAGGTGTTCCTCGCCGACCGCAAGCTGAACATCAGCCCCGCCTACCTGCGTCCCGGCTTCGCCTTCGGCGGCTCCTGCCTGCCCAAGGACCTGCGCAGCCTGGTCCACGCCGCGCAGCGGGCCGACGTCTCGGTGCCCATCCTCGCCCACGTGCTGCCCTCCAACTCCGACCATCTGCAACGCGCGGTGGAGCTGGTCGAACGCACCGGCAAGCGCCGGGCCGGCCTGCTCGGGCTGTCCTTCAAACCCGGCACCGACGACCTCCGCGAGAGCCCGCTCGTCGAGCTGGCCGAGCGGCTCTTCGGCAAGGGCTACGACCTGCGGATCTACGACGCCAACGTGAACCTCTCCCGGCTGCTCGGCGCCAACCGCGCGTACGTCGAGACCCGGCTGCCGCACCTCGCGCAGCTCCTCGCGGACTCCGTCCACGAGGTGCTCGACCACGCCGAGGTGTGCCTGGTCGGGACCCGGGACCCGGCCGTGCTGGCGGCGCTGCCGCGGCGCGGCGGGCCCGTGCTCATCGACCTCGTCCGCCTCCCCGACGCCGAGGCGCGCCGGGCCGAGCCGGAGTACGTGGGCCTTGCCTGGTGACGCGGCCGGCGCCGGCCGGGGCCGCCGCGCGCTGGTCCTGGTGGAGAACCTGTCGGTGCCCTTCGACCGGCGGGTGTGGCAGGAGTGCACGACGCTGCGCGACGCGGGCTGGGAGGTGCACGTCATCTGCCCCCGGGGAAGCGGGCGGGACACGGAGGCGGAGGCCGAGGTCGACGGGGTACGGATCCACCGCTACCCGCTGCGCGCGGCCACCGGGGGACCGGCCGGCTACCTGCGGGAGTACACGGCGGCGCTGTGGCACACGGCCCGGCTGGCCCGGAAGGTCGGCCCGGTCGCCGTGGTCCACGCCTGCAACCCGCCCGACCTGCTGTTCCTGCCGGCGCTCTGGCTCAAGCGGCGCGGCGCCCGGTTCGTCTTCGACCAGCACGACCTGGTGCCCGAGCTGTACCTCTCCCGGTTCGGCCGCGGCCGGGACCGGCTTTACCGCGCCGTGTGCGCGCTGGAGCGGCGGACCTACCGGGCCGCGGACGTCGTGCTCGCCACCAACGAGAGCTACCGGGAGGTCGCGCTGCGCCGCGGCGGCCTCGGGCCGGAGGACGTCTTCGTGGTGCGCAGCGCCCCCGACACCGCGCGGTTCCGGCCGGTGCCGCCCGAGCCGGAGCTCAAGCGCGGCAAGCCCCATCTGCTGTGCTACCTCGGCGTCATGGGCCCGCAGGACGGCGTCGACTACGCCCTGCGCGCCCTCGCGAAGCTCCGCGACGAGCAGGGGCGGACCGACTGGCACGCGGTGTTCGTCGGCGCCGGCGACACCTTCGAGGCGATGGTGGCGCTGGCCCGGCGGCTCGGGCTGGCGGAGCAGGTGCAGTTCACCGGGCGGGTGCCGGACGCCGACCTGGTGCGCTACCTGTCCACCGCGGACGTGTGCCTGTCCCCCGACCCGCACAGCCCGCTCAACGACGTGTCGACCATGAACAAGGTCCTGGAGTACATGGTGATGGGCCGGCCGATCGTCTCCTTCGACCTGAAGGAGGCGCGGGTCTCCGCCGGTGCCGCCGCCGCCTACGCGCCCGCCGACGACGTGTCCGAGTTCGCCAGGCTCATCGCGGTGCTGCTGGACGACCCGCGGCGGCGGGCCCGGATGGGCGAGACCGGCCGGGAGCGGATCGGCGGGCCGCTCGCCTGGCGGCACTCCCAGCGGTCGCTGCTCGCCGCCTACGCCGCCGCCTGCGGCGACCGGGCGCCGGCGGCGGCCGGCCCGGCCCCCGACGGGAGGGAACGGCACCGTTGAGCGAGGACACCATTCGGCTCGCCGTGATCGGGCGGATCTTCCGCCGGCGCTGGCGGCTGCTCGCCGTCGTCGCCGCCGCGGGCGCGCTCGCCGGCTTCGGCGTCTCCCTGCTGTTCCCGCCCCGGTACGCGACCTCGGCGGCCGTCCTGCTCCAGGGGGAGTGGGAGGAGCGCGAGCTGCGGACCCAGGCGGAGATCGCGACCAGCTCGGTGGTGCTCGACCGCGCGGCCGACGCGCTCGGGTGGCCGGGAACCGGCGGCGCCGGGCTGCGGGACCAGGTGAGCGCCGGGACCGCGGACGGGAACATCATCGAGATCTCCGCCACGGCCGGCTCCCCGCGGCGCGCGCAGCAGCTCGCCGACCGGGTGGCCGGGCAGTTCGTCGGGTACGCCGCCCGGATCGCCCGCGCGGGCGGCGGCGGCCCGGCGGCGGAGCGGCCCGAGGAGCTGCGGGAGCTGGTGGTACGGACCAGCCGCCGCATCAGCGAGCTGGCCGGGGCGACGGACCCGGGGCGGACCGTGGAGAGCGTCCAGGCCCGGACCGAGCTGGCGCAGCTGCGCACCTCCCTGGAGGAGGCCATGGCCAAGCTGGAGCAGGCCGACTCGCAGACCGACAAGGGCACGATGGTGGTGATGGGCCCGGCGGCCCGGCCGGGCGGCGAGGCGCCGCCGACGAGGGTGCAGCTCGTCGGCGCCGGGGCGCTGCTGTTCTTCCTCGCCGCCGTCGTCGGCCACCTCGCCGCCGCGCGCGCCAGCCGCCGGACGCGCACCGCACCCGAGATCGGCGCGGCGCTCGGCGCGGCGCCGCTGGGCACCGTCGACGTGCCCGCCGGACTGGCCGCGCGGCGGCGGCCGGACGGCCGGGGCGCGCGGGCCCGCACCCGCCGGCTGCTGGGCACCGACACCCGGTGGGACACGCCGCCCCCGCAGACCTCCGGCGACGAGAGCAGCAGGCGGATCCGCTACCGGCGGGTGTGCGCCCGCCTGCGGGACCGGCTGCCGCCGGGCCGGGGGCTGCTGGTCGTCGTGCCGGACGGCGACGAGATCGGCCGCGGGGCCGCCGAACGCCTCATCGCCGAGTACGAGGCCGCGGAAGGACCCGGCGCCGGTCCGGGCCGGGGGCACCCCGCGCCGCGCCTGGTGGAGGTCTCGGCGGCCCGGCCGACGGTGCCGGACCGCGAGGCCGAGTCCGGTGCCCTCGTCGTGCTCAGCGCCGGCAACTGCACCGCGGCGGAGCTCACCGGCATCGCCGAGGCGTGCGCGGACGCGGCGCACGAGGTGGTCGGCTTCGTCGTCGCCGGCGCGGTCCGGGCCCGTACGGCGCGCCCGGCCGGCCGCCCCGCGGAGCCGGCGGCGCCGGAGGCCGCGGTGGGCTACGGCACGGGGGGAGGTCCGTGGTGACGACGGGGACGGCCGGGACGACGGGGCCGACGGGGACGGCGCCGGAACCGGCGGCGCCCGCCCCGCTGCTGGACCTGCACGCGCTGGTGGTGGCGGTGCGCCGGCGCCGCCGCCTGTGGTGCGCCACGGCGCTGCTGGGACTGCTCGCCGGCGCCGCGGTGACGGTCCTGCTGCCCCGGCCGCCGACCGCGGCGACGACGGTGCTGGTCGCCCACAAGCAGGACCAGCCGACCGACCCCGGCACGCTCATCCGCACCGACGTCGCGCTGCTGAAGACCACCCGGATCGCCGGCGCGGCCCTCACGGCCCTCGGCTCACCGGAGCGCCCCGAGGACTTCATGCGGGACTACCGGGGGGCAGGCGTGACCAACAACCTGCTGCGGATCGAGGCGACGGGCGACAGCGACGCGCAGGCGGTGGCCCGCGCCGCGGCGCTCGCCGACGCGTTCGTCGCCGACCACGTGCGGCGGCTGCGGGAAGCCGCGGACGCCGAGGCCGAGAAGCTCCTCGACGAGCGCGACAAGATGCGGTCCGAACTCGACGAGGTCAACGAGGCGATCGGCGACGAACCCGCGGGGAGCGACCCGGAGGCGTCGGCGAACCTGGAGTCGCTCTTCGCCCGCCGGGCCGAACTCACCTCGCGGATCGACGACTTCGACCAGCGCGCCGCCGAGGCGCGCATCGGCACACCGCAGCTCGTCGCCGGTACGCAGATCGTGGACGCCGCCCGCGTGGTGGAGCACTCCCCGCTCCGGTCGGCCGCCGTCAACGCCGGCATCGGGCTCGTCCTCGGGCTCGTGGTGGGCCTCGCCGCGGCCGCGGTCGGCTCGGTGGTGGCGGACCGCCCCGTGCTGCGCCGGGACGTCGCCGCGCACCTCGGCGCCTCCGTCGTCGCGGAGCTGCCCCGCACCCGCCGCCGGCCGGCCGGCCGGTGGGAGCGCCGGCGTACCCGTACGGCGCGGGCCCGGGCCGCCACCACGGTGGCCCGGACCGTGCGCGGCTCGGCGGAGCCGGTGTCGCTGCTGGAGCTGGGCTGCGCCCGCAGCACGGCGGCCCTCGCCCGGGACGTCGCCCGGGCACTCGCCGCGGAGGGGCCGGTGGTCATCGTCGACGGGCTGCCCGGCCGCCGGCTCGCCGGCGGCCGTCACCGGCCCGGGGACCCGTCCGTGGCCGGCGGCGGCCGGCCCGGCACGGAGCCGGCCCAGCCGCCGGGGCAGCGCCGGCTCGGCGTCGGCTCGGTCGCCCCGGGCACGGCGTGGACCGACCTGCGCTATCTCGGCGGCCGGAGCGTCCTCGTCGTACGGGCCGGACACGGCAGCGCCGCGTGGCTGCACACCGTCGCGAGACAGCTCGCGGACCTGCACATCCCGGTGCTCGGCGTGGTGCTCATCGACCCCGATCCCGGGGACCGCACCGACGGCACGCTGTGGGACGGGCCGTACACCGCGCTGCGCGGCCCGTACCCGCGAGCGGCCCACCCCAACGGCACCGGCACGTCCCGGCCTGCGGAGTGGGCGGTACCGGCCGCGCCCCGCCCCGACAGCGGAAAGGACGGGTGAGCGGACGTGTGCGGCATCGCGGGCACCTACCGGTGGCCGGACGGGAAGACCGTCACCGACCGGCTCACCGACATCCTCGCCCACCGCGGCCCGGACGGCAGCGGCCGGTACGCCCACCCCGCCGGCGACGGCGACGTGCAGCTCGGACACCGCCGGCTGGCCGTCGTCGACCTGTCCGGCACCGGCGCACAGCCGATGGTCGCGGACGGCCTCGCCCTGACGTACAACGGCGAGCTGTACAACGCGCCGGAGCTGCGCGCCGAACTGGCCGCCGCCGGGGTGCGCTTCCGCGGCACCTCCGACACCGAGGTGCTGCTGCGGGCCTGGCGGCGCTGGGGCACGGGCTGCCTGCCCCGGCTGCGCGGCATGTTCGCCTTCGCGGTCTTCGACGAGCGCACCGGCGACCTGGTGCTCGTCCGCGACCAGCTCGGCGTCAAGCCGCTGTTCCTGCTGCGGCGCGGCCCGGGCCTGGTGTTCGCCTCCGAGCTGAAGGCGCTGGCGGCCGCGGCCGGCGGGTCGCTCCGGGTGGACCCGGCCGCGCTGGTGGCCTCGCTGCTCTACTACTGGGTGCCGGACTCGCGCTGCGCGTACCGCGAGGTGGAGAAGCTGCCGCCGGGGAGCTGGCTGCGGTGCCGGCCCGACGGCCGGGTGGAGCGCGGCCGGTTCTGGCACCTGAAGGAGGCCGCCGCCGCGGGCCGGGAGCGGGCCGCGCGCGGCGAGCGGCCGGACCTGGCCGCCGTGGTCGAGGAGTCGACCCGCCGGCACCTGCGCTCCGACGTGCCGGTGGCGGCCTTCCTCTCCGGCGGTCTCGACTCCAGCTACCTGACCGCGCTGGCGGCCCGGCACCGGCCGGGGATCTCCGCGTACACGATCGGGTTCCGCGCCGCGGACGCCAGGTTCGAGGCGATGCCGGACGACCTGCGCCACGCCCGGCACGTGGCCGGGCGGTTCGGCGTCGACCTGCACGAGATCGAGATCGCCCCGGACGTCCTGGACCTGCTGCCCCGGATGACGTACCACCTGGACGAGCCGATCGGCGACCCGGCCGCGATCAACACCTTCCTGATCTGCCGTGCCGCCCGGGACGCCGGGGTCAAGGTGATGCTCTCCGGCATGGGCGCCGACGAGCTGTTCGCCGGCTACCGCAAACACCTCGCCAACCTCGTCGCGCTGCGCTACCAGCGCGTCCCGCGGCCCCTGCGGCGCGCCGTGTCCGCGGCCGTGCACCGGCTGCCGGTCGCCACCGCCCGCCGCGGGTACCGGTCGGTGCGCTTCGCGCAGCGGTTCCTCTCCTTCGCCGAACTGCCGGAGGAGACCGCGTTCCGGCGCAGCTACACCATGTACGACGAGCCGGAGCTGCTCGCCCTGGTCGGCCCGGACCTGGCCGGGACCGTCGAGGACGTGCTCACCGAGCACGCGGACGTCTACTGGGACAACACCCTCGACGACCCCGCCGACTTCGTCAACCGCATGTGCCTGGCCGACTCCCGGATGTTCCTGCCGGGCCTGAACCTCGCGTACACGGACCGCGCCAGCATGGCCGCCTCGACCGAGGTACGGGTGCCGTACGTGGACGTGGACGTGGTCGAGGCGGCGTTCGCCGTGCCCGGCGACCGCAAGGTCGTCGGGCGGCGGGGCAAGGCCGTCCTCAAGGAGGCGGCGGCCCCGGTCCTGCCCCGGGAGGTCGTCCACCGGCCCAAGGGCCTGTTCAGCGCCCCGCTGCGGGCCTGGATGAGCCGGGACCTGGCACCGCTGGTGCGCGAGGTGGTGCACGACGGCGTGCTCGTGCGGGACGGGCTCCTGCGGCGGGAGGCGCTCCAGCGGCTCGTCGCCGAGGACGCCGCCGGGCGGCGCGACTTCTCCAAACATCTGTGGCATGTGCTGACTCTTGAGTACTGGTATCGCGGCGCGACTTCTGGGGAGTTCGGGTGAAACAGGTGGTGCAGAACTACCGGAGCGGCGAGCTGGCGCTGCTCGACGTCCCGGTGCCGGGGTGCAGGCCGGGCGGGGTCCTCGTCCGGACCGCCTACTCGCTGATCTCCACCGGCACCGAGCTGATGAAGGTCTCCGAGGCCGGCATGTCGCTGCTGGGCAAGGCGCGCTCCCGGCCCGACCAGGTGGCCCGGGTGGTGCAGAGCGTCGCCGCCAACGGGGTGCCCGCCACCTACCGCAAGGTGCGGGACAAGCTGGACTCGTACACGCCGCTGGGCTACTCGCTCTGCGGGATCGTCGAGCGGGCCGGCCCGGGCACCGACGACGTGGCCGTCGGCGACGTCGTGGCCTGCGCGGGCAACGAGCACGCGCTGCACGCCGAGGTCAACTGGGTGCCGAAGAACCTCTACGCGCGCGTGCCGGACGGCCTCGCCCCGCGGCACGCCGCCTTCGGCACCGTCGGGTCGATCGCGCTGCACGGCGTGCGCCGCGGCGAGCCGCAGCTCGGCGACGTGGCGCTGGTCATCGGGCTCGGGCTGATCGGGCAGCTGGTGGTGCAGCTCCTCACCGCCTCGGGCGTACGGGTCGTGGGCGCCGACCCCGACCCGGACCGCTGCGAACTCGCCGCCCGGCTGGGCGCCGTGGCCTGCGGCGGACCCGCGTCCGCCGAGGTGGCGGCGGCCGTCGCCGGGCTGACGGACGGCCACGGCGCGGACCAGGTGTACCTGGCCGCCGGCGGCGGCAGCGCCGAACCCGTCGAGCGGGCGGCCGCGCTGAGCCGGGACCGCGGCCGGGTCGTCGACATCGGCAAGTGCCGCCTCGACCTGCCGTGGAACGCGTACTACGAGAAGGAGCTGGACGTCCGCTTCTCCCGCTCGTACGGCCCCGGCCGCTACGACCCCTCCTACGAACTGGACGGCCGGGACTACCCGATCGGCTACGTGCGCTGGACCGAGCGCCGCAACCTCGCGTGCTTCCTCGACCTGCTGGCCCGCGGCCGGGTCGACGTGGAGCCGCTGGTCTCGCACGTCGCCGACTTCGAGGACGCCGTCGCGACGTACCGGAACCTGGCGGACGGCCGCCTGAAGGCGGTGGCCGTCCTGTTCCGCTACCCCGGGCAGCCCGGGCAGTCGCGGGAGCCCGGGGAGGCGGCGGCGGGGGCACCGGCGGTGGCCGTGCCCGCGGTGCCGGCGGTGCCGGTACGGCGCGGCCGGGCCCGCGCCGCCGGAACGCCGGTGCGGCTCGCCTTCGTCGGCGCGGGGAACTACGCGTCGTCGATGCTGCTGCCGCACCTGGCGGGGCGCGACGGCGTGCGGCTGTCGGCGGTCGTCACCACCACGGCGCTCTCCGCCGCCAACGCACAGCGGAAGTTCGGCTTCGCCGCCGCCACCACCGACCTCGACGCCGTGCTCGGCGACCCGTCCGTCGACGCGGTGTTCGTCGTCACCCGGCACAGCTCGCACGCCGAACTGACCCGGCGGGCGCTCCTGGCCGGCAAGGCCGTCTTCGTGGAGAAGCCGCTCGCCCTCACCGGGGACGAACTCGACGGCGTGCTCGCGGCGGTGGCGGAGTCCGGCAACGACCGGCTCCAGGTCGGCTTCAACCGGCGGTTCGCCCCGCTGCTGCGGCAGGCCCGGCGGCGGTTCGGCGCCCGCGGCGGCCCCGGGCACCTGCGCTACCTCGTCAACGCCGGCCGCCTGGAGCACGGCAGCTGGTACCTGCGGCAGGACAGCGAGGGCTCCCGGTTCGCCGGCGAGGGCGGGCACTTCATCGACACCGCGGGCTGGCTCCTCGACGCCGACCCCGTCTCCGCGTACGCGGTCGCCACCTCCGGCGGCGAGGACCTGCAACTCGTCCTGCGCTACCCGGACGAGTCCACCGCCACCATCGGCTACGTCACCACCGGCCCGCCCGGCTTCCCCAAGGAGACCGTCGACCTCGTCGCGGACGGCCGGGTCCTCAGGCTCGACGACTTCGTCCGGGCCGCCGTCTACGACGGCCGCCGCCGGCGGTGGGTCGGCTCGCGGCTGCCCCGCGCCCGGGACAAGGGCCAGGAAGCCGAACTGGCCGCGTTCGTGACGGCGGTACGGACCGGCGGGCCGATGCCCGTACCGCTGGACTCGCTCGTCGCCACGACCGCCGCCACCCTCGCCGTGCCGGCCGCCCTGGCCGCCCGCGCGCCGGTGACGCTGGCGGGGGCGCGATGACGGCGGCCGCGGGGAGCGCGGGCTGGTACCTCCGGCGGCTGTCCCGGATGGGGCCGCGGGAGGCCGCCGGCCGGGCCGGCGACGCCGTACGTCGGCGGCGGTGGCGGTCGGCGCCGCCGCACTGCCCGGCCGGGGCCGGGGCGCCGTTCACCGCGGCCCTGCCCGCCGGCGCGCTCGACGCCGTGCCGCCGGAGGCCGTGAAGCGGCTCCTCGGGACGGCGGACCGGCTGCTGGACGGGCACGCCGAGTTCTTCGGGGTGGCCCGCGACGACCTCGCCGAGCCCGACTGGTGGTACGACCCGAGGACCGGGCGCCGGGCGCCGGCGGCGTACGCCTTCGACGTGCCGTACCGGAACGAGGCCGCGGTCGGGGACGTCAAGCAGATCTGGGAGCCGTCCCGGCACCAGTACCTCACCGTGGTCGCCGCCGCCTACGCGCTCACCGGCGACGACCGGTACGCCGCCCGGGTGGCCGCGCACCTGGAGTCGTGGTGGGCGGTCAACCCGCCGCTGCGCGGCGTGCACTGGACCAGCGGCATCGAGCTGGGCATCCGGCTGCTGTCGTGGGTGTGGATCCGCCGGCTGCTCGACGGCTGGCCGGGCGCGGCCGCGCTGTTCGAGGACGCCCCGGTGGCACGGCACCAGGTCTGGCACCATCAGCGCTGGCTGGCGGCCTTCCCCAGCCGGGGTTCCTCGGCGAACAACCACGCCGTCGCCGAGGCCGCCGGGCAGTTCGCCGCGGCCTGCGCGTTCGGCTGGTTCCCCGAGTCGGCGCGCTGGCGGGCGGACGCGCTCGCGTCGCTGGCGCGGCACCTGCGCGCCAACACCTTCGGCTCCGGCCTCAACCGCGAGCTGGCCACCGAGTACCACGGGCTGGTGCTGGAGCTGGGCCTGGCCGCGGTCGCCGAGGCGGACGCCGCGGGCGTGCCCGTCCCCGCCTCCGTACGGCTCGTGCTGCTGCGGATGACCGACGCGCTCGCGGCCGTCGTGGACGGCCGGCTGCGGCCGCCGCGCCAGGGGGACGGGGACGACGGGCACGGCCTGGTCGTGGACGGCGCGGGCACCGACCGCTGGGCCTCGCTGCTGGCCACCGGGGACGCGGTGTTCGGCCGCCTCGGCTGGTGGCCGGCGGTGACCGGCGCGGACGTACGTACCCCGCTGCTGGCCGCGCTCATCCGCCCGTACCCGGCCGGGGAGACCGCGGCCGGGGAGACCGCGGCGCCGGCCCGGCCGGCCCGCCGGCCCGCCCACTTCGCCGACGCGGGGGTCACCGTCCTGCGCGGTCCCGGCGGGATCTGGTGCCGCTGCGACGGCGGCCCGCACGGCTTCCTGTCCATCGCCGCGCACGCCCACGCGGACGCGCTGTCCGTGGAGGTCAGGCACGACGGGGTGGACGTGCTCGCCGACCCGGGGACGTACTGCTACCACGGGCTGCCCGGGTGGCGGCGGTACTTCCGGTCCACCCTCGCCCACAACACCCTGCAACTCGACGGCGCCGACCAGTCCGTCTCCGGCGGCCCGTTCCTCTGGACGCGGCACGCCCGCAGCCGCGTGCTGGCCGCGGAGACCTCCGGCGCCGGCGTCGCCCGCTGGTGCGCCGAGCACGACGGCTACCGGCGCACCGTGCACCGCCGCCGGGTGGAGCTGACCGCCGCGACCCGGGAGCTGCGGATCCGCGACGAGGTGCGCGGCGGCCCGCGCCGGGCGGTGCGGCTGGCGTACCACCTCGGCCCGGCGGTCACCGCGGAGCTGGCGGGCAGCCGGGCCGTCCTCAGCTGGACCCGGGACGGCGCGGACCGCGGGGCGGTGCTCGACCTGCCCGCGCGGCTGGCCTGGCGGGCGCACCGCGGCGAGACCGACCCGCCGCTGGGCTGGTACTCCGCCGGCTTCGGGCGCAAGGAGCCCGCGACCACGCTGGTCGGCTCCGGATGGGCCGGCGGCACCGCGTCGCCGGAGGAGTTCACCACCGTACTCGGGTTCCGGGGCTAGGGGAGGGGGCGCGGTGATGACGTGGCGGCCACGGGCCCGGGCGGCGGCGCCGCTCGCGCTGGCGCTGGCCCTGCTGGCGGCCGGCTGCGAGGAGACGCCGGACGCCCGGGAGGCGCCGGGCGCCCGGGAGCGGCCGGCCGCCGCGCCGCCGTCGTCCGCGTCCGCGCCGCGGGTGTGCGCCGAGCCCGCGCCCCGGCCCGAGCGGGCGCCCGCGGGCGCGGTGCCGGTGGACCCCGCGGTGGTCGGCGACCTGGCCGCGCGGACCCGGAGCAGCCCGCCGGGCACCACGTTCTGGCTGCGGCCGGGCAGGCACCGGCTGGCGCCGGACCGCTACGCCCAGGTCGTCCCCAAGAAGGGGAACAGCTACCTCGGCGCGCCCGGCGCGGTGCTCGACGGCGGGAAGACCAACCAGTACGCGTTCGGCGGGGCGGCCCCCGACGTCACCCTCCGCCACCTGACGGTGCAGAACTTCGCCGCGCCGCACGACGAGGGCGTGGTCAACCACGACTCGGCGGACGGCTGGGTGATCGAGCACGCGACGATCCGGCGCAACTCCGGCGCCGGGCTGATGGCCGGCGCCCGCCAGCAGGTCCGCGCCAGTTGCCTGAGCGGCAACGGCCAGTACGGCATGAACGCGTACAAGGCCGGCGACACCATCCGCGGCCTGGTGGTGGAGGGCAACGAGATCACCGGCAACAACACCGGCGACTGGGAGCGCCGGCGGCCGGGGTGCGGCTGCACCGGAGGCGTCAAGTTCTGGGCCGTCGACGGCGCCGACATCCGCGGCAATTGGGTGCACGACAACCGCGGGCCCGGGCTGTGGGCGGACAACAACAACAACGACTTCCGCATCGAGAACAACCTCCTCGAAGCCAACGACGGCGCCGCGCTGATCTACGAGACCAGCTACAACGCGGTCATCCGGAACAACACGATCCGGCGGAACACCTGGGCCGAGGGCCGGAAGTACGCCGCGCGCGGCGACGACTTCCCGTACGCGAGCCTCTACGTGTCCGAGTCCGGCGGCGAGCCGCGGATCCCGGCCCGTACGGACCGGATCGAGATCTACCGGAACGTGCTGGAGAACAACTGGTCCGGGATCACCCTGTGGGAGAACGCCGACCGGTTCTGCAACAGCCCGGCCAACACCTCGACCGGTGAATGCACCTTGCTGGTGCCCGACACCGGCCGCTGCGCACAGCCGGCGATCGGCACCCCGCCGCTCTACGACGACTGCCGGTGGAAGACCAAGCGGGTGGACATCCACGACAACCGCTTCGTGCTGGACACCTCCGTCGTCCCGTGCGCCGGGGCGTGCGGGCGCATGGCCGTGCTGGCCAACTACGGCACCTATCCGGACTGGTCGCCGTACCACGGCGAGCGGGTCGCCGAGGCGATCGCCGGCGCGCAGCACAACCGCTGGCACGACAACACCTACCGCGGGCCCTGGCGCTTCGTCGTCCGGGACCCGGGCCGGGCGCTCGGCTTCGCCGCGTGGCGGGCCGCGCCGCACCGGCAGGACGAGGGCAGCACCTACGACCCGCGGGCGGGTGGCTGAGATGAGCGGGGACGGCGCCGCACCGGGCCCGGCCCGCCCGCCGAAGGCCGTGGGAGTCGTCTGGGGGCTGCTGGGGCTCAACACGCTGGGCTCCGCCGGGGCGGAGACGGTCGTTCCGCTGCCCCGCTCCCTCATCCAGATGGTCACCATGGGCGCGCTGGTCCTCGCGTTCGCGCTCGCGCTCGCGGTCAACCCGCGGCCGCGCATCCGGCCCAGCGCCTTCGTCCTCCTGCTCACCCTGCTGCTGGTGCCGAGCCTCATCGCCAGCGTGAGCCTTGCGTCCGGGTTCGGCGCGCTGTTCCGCTGCGCCCGGCTGGCCGTCTTCGTCGGCACGCTGTGGCTGCTCACCCGCTGGTGGGACGGCGGTCTCGGGTTCGTACGGAGCCACATCCGGCTGTACTGCGCGGTGCTCGGGTCGGTGGTCGCCGGGCTGGCCGTGTCGCCGGGGGCGGCCATGCCCGAGCTGTACGGCGGACGGCTGGTCGGGGCGCTGTGGCCGCTCACGCCGCCGCAGATCGGCCAGTACGCCGCGGTGATCACCGGGCTGACCGTGCTGCTCCTGCTGGGCCGCCGGACCACCGCGGGCGGCGCGGCCCTGGTCGTCGTGCCCGCGCTCGTCCTGCTCGCGCTGAGCCACACCCGGACGGCGACCGCGGGGCTGCTCGTCGGGCTGGCGCTGGCGCTCACCTCGCTCGTCCTGACCAGCCGCGCCGCCCGCCGGTTCTTCGCCGGCGCGGTGCTGTGCGCCGGGGTGGCCGCGGTGGGGTTCTCGAAGGCGCTGGAGGCGTGGGTGCTGCGCGGCCAGAGCCGGGAGAACTTCGCCAGCCTCACCGGCCGGGAGAAGGTCTGGGACGCCCTGCTGGCGGCGCCCCGGACGACCTCGGAGCGGCTGTTCGGCACCGGCCTCGGCGACAAGTCGTACGACGGGCTGCCGATCGACAACAGCTGGCTCGCCGTCTACCACGAACAGGGCCTGACCGGCGCCGCCCTGGTGGCGGCGGTCCTCGTCGTGCTGGGCGGGGTCGCGCTGCTGCGGCCGCCGTCGCTGCCGCGGGCCTGCGCGGTCTTCCTCATCGCCTTCTGCGCCGTCTCGTCGTACACCGAGGCCGGTCTCGGGGACGCCTCTCCGTATCTGCTGCACCTGGCCCTCGCCGCCTCCCTGCTGGCGGCGCCCGCCGCGGCCGCGCCGCCGGCGCCGCCCGCACCACCCCGACGTCGGGTCCCGCGCTGGGCCCGGGAACGGAGCTGACCCGGCCATGCACGTCCTCGTGGTGCACAACCGCTACGGCTCGGCGCAGCCGAGCGGGGAGAACCGCGTCGTCGACCAGGAGGTGAGGCTGCTGCGCGGGGCCGGCCACCGGGTCGAGGTGTTCGAGCGGCGCAGTGACGACATCGCCGCGCGCTCTCTGGCGGGCCGGGCCGCGGTGCCGCTGCTGGTGCCGTGGAACCCGGCGGTCCGCGCGGAGCTGGCCGGCCGGCTGCGGGCCGCGCGGCCGGACGTGGTGCACGTCCACAACGTCTTCCCGCTGCTGTCGCCCGCGGTGCTGGCCGCCTGCGCCGACGCCGACGTGCCCGCCGTCGCCACGCTGCACAACTACACCCAGATCTGCCCGCCCGGCACCCTGCGCCGCGCCGGCCGGCAGTGCACCGAGTGCGTCGGGTCGAGCCCGCTGCCCGCCGTCCGGCACGGCTGCTACCGCGGCTCCCGGCTGGCGACGGTCCCGCTCGCCGTCAGCCTGGCGGTCAACCGGCGCCGCTGGTGGTCGGGCGTGACCCGGTTCCTGTGCATCTCCGCGGCGCAGCGCGACGTCCTGGTCCGGTCCGGCATGCCGGCCGAACGGATCGCGGTCAAGCACAACTTCGTCCCCGAACCCGGCGACGTCCGGACGGCCGACGGCGAGCACCTGCTCTTCCTCGGCCGGCTCGCCGAGGCCAAGGGCGTGCGGCCGCTCATGGACGCCTGGGACCAGATCGCCGCGGACGGCGGCGTGGGCGTGCCGCTGGTGCTCGCCGGGGCGGGGCCGCTGGAGCGGGAGGTGCGCGCCTGGGCGGCGGGCCGGGACGACGTGCGCTACGCCGGCCTGTACGGCCTGCGGGAGTGCCGGCGGGCGGTGGCGCGGGCGGTCGCCGTGGTCGTTCCCTCGCTGGCCCTGGAGACGTTCGGCCTGGTGGTCGCGGAGGCGATGGCGGCGGGCGTCCCGGCCCTGGCCGCCGGGCACGCCGCGTTCGGCGAACTGGTCGAGGACGGGGTGACCGGCCTGCTGCACCGGCCCGGCGACCCCGACTCGCTCGCCGCCGACCTGCGCCGGATCACGTCCGACCCGGCCCGCAACCGGGAGATGGGGCGGGCGGCCCGGCGCCGCTACGAGCGGGGCTTCGGCCCGGAGTACGGGCTGAGGCGACTGGAGGAGGAGTACCGCACCGCGATCGCGGGCCGGTCGGTGCCGACCCCCGGCGGGGACACCCGCCGGGGCAGGGGGGAGGGGGACAGCGGATGACACGATGCCGGCTGTGCGGCTCGGCGGCGCTGGCGAGCGTCGTCGATCTGGGGGCGACCCCGCCGTGCGAGAGCTTTCTCGCCGCGGACGAACTCGACCGGCCGGAGCCGGCGTACCCGCTGCACCTGCGGGTCTGCACCGACTGCTGGCTGGCGCAGCTCCCGCCGCTGATCACGCCCGAGGAGACGTTCACGCAGTACGCGTACTTCTCCTCGTACTCGACCTCCTGGGTGGAGCACGCGCGCGCGTTCGTCACCGACGCCGTACGGCGGCTGGACCTCGGCTCCGGGGCTAGGAAAGCCTTCGTGGTCGAGGTCGCGAGCAACGACGGGTACCTGCTGAAGCACGTGGCCGGCCGGGGGATCCGCTGCCTGGGCATCGAGCCCTCGGTGAACGTCGGCGCCGCCGCGCGGGACGCCGGCGTGCCCACCCTCACCGCGTTCCTGGATCCGGCCACCGGCGCGGCCGTCCGCGCCGAGCACGGCCCGGCCGACCTGGTCGTGGCCAACAACGTGTACGCGCACATCCCCGACGTGACCGGGTTCACCCGGGGGCTGCGCGCGCTGGTCGCCGACGACGGCTGGGTCTCCGTCGAGGTGCAGCACCTGCTGACGCTGATCGAGGGGAACCAGTACGACACGATCTACCACGAGCACTTCCAGTACTACACGGTCGCGTCCGCGAGCCGGGCGCTGGCGAGCGGCGGGCTCACGCTCGTGGACGTCGAGCTGCTGTCCACCCACGGCGGCTCCCTGCGGCTGTGGGCCCGGCCGGCCGAGGCCGCCGGCGAGCCGTCCCGCCGGACGGCCGACGCGCTGGCCCGGGAGACGGCCGCCGGGCTGCGGGAGCTGTCCGGCTACCGGGAGTTCTCCGCCCGGGTGGCCCGGGTGCGCCGGGACCTGCTGCGGTTCCTCGTCGACGCGGCCGAGCGCGGCGCGACGGTGGCCGGCTACGGCGCCCCCGGCAAGGGCAACACGCTGCTCAACCACTGCGGCATCCGGCCCGACCTGCTCCCGTACACCGTCGACCGCAACCCGTACAAGCACGGCAGGTTCACCCCGGGCACCCGCATCCCGGTCCTGCCGCCCGAGCAGATCGCCGCCGACCGCCCCGACTACGTGCTCGTCCTGCCCTGGAACCTGCGGGACGAGCTGGTCGAACAGCTCTCGTACGTGCACGAGTGGGGCGGCCGGCTGGTCTTTCCCATCCCGGAACTGAGCATTGTCGAGGTCACCCCATGAAGGTCGTGCTGTTCTGCGGCGGCTACGGGCTGCGGATGCGCAGCGGCGCCGCCGACGACGTGCCCAAGCCGATGGCGATGGTCGGCCCGCGCCCGCTGATCTGGCACGTCATGCGCTACTACGCGCACTTCGGGCACACCGAGTTCATCCTGTGCCTCGGCTACGGGGCGCACCACATCAAGGACTTCTTCCTGCACTACGAGGAGACGGCGTCCAACGACTTCGTGCTGCGCAACGGGCGGGCCGAGCTGCTGTCCAGCGACATCTCCTCCTGGACGATCACGTTCGCGCAGACCGGCGTCGAGTCGCCCATCGGGGAGCGGCTGCGCCGGGTGCGGCACCACCTGGACGGCGACGAGATGTTCCTCGCCAACTACGCCGACGTGCTCACCGACGCCCCGCTGCCGGAGATGATCGACCGGTTCGCCCGGCGCGACGCCGGCGCGTCCCTGATGGTGGTGCCGCCGCAGTCCTCGTTTCACTGCGTGGACCTGGGCGAGGACGGCCTGGCGGGCGGCATCACCGCGGTGAGCGAACTGCCGCTGTGGGAGAACGGCGGCTACTTCGTGCTCCGCCAGGAGGTCTTCGACCACATCCCGGAGAACGGCGACCTGGTCGCGGACGGCTGCGCCCGGCTGGCCAAGCGCGGCCGGCTGGTGGCGTACCGGCACCGCGGCTTCTGGAAGCCGACCGACACCGTCAAGGAGCGGGCCGCGCTCGACGCCGCCTACAGCCGCGGCGACCGCCCGTGGGCCCTGTGGGAACGGGATGTCACCGGCACCGCCGCCGGCGGCGGTGGGGTCGGCGCCGGGGCGGGGACCGCGTGATCCGGCTCGGGGCCGGGCCCCTGGACCGGATCGCCGCCCTGGGCGCGCACTGCGACGACATCGCCATCGGCGCCGGCGGCACCCTGCTGACGCTGTGTCGGGCCCGGCCGGGCCTGACCGTCGACGCCCTGGTGCTCTCCGGCGGCGGCGGCGAGCGGGAGCGGGAGGAGCGCGCCGCGCTCGCCGCCTTCTGCCCCGGCGCCGACCTGCGGCTGACCGTGGCGGAACTGCCGGACGGCCGGCTGCCCGCGCACTGGGCACAGGCCAAGGCCGCGGTCGAGGAGCTGCGCGCGCGGAGTGAGCCGGAGCTGGTGCTGGCGCCGCGCACCGACGACGCGCACCAGGACCACCGCGGCCTCGCACGGCTGGTCACCACCGCCTTCCGCGACCACCTCGTGCTCGGCTACGAGATCGTCAAGTGGGACGGCGACCTCGGCCGCCCGGTCGCGTACGGGCCGCTGACCCCCGGCGTCGCCGAGCGGAAGGCCCGGCTGCTCGCCGAGCACTACCCCTCGCAGCGGCACCGGCCCTGGTACGACCGCGAGGCGTTCCTCGGCCTCGCGCGGATCCGCGGCATCGAATGCCACGCGCGCTACGCCGAGGCGTTCGCCGTCACCAAACTCACTCTCGACCTGGGGGGTTGAACCGTGCGCGTACTGCTCACCGGACACCAGGGCTATCTGGGCAGCGTCATGGCCCCGGTGCTCGGCTCCGCCGGACACGAGGTCACCGGCCTCGACGCCGGCCTGTTCGCCGACCGCGTGCTCGGCCCGGCCCCCGCGGACCCGCCGGGGCACCGGGTGGACCTGCGGGACGTCACCTCCGAGCACGTGGCCGGGGCGGACGCCGTGATCCACCTGGCCGCGCTCTCCAACGACCCGCTGGGGTCGCTGGCGCCGGAGCTGACCTACGACATCAACCACCGCGCCGCCGTACGCCTCGCCCGGCTGGCCCGCGACGCCGGGGTGCGGCGCTTTCTGTACGCCTCGACCTGCTCGGTCTACGGCGCCGCCGGCGGGGGCGACCTGGTGACGGAGGACGCGCCGCTGCGGCCGGTGACGCCGTACGCGGAGTCCAAGGTGCGGGTGGAGGACGACCTGCACGCGCTGGCCGACGGCGACTTCAGCCCGGTGTACCTGCGCAACGCCACCGCCTTCGGCTTCTCCCCCCGGCTGCGCGCCGACATCGTGCTGAACAACCTGGTGGGCCACGCGCTCCTGAGCGGCGAGGTGCTGGTCCTCTCCGACGGCACCCCCTGGCGCCCGCTGGTGCACGCCGCCGACATCGCCCGGGCCTTCACGGCCGCGCTGACCGCGCCGCGGGCCGCCGTGCACGACCGGGCGTTCAACATCGGCGACGAGGCGAACAACGTCACGGTCGCCGAGATCGCCGGGCAGGTCGCGGAGGCGGTGGCCGGCGCGAAGGTGGTGATCACCGGCGAGACGGGGGCCGACCCGCGCTCGTACCGGGTGGACTTCTCCCGGTTCCGCGCGGCCGTCCCCGGCTTCGGGTGCGAGTGGACGGTGAAGCGGGGCGCGCTCGAACTCGCCGACGCCTACCGGAGGTTCGGCCTGACCCGGGAGGACTTCGACGAGCGCTTCACCCGCCTGGCCGTGCTCCGCGCGGCGGTCGGCTCCGGCGCCGTCGACGGCACGCTGCGGCGGCGCCGGTGACCGGGGCGGGGGCCGGGACCGCGGCCGGGGCCGGGGTGGGGGAGGAGATGTACGCGCTGGTGGAGCGGCTGTACCCGCTGTGCCGGAGCATCACCGGCGACGGGGTGCGCGCCACCCTGGACATCGTCGGCGAGTACGTTCCGCTCCAGGTGCACGAGGTGCCGACCGGGACGCGGGTGCTCGACTGGACGGTGCCGCAGGAGTGGAACATCCGGGACGCGTACGTCGCCGACGCCGCCGGGCGCCGCGTCGTCGACTTCCGCGCGTCCAGCCTGCACGTGCTCGGCTACAGCGTGCCGGTGTCGGCGACCCTGCCGCTGGCCGAACTCCGCGCGCACCTGCACACCCTGCCGGACCACCCGTCGTGGGTGCCGTACCGCACCAGCTACTACCGGCCGGAGTGGGGCTTCTGCCTGGCCCAGGAGACCCTGGACGCGCTGCCGGACGGCGACTACGAGGTGCGCATCGACTCCACCCTCGCGGACGGCCACCTCACCTACGCCGAGCACGTGGTCCCCGGGCGGGTCGCCGACGAGGTGCTCGTCTCCAGCCACGTCTGCCACCCGTCGCTGGCCAACGACAACCTCGCCGGCATCGCGGTCGCGACGTTCCTGGCCCGGGCGCTGGCGGAGCGGCGGCCGCACCACACCTACCGGTTCCTCTTCGCGCCCGGCACCATCGGCGCGATCACCTGGCTGGCCCGCAACGCCGAGCGGACGGCACGGGTCAAGCACGGGCTGGTGCTCGCGTGCGCCGGCGACCCGGGCGGGCTGACGTACAAGCGCAGCCGGCGCGGCGACGCCGAGATCGACCGGGTGCTGCGGCACGTGCTGGCCGCCTCCGAGCGCCCGCACCGCGTCGTCGAGTTCACCCCGTACGGCTACGACGAGCGGCAGTTCTGCTCGCCCGGGTTCGACCTCGGCGTCGGCTCGCTCACCCGGACCCCGTACGCCGGCTACCCCGAGTACCACACCTCGGCGGACGATCTGGACTTCGTCTCCGCGGCGGCGATGGCGGACACGCTCGCCGTCTGCCGCGAGGCGTTCGCCGTGCTGGACGGGAACCGGCGCTACGTCAACCTCAGCCCCTACGGCGAACCGCAGTTGGGCCGGCGCGGGCTGTACGGCTCACTCGGCGGCCGCAGCGACGCCGAGCAGGCCCAGCTGGCCATGCTCTGGGTGCTCAACCTCGCCGACGGCGGGCACAGCCTGCTGGACGTCGCCGAACGGGCCGGGCTGCCGTTCGCCACCGTCGCCGCCGCGGCCGCCGCCCTGGCGGACGCCGGGCTGGTCCGGGAGTGACGCCGATGGCCGCCGGGGGAGAGGGGACGACGGCCCCGCCGGGCCGGGACCGGCCCGCCCGGCCGGGCGCCGGGCGTGCCCTGGCCGGCCGGCTGTCCTGGGGGCTGGCCGACCAGGCGGCCTCCAGCGCGTCCAACTTCCTGGTGGGGATGTACGCGGCGCGCTCGCTGGGGCCGGCCGCGTTCGGCGTGTTCAGCCTGGCGTGGGTGACGTACGGCGTGGTGCTCGGCGTCTCCCGCGGGCTGGCCACCGACCCGCTCGTGGTGCGCTTCAGCGGCGCCCCGGAGACGGCCTGGCGCGCGGCGACGGCCCGGGCGTCGGGCACCGCGCTCGGCGTCGGCGCCGTCTGCGGCGCCGCGTGCCTGGCGGTCGGGCCGGCGATCGGCGGGCGGACGGGAACCGCGTTCGCCTGCCTCGGCGTGGTGCTGCCGGGGCTGCTGCTCCAGGACGCCTGGCGGTTCGCGTTCTTCGCCGCCGGCCGCGGGCGGAAGGCGTTCGTCAACGACGTCGTCTGGGGCGCCGGGTGCGTCCCGGCGCTGGTGCTGGCGGCCCGCGCGGGCAGCGTGGCCGGCTTCGTGCTCGCCTGGGGCGGCTCGGCGGCGGTGGCCGCGGCGTACGGCTGCCTGCAGTCCGGCATCCGGCCCCGGCCGGGCGGAGCGCGCGCGTGGCTGCGCGGCCACCGCGACCTCGGCTACCGGTACCTGGTCGAGAACGTCGGCGTCAGCGGCGCGGCGCAGCTGCGGATGTACGGTCTCGGCGCGCTCGCCGGGCTCGGCGCGGTGGGCGTGGTCCGGGGCGCCGAGCTGCTGCTCGGCCCGTTCCTCGCGGTGCTCATGGGCCTGTCGCTGGTCACCGTCGCGGAGGCGGCGCGGCTGCTGCGGCAGGCGCCGCACCGGCTGGCCCGGTTCTGCCTGCTGCTCGGCACCGGGCAGGCCGCCGCCGCGCTGCTCTGGGGCGCGGCGCTGCTGCTGGTCCCCGACCACGCCGGCGAACACGTGCTCGGCTCCGTCTGGTACGCCGCCGCGGAGCTGATCGTCCCGGCCACCCTCGGCGTCGCGGGCGCCGGGCTCGGCGCCGGCGCGGCCGCCGGGCTGCGCGCGCTCGCCGCGGCCCGGCGCAGCCTGCGCGCCCAGCTGTTCGCCTCCGCCTGCTACGCGGGCGGCGGGCTCGGCGGGGCCGCCGCGGCCGGCGCGGTCGGCTCGGCCTGGGGCGTCGCCGCCGCCACCACCGCCGCCTCGGCCGTGTGGTGGCTGCACCTGCGCGCCGCGCTGCGCGAGCGCCGCCACCACCGAATCCCCGAAGTGAGGACACCATGACCGCCCGACCCCGGCTGAGCATCGGCCTGCCCGTCTTCAACGGCGAGGAGTACCTCTCCGAGTCGTTCGACGCCCTGCTCGGCCAGACCTACGAGGACTTCGAACTGGTCGTCTCCGACAACGCCTCGACCGACGCGACCGAGGACATCTGCCGCCGCTACGCCGCACAGGACCCGCGCGTCCGGTACCACCGGCTGCCCCGGAACATCGGCGCCGCGCCGAACCACAACCACGTCTTCACCCGGTGCCGCGGCGAGCTGTTCAAGTGGGCCTCGCACGACGACCTGTACGCCCGGGACCTGCTGCGCCGCTGCGTGGCGGCGCTGGACGAGCGGCCCGAGGTGATCCTCGCGCACGCCGGCCAGGCGGTCGTCGACGAGGCCGGGCAGGTGAAGGTCCCGTACGAGTACACCCTCGCCACCGACTCGCCGCACCCGCCGGTGCGCTTCCGCAGCCTGCTCTTCGAGCCCGGCGGCGACGACTTCTACGGCGTGATGCGCGCCGACGTGCTGCGCCGGGTGAAGCCGCACGACAGCTACCACCACGCCGACCGCACCTTCGTCGCCGAGATCGGCCTGCACGGGCCCTTCCACCAGGTGCCGGAGCTGCTGTACTTCCGCCGCGACCACCCCACCCGCGCCGAGCGCGCCCACCCCTCCAAGCGCTCCCGGTGCGTCAACCTGGACCCCCGCCGGGCGGGCGCGCTGCACCCGACGCCCCGGCTGCTCGCCGAGTACGTCGCCGGCTACGTCGCGGCGATCCGGCGGGCGCCGCTGTCCGCGGCCGACCGGCGCGCGTGCTACCGCCACCTGGCCGCCTGGCTGGCCAGCCGGGCGCGGCCGGGCGGCGCGGGCGAGCGCGTCGAGGACCGGGCCCCGGCCGGCGCGGAGGGGCCGGCCGTCCGTGTGGACGACCTCGTCGCCGGGCGGGCGGGGCGGCGCCCGTGAGGCCCGCGCCCGGATCCCCGCCGCGCGTCGGGCTGTTCGGCCTGCTCGGCTCCGGCAACCTCGGCAACGACGGGTCGCTGGAGGCCGTCCTCGGATACCTCCGCGCCGCGCATCCGGAGGCCGTCGTGGACGCGCGGTGCGCCGGCCCCGGGACCGTCGCGACCCGGTACGGGATCCCCGCCACCCGGCTGCACTGGTACCGCGGCGAGTACCGCACCGCGGCGCGCCCGGGCACGATCGCGGCGAAGGGCCTCGGCAAGCTCGTCGACGCCGCCCGCACCGCCGCCTGGGTACGCCGGCACGACGTGGTGATCGTGCCCGGCATGGGCGTGCTGGAGGCCACGCTGCCGCTGCGGCCGTGGGGCTTCCCGTACGCGCTGTTCCTGCTCTGCGCCGGCGGGCGGCTGGCCGGCACCCGGGTCGCGCTCGTCGGTGTCGGCGCGGACGTGATCGGCGACCGGCCGACCCGGGCCCTGGTGCGCTGGTCGGCGCGGCTGGCCGCGTACCGCTCGTACCGGGACGGGCTGTCCCGCGACGCGCTGCGCTCGATGGGCGTGGACACCGCGCGCGACGAGGTCTACGACGACCTCGCGTTCGCCCTGCCGGCCCCGCCGCCGGGCGGCCCGCCGGGCGGACCGCCCGGCCCCGTCTGCGTCGGCGTCATGGACTTCCACGGGGGCAACGACGACCGCGCCCGGGCCGGGGCGATCCACCGGCGCTACGTCGACGGCACGACCCGCTTCGTCCGCGCGCTGGCCGCCGAGGGCCGCGGCGTCCGGCTGCTCACCGGCGACGCCGCCGACGCGCCGGTGGCCGCCGCGATCGCCGGCGCCGTCGACTCGCCGCTGGTCACCGTCGCCGAAGCGGCCTCGCTGACCGCCCTGATGAAGGAGACCGCGGCCGCCGACGCCGTCGTGGCGACCCGCTACCACAACCTCGTCTGCGCGCTCAGGACCGGCACCCCCACCCTCGCCCTCGGATACGCGGCCAAGAGCGCCGCGCTCATGGACCGGATGGGCCTGGGCGCGTTCTGCCACCCCGCCCGCGAGGTCGACCCCGGCCTGCTGCTGGAGCAGTTCCGGGCGCTGGAGCGGCGGTCCGCGGAGCTGCGGCGGACCCTCGCGGAACGGAACGCGGCCGTCGACCGGCGCCTCGCCGACCAGTTCACGGCCCTGACCGCGGCCCTGTTCCCGAAGCCCGGACACGCCCCGCGGGAGGACTCATGAAAGCGACCGAGGTCCCGGAGATCGCGGGCGCCTACCTGTTCGAGCCGACGCCGCACGCCGACGAGCGCGGCTTCTTCTGCCGCACCTTCGACGCCGGCGTGGCCCGCTCGGTGGGCCTGGACCCGGACGCCTTCGTCCAGGACAGCCTGTCCCGGTCCGCCCGGGGCGTGCTGCGCGGGCTGCACCTGCGCGCGGGCGCCGGCGAGGCCAAGCTGGTGCGCTGCTCGTACGGGCGGGTCTTCGACGCCGTCGTGGACCTGCGCCCGCACTCGCGCACCCGTCTGGGCCGGGCCTTCTTCGAGCTGTCCGGGGAGACGCAGGCGACCCTGTACGTCCCCGCCGGATGCGCGCACGGCTTCCAGGCGCTGACCGCGACCGCGGACGTCTCGTACCGGATCGACCGCCCGCACGACCCGGCCGAGGACGTGACGATCGCCTACGACGACCCGGAGCTGGCCGTCCCCTGGCCGCTGCCGGTCACGGCGATGTCCCGGCGGGACCGGGAGGCGCCGGGCCTCGCCGAGGCCGTGGCGGCCATGACGCGGCGGGAGGGGTGAGCCCGCGTGGACGGCGAGGAGTTCCGGCTGCCCCGGTCGCGGCGGGCGAACGAGCGGCTGCACGCGCTGGTCCCGGGGGGCGCGCACACGTACGCCAAGGGCGACGACCAGTACCCCGAGGGGCTCGCCCCGGTCATCAGCCACGGCCGCGGCGCCCACGTGTGGGACGTGGACGGCAACCGCTACGTCGAGTACGGCTCCGGCCTGCGGTCGGTCAGCCTCGGCCACGTCCACCCGCGCGTGACCGAGGCGGTGCGGCGCGAACTGGGCCGCGGCGGCAACTTCGTCCGGCCGTCCGTCGTGGAGGTCGAGGCCGCGGAACGGTTTCTGGCCACCGTCCGGACCGCCGAGATGGTGAAGTTCGCGAAGAACGGCTCCGATGCCACCACCGCCGCCGTACGGCTCGCCCGCGCCGCGACCGGGCGCCCGCTGGTGGCCGTCTGCGCCGGCCAGCCGTTCTTCTCCACCGACGACTGGTTCATCGGCACCACGCCGATGTCCGCCGGGGTGCCGGCGGCGACCGCCGGGCTCACGGTGGCGTTCCCGTACGGGGACCTGGCGGCCACCGGGGACCTGCTCGACCGGCACCCGGGCGAGGTCGCCTGCCTCGTCCTGGAACCGGCCACCCACACCGAACCGGCGCCCGGCTACCTCGCCGGCCTGCGCGAACTGGCCGACCGGCACGGCTGCGTACTCGTCTTCGACGAGATGATCACCGGCTTCCGCTGGTCCGAGGCGGGCGCGCAGGGCCTGTACGGGGTCGTCCCCGACCTGTCCACGTTCGGCAAGGCGCTGGGCAACGGGTTCGCCGTCTCGGCGCTCGCCGGGCGCCGCGAGCTGATGGAGCGCGGCGGGCCGCGGCACTCCGGCGACCGGGTGTTCCTGCTGTCCACCACGCACGGCGCGGAGACGCACGCGCTGGCCGCGGCGATGGCGGTGCTCGACACCTACGCCGTGGACGGCGTCACCGCGCGGCTGCACGCGCTCGGCGAGCGGCTGGCCGCCGGGGTCCGCGAGGCCGCGGCCGCCATGGGCGTCGGCGACCACCTCGTCGTCCGGGGCCGGGCCAGCAACCTGGTCTTCGCCACCCTCGACGAGAACCTGCGGCCCTCGCAGCGGTACCGCACCCTGTTCCTGCGCCGGCTCCTCGAAAACGGGGTGCTGGCCCCGTCGTTCGTGGTGAGCAGCGCGCTCGACGACGCCGACATCGACCGCACCGTCGAGGCGGTGGGCCGGGCGTGCGCGGTGTACCGGAAGGCGCTGGACGCCGCCGACCCCACGCCCTGGCTGGGCGGCCGCCCGGTGCGGCCGGTGTTCCGCCGCCGGGCCTGACGACCCGTCAGCGGCGCGCGACGGCGCTCAGCGGCCCTCCGGCCGGCGGCCGCCGGCCGCGCGGCCGGGCAGCCGGCCGGCGAACCGGTCGCCCAGCCCGTCGACCAGCCGGGCCGTCGGCGGCACCACCGCCAGCGCCGTGCACCAGCCGCCGACCGCGTCGGTCGGGTAGTGCGCGCCCAGGGCGACCTGCGCCCAGCCCATGACGCCGCCGGCGGCCAGCGCCGCGGCGAGCACCAGGGACGTGGCGGCCGCCCGGCCGAGGCCGGTCCGGCCGGTCGCCAGCAGCGCCACCGCCACGGCGAGCGCGGTGACGAAGGCGGTGTGGCCGCTCGGGTAGGCGAGGTTCCCGCCGTGGATGGTGCGCCCCACCAGGGGTTTGAGCGCCGTCGTCGCCGCCACGCTCAACCCGCAGCCGGCGACGGCCAGCACGGCCGCACGCGTACCCCCGGCCGCCAGGCAGCCCGTCACCGCGACCCCGGCCAGCAGCGCCGCCCCGGCGGGCTCACCCCAGAAGTCCGCGGCCAGCGCCACGTCCCGCCACGGCGACCCGGCACCCGCCTCCACCGGCCCGATCCACCGGTCCACCGCGCCCGGCCCGTCGTCGCCGGCGACCAGGATCCCGAGCACCGCGACCACCACCGCGGCGAGGGCCGCGACCGGCCCCAGCCGGGCGCGCGGCGACGGCCGCGGCACCCGGGGCGTCCGTAAGCCGTGCGGCACGGCTGCCTCCCGTCCGGGCCGCCACCGGTGGGACGCGGGCCCTTCCGCGACCCTACCCGCGGGCCGGTCCGGGCTGTCAGTGGCGCCTCCTAGTATTCGGAGGTGCCGGGCGCGCCGGAGGGCGGCGGGCCCACCTCGGGGAGGGGTCAGCCATGCCTGCCGGGTCCACGCTGTCTACGACGTACCTGGAGCTGTCGCAAGAGGGCGGCGGCGCGCACAAGTTCTACGAAGTGAGCGTCGACGGCCCGGTGGTGACGGTGCGTTACGGGCGTATCGGTGCCGCCGGGCAGACGCAGACGACGACGTTCCCCACCGCCGAGAAGGCGAAGTCGGCCGCCGCGAAGAAGGTCGGGGAGAAGGTCCGCAAGGGGTACGCGCCGGCGGTGCCCGGGCAGCGGGCGCCCCGTGCCGTGACCCGGCGGCCGGTGGCCTCCGCCCCGTCCACCGCGCGCCGGGTCGCCCCCGTGCTGTGGCGGTTCCGCACCGGCTCCGCGGCGTTCGGCATCCACGTCGACGACGAGCGCTGCTGGGTGGGCAACCAGACGGGCGACGTCTACACCCTGGACCACGACGGCGGCGTCCTCGCCCGCTTCGGCCTCCCGGACGGCGTGAAGTGCCTCGTTGCCGACGACTTCTGGATCTACGCGGGCTGCGACGACGGCCGGGTCTACGACCTGTCCTCGAAGCTGCCGTTCGCCGCGTACGACATCGCGGCGGACGTCGACATCTTCTGGCTCGACATCCACGAGGGCGTGCTGAGCGTCTCGGACCGCGGCGGTCAGCTCACGGTCATCGACCACGAGGACGAGTACCAGTGGGCCCGCCGCAGCCGCGGCGAGCACGCCTGGCTGGTCCGCGCGGACGACCGGGCCGTCTACCACGGCCACCACCGGGGCGTCACCGCGTACGCGCCCGACGGCAGCGGCGAGCTGTGGCACACGCCGACCCGCGGCGGCGTCCTGTTCGGCTGGCAGGAGGACGACGCCGTGTACGCGGGCACGGCGCACCGGGTGACGCAGCGGCTGTCGAAGGCGACCGGCGCGATCGAGGCCACGTACACCTGCGACAGCGCGGTGTACTCGTGCGCCACCTCGCCCGGCGGCCGGTTCGTCTTCGCCGGTGACGCGCAGTCCTCCGTCTACTGCTTCGACCGCGACGGCACCCGGCTCTGGAAGCTCGGCACGGGCGGCGGTTCGGCCCTGTCGATGCAGTACCGCGACGACCGGCTGTACCTGGTCACCACCGACGGCTCACTGGTGTGCGTGGACGCGAGCGAGGCGGCCGTCGCCGCGGCGGAGCAGGGCACGGTGCCGGTGGCGCGGGACGTCAAACTCGACGCGGCCCTCCCGGCCTACGCGCCGGCCACGGCCGCGGCGGCGGTGGAGAGCGTCGCCCACGTGCCGGCCGGGGCCGTCGTCGTGGAGTGCGTCCAGGACAGCGGCCGCCTCCGGGTGCACGTGGTGTCCGAGGGCTACGAGCCGTCGTGGAACGTCCAGTTCCCGCGCGCGATACGGGAGCCGGGGGCGCGGTACGTCGTGGACGCGCTGCACGCGTCCGCCACCGGGTTCTACCGGGTCCGCGGGGAGATCCGGCGCCTGCTGTGACCACCGGCACGGCGGGGGCGGGCACGGCGGCGGGCACGGACTTCCGTTCCGACCACGGGAGGCCGGGGTTCCATGGTCGCGAAAGTCCGTGCCTGTCTCACTCCGTCACCCCCTCATATCCGGGGCCTGCCACCGCTCCTAGTCCAGGAATCTGGAGCAGCCGCCCGTCACCCACTTGTGCGAGGAGATCCTGTTGTTCACCGGGATGCTGCCGGTGAAGTAATTGCCGCCCAGGTCCCGGTCGTAGGCGTCCGACCGCTTCAGACAGGTGTGGCCGCCACGGTAGCTGGAGAGCCGGAAGAATTTGACGGTCTTGTACCTGCCCTTGTTCAGCACCGACGTGGCCGCGTTGTCGTCGTTGCCCCTGAAGGGCCCCGAACTGTTGCCCCAGTTGGAGTCCCAGGACCCGGTCCTGCCGAGGTAACCGTCACACAAGGTGTACCGGTAGGCGTACACGTAGCCGCGGGTCGCGTCACGCCAGTTGTCGGTGCAGGTGTCCGGTATGCCCGACGGAGCCGGTTCGCTCGACTGCGCGCTGCCGGCCGGCACGATCGCACCCATGCCTGCCAGCACGACTGCCGCGGCTGTGGCGGTGAGTTTCCTCATGCTCATTGTTCCCTTCTCTGTGGAGGTGTGCTCCCCGCGGCCTGAGTGCCGCGGAGGTCTGTGCGCCCTGCGGTCTCAATTCGCCGTCGCGACGATGTCGTGCGCGCGCGCCAGTGCGGTCACGCTCATGTGTTTCCAGGTGGCGATGTCCTCGCGGTAGCGTCTGGTCGCCTTGGCGCGGTGTTCGTCTTCGACGGCGTGTGCCGTGTCGGCGAGCGCGCTGCGCCTGGCGCAGCGGGCCTCGGTGACGGCCAGCTCCACTTCGACCGCGTGTGCTCTGCCGGGGCCGAGTCCGCGGGTCAGGTCGGGGAGCCCGGCGCGGATCTGTTGCGGGTCGTCGTAGTCCTGCCCCGCCTTCCGCATGCACGCCGACCACTTCGCGACGGCGCGTAGCAGGCGCTTGTCCTTCATGAGTTCGTTCGCATACAGCGGCGTCAGGTTCGTGGCGATCCTGTCGACGCGGAACCAGGTGGGGTGGTCGCCGTACAGCTGCTCCTGCGCTTGCGCACTGCACGACTCACGCGGGGTCCTCATGGTCCCGCCGGCGGGCAGCTCCACGGTCAGGGTGCCCTTCTCGAAGTCGCCGTCAAGCATGACGTTGTAGCGGATCCGCTCCGCACGCGACAGCGTTTCGAAATAGGCCGAGTTGGGGTCGTTCCGCCGGGCCCTGTCGGCTCGGCGCTGAAGGCGGCCACCGTAGCCGTGCGTCTTGGCCCACTCGATATCGTCGATCACATAGCCGGGCCCCTCGCGCTCGGCCACACCGGGAATCTGCGTCACCCAGTACCGGAATCCCCCGCGTTCCATGCACTTCTTCACCAGCAGCTCTTCCGAGCGGTCGACGAGGTACTGCTCTGCCGCGGTCAGCTCCCGCCCCCGGACCTTCGGATTCTGCTCCGCGGCGGCCGTGCACCCGGCCACGAGAGCGAGGAGCATCCCCACCGCACATGTCACTGAAGCGCGTGCACTCATACGCATCCCCCACGACGCGGAACTCCTTTTCAGCTTCCGGGAGGGTGCAGAGGCGTACGGAGAAGCTTCGGGCTGCGCCGAAAAACCCTGAAGCAGTATTTTTATACTCATGCCATGATAAAAGTATCCGGCACGAAGTACCGTGCCCTATCAGCGACTTGGACATCATCGATCACAAAACAGCTTCGCCGGATCCCGTCACTTCCGCGCCGCCAGCATGGACACGAGTTCAACGAACAGTCCGGCAGCCCCTGCTGCCGGAGCCGGAAGAGAGACGGAGGCGGAGACAATGTGGCGGATTCACTTCACGGCCGAAGACGTGGCCCGTACGCGGCTGGCGGACGGCCCCCGCCCGCTCGTGGAACTGAACGCGGCCGTACGGATGCTCCAGGGCGCCACGCGGAACGTGCGCCTGGGCTCCTGGCGGCGCGACACGCTCAGCCGGCTCCCCCGGCAGACGCGCATGCTCTTCGACCTGATCCCCTTACAGGAGTGGGGACTCGATCTCCTCACTCCCGCGGCGGCAGGCTCTCCCGAAGAACTTCTCGAACAGGTCCGCACGAGCTCCCGGCGCCGCTTACGGCGCGAGTTATCCGCCCTCGCCGAGCAACGTGAGCACCGGCGGCGCCTCCCGCGGTGGGCCGAGCGCATGGAAACGGAGCCGCGCTTCTTCCAGCACGTGGTCGACCTGCTCGGCCACCTGCACACCGTGGCGCTGGCCCCGCACTGGCCTCGGCTCGTCAGCCTGGCCCTGGTCGATCGCGGCATCCGCACGCGGCAGTTCCTCGACGGCGGCATGGACAGCCTGATGTCCGGCCTGATCCCGTTGCGCGCCCGCTGGGAGCCGGCGACGCTGGAGATCTCCAAGCCCGGCGGAGTCGACGTGGACATCCACCTCGGCGGACGCGGGCTGCTCCTGATCCCCTCCCTGTTCGCGACCGACTTCCCCATCATCGACCCCGATGCCAGACCGCAGCCCTGGATCACCTATCCCGTCCACCACGACCACCCCGTCGATCTGCTGATACCACCCGCACCCCCGGGGGCCCTCAGCCCTCTGTCCACCCTGCTGGGCCGCACCCGCGCCGCGGTGCTGTACGCGATAGGGGAGCACCCCGCCAGCACCACCGGCGAACTGGCCGCCCACCTCGGCATCGCCCCCGCCAGCGCCAGCGAGCACGCCACGACCCTGCGGACGGCCGGCCTGATCAGCACGGCACGCCACCGGACCAGCGCGATCCACACCCTGACCGTCACGGGCATGGACCTCCTGAACACACCCGCCGCCGGGTTGACGCGCCGCGGTACGTGACGATCCCGCGCCGGGTCGGCGCCGTCCGTTGAAAAGATGGGATGCCGGGTACCCGGCGGCGGTGCTGTTCGCTTCACTCTCCGGCCCGGCCGTGCCGCCCCGCCGCGACGGCGGGTGTCGGGCATGATGCTCGCCATGTCGGCATGGGAGCCGGTGCCGGTGCTGCTCGGCATCGTGACCGGCGGCCTCGCGGCGCTGTACGGGCTGGGCGCGTGGCTGCGGGCCGCGCGGGACCCCCTGGAGACGGGGCCGTTCAGCGGCGGGCTGCCGCCCGGGGAGCACGCGTTCTCGCGGTTCCACGTCCGCTGGTACCCCGTGACGATGATCTTCCTGGCGTTCGACATGGAGATGCTGTTCATGTACCCGTGGGTGCGTGTGGTCGGCGAGATGGGCACGCCGGCCGTGGTCGAGATGTTCCTCTTCCTGGGCATCCTCTTCGCGGCCGTGGCCTACGCCTGGCGCGAGGGCGCGCTGCGGTGGGCCTGAGGAACGCGCTCCTGCGGATCGGTACGAGCCGGCCCGCGGTGCTCCTGGCCGGCTGCCCGGGCGCCACGGAGGCGCGGTTGGCGGTGGAGGCGGAGCTGCGGCGGCGCGGCTGGCCGGTGGCCGCGAGCCCGGCGGAGGCGAGCGCGCTGGTGGTCGCCGGGGCGGGCGGGGACTGGGCGGAGGCCGTGTGGCGGCAGATCCCGTACCCCAAGGCGCGGTCGACGGTGTCCGGGGCGGACGGCGTCGGGGCGGCGCTGGACGCGCTGCGCAGCCCGGCGGCGCCCGCCGCGCACGGCCCCCGCGGGGGCGACGGGGACCACGGCGGTCACGAAGAGCCCGGCGGCGGAGAGCACGCGGGTCACGACGGCCACGACGGCCCTGGCGGGCAGGCGGGTCATGAAGAGCACGCCGGTCACGAAGGGCACGCGGGTCATGAGGGTCACGGCGGCTCTGGCGGGCACGTGGGTCATGAAGGGCATGCGGGTCATGAGGGCCACGGTGGCCCTTACGGGCGCGCGGGTCATGAAGGGCACGCCGGTCATGAGGGCCACGACGGCCCTTACGGGCGCGCGGGTCATGAAGGGCACGCCGGTCATGACGGCCACGGCGGCCCTGGCGGGCACGCGGGTGATGAAGGGCACGCCGGTCACGAGGAGTACGGCGGCCACGGCGGCTCTGGCGGGCACGCCGGTCACGGGGGCCACCACGGCCACGGCGGCGTCGTCGCCGGGCTTCCCATGGCCGGGCGCGCCGACGACCGTGACGGGCTCCGCCTCGACCGGCTGCACCTGCCCCTCGGCCCCGGGCTCGCCGACTGGCCCGCGGGCCTCGTGCTGGACGTCGCCCTCCAGGGGGACGTCGTGCAGCACGCCGCGGTACGCATCCTCGCGCCGCCCGCCCCCGGCGGGCTGCCCTACTGGGACGAGCCCTGGCTGCGCGCGGCCCGCGGCGAGCACGTCGCCCGCGGCGCCGCCCGGCGGCGGCGCTGCGCCGCGCACCTCGACAGCCTCGCGCGCCTCCTCGCGGTCTCCGGCTGGCCGGACCCGGCGGCCAGGGCGCGGCGGTTGCGCGACGCGGTCCGCGGCGGGGCGCCGGTCCGGGAGTGGGGCGCCGAGCTGCGCCGGCTCGTGCGCCGGGTCCGGGGTTCGCGCGTTCTGCGGTGGCAGACCGCGGGGCTGGGCCCGCTGCCCCCCGCCCGGGCGCGGCGGTTCGGCGTGACCGGTCCGGCGCTGGCCGCCGGCGGTGACGCGTACGACCGGCTGCTCACCTGGCTCGACGAGACCGCGCGCTGCGCCGCCGAGGCCGACGACGAGCGGCCCCTCGCCCCGTACGACCAGGACGGCCCGCGCGGTCGGCTCGACGGCCCCCACCCGCCCTCGCGGGCGCTGCTCGACGCCCTGCCGGAGCTGCTGTGCGGCGCGGAGTTCGCCTCCGCGCGGGTGATCGTGGCCAGCCTCGACCCCGATCCCGACGAGGCGGAGGCGCCCGGCCATGGCTGAGACCGCGCCGCTGTGGGCGGTGGTGCTGCTGCCGTTCGCCCTCGTCGCCGCGGCGGCCGTCGTCGCCGGGTTCGACGCCGTGCTGGCCGCCGCCGCGGAGCGCGGCCGCGCCGGCCGGCCGCTGCGCGCGGCGCCGGCGCCGCTGCGCGCGGGGCTGCGGCTGCTGGGCGGGCAGCCGCGACGTACCACCGCCGGCGACCCGTGGCTGGGCCGCCTCGGGATCGCGCTCGTCCCGGTCGGCGCCGTGCTGGCCGCCGCCGTGCTCCCGTGGGGGTTCCGGGCCGTCACCGACCCGGTCGTCGGCGTGGTGTGGTTCAACGCGATGGAGGCGCTGGCGTGGGCGGCGGTGTGGCTGGCCGGCTGGGGGCCGAACTCGGCGCTGTCGCTCATCGGCGGCTACCGCTTCCTCGCCCAGGGCCTCGCGTACGAGCTGCCGCACATGTTCGCGCTCACCACCGCGGCGCTGGGCGCGGAGTCGCTGCGGGTGGGCGAGGTGGTGGCGGCGCAGCGGGGGCTGTGGTTCGCGGTGTGGATGCCGGTGGCGTTCGCGGCCTTCCTGCTGAGCGCGCTGGCGATGGCCTTCTGGGGCCCGTTCGACCACCCGCTGGGCCGGGACGCGGCGGGCGGCGCGGCGGCCGAGTACGCGGGGGTGGACCGGCTGGCGCTGCTGGCCGGGCGGTGGCTGCTGCTGGTGGTCACCGCCGGGTTCAGCGTGCCGCTGTTCCTGGGCGGCGGGCACGGCCCGTGGCTGCCGCCGTGGACGTGGACGCTGCTGAAGACGGCCGGGGTGCTCGGCCTGCTGGTGGCCGGGCGGCGGCTGCTGCCGACGCTGCGCATGGAGCGCTACCTGGAGTGGGCGTGGCTGGTGCTCGTGCCGCTGACGCTGGTGCAGGCGATGGCGGTGGCCGTCGTCGTAGTCGCGCGATGAGGAAGGAGGGCCGGACGGTTGCCCGATGACGTGGTGTTCTGGGTGCTCGCCGGGCTCGCCGTGGCGAGCGGGGTCATGGTCTTCCGCTACGACTCGATGGCGCGGGCGACGTACGCGCTGCTGCTGTCGCTGCTCTGCGTCGGCGGCCTGGTCGTCCTGCTGGGCCTCGACTACCTGGGCGTGGTCGTCGTGCTGATGATGACCATCGAGATGGCCCTGATGGCCGTGTTCATGGTGATGTTCATGATGAATCCGGCCGGGCTGATGCCCATGTCCATGCTGCACAACAGGCGGGGCGCGGCGGTGATCTGCGCGGGCGTCTTCGTCCTCCTGACCGCCGGCGTCCTGCTGGCGCCCTGGCCGCGGCGGCGGGGCAAGCCGCCGCCGGACCCGACGAAGGCGCTGGGCGAGTCGCTGATGGGCCCGCACATGCTGACGATGATGACGCTGGGCCTGGCCCTGTTCACCACCATCGTGGCCGCCGTCGTGCTCTCCACCGGCCGCGGCCGGTACGACCGCTTCGGCGACGACCTGCGCGGCGGCCGCGCCCGGCGCGATCGCCGCGGCGCCGGTCCCGTACGTCCGGGGGCGGGCCGGTGACGCTGGAGGCGTTCCTGCTGGTGGCCACCGCGCTGTTCTGCGTCGGGCTGTTCGGCGTGCTCACCCAGCAGTCGGTCGTGATGCTGATGATGGGGCTGGAGCTGATGCTCGGCGGCGTCATCCTCGCCGCCGCCGCGGTCTGGCACTTCGTCGCGCCCGCGGCCGCCGACGGGCAGGTCCTCGTCGTGCTGGCCGTCACCGTGATGGCGGTGGAGATGGCCGTCGGCTTCGCCGTGGTCACCGCCCTCTTCCGGGCCCGCGAGGCCGACACGGCCGACGAGGCCGCGGAGTTGCGGGGGTGAGCGCGTCGCTGTGGGCGCTGGCGGCCGTGCCGCTCGCCGCCGGCGCGCTGCTCGCCGCGGGCGGGCGCCGGGCGGACCGGTACGCGCCCGGGGTCGCCGTCGCGGCCTCCGCCGCCGCGCTGGCCCTGGCCGTCCGCGTCGCCGTGGACCGGCCGTCGGCGCGGGCGCCGCTGCTGGCGGAGCTGCCGTTCGGGCTCGGCGCGGACGGCCTGTCCGGGCCCGCGGCGGTGACCGTCGCCGCCGTCACCCTGGCCGTGCTCGTCTTCAGCGTCGCGGACGTCGGCGCCGGCGAGCCGCGCGCCCGCTTCTTCGGCCTGATGCTGCTGTTCGGCGGCGCCATGCAGGTCACGGTCACCGCGACCACGCTGCCCGCGCTGCTCATGGGCTGGGAGGTGATGGGCGCGACGTCCTGGGCGCTGATCGGCTACCGGTGGCGCGATCCGGTACGGGTGGAGGCGGCGGGCGTCGCGTTTCTGACCACCCGGGCCGCCGACCTGGGGCTGTACGTCGCCGCGGGCGCGGCCCTCGCCGGCGGCGGGGCGGGGGTGCCGGGGCTCGACGGGCTGGCGGCCGTGCGGGGCCCGTGGCTGCACGTGCTCACCGCCGGCGTGGTCGTCGCGGCGCTGGGCAAGTCCGCCCAACTGCCCTTCAGCTTCTGGCTGTCCCGCGCGATGCAGGGCCCCAGCCCGGTCTCGGCGCTGCTGCACTCGGCGACGATGGTCGTCGCCGGGGCGTACCTGCTGCTGCGGCTGCGGCCGCTCCTCGCCGCGTCCGGCTGGGGCGACGACGCCGTGGCCTGGACCGGCGCGGCCACGGCGCTCGCCCTCGGCCTGGTCGCGGTGGCGCAGAGAGACCTCAAGCAGCTGCTCGCCGCCTCGACCTGCGCGCAGATCGGCTTCATGGTGCTCGCCGCCGGCGCCGGCGCGACCACCGGCGGGGCCCTGCAACTCGTCGCGCACGCGGCCGCGAAGAGCCTGGCGTTCCTGGTGGCGGGCTTCTGGCTGACGGCGTACGGGGCCCGGACCCTGCCCGCGCTCCGCGGCGCGGCCCGCCGCCCGCGGGCGGCGGGAGCGGCGTTCACCGTGGCCGCGCTGAGCCTCGCCGGGGTGCCGCCGCTGGCGCTGTGGGCGGCGAAGGACGTCCTGCTGGCCGGGGCGCTGGAGTACGGCCCGGCGCTGTACGCGGCGGGGTCGGCCGCGGCGGTGGTCTCGGCGGTCTACGGCGTGAAGGCCCTGTGGTACGTCTGGCACCCGCCCGGCGCGGCGGACGCCGCCCGGGTGCCGCCCGCCGAGGGCGCCCCGGTGCCCGCGGGGGAGGAGCCCCCGGCCCGGCCCGCGGAACCCGGCCACGCCCCGCCCGGCAAAGCCGCCCCCGCACGGGCGGACGCGCCGGGCGGTACGCCCCCGGGCGCGCCGCCCGCCCGGCCCCGAGCCCCGCGGGCCGCCGCCACCGCCACCGACACCGCCGCCAACGCCGGCCGCCCGGACCGCGGCCCCGGCGCGCCCGCCGTTCCGCTCCCCGCGGCGCTCGCCTTCGCCGCGCTCGCCCTCGCCGCCGCCGGCCTCGGCGTCCTCGCGCTGCCCGGCCCCCGCGCCGCCCTCGCCGGCCGCCTCGGCGCCCCCGGCGAAGCCGCCCCGCACGCGTGGGAGTTCGCGCTCTCCGCCGCCCTCGCCCTGGCCGCCTCCGCCGCCGTCTGGGCGTGGGGCGACCGCCGGGCGCCCGGGCCCGCCCGGCTCGCCTCCGCCGCCGCCGCCTGGCTCGGCCTGGAGGCCGCGGCCCGCGCCCTCCTCGTACGCCCCGTGGGGCGGCTCGCCGCCGCCCTGGCCGCCTTCGACGACCGGGTCCTGGACCGCGCCGCCGACGGCCTCGCCCGCGGCACCGTCCGGTTCGCCGGGGGTGTCGCCCGCGGCCCGGAGGCGGCGGTCGACGGCGCGGTCGAGCGCGTCGGGGCCGCGAGCCGCGCGCTCGGCCGGCTCGCCCGCCGCCCGCAGACCGGCCGGCTGCACACCTACCTCGCCCAGGCCGTCGCCGCCTTCACCGTCCTCGCCGCCGTCTTCGTCCTCGTGAGGTGACCGCCGCCGTGCTCACCGCCCTCGTCTTCCTTCCGGCCGCCGCCGCGGGCGTGCTGCTCTGCCTGCCGCGCAGCACCGGCCGCCGGGTCTTCCTCGCGGTGTGGACGGCCGTGTCCGCCGCCGTGCTCGCGCTGACCGCCGTGCTGTGGGCGGGCTACGACCACGGCGGCGGCATCCAGTACGCCACGTACGCCCGCTGGATCCCGAGCGCCGGCATCGGCTACCACATCGGCGTCGACGGCCTGTCGCTGCCGCTGCTGGCCCTGACCGCCGTGCTCTTCCTCGCCTGCGCGCTGTACGCGCTGCGCGAGACCCGCCGGGTCCGGGAGTTCGCCGCCCTGTTCCTGTTCCTGGAGACCACCTGCCTCGGCCTGTTCGCCGCGCTCGACCTCATCCTCTTCTTCGTCTTCTTCGACCTGTCGATCGTGGCGATGTACTTCGTCATCGCCGGCTGGGGCCACGCGGGCGCCGCGCGCGCCGCGCAGAAGTTCTTCCTCTACACCTTCACCGGCTCGCTCGCCCTCCTCCTCGGCTTCATCGGCCTCTACCTCGCCGCCGACCCGCACACCTTCGACATCGTCGCCCTGACCGCCCGGGACCCGCTGGCCGGGCGGTCCGCGTACGGCGCCCTCGTGCTGCTGGCGATCTGCCTCGGCCTGGCCGTGAAGACGCCCACGGTCCCGTTCCACACCTGGCTGCCGCCGGCGCACACCGAGGCCCCGGCGGCCGGCTCGGCGATCCTCGCCGGGGTGCTGCTGAAGATGGGCACTTACGGGTTCCTGCGCCTCGCCATGCCGCTGCTGCCGGAGGCGTGGCGCACGTACGCGCCCGTCCTCGTCGTCGTCGGCGTCGTCTCCGTGCTCTACGGGGCGCTGGTGGCGCTGGCCCAGACCGACTTCAAGCGCATGATCGCGTACACCTCGGTCAACCACATGGGCTACGTCCTGCTCGCCGCCGGCGCCGCCGCCGCGCTGGGCGCCGACACCGCCGACGCCCGCCGGCTCGCCGTCACCGGCGCCACGTACCAGATGGTCAGCCACGGCCTGCTGACCGGCGCGCTGTTCCTGCTCGCCGGGGCGCTCCACGAGCGCGGCGGCACCTACGCCATGGACGCCTACTCCGGCGTCGCCGCCCGCGCCCCGGTCCTCGCCGCGCTCACCGGCGTCGCCTTCTTCGCCTCCCTCGGGCTGCCGGGCTTCTCCGGCTTCATCGCCGAGTTCCAGATCCTCGCCGGCAGCCTCGGCCCGCGCCCGGTGGCGACCGCGCTCGCCGTACCCGGCATCCTGCTGACCGCCGCGCTGCTGGTGCGCGCGCTGCAACGGGTCTTCACCGGGCCGCTGCGGCTGCCCGGGACAGGCCCCGGCCCGCCCCGGCCGTTCCCCGACCTCCGGGCGCACGAGACGGCGTCGATCGTGCCGCTGCTGGTCCTCGCGGTCGTGCTCGGCGTCTTCCCCCGCTTCGTCCTCGACGTCATCGAGCCGTTCTCGCGCACCGTGCTGGAGCTCGCCGCCCGATGACCGCGATGACGAGCGAGATGCCGGGCGGCATGGACGAGAACCCGCTCGACCTGCTGCCCGAAGTGCTCCTGGCCGCGTCCGCCGTGCTCGGCCTGCTGCTCGGCGCGTGGCTGCCGCGGCGGCGGCAGTGGCTGGTCGGCGCGCTGGGGGCGGCCGCCTGTGCGGCGGGGATCGCGGCCGCCGTCGGCCAGGGCGCGGCCGTGGCGGACGGCGGGGCGACGACCGCGTTCGAGGGGGCCTTCGCCGTCGACGCCGTGACGTCGGCCGTGCGGGTCGTGGTCCTCGGCGGCACGCTGGTCGTGCTGGTCCTCGCCCGCGCCGGGTTCGGGGGTGACCGGCGCGAGAGCGAGTTCCACGTCCTCGTCCAGCTCGCCGCCCTCGGCGCCCTGATGCTCGCCGGCGCCCAGGACCTGCTGCTGCTCGCGGCCGCGTACCTGCTGGCGAGCGTGCCCGCGTACACCCTGGCGGGCTTCCGCCGGGACGGCCCGGGCACGGAGGCGGCGCTGAAGTACTTCGTCACCGGCGCGCTCCTCGGCGTCGTCATGCTCGCCGGGATCACCGTGCTGTACGCGGCCGGCGGCGCCACCGCGTACCCGGACCTCGGCGCGGAGCTGCCCGGCGCCGCGGCGGCCCTCGTCACCGCCGGCACCGTCGGGCTGCTGGCCGGGCTGCTCTTCAAGGCCGGCGGCGTGCCCGGCCACTTCTGGGTGCCCGACGCGGTCGAGGGCAGCAGCCCGGCCGCCGCCGCGCTGCTGACCACGCTGCCCAAGGCGGGCGCCCTGGCCGCGCTCTACCGCGTCGCCGCGGTGCCGCTCGCCGGCACCGCGGTGCCCTGGGCCGAACTGATCGCCGTGCTGGCCGCCGCCTCCATGACGCTCGGCAACCTCGCCGCGTTCTTCCAGAGCGACGTCCGGCGGCTGCTCGCCTACTCGACCGTCAGCCAGGTCGGCTACCTGCTCCTGCCGGTCGCGGTGGCCACCCGCGCCGACGACGCCCGGCCCGCGCTCCTCTACTACCTCGCCGCGTACGCGCTGACGAACCTCGGCGCCTTCGCCGTCGTCTGCGCCCTGCCGCACGCCCGCACCACCGACGACTACGGCGGCCTGCTGCGCGCCCGCCCCGCGCTCGCCGCCGCCCTCGTCGTCTGCCTGCTGGGGCTCCTGGGCACCCCGCCCACGGCCGTCTTCCTCGGCAAGCTGGAGGTCTTCACCGCGGCCGTCGACGGCGGCTACGCCTGGCTCGCCGTCCTCGCCGCGGCCAACACCGTCGCGTCCCTCTTCTACTACCTGCGCTGGATCCGCCCGGCCGTCTCCGCCGCCGCGGCGCCCCGCGCCCACCCGGTCGTACGGCCCGCGGCCCTGACGGCCTGCGCCGCCGCCACCGCCTCCGTCGCCCTCGGCGTCGCCGCCGGCCCGGTCCTCGCGCTGCTCGACGGCCCGCTCGCCCGCTGACCGGTGAAAACCCGCTTCCCGCGGCGCGCCGGGGGCCACCGCGGGAAATACCGGTAGCGGGTATGAGTACGCCCGTTCCTGTGTTTTCATGGGTGGTCCCCGGACGTTGAGGATCAGCATGACCGCCACCCTGCCCCGCGCGGCCGTACGCGCGCTCATGGTGACGCTGGCGGCCCTCATCTCCCTGTCGTGCGCACAGCTCGCGGCGGCAGCCGCCGCCGACCCGGGCGGCGGCACCCGCGGCGCCGCGAGTGCGCCGCGCGCGGCGGCGGACCCGCAGCTGCCGGACTCCGGCGAGGCGGACACCCCCGGGTGCCGCAAGTCGGGCAAGGCCGTCCAGCAGCCGGCGCCGGGCGTCCGCCCGGGCGCCGACCAGGCGGTTCTGCCGCCGGCGGGCCACGACTCCGCGGGTCGCGCGACACCGGCGGATGCCGCGGGGACGGCGGCCCAGGGCCGCACCCCGCCGGGCCCGGACATAGCGCAACTCTCCGTCCTGCGGCTGTAGCAGACGTCACCCACGGCCGGCTCGCGGCCACGGTCCCGTAGCGGGGACCCGGCCCCCGCGAGCCGTCGCCCACGCCTGCCCGCACGCGCCCGGCCGCCGGCCACCCGGCGGCAGCCGTACGCGCGTGAAAACGCCCCGCGTTCCACGAACCGACCTCAGGACACCCCATGCCCTTCCTCCGTGCCCACACACGCCTGGCGATGCGCGCGCTCGCCCGCTGGGGCGCCGCCCGCCGGGCCACCGCCGCCGCCCTGGCCACCGCCACCGCCCTGGCCGTCGGCCTCCCGACGGCGCTCATCCCCAACCCGGTCTTCGGCCGCGAGATCGCGCCGGAGTGGTGGAGCTACCCGCTGCTCGCCGCCACCGCGCTGCTCGCCGGCGTGGTGCTGGCCACGTACGTCCGCCGCCCGGCGGCCCCGCCCGCCCCGGAGCGCGTCTCCCGCTGGGGCGCGGCCGGCGGCCTGCTGTCGTTCCTCGCCGTCGGCTGCCCGGTCTGCAACAAGCTCGTCCTCGCCGCCCTGGGCACCTCCGGCGCGATGGCCTACTGGGCGCCGCTGCAACCCCTGGTCGGCGCGGCCTCCCTGGCGCTGCTGGCCGTGGCCGCGGTGCAGCGCCTGGCCGGCGAGGCGGCGTGCCCGGCCGACCGCGCGGCGTCCGCCGCCGCCGCCCCGTCCACGAACTGACCCCGGGGAGCACCCGCATGAACACCAGTGACAGCCGCAAGCGCAGCCGCAGGGCGACCACCGCGGTCGTCGCCCTCGTCCTCGTCGCCGCCCTCGGCCTGGGCGCACTCTCCCTCTTCGCCGGCTCGGACTCCGGCTCCGGCTCCCGCTCCGGCAACGGCACGGGGGCGGACGCCGGCGCCGGGTCCGGCGGCCGGGCAAAGCCCCCCTCCGCGCAGGAGAGGGCCCTGACCGCCTTGCAGCGCCGCGCCGCCGGCGACCCGGCGGCCCTGGGCGAGAAGGACGCGCCCGTGGTGCTGATCGAGTACGCCGACTTCCAGTGCCCGTTCTGCGGGAAGTTCGCCCGCAACACCAAGCCCGAGCTGATCGAGAAGTACGTGGCCGAGGGCGTGCTGCGGATCGAGTGGCGGCACTTCCCGGTCTTCGGGGACGAGTCGCGGGCCGCCGCCCGGGCGGGCTGGGCCGCCGGGGAGCAGGGCCGGTTCTGGGAGTTCCACGACGTCGCCTTCGGCACGGAGCGGCGGAAGAACAGCGGCGAGTTCGCCGACGACCGGCTGGTCGCCATGGCGGAGGAGGCCGGGGTGCAGGATCTGGAGCGCTTCCGGCGGGACATGAAGAGCCCGGCGGCCAAGGAGGCGGTGGCCCGCGACGCGGCGGAAGGCCACCACCTCGGTGTCACCAGCACCCCCGCCTTCCTGATCAACAGCACACCGGTGCTGGGCGCCCAGCCGGCCGAGGTCTTCGAGGACGCGATCGACCGGGCCCGCGCGGCGGCCGGGGACTCGGCCGGGGACGGTGCCGGGGAGAAGGAGTGACCGCGGACATCGGCTACCTCACCGCGTTCCTCGGCGGACTGCTCGCCCTGCTCAGCCCGTGCAGCGCGCTGCTGCTCCCGTCCTTCTTCGCGTACTCCGTCAGCGGCGCCGGCCGGCTGCTCGCCCGGACCGGCATCTTCTACGCCGGGCTGTGCACCACGCTGGTGCCGCTGGGGGTGGCCGGGTCGTTCGCCAGCAGGCTCTTCTACGGCCACCGGGAGCTGCTGATCGCGGTCGGCGGCTGGACGATCGTCGCGCTGGGCGTGGCGCAGATGTTCGGCTTCGGCTTCGGCTCGCGGCGGATGCAGCAGGCGGCGGGGCGGATCCGGCCGGAGTCGGCGCTCAGCGTGTACGCGCTGGGCGCGGTGTACGGCTTCGCGGGCTTCTGCGCCGGGCCGATCCTGGGGTCGGTGCTGACGGTGTCGGCGCTCGGCGGTGACTCCGTGTACGGGGGCGCGCTGCTCGCCTTCTACGCCCTGGGCATGGCGGCTCCGCTGTTCGTCCTCGCCCTCCTGTGGCACCGGTTCGACCTGGGCGGCCGGCGGTGGCTGCGCGGGCGGCCGGTGCGCGTGGGGCGGCTGGAGCTGCACTCCACGCAGCTGCTGTCCGGTGCCCTGTTCGTCGTCCTGGGCACGGTGTTCCTGGCCTTCGACGGCACCAGCGCGCTGCCGGGGGCGGTCTCGGTCGACGAGGAGTTCGCGCTGGAGCAGTGGACCAGGGACATCGGATCCACGGTGCCGGACGCGGTGCTGATGTCCGCCGTGGCGGTGGGCGTCCTCGGGGCCGTGGCCGTGGGCCGCCGCAGAAGCCGCGCCGGACGGAACTCCCCGGACGCGTGACCGCCGGGGCCGGGACCACCTGGCCGGCCCGGACTCGGGACCGGCCGCCGCGCCCGCCGCGGCGGCCGATCTGCCGGGCCCCGCCGCGTCGTCGGCGCGGCGGGACGTCCGCGGCGGCACCGGGGTCAGTTCGGGTACAGCTGCCGCCGCGGCACGATCTGCTGGTCCTGCCCGGGGCTCGACCACAGCAGCTTCATGTGCGCGTCACCGGTCTGCTCCACGTACTCGACCCGGATGGCGTGGCGGGTGCCCGCGGTCAGCTCCACCTGCCCCTTGTCGACGGACACGGTGTGCGGGGTCCAGTTGTCGATGACGAGCTCGCCGTCGATCCAGACGCGTACGTTGTCGTCCGAGACGGTGGTCAGGGTGTACGTCTCGGAGCGGCGCGGCTCGATGGCGCCGGTCCAGCGGACGCTGAAGCCGTCGGCCGGGATGGTCTCCGCCGGCGAACCGGTGAACTTCCAGGAGTGGTTGACGTCCGGGTCGGTGCGGGTGACCTTCGGCGTGCCGGACAGGTCGGGGTTGTCGAAGACCTCCTGCGTCAGGCCGGTGCCGCTGCCCGGCGCGGCGGTCGGCCCGGCGTCGACGGTCAGCTCGATGACCGTGGCGGCGCCGTTGGTGGCGGCGCCGGCGGGCGTGAGGTCGTAGCCGTCGCCCGCCTCGGTGACGGTCACCTCCTGGCCGGAGCCGAGCACCCGGGCGCCGGTGACGTCGAAGCCGGTGCGGGCCGTCAGGTGCAGCGAGCCGCCGGCCTGGGGCCAGGCGGTGACGGCCGCGTACAGCTTGTCGCCCTTGCGGCTGACCGTGCCCCACTCCGGCTTCTCGACCAGCCCGGCGTGGCCGGCGCCGTGGACGGCCTCGCCCTGGCCCGCGGTGCGCAGCCAGTCGCCCATCGCGCCGAGCCGCCTGACGGAGGGGGCGGGGATGCGGCCGCGGGCGTCGGGGCCGACGTTGAGCAGGTAGTTGCCGCCGCCGGAGGCCGTGGACAGCAGGTTGCGCACGAGGGTGTCGGCGGACTTCCAGTTCCGGTCGTAGCGGGCGTACCCCCAGTGGTCGTTGAGGGTCATGCACGACTCCCAGAGCTGACCGTCGACCGGCGTGCCCGGGATCTCCTGCTCCGGGGTGCCGAAGTCGCCGTCGGTCACCCGGCGCTTGCCGACCCGGTTGTTGACGACGAGGTCCGGGTCCAGGCCGCGCAGGTACGTCTCCAGCCGCTCGCCGTCCCGCGCGGTCCAGGGGTTGTGCGGGTTGTCCGTGGCCCACTCGCCGTCGAACCACAGCAGCGCCGGGTCGTACTTGTTCACCAGCTCCTTGAGCTGGGCGTACATGCGCTTCTCGTAGCGGGGGAAGGTGGCGGGGTCGGCGAAGTCCGGGTCGTGCCAGTCCCAGATCGAGTAGTAGAAGCCGAGCTTGATGCCCGCCTTCTTCGCGGCCTTCTTCAGCTCGGCCATGATGTCCCGGCGCTTGTCGAAGGCCGAGTGGTCCCGCAGGTTCCAGGAGTTGACCTTCGTCGGCCACATCGCGTAGCCGTCGTGGTGCTTGGACGTGATGACGATGTAGCGCATGCCGGCGTCCTTGGCGGCGGCGACCACGGCCTCGGCGTCGAAGTCGGCGGGGTTGAACGTCTCGGCCTGTCGCTCGTACTCCTCGGCCGGGATGCCGCACTGCCGCTGGATCCACTCGGCGTCGCGGCAGACGGTGCCGTCGGGGCGGGTGTACTCGCCCTCCAGGTGGGAGTAGGCGCCGAAGTGGATGAACATCCCGAAGCGGTCCTGGCGGAACCAGCTGGTGCGGTCGGACGTGAAGGGGTCGTCGACGGCGTGGTCGGTGCCGGGGCCGGTCGCCGCCGGCGCCGCGGCCGCCGCGCCGGCGGCGGACAGCGTGGCGGGCACCGCCGCCGGCAGGGCGGCGGCCGCGAGTGCGGTGGCGACGATCAGGGGCAGTGCGGTGACTCTCCGCCGCGTACGGGGTCGAGGGGTGTGCATCGCAGCTCCAATTCATCGGATGACCCGGAAAGTAAGGACGGATACATCGGATGTCAATGGCTCTCGTCGGGGTCAAATCCCGGCAGAAGCCGCGGGGTTCGCTGCGAATATCCGATGTATCGTCGACGGCGAGGTTTCCGATAGAGCGCACGGGGCGCCGGGGCCACCCAGGCAGTGGAGCGGATGAGTCACGGGAAGGACGTGGACTGTCATGGGCGCGAGCAGGGACTCCCCGCCGCACCCCCTACGGGCGGTGACGGGCGGGCGCGTGCGGCCGGCGGTGGCGTACCCGCCGGCCGCACGCGCGGCCGCCGTCCGGCTCCGGGGTCCGGTTGCCGGGGGCCGGGTCAGCCGATCTTGACGACCTGGCCGTCGGTGGCCTGGCCGCGGGGCCACATCTGGGAGTTGTTGGCCACGTAGACCGAGCCGTCCGGGCCCGCCAGGAAGCCGTGCGGGGCGAGCAGCTCGCCCTCCGCCAGCCGGGTGCGGGTGCCGTCCTTCGCGATCTGGACGACGTCGCCCTTCGGGTCGCCGGTCCACGGCAGGCCGGTGGTCGCGAACTCCGTCACGTAGAAGTCGCCGTTGACGCCGAAGCCGCAGCCGGTGATGGTGCTGAAGCCGGACTCCCAGACCTCCCAGTCGCCGACGGCCGGGTCGTAGCGGTAGACGTTCGCCGCCGTGGCCGAGTTGCCGTAGCCGGTGAGCTGGCCGATGTACAGCGCGCCGTCCGGGCCGGTGTCGATGCACGTGGGCACCGCGTCGGTGCCGGCCGGGGTGTACGGCATGAAGTCGAGCACCTCGACGTTGCCGCGGCGGTCGATGGAGCTGAGGGTGTTCGACGCGGAGTCGATCACGTAGAGGCCGCCGCCGGGCTTCGGGGTCATGTCGTAGACGTTGGCGTCGAAGCCCGGGCCCTCGAAGTACTCCGGGTGGTTCTCCCGCATCCACCCGTAGTTCGCCCGGCCGGGGTTGGACTTCACCACGGAGCGCCCGCGGGTGATGTCGAGCAGCGCGCCGTACTCCCTCGTGAGCTTGCGTTCCAGGTTGTCGGAAAGCCAGTCCGGTACGCCCTGGGGCGAGCCCGGCGACAGCACGTACAGCCTGCCGTCGAGGTACTTCACGCCGTTGGGGCCGACGGACTCGCCGGTGTTGAAGTGCGTCGGCAGCCCCGTGACGATGCGGTCCGGCTTGCCGGAGGTCACGTCGGCGACCGAGCCGCGCAGGCCGTGGCAGACCAGGGAGTCGAGGTCGGGGCCGTCGCACGCGCCGCCGGGGGTGCCGGCCTCGGCGACCAGCAGCCGGCCGCCGGGACCCCAGGTCAGGCTGCGCGGCTCGTGCAGCTCGTTGGCGACGACGGTGACGGGGGAGTCGGCGGTCAGGGTGCCGGCGCCGCCCGTGTCGCCGGCGGCCTCCGCGGCTGCCGGTCCCGGGGCCCCCACCCCGGCACCGGTCAGCGCCAGGACCGCCGCGGCCGCGCCCGCTAACCGGCTCTTGTTCAGACGTCTCATGTGGCTCTCCGTTCTCTCTTCGTCGAGATGACAGTCGCGAGGAAAGCCGATCCGGGACCTCGTGGGGGAACGGAGAGGGCACGGTGGGCGCCACCGTCGGACGATGGCGTTCCGTACCTCCGCGAGCTACCCGGGTCCGGTGGCCGGAACTGTTCCCCACCGGGCTTGTGGCGCGCTTGGTGGGGACTTGGGATTTACCATACGTAAGCGGTACCAAACGGACGGATCACTTCCGGCCACTCGGCGTGCGTGGCGGACCGCTCGGCCGGCCGGTTCGCGGAGGCCCGCGGCCCGGCCGAGCAGCGCGCTGTCCCGCGACGGGCGGTCCGGCCGGCGGTCCGCCCAGGTCACACCGCGGGCGATGACGCAGGCCCGCCGGAGGCCCGGCTGCGGCCAGACAGGCGCCGTACGCCGGTGGGATCACGCCGAACCGGCCGGAAAGCACCGCCCGCTCGGGCGCCGTGGCCCGGCGGAGAGAGACCCGGCCGAGATCATTCCAGGCGGAAATGCGCCACAGTCCGCGGAAGGGCGCCAACGGTCCCGGGACCCGCGGGCGAGCAAAACACCGGCTTCGCCCGGTTCCTTCGTCACGAGGTCGCCGAACGGTGTCGGATCCGGGCCGCCGCGTTCGTAGCAGAGGTGAGAGGGCGCCCGCGAGGGGCGCCCGGAGAAGGGGACGACCATGAAGCTGACGACCGTCACGAACATCTCCGTCGACGGGGTGATGCAGGGCCTCGGCGGTGCGGACGAGGACACCAGGGGCGGATTCGAGCGCGGCGGCTGGGCGCTGCCGCTGTTCGAGGGGGAGGCCGAGGCGTACCTCGGCGAGGTGTACGGGCGCGCCGGCGCCTTCCTCTTCGGCCGGTGGACCTACGAGGTCTTCGCCGGCTCCTGGGGCGTCCTGCCCGACCCCGACGACAACCCCATCGCCGGGCCCCTGCACCGGCGGCCCAAGTACGTCGTGTCGAACACGCTCACCGAGCCGCGGTGGGCCGGCACCCGCGTGCTGTCCGGGGACGTCGCGGCCGCCGTACGGGAGCTGAAGGCCGGGGGCGACGGCGAGCTTCAGGTGCACGGCAGCGGCAGGCTGGTCCGCGCGCTCCTCGCGGCGGGCCTGGTCGACGAGATCACCCTGTTCACCTATCCGGTGGTCGTCGGCCAGGGCACCCGGCTGTTCCCCGACCGCGGGCCGGACGCGGCGCTCGACCTGGCGGACCTGCGGGCCTTCCCGGGTGGTATCACGGTTCAGGTCTACCGGCCCGCCGGGCGTCCCCGGTACGCCGGTCCCGCCCGGGCGTCGTAGCCGTACCGAGCACCAGGAGAGGAACCGGGATGCAGTACCTGTTCTCCGTGATCGACCACCGGACCGCCTCCGCCACCGAGGAGGAGAGGGCCGCCATCGACGCCTTCAACGACCGGCTGCGGGCCGGGGACAACTGGGTCTTCGCCGGCGGCCTCGCCGCGCCCGGCACGGCCACGGTCGTCGACAACCGCGGCGAGCGCGCGCTGTTCACCGACGGCCCGTTCCTGGAGTCCAAGGAGTACCTGGCGGGCTTCTGGATCGTCGAGGCCCCCGACCTCGACGCGGCCCTCGCGCTCGCCGCCGAGGGGTCGCGGCACTGCAACCGCCGGGTCGAGGTACGGCCCTTCCTGTGAGCGGCGCCGACGCCGGCGACGCCCTCGCCCGCGCCCACCGTACGGAGTGGGCGCGGGTGGTCGCCGCGCTGACCCGCCGCTTCGGCGACCTCGACGTCGCCGAGGAGGCGGCGGCCGACGCCTTCGCCGCGGCCGTGGAGCGCTGGCCGGCCGACGGCGTACCGCCCAACCCGGGCGGCTGGCTCACCACCACGGCGCAGCGCCGGGCGATCGACCGGCTGCGGCGCGAGAGCCGGCGCGACGCCAAGCAGCGGGAGGCCCGGATGCTCCACGACGACACCCCGGCCGAGCCCGCCGGCGCCCTCGACGACGACCGGCTGCGGCTGCTCTTCACCTGCTGCCACCCGGCGCTGGCGCCGGAGGCCCGCGTGGCGCTCACGCTGCGCCTGGTCGGCGGGCTGACCGTGCCCGAGATCGCCAGCGCCTTCCTGGTGGGGGAGTCCGCGACGGGACAGCGGATCACCCGGGCGAAGGCCAAGATCAAGGCCGCCCGCATTCCCTACCGGGTGCCCGCGGCGGAGGACCTGCCGGCGCGTGTCTCCGGGGTCCTCGCCGTGCTCTACCTCGTCTTCAACGAGGGCTATCTGCCGACCGGCTCCGGGTCCGGCCCGCTGCGGCCCGAACTGACCGCCGAGGCGATCCGCCTGACCCGGCTGCTCCACGGCCTGCTCCCCGCGGACGGCGAGGTCGCCGGGCTGCTGGCGCTGATGCTCCTCACCGAGGCCCGGCGCCCCGCGCGGGTCTCGGCGGGCGGCGAACTCGTCCCGCTCGGCGAGCAGGACCGCGGCTCCTGGGACGCGGAGCTGGTCGCCGAGGGCCACCGGCTGGTGCGCGAGCGCCTGGCCGCGGGGGAGGCCCCGGGCCCGTACCAGATCCTCGCCGCCGTCAACGCCGTGCACACCTCGGCCCGCGACGTCCGCGACACCGACTGGGCGCAGGTCGTCGCCCTCTACGACCAGCTCGTCCGCCTCGACCCCTCGCCGGTCGTCGCCCTCAACCGGGCCGTCGCCGTCGCCGAGACCGACGGTCCGGACGTGGCGCTGGCCCTCGTCGAACGGCTCGCGGACCGGCTCGCCGGCTACCACGCCTTCCACGCCACCCGCGCCGACCTCCTGCGCCGGGTGGGCCGCGGCGGCGCGGCGCGGGCGGCGTACGACAGGGCCGTCGAACTGGCGGGCAACACCGCCGAGACCGCCTACCTGAAGCGCCGCCGCGACCGGCTGCCGTAGCGCCGCGCGCGGCTCCGTGCCGGGGCGGGGCCGGTCAGCCCGTCTCGTGGGCGGTGAAGGCGTCGCTGATCATGCGGCTGGCGAAGTCGGGGTCGTCGGTGAGGCGGTTGATGTACTCCGCGAGCAGCAGGGCCGTCGCCTCCAGGGGGTTCATCTCCCCGTCGGACCAGTCGCCGAACTGCCGGCGCCACAGGCTGGGGCTGAGGCCCGTGGCCGCGGCGACCAGCAGGGCGGACATGGTCGGGATCGTCTCGGGGCGGATGCTCGCGGGCATCATGCGCAGCGAGGCCACGAGGTTGGGCACGACGTACTCCACGACGTCCTTGTCCTGGTCCTCGTGGGCCATGCGCAGCCACTTCATGAACATGAAGATCAGCGTGCACGTGCCGTCGAGCACGTCGTCGACGCCCTTCGGGCCCAGGGCGCCGGACAGCTGGCCGACGAGCGCCCGCTGCTCGTCGTCGGTCCCGGTCCGGCCGTCGCGGATGCCCTTGAGCTGGGAGTCGACCAGCATGAGGGCGGCGCCGACATCGCCGGCGGGCGCGTACCGGGGGTCGCAGGGCGAGGTCATGGGGCTCCCTCATCGGATCATCTGCCAATGTTGCTCTACGTATGTCTACCGCAGACCCTCCGTGAGAGGGGGAGTTCGGGGTTCACTCGTTGGGGTGGCGCCCCCGGCGGGCCCGGCCTAGCGGGCGACCGCGCCGTCCTCAAGGCGCGTCTCGCCCAGGGGCGTCGCGTCGCGGAACTGCGGGAGCGTCATCGGCTTGTCGTAGAGGAAGAAGCTCTGGTTGCTGCCGACGGTGAACTCGATGTACGCGCCGGTGGTGGCGTCGAAGCCGTAGTACGCGCTGCACTGGGCGCCGGAGTAGTAGACGCCGTCCATGCCCGGCGCGGTCTTCGTCACCATCCCGCTGTTCGAGGAGTCGACCTCCTCCGGCGGGGTGAGCATGGCGCAGTACGAGACCGGCAGCCCTTCGAGGACGAAGTAGCCGTACTCCCCGTTGGCGTTCTGCAGATAGACGTACGACAGCTTCCCCGGCTTCTCCCAGTTGTTCACCCACTTGTTGATCGTCTCCCGCGTCGGCGAGTACGTCATCGCCTCCGCCGGCTGGCGCTCGACCATCCGGTCGTACCCGGACTGCTTCGTCCGCGACTCCCTGGCCTGGGAGGAGTCGTCCGTACAGGACGCGGCGGTCACCGCCAGGGCGGCGGTCGCGGCGAGGGCGGTGAGAAGGCGGGTCAGGCGGCGCACGTGGTCTCCTTCGCGTCGGTGCTCAGCTCGGCGGGCAGCCCGGCGTCCTTGAACGCCTTGCGGTGCTCCTGCCGGGACTTGGCGTTGTAGTCGTTGACCAGCTCGGACCGCGTGGCGCGGAGCGCGGTCAGGGAGGCGTTGATCTGCTCGGTGCGGTACTCGGACGGCCGGGAGTCCAGCTCGTCCCGGAGCGCGCCGATCTCGTCCTCCTTGGTCTCCACCGCGGCGCACAGGTCGAAGAACTCCTCGTACGTGGAGATGCGGAACTCGCCGGAGCCCACGGTGCGTTCGCGGGCCTCCCGCTCGCCGCGGAACGGCGCGGTGGACCAGGCCGCGCCGCCCCAGGCGAACACGCCGGCGACGTAGACGAGTGCGAGCAGCACGATCCCGGCGACGGTGTAGCGCAGGGCGCGGCCGGCCTCGGAGAACACTCGGGAGTCGGTGGGCACGGGGACCTCCTCGCGGTCGGGGCGGGGCGGCGAACGGGGGCCGGAGCAGCCGGTACGGTTCCTGAGCGCCAGGTCACCGCCGCCGTGTGACTTTGTACCGCCGGGGTTTCGGTACCCCTCCCGGGCGCGCGCCCGGCGGGTGCGCCGCGGAGGCCGCCAAATCCGTCTATCAGACCGCAGATCATTCCTTCGAGTGTTATGCACGGCCGGATGCGGGAATGCCCCGTGCCCGCTGGCACGATGATCCACAACTTCCGCCCCCGGGCCGAGACGCCCGAAGTCACCGTTCTCCAGCAGAGATTGCCGGCCCCAGCAGGAGGTACGTCGTTGTCCCGAAGCCAGGTCTCCGCAGCGCACGGCGGCGGCGCCCCGCCCCGCGACGAGCCGGGGGGCGGTGATCCGGCGGCCACCCTGCCGGTGACCGCCGGGCAGCGGGAGGTGTGGCTCGCCGAGCAGCACTCCCCGCGGCACCGCTCGGCCCTGCGGCTCGGCGAGTACCTGGAGATCGACGGGCCGGTGGAGCCGGGCCTGTTCGAGGCGGCGCTGCGCCGGGTCGTCGGCGAGGCCGACGCGCTGCGGGTGCGGCTGGTGCCGGGTCCGGACGGGCCCGTACAGGTGCTGGCGCGCGAACTCCCCTGGACGCTCGCCTTCGTCGACCTGAGCGACGCGCCCGACCCCGAGGCGGCCGGCCGGGCGTGGGCCGACGCCGACGTGGCCCGGCCCATGGACCTCGCCGCGGGGCCGCTGTTCAGCTTCGCGCTGCTCAAGCTCGCGCCGGACCGGTTCTGGTGGTATCACACCTACCACCACGCGGCCGTCGACGCGTTCGGCTACGCGCTCGTGGCCCGCCGGGTCGCCGAGGTGTACACGGAGCTGGTGCACGGCCGGGACCCGGGCCCCTCGCCCTTCGGCCCGCTGGCGGCGCTGGTCCGGTCCGACCGGGAGTACCAGCGGTCCGCGGAGCGGGCCGCGGACGGGGCGTACTGGACCCGGCGGCTGGCCGGGTGGACGCCGGGCGCCTCGTCCGCGCCCGCCGCCACGCCGTCGTCCGCCGCCGCGGATGGCACGGACGGCGCGTCCGCCGCGGACGGCTCGGACGGTACGGACGACGCGGCCGACGAGAGCGCGCGGCTGCCGAAGCAGCGGTCCACCTCCGCCGCCCCCGCCGCCGGGGACGGCGCGCCCGGCGGCCCGCTCGCCGCGCACCCCGCGCCCCAACCCGTCCCGCACACCCCGCTGCTGCCCCTGCTGCGCCCGCAGGCGCTCCGCGCCGCGGCCCGGCGCGCCGGGATCTCCCGCTTCCGCCTGGTGTTCGCCGCCGTCGCGCTCCACGAGCACCGCCGCACCGGCGCCCGCGACCTCGTCATCGGCCTGACCGTCGCCGGCCGGGTGGGCGAGGGCTCCCGCGCCACGCCCGGCATGCTGGCCAACAGCGTCCCGGTCCGCCTGACCGTGCGGCCGGACATGCCGCTGCGCGAGCTGCTGGCCCAGGTCGACCAGCGGATGCGCGAGGCGCTGGAGCACCAGCGCTACCGCGCCGAGGACCTGCACCGCGACCTCGGCCTGTCCCGCGGCCCCGGCACGGCGTACACGCCCATGGTCAACCTCATCGGCTTCGACTACGACATCTCCTTCGCCGGCCACCGCGCCACCGCCCACAACCTGTCGTTCCCGCTCGCCGCCGACCTGGTGGTCATGGTGTGGGACCGCCGCGACGGCACCGGGCCGCACATGCGGCTGCACGCGCCGCCCGGCGCCCCCGGCGCCGCGGACCTCGCCGGCACCCAGCGCCGGCTGCTCGACCTTCTCGCGTACGTCGCGGACGCCGACCCCGCCCTCCCCGTCGGCAGGCTCGCCACCCTCCCCGCCGACGAGCGCCGGCGGCTGCTCGCCCTCGGCGACGCCACCGCGGCCGCCGCGCCCGCCGCCCCGGTGGGCGCGCTCTTCGCGGCGCAGGCACGCCGGACGCCGGACGCGCCCGCGCTGCTGTCCGGCGCCACCACCGTGTCGTACGCGGAGCTGAACGCCCGCGCCAACCGGCTCGCGCACGCGCTCGCCGCCCGCGGGATCGGGGCCGAGGACGTCGTCGCCCTCGTCCTGCCGCGGTCGGTGGACCTGGTCGTCGCCGAACTCGCCGTGCTCAAGGCCGGCGCCGCCTACCTGCCCGTCGACCCCGGATACCCGCCCGCGCGGCGGGACTTCATGCTCGCCGACGCCCGCCCCGCCCTGGTCCTGGACGACCCGGGCGCCCTCGACGGCCTCGCCGCCGGGCGGCCCGCCACCGACCCGGCCGTCGCCGTCGACCCGCGCCGCCCGGCGTACGTGATCTACACCTCCGGCTCCACCGGCCGCCCGAAGGGCGTCGTCGTCCCGCACACCGGCGTCGCGTCCCTCGTCGCGTTCCACGCCGAGCGGCTGCGGATCACCCCCGGCGCCCGCTTCCCGCAGCTCGCCTCGCCCAGCTTCGACGCCTGCACCTGGGAGACGTGCGTCGCGCTGCTCACCGGCGCCGCGCTCGTGCTCGCCCCCGAGGACGACCCGCTCGCCGTCCTCACCGACCCCGGCCTCGGCGTCACCCACGCCTTCGTGCCGCCGTCCGCCCTCGCCGCGGTGCCCGACCCGGACCGCAGCCGGGTGACGACGCTCGTGTCCGGCGGCGAGCCGGTGCCGCCGGGGCTGGTCGCGCGGTGGGCCCCCGGCCGCCGCTTCATGAACGTCTACGGGCCGACCGAGACCACCGCGATCGTGACCACCAGCCGCCCGCTCACCCCCGACGGCACCGCCCCGCCGATCGGCCTGCCGCACGCCGGCACCCGCCTCGCCGTCCTCGACGGCGCGCTCCAGCCCGTGCCCGTCGGCACCGCCGGCGAGCTGTACATCGCCGGGGTGTCCCTGGCCCGCGGCTACCTGCGCCGGCCCGGGCTGACGGCGCTGCGGTTCGTGGCCGACCCGTACGGCCCGCCCGGGACGCGGATGTACCGCACCGGCGACGTGGTGCGCTGGCGCGCCGACGGGCAGCTCGACTACCTCGGCCGCGCCGACCGGCAGGTCAAGATCCGCGGCTTCCGCATCGAGCAGGAGGAGGTCGAGGCGGCGCTGTGCGCCTGCCCCGGCGTGGCCCGGGCCGCGGTCCTCGCCCGCCGCGACCCGCCCGGCGGCGAACTCCGGCTCGTCGCCTACGTCGTACCGGCCGAGGACGGGCTGCGGGCGCCCGCGCTGCGCGAGCGGCTGCGGGCCCGGTTGCCCGACTTCATGGTGCCCGCGGCGTTCGTGCTCCTCGCCGACCTCCCGCTGAACGCCAACGGGAAGGTCGACCGCGCCGCCCTGCCGCCCCCGGAGCCGGACCCCGGCGAGACCGCGGGCGCGGCGCCGCGCAGCGAGCGCGAGCGGGTGCTGTGCGGGCTGTTCGCCGACGTGCTCGGCGTGCCCCGGGTCGGCGCGGACACCGGCTTCTTCACCGCCGGCGGGCACTCGCTGCAGGCGATCCGCCTGGTCGCCCGGATCCGCGCCGCGCTCGGTGCCGACCTCGCCCTCAGCGCGCTCTTTGAGGCGCCGACGCCCGCCCGGCTCGCGGCCCGGCTGGACAGCGCCGCGCCGGCCCGTCCCGCGCTCACCCCGGACCCGGAGCCGCGCCCGGCGGCGGCCGTGCCGCTGTCGTACGCGCAGCAACGGCTGTGGTTCCTGCACCGCGCGGAGGGCCCCGGCGCCACGTACAACATCCCCCTCGCGCAGCGGTTCACCGGCGAGCTGGACCGCGAGGCGCTGGAGCGGGCGCTGGGCGACGTCGTGGCCCGGCACGAGAGCCTGCGCACCGTCTTCCCCGACCCCGACCCCGACACCGGCGGCGGCGCGCCCCGCCAGCGGATCCTCGGCGCCGCCGCGGCCCGGCCCGCGCTGCCCGTCACCGAGGTGGCCGGCGAGACGGAGCTGCGGCAGCGGCTGGCGGAGGCCGTACGGTACGCCTTCGACCTCGCCGTCGAACCGCCGCTGCGCGCGGAGCTGTTCGTGCTCGGCCCGGCCGAGTCCGTCCTCTGCCTGGTCATCCACCACATCGCCGCCGACGGCTGGTCCATGGCCCCGCTCACCCGCGACCTGGCCACCGCCTACGCCGCCCGCCGCCGCGGCCGGGCGCCCGACTGGGCGCCGCTGCCCGTCCGCTACACCGACTACACCCGGTGGCAGCGCCGGCTCCTCGGCGGCCCCGGCGACCCGGACGGCCTGCTGCACCGCCAGCTCGCCCACTGGACCGGCGCGCTCGCCGGCCTGCCCGACGAGATCGCGCTGCCCCGCGACCGGCCCCGGCCCGCCGCCGCCTCCTACCGCGGCGGCCGGGTCACCCTCCGCGTCGACGCCGAACTGCACACGGCGCTGGCGGCGCTGGGGGACCGCTCGGGCGCGAGCCTGTTCATGGTGCTGCACGCGGGCCTGGCGGCGCTGCTGACGAAGCTCGGCGCGGGCACCGACCTCCCGGTCGGCACCGTGATCGCCGGCCGCACCGACCAGGCGCTCGACGACCTGGTGGGCTTCTTCGTCAACACGCTGGTGCTGCGCACCGACACCGCCGGCGACCCGGCCTTCACCGAGCTGCTGGGGCGCGTACGGGACACCGCGCTGGCCGCGTACGCCCACCAGGACGTGCCCTTCGAGCGCCTCGTCGAGGCGCTGGGCCCGCCCCGGTCCCCGGGCCGCCACCCGCTGTTCCAGGTCGCGCTGTCCGTCGACGCCGACGACACGTCCGGGTTCACGCTCCCCGGGCTGCGCACCGAACGGCTCCGGGTGCCCACGGGCACCGCCAAGTTCGACCTGGACATCGGCATCGGCGAACGGCGCTCCGCGACCGGCGAACGCCTCGGCCTGACCGGCACCCTCGACTACGCCACCGACCTGTTCGACCACGGCACGGTCCAGGACCTTGCCGACCGCTGGGTCCGCCTGCTGCGCGCGGCCGCCGCCGCGCCGGAGCTGCCCCTCAGCCGCCTCGACGTGCTGTCCACCGGCGAACGCCGCGCCCTCACCGGCGGCGGCACGGACCCCGCCCCGGCCCCCGCGCCGCCGCCCGCGCGCACGCTCCCCGAGCTGTTCCACGCGCAGGTACGGGCCACGCCCGGGGCCGTCGCCGTCGCGGCGGGGGCGGCCACGATGACGTACGCCGAGCTGAACGTCCGCGCCAACCGGCTCGCGCACGCCCTCGCCGCCCGCGGCGCCGGCGTCGAGGACGTCGTCGCCCTCGCCCTGCCGCGCTCGGCCGACCTCGTCGTGGCGCTGCTCGCCGTCCTCAAGGCCGGCGCCGCCTACCTGCCCCTCGACCCCGGCCACCCGGCCCCCCGCCTCGCCGCCACGCTCGCCGGCGCCCGGCCCGCGCTGCTCCTCACGGACACGGACACGGCCGCCGCCGGCGTCCTCGGCACCGGGACCCCGCGGCTGCTGCTCGACGCGCCCGGGACCGCGGCGGAGCTGGCGGCCCTGCCCGGCACCGACCCCGCGCCCGCGCTGCGCCCCGGGCACGCGGCGTACGTCATCCACACCTCCGGCTCGACCGGCGCGCCCAAGGGCGTCGTGGCCCGGCACGCGGGCGTCGCCGCGGTCGCCGAGCGGTACCGGGAGCGGGTGTTCGGCCCCGCCGCGCGGCGTGCCGGCGGCCGCCCGCTGCGGGTGGCGCTGACCGCGCCGGTGTCCTTCGACGCCTCCTGGGGGCAGCTCGCCGCCCTCACCGGCGGCCACGAGCTGCACGTACCCGACCACGCCACCTACACGGACGCCGACCGCTTCGTGGCGTGGCTGACCGAACGGCGCATCGACGGCGTCGACGTCACGCCCTCGTACATGCGGGTCCTCTGCGACCGCGGGCTGTTCACGAACGAGCGGTGGCGGCCCGGGCTCGCCGTCCTCGGCGGCGAGGCGCTGCCGCCGGAGCTGTGGCGCGAACTGCGCGCGGTGCCCGGGCTGACGGCCTTCAACATGTACGGGCCGACCGAGTGCACCGTCGACTGCGTGCAGGCGCGGCTCGACGACGCGGACACGCCCGTCCTCGGCCGCCCCGTCCCCGGCGCCCGCGCGTACGTCCTGGACGCCGCGCTGCAACCGGTGCCGCCGGGCGCGACCGGCGAGCTGTACGTCGCCGGGGCCGGCCTGGCCCGCGGCTACCTGCGCCGCCCCGGCGAGACCGCCCGGCGGTTCGTGGCCGACCCGTACGGCCCGCCCGGGGCGCGGATGTACCGCACCGGCGACCTCGCCCGCCGGCGCGGCGACGGCCGGCTCGACTTCGCCGGCCGCGCCGACGACCAGGTGCAGGTACGCGGCCACCGCGTCGAGCCCGGCGAGGTCGAGGCCGCCCTCGCCGCCCACCCCGCGGTCGCCCGCGCCGCCGTGGCCGCCCGCCCCGACCGCCACGGCGGCACCCGGCTCGTCGCCTACGCCGTACCCGCCGCCGGCGCCCCCGCCGGCACCGGCACGGCCGTCGACCCGGCGGCGCTGCGCGCCTTCCTCCGCGAGCGGCTGCCCGCCCCCGCCGTGCCCGCCGCGGTCGTGACGCTGCCCGCGCTGCCGCTGACGCCGAACGGCAAGCTCGACCGCAACGCGCTGCCCGACCCCCCGGCCGCGGCCGGCGACGGCGCCGGCCGCGCCCCGCGCACCCCGTACGAGAAGACCCTGTGCGGGCTCTTCGCCGAGACGCTGGAGCTGCCCGCGGTCGGCGCCGACGACGACTTCTTCGAACTCGGCGGCCACTCCCTGCTCGCCACCCGGCTCGCCGCCCGCATCGGCGAACGGCTCGCCGTCCCCTTCCGCCTCTCCACGCTCCTGGAGGCCCCCACCCCCGCCGGACTCGCCCGGCAGCTCGGCGCCGACGGCCCGCGGGCCGCCCCCGCGTGGGTGCCGGAGACGGAGGCGAAGCTCAGCCCCGCGCTGCGGTTCGCCGCCGCCGCGCCGCCGGCCGGCGGCCCGCGCGAGGTGCTGCTGACCGGCGCCACGGGGTTCGTCGGCGCCTTCCTCCTCGCCGAGCTGCTGCGCGGCACGACGGCCCGGGTGCACTGCCTCGTCCGGGCGGGCACCGCCGCCGGGGCGCGCGAGCGGCTGGCCGCCGCCCTGCGGGCGTACGGCGCCGGCGCCGCGGCCGACGACCCGCGGATCGTGATCGTCCCCGGCGACCTCGGCGCCGTCGACCTCGGCTGTGACCCGGCGGTCCGGGCCCGGCTGCGCGACGGCGTCGACACGATCGTCCACGCCGGCGCCAGCGTCCACCACCTCTCGCCGTACGCCCGGCTGAAGCCGGCCAACGTCGAGGGCACCCGCACGTTGCTGGCGCTGGCGGCGGAGGGGCGGCCCAAGGCGTTCCACTTCCTGTCGACGCTCGGGGTGTTCCGGGCGGCCGGGCCGGACGCCGCGCCCGTCACCGAGCAGACGCCGACCGGCGGCGAACAGCACCCGTACGGCAAGGGCTACTCCGCGAGCAAGTGGGTCGCCGACCGGCTGGTGGAGCGGGCCTTCGCGCGCGGCGCGAGCGGCGGCATCCACCGCCTCGGCCGCATCTGGGCGCACTCCGCGACCGGCGCCGTCAACCGCGGCGACATGTTCTCCCGGCTCCTCGCCAGCTGCGCCGCCCTCGGCTGCCACCCGGCGGAGCCGGCGCTCGACGAGGCGCTGTTGCCCGTCGACGTCCTCGCCCGCGCCCTCGTCGCGCTGGTGCTGAGGACCGACGGCGGCCCCGGCTCCGTCCACCACCTCCACCACCCGCGCCGTACCGCCCCCGGCACCTTCATGGCCGGCCACGACCGGCTGCACGGCACCCGCTCCGCCGGGGTCCCGCTCGCCGTCTGGCTGGAGCGGCTGCGGGCGGCGGGCGAGGGCGGCCGGGAGCTGCCGATCGAGCCGTACCGCGAACACCTGGAGGGCCTCGCCGGGACGGCGCCGGGAAGACGGCCGCCGCAGCCGGCCTTCGACAACGGCGCGACCGTCCGGCGGCTGCGGGAGTACGGGATCGACATCCCGGACGTCGACGAGGCCGCCGTCGCCGCGTACTGGAGCTTCGTGCACCGCTGACGCGCGCCCGCCGTACGAGAACCGATCGTCCGCGCCGCCGCGGCGGCGCACCGCTTGAGAGAACCGGTGGTTGTCCCGATGACCTCGACGCTGGCCGCAGGCCCGCACGCCAACGGCGTGGCGGTGGCGGCACCGCACCCCCCTGCCCGCACCCGCGCCGCGGGCGCGAGACCGCGGCCGCGGTCGATCCTGCCCGGCCGCCAGCGCTGGGAGGTCGACCTCTTCCGCGGCAGACCCGGACTGGCCCGGGTCGCGGAGGCGTCGCTGCGCCAGGCCCCGGGCATCGAGGACGTGCGGGTCAACCCGGTCACCGGCCGGGTGCTCCTGCGGCACGACCGCAGCATCGGCCCGCGCGACGCCGCCCGGCTGCTGCACCTGGCCGTCGACCGCGTGCTCACCGCCCTGCACACCCCCTCCGCGGACCTGCTGGGCCGCGACCCCGGCGCCCCGCCGGACGACCCCGATGCGGCGGCCGGGCACCTGCCCGCGGCGCGCCCGCGCCGGAGTCCCGAAGGCGTGGCCCGGCGGCTGCCGAAGATCCTGGGCGCCGGCTGCGCGGCGGCGGCGGCCCTCGCCGGCGGGCCGCTCCTGCTGCGGCTCCTGCGGCGCCCGCTGCTCACCCTCGGCGCGGCCGCCGCGGCGACGGCCCTCGTCGTCCGGCGCGCGTGGGGCAGAACCGACCGGGCCCGGGAGGGCCCCGCGGGGGCCGGCCCGCGCGCGCACGCGGTCCGGCGCATCGTCGGCCGGCACCGGCGCAAGTTCGGCATCGCGACGCTGCTCTCCGCCCTGTCCACGCTGTCGGAGATGGCGCTGTTCGCCCTCACGCCCTCGATCGTGCTGCTGATCGCGCGCGGCGGCAGCGCCACCCTCGCCCGGAACGGCATCGTCGGCCTGCCCGCCCAGCTCGGCGTCCTCGCCGGCGCCGGCGCGCTCACCTGCGCCGTCATGGCGGGCACCGGCTACGCCGCCGGAGTCGCGTGGCGCAGCGTGGCCCAGGACGTCGAGGACGACTGGCGTACCCGCACCTACGCGCACGTGCAGAACGTGGCGCCGGCCGACCTGGAGAACGAGCGCGTCAGCCGCGTCAACGCCGTGCTCTCCGAGGACATCGGGCAGCTCGGCACGTTCGTCGGCACGAACATGCACGACGTCGTGCAGATGGGCGCCAGCCTGGCGCTGGTCGTACCGATGTTCCTGCTGCTCGCGCCGCAGCTCGCCTGGATCGCCTTCGCGCCGATCCCGCTCGTCGCCTGGCTGTCGTTCCGCTTCCACGAGCGCGCGGTGGCCGACACCGCCGACTGCGGCGAGCGCCGGGCGCAGCTGAACAGCCGGGTGAGCGAGAACCTGTACGCCCACACCACCATCAAGTCCGCGACGACGGAGGCGCACGAGATCGCCTGTATCGGCGAGCTGAACAGCCGGTGCAGCGAGGCCAACCGGTCCGCGGGCCGCAGCGCCGCGCTGCCGCCGCAGATCCTGCGGCTGGCCGGCGGCTCGGCGCTGGTCGGCACGGTGCTGCTGGGCGGCCGGGCCGTGCTGCGGGGCGAGCTGGCGATGGCGGCGTTCGGCCCGTTGATCGAACTCCCGGGCATCGCCATGCTGAAGCTGTCCCGCGTGGGCAGCGCCTCCGACCACTACCAGCGCACGCTGGCCGCGCTGGACCGGGTCGAGCGGCTGCACGAGCTGCCGGTGGAGCCGGCCGGGCCGGTCGTGGAGCCGGCCGGAGCGGCAGGGGCCACCGGAGCGACCGGGGCGGACGGACCGGCCGCGGCGGGCCGCGCGCTGCCGTCCGGCCGCGTGCGCGGCCGTATCGAGCTGCGGAAGGTGACCTTCGCCTACCCCGGCCGCCCGCCCGCGCTGCGCGACACCTCGCTGGTGATCCCGCCCGGCCGGACCACCGCCCTGGTCGGCACCACCGGCGCGGGCAAGACCACCGTCGCCAAGCTCCTCATGCGCTTCCGCCACCCCGCGCACGGGGAGGTGCTGCTCGACGGCGCCGACGTGCGCAGCCTGGCCCTGCCCGACCTGCGGCGGGCCATCGGGTACGTCACGCAGGAGCCGTTCCTCTTCGACGCGACGATCGCGGAGAACATCCGCTACGGCACCTTCCACGCCACCGACGCCCAACTCGTCGCCGCCGCCCGGACGGCGGGGGCGCACACCTTCATCGACAGCCTCCCCGACGGCTACGACACCAGGGTCGGGGAGCGGGGCGCGGCGCTCTCCGGCGGCCAGCGTCAGCGCGTGGCGCTGGCCCGTACCGTGCTGCGCGACCCGCCCGTCGTCATCCTCGACGAGGCCACGTCCGCCGTCGACAACGAGACCGAGGCCGCCATCCAGCGCGCGCTCCAGGTCTTCGGCGCCGACCGCACGATGCTCGTCATCGCCCACCGGCTCTCCACCGTGCAGGCGGCGGACCGCATCTACGTCATGGGCGCCGGGGGAGCGGTCGCCGAGCGGGGCACCCACGACGAACTCGTCGCCGCCGGCGGGGTCTACAGCTCCCTGTGGAAGCTACAGGCCGGCGGGCCGGGGGCCGGATAGCAGGTGGTCGTTCCTCCGGGTGGCAACGACACGCGAGCCCCCGAGCAAGCAGCTGAACCGAGACAATGGACGCCCGTTGAGAACCAGGAGCGTGGAATGACGCACGCGACCAATCCGTTCGACGACGACGAAGCCCGATTCCTGGTGCTCGTCAACGACGAGGGCGAGTATTCGCTCTGGCCGGCCTTCGCGGAGGTGCCGGAGGGCTGGAGGGTCGCCCTGCCCGAGGACTCCCGGCAGGCGTGCCTGGAGTACGTCGAGAGAACGTGGACCGACATGCGGCCGCGCAGCCTCGCCGAGGCCGCGGAGGGCGGCCGATGACGCCGCCGACCGCGCCGGCGCCGGCGGGTGCCGAGCGCGGACTCCCGCCCGCCGGCCCGCCGTACGCGACCTCCCCGGAGCTCCGCGCCGTGCTCGCCCGCCACCCCGCGCTCGCCGGCTTCGCCGCCCGCGTCACCGGCTTCCTCGACCGGCACCTCGCCGAACCCGGCACCGGGGACGCGGCCCCGCCGCCCTGGCTCGAACTGCGCGGCCACGCGGCCCGGGCCGGGCTGACGGGGTTCGACGTGGCGGCCCCCGGGGGCGGGGACGGGCACGGCGCCGGGGACGGGGCCGTGCCGCCGGGGCTGGAGCGGGTGGCACAGGGGGTCGCGATGTTCCTGGCCGGCCGGCGGGACTGCGACGCGCGCGAGGTCTTCAGCTCGGGCCACGGCGCGATGGCCCTGCGGTACGGCCCGCCCGCCGTCGCCCTCGCGGTACGCGACCGGGTGGTCGGGCGCGGCGAGCTGGCCGGCGTCGCCTCCTCCGAGCCGCACTCCGGGTCGGACCTGCGCGGCCTGCGCACCGTGGCGGTGGACCACGGCGACCACCTGGTGCTGTCGGGCACCAAGGGGCTGGTCAGCAGGGTCGAGGAGGCCGTGGGCTTCGTGGTCTTCTGCAAGGTGGTCGAGCCCGGCCACCCCGCCGCGCGGGCGGTCGGGGGCAACGGCGCCGACCGGGCCGCCGGGACCGGTGGGGCCGGTGGGGACGGAGCCGCCGGCGGCGACGGCGGCGACGGGGACCGCGCCGGGCTGCGCGACGTGCCGCTGTCGGCGCTCTGGCTGCCCATGGACGCCCCCGGCGTCCGCACCCGGACCGCCGCCCCGCTGGGCCTGCGCGGCTGGAGCCTGGGCCACCTGCACTTCGACGGCGTACGTGTCGCGCGCGGCCGGCTGCTCGGCGCGCCGGGCGACGGCCGCCGCATCTTCGACGCGCACTTCGCCGGCTGGCGCCTGATGATGGCGCTGGTCTGCCTGGGCGCCGCCACCGCCGCGGTCGACGAGGCGGTGGCGCGTACCCGCCGGCGCAGCGTCGGCAGGACGCCGCTCGCTGCCATCCCGTCCGTGGCCTCCCGGCTCGGCACCGCGACGGCGGAGCTGCAAGCGGCCACCGCGTGGTGCTTCTCGCTGCTGGAGAGCCTCGACCGGGACGCGGACGGCGCGGACGTGGCGGCCTGTTCCGCCGCGAAGGCGCTGGCCACGGACGCGGCCTACCGCGCGGTGGACCTCGGGCTCCAGCTCCACGGCAGCGACGGGTACACCTGCCACACCCCGATGGAGAAGCGCCTCCGCGACATCCGCGGCCTCCGGATCGCCGACGGCCCCAACGACGTCCTGTACAGCGTGCTGGCGCACTCCCTGCTCGAAGGGGCGCGGGCGGGGGCGCGCGTGGTGCGGCAGCGGCGGACGTGAACGGCGCTCAGGGGAGTTTGCTCCGGAGCGCGGAAAGATAGAAGGGGATTCTCTTCACGGCTTTGGGGGACACCGGGAAGGCCTCGATTTCGCCGAGCCGGTGGTCGTTGATGGTGAGCAGGTAGGCACCGTCCGCGTGGCGCAGTTCTGCGGAATAGAGGATTCCGTCGTCCCGGTTTTCATCTTCCTTCACCCGGGAAACAATAGATCACCCGGGGAAGCGGAAGATCACCTCAATCATGCGGCACTCGAAAGAGTGAATATTGGCTGGTCAGGGTGGTGACGAGGTATTTCGTCCGCTAAGCTCGGGAATGGCAGACGGGGGACGTGAACGAATTCGAGAGGGGCGGGCACCGACAATGCTTCCTGTGCTTCCCGTGTTTCTGGTTGGAGCGGCGTCCGCGCCTCTTATCAAGAAAGTGGTCAGGCCCGTCGTGCGCGGCACCATCAAGACCTCGGTCAAGCTGGCGGTCGATGTGAAACGCGCCGCGCACGAGTTCAATGAGGACATCAGCGATATCGCCGCCGAGGCGAGCGCGGAGGCATTCGCCTCGGACGTCCGGGGCGACGCGGACGTGCCGCGGCAGGGCACCAAGAAGACGCGCGCGAGCAAGGCGGTCGCGACCGACTGAGGCGGCGGAGCCGCCCCCGCGCGGGGTCCGCTTTCCCGGCGCCGACGCGACGCCGCGGGCCGGGGCGAGCGCGTGCTCCCCGCGTCCGCGGACGGCCCCGGCGCAGTGGTGGCCCGCGCCGGGGGCGTCCGCCGGGGCCGCCGGCGCCGGCCGCCTCGCCGCCGCCGAACTCACCATCGGAGAGCCGCCTCCCGAGCCGCACCGCCGCCGCCCCGGGGCGTAGGACCGGCCGGGGACGTACGCACATCCGAGTAGCCCGGGTGTCTCCCCGCGTACGACGCGCGCGCGCCGCCCCGCCGCCAGGCTGGCCGGGTGAGGACGACCGGCGGTGGGCGGGTGCCCAGTGGACACGGACCGACGAGGATCACCGGAGCGCAGCTCGGCGACACCGCCCTGGCCGCCGCGGTCACCGTGGCCGGGGCCGCCGGCACCCGGGTCGCCGGCGGCCCGGAGCGCGCGGACGTCGCCGTCGACGCCCGCGGGTACGCGCTGTTCGTCGCCGCCGCGCTGGCGCTCGCGGTGCGCCGCCGGTGGCCGGTCGCGGCGTTCGCGGCGGCGGCCGGGTGCACCGCGGCGTACGTGCTGCTCGGCTACCCGTACGGGCCGATCCTCGCCGTCTTCATGATCGCCGTGTACACCCTCGCGCGGCACGTCCCGCTGCCGGCGGCCGGCCCGTACGCGCTGGCCGCGCTGCTCGCGCTGCTGCCCCACCTGCTCACCCGCGACCACGGGCTCGGGCTGTCCGGGGCGGTCCCGGTCTCCGCCTGGGTCGTCGTGCCGTTCGCCCTCGGCTACGCCCTGCGGCTGCGCCGGGAGGCGGCGGTCAGGGCGCGGGCGGAGGCGGTCCGGCGGAGCGCGGACGAGGAGCGGTTCCGGGTGGCCCAGGAGGTCCACGACATCGTCGGCCACGGGCTGGCCGCGATCAAGATGCAGGCCGACGTCGCCCTGCACGTGCTGGTGAAGAAGCCGGCCCAGGCGGAGGTCGCGCTGGAGGCGATCAGCCGCACCAGCAGCGAGGCGCTGGAGGAGCTGCGGGCGACGCTCTCGGTGCTCCGCCGCACCGGCGACGGCGCCGAGCGCGGCCCCGGTCCGGGCCTGACCCGGCTGGCGGAGCTGCGCCGGCGGATGGCCGAGGCCGGCGTGCACGTCCACCTCGACGTCTCCGGCCGCGCCCCCGCCCCGCTGCCCGCCGCGGTCGAGCTGACCGGCTACCGCATCGTGCAGGAGTCCCTGACCAACGTGCTGCGGCACAGCGGCGCCCGGCAGGCCGCGGTGCGCATCCGCTACGAGCCCGGCGGCATCCGGATCGCCGTCTCCAACCCCGTCACCGGCGGCACCGGAGACACCGGCGCCGGATCCGGCATCGCCGGCATGCGCGACCGGGTCCTCGACCTGGGCGGCGAGTTCGCCGCCGGGCCGGTCGCCCCGGACACCTTCGAGGTGCGCGCCCGTCTTCCCACCGGAGGTGCCCCGTGATCACCGTGCTGATCGTCGACGACCAGGAGCTGGTACGCCTCGGGCTGCGTGCCCTCATCGAGAACGAGGACGGCATGGCCCTGGCCGGCGAGGCCGCCGACGGGCTCGCCGGCGTGGCCCTGGCGCGGCGGCTGCGGCCGGACGTCGTCCTGCTGGACATCCGCATGCCGGGCATCGACGGCATCGCCGCGCTCCGGCGGATCACCGCCGAACCGGACCTGGCCGCCGCCCGGGTGGTCATGCTCACCACCTTCGAACACGACGAGTACGTCTTCGACGCGCTGCGCCACGGCGCCAGCGGCTTCCTGCTGAAGGACACCCGGCCGGCCGACCTGCTGCGGGCCGTCCGCGCCGCCGTGGACGGCGGCACCCTCATGTCGCCGTCGGTGACCCGCAGGGTCGTGCGCGAGTTCGTCACGAAGGCGCCGCGGCCGCTGAAGCCGCATCCGCGGCTGGGTGACCTCACCGGCCGGGAGCGGCAGATCCTCGCCCTGGTGGGGGAGGGGCTGAGCAACGAGGAGATCGCCGGCCGGCTGGTCATCAGCCCCGCCACGGCCCGCACCCACGTCAGCCGGACCATGAACAAGCTGGGCGCGCGGGACCGGGCCCAGCTCGTCGTCTTCGCCTTCCGCGCGGGCCTCGCCGACTGAAGCGGCGAGGATGCGCGCGCCGACGCGGCGATCTGTGGCATGAACGTGCCATGCAGGACGGAGGCCGTCCGCGGGTACATTCGGCGGCGGCAGGGCTGAGCCGCCCCAACTTGCCTGATTCACCTGTGTGTTCATCCCCCACCGCGCCGAGCACCGCACCGAGCCGGGTGGCCGTTCACGCGAATGCGAGCCAGGAGGCCGACACATGTCCGAACGTTCCGCAGCCACCGCCGGCAGACACCTCTCCCGCCGGGGGCTCGTCGCGATGGGCACCGCCGCGGCCGCCGCTCCGCTGCTTCCCCGCGGCGCGGCAGCGGCGGACCGGGCGGACGCCGCCGCCGACTTCGACTTCGACACCGGCAACGCCCTCGGGTACATCTTCCCGTTCATCCAGGGGTCGCTCCGGGAGGCCATCACGCCCCTGGGCAACGACGCCACGGTGTTCGTCCACTTCTCCTCGATCGAGTGGGCGGCGTTCTTCGACGCGTACGCCCCGTACCACCCGACCGCCGTCGGCCTCTACTCGGACCTCGGGCGCCGGCCCGCCTCCGAGCGGACCACCAACAAGAACGGCAACATCGCGCTCTTCTACGCCATGCACCGGGTCCTCAACACCGTCGTCCCCTCGCATGCCGGCACCTGGCGCGACCTGCTGACCAGTGTCGGCCTGGACCCGGACGACGACCGGGAGAACACCACCACCCCCTCCGGCATCGGCAACCTCGCCGCCAGGCGGGTGATCGAAAGCCGCGTCGGGGACGGCATGAACCTGCGCGGCGACGAGGGCGGCCGCCGGTACCACCGTCGGCCCTACGCCGACTACACCGGCTACGAGCCGGTGAACACCGCCTACGAGCTGCGCAACCCGTCGCGCTGGCAGCCCGGCTTCACCACCAGCGGAAACGGCATCTTCCGCATCCAGCAGTTCGTCACCCCGCAGATGGGCCGGGCCAGGCCGTACGGCCCCGATCCGCGGAGGTTCGGCGCCCCGCCGCCGTCCGACAGCGACCACCGCGACCTGCGCGCGTACCGGAAGCAGGTCGACGAGGTCCTGGAGATCTCCGCCGGCCTGACGGACGAGCAGAAGATGCTCGCGGAGTCCTTCGACGACAAGTTCGACGGCCTCAACGTGGGCCTGGGCCTCGGACTGCGGCTGGAGGAGCTGGATCTCGGCGAGTCCGTCGTCCGCGCCACGACCGCGAACCTCGCGATGTTCGACACGCTGATCGCCATCTTCCGGGACAAGCGCAGGTACGACGCGGTGCGCCCGTTCACCGCCATCCGCCACGTGTACGGCGACCGCCACGTCACCGCCTGGGGCGGCCCCGGCGAGGGCACGGTCACGGACATGCCCGCGAGCCAGTGGAAGAGCTACCTGAACACGGCGGACCACCCCGAGTACCCCTCGGCCTCCGGCAGCCTCTGCGCGACGGGCGCCCGGATCGGCCGCCGCTTCAACGGCACCGACGAGGTGGACATCACCTACGTCTTCCCCCAGGGCTCCTCGGAGATCGAGCCCGGCCTGACCCCCGGCAGGGAGCTCACCCTGAGCTGGGACAACTGGACCGACTGGACCCGGCAGTGCGGCATGAGCCGGGTCTGGGGCGGCGTCCACTTCGTCCCGGCCGTCCTGGCGGCGGAGCAGATCGGCCCCCGGGTCGCCGACCAGTTCTACGACTTCTTCACGCACCGGCACATCCGGGGCCGCGGCTGAGCCCGGCCCGCCCGGCCGGGTGACGCGCCGGGGCGGGGCCGGGACACCCGGCTCCCGCCCCGGCGGCACGCGTTCACCGGACTCCTCCCCGCGTACGACGGGCCGGTCGCGTACGCGGATCCGCGTACGCCGGCGGCCGCTCCGCGCCCGACGCCCCGCGGCGCCGGCGCACCGACCATGAGCGCATGGTCACTCCACACACCGGCGCACCCGGGTCGCCCCCGGGCACGTACGCCGTCGACGTCGACGGGCTGACGAAGAGCTACGGCGACCACACGGCCGTGGACGACGTCAGCTTCGGCGTCCGCCCCGGCACCGTGACCGGCTTCCTCGGCCCGAACGGCGCCGGCAAGTCGACCACGATGCGCATGCTGGTCGGCCTGACGCCGCCGACCGCGGGCGGCTGCACGGTCCTCGGCCGCGCGTACCGGCGGCTGCCGAACCCCGGGCGGCACGTCGGCGTGCTGCTGGACGCCTCCGCGCAGCACTCGGGACGTACCGGACGCGAGATCCTCACCCTCGGCACGATGATGATGGGCCTGGCCGCCGCGCGCGTCGACGAGGTGCTCGACCTCGTCGGCCTCACGCCCGCCGAGGCCCGCCGCCGCACCGGCGACTACTCGCTCGGCATGCGCCAGCGGCTCGGCGTGGGCCACGCGCTGCTCGGCGAGCCGCGGGTGCTCATCCTGGACGAGCCGGCCAACGGCCTCGACCCCGCGGGCATCCACTGGATGCGCGGCCTGCTGCGCGACTTCGCCGACCGCGGCGGCAGCATCCTGCTCTCCTCGCACCTGCTGCGCGAGGTCGAGGTGATCGCCGACGAACTCGTCGTCATCGGCCGGGGGCGGATCGTCGCGCAGGGCACCAAGCGGGAACTGCTCGCCGCCGCGGGCACGTTCGTCCGCGCCGCCGACGACGGCGCGCTCGCGGCGGCGCTGACCGGGGCGGGCATCGGCCACACGCCCGCCGACGGCGGCGGCTTCCACGCCCCCGTGCCCGCCGACCGGGTCTCCCGCGCCGCGGCCGGCGCCGGCGTGCAGGTCGTCGAGCTGCGCGACGCCGGAGAGACGGGCCTTGAGGACATGTTCCTGCGGCTGACCGCCGACCACGCCAGGGACGGGGACGCGACACGGACGACGAAGGGCGGAGCGCGACGATGACGACCCACCACCTCACCGACGCGGGCCGTCCGCCCGCGTCCGCCGCGGAGCGGACCGGCATCCCCTTCGGCCGGCTGCTCCGCACCGAACTGCGCAAGCTCCGCGACACCCGGGCGGGCCGGTGGCTGCTCGTCGCCATCCTCGCCGTGACCCCGGTGATCGTCGCCGTCATGGTGGTGACCGCCGACCCGGGGGACCTGACGTACGAGGACTTCGTCAACGTCACCCAGACCCCGCAGAAGCTCCTGCTCCCGGTCGTGGGGATCCTCACCGTGACGACGGAGTGGAGTCAGCGCACCGGGCTGGTCACCTTCACCCTGGAACCCGACCGCCGGCGGGTGCTGCTCGCCAAGGCGTGCGCGACGCTGCTGCTGGGCGTGCTGGTGCTGGCCGTCACCTTCCTGTCGGCCGCCGCGGGCAACCTGCTCGGCGCGGCCCTGCGCGACGGCGACGGCAGCTGGGCGTTCGGCGCGGGCAGCTACCTCGACATCGCCGTGGTGCTGCTGAGCGGGCTGATGATGGGCTTCGCGTTCGGGATGCTGCTGCTGGTCAGCGCGCCCGCGATCGTCGCGTTCTTCGTGCTGCCCAACCTCTCCAGCGTGCTGTTCAACCAGGTGCCGGCGGCCGAGGAGGCCGGCTCGTGGGTGGACTTCAACCTGGCCCTCAGCGAGCTGTACGACCACGGGCTGACCGCCGGCGAGTGGCTGCGGGTGCTCACCGCGGACCTGGTCTGGGTCGTGCTGCCGGCCGCCGCCGGCGCGCTCCGCGTGCTGCGCAGCGAGGTCAAGTCCGGTTGACCGGGCCCGGGTCGAGGCCCGCCCCCGGCCCCGGTACCGCCCGGTCCCGGCCGCGCTCCCGCCGGGTCTGGGCGCTGCCGGTCGTCGCGGTGGCCGCCGGGACGGCGCTCGTCGCCACGTACCTGACGTCCGGCCCCGGCGGGGCCCGCTCCGGCGCGCGGGACGGCCTCCACCACGCTCTGCTCACCGGCCACGTCCTGACCGCGTTCGTCGCGCTCGTGCTCGGCCCGCCGCAGCTCGTCCCCGCGCTCCGGGCCCGCCGCCGCGTACACCGCGCGCTCGGCCGCGCCTACCTCCTCGCGGGGGTGCTGCCCGCGGCGCTGACCGGCGTTCCGGTGGCCCTGCTGTCCGGCCGTACCGTCACCCAGGTCGGCCTGACCGTCCCGGCCCTCGGCTGGCTGGTCACCGGCTGGCTCGCGTACTGCGCGGCCCGCGGCCGGGACTTCGAGGCGCACCGCCGCTGGATGATGCGCAACTACGCGCTCACCTTCCTCGCCGTCACCGCCCGCGCCGTCGTCCCGGTTCTGCTGATCGCCGGCGCGCCCTTCCGGGACGACGCGGCGGGCGGCGGGGCGGTGGACGACGTGATCCCGGTCGGCCAGGTCCTGGGCTGGGTCGTCAACCTGGCCGTGGCCGAGGTGCTGATCAGGCGGCGGGCGGCAGGGCGTCGGCGACCGCCGCGGCGGCGTCGGCGAGGAGCGCGTCGTCGGGGGTGGCGTCCCGTTCGGGACGGTGGGACATGACGGCCATGACGAGGGGCGGGCGGCCCGGGGGCCAGACGACCGCGATGTCGTTGCGCGCGCCGTAGGTGCCGCCCGTGCCGGACTTGTCGCCGACCTCCCAGCCCTCCGGCACCCCGGCGCGGATCAGGGTGCCGCCGGTGGTGCTGGTGCGCAGCCACGTCGTGAGCTGCGCGCGGCCGGGCCGGTCGAGCGCGTCGCCCAGGACGAAGGCGCGCAGGTCGCGCGCCAGCGTGCGCGGCGTGCTCGTGTCGCGGGTGTCGCCCGGGGTCCAGCGGCTCAGTTCGGGTTCGTCGCGCACCATGCGGGTGACGTCGTCGCCGACGGCCTCCAGCTCGGCGTCCATGCCCGCGGGACCGCCCAGCTCGGCGAGGATCAGGTTGGCGGCGGCGTTGTCGCTGAAGCGGACGGCGGCGGCGCAGAGGTCGCGGAGGGTCATGCCCGTCGCGACGTGTTCGGCGGTCACCGGGGAGTGGGCGACGAGGTCGTCCGCGGAGTACGTGACCACCGTGTCCAGCTCCCGCTCCGAGCGCGTGCGCAGCACCACGCCCGCGGCCAGCGCCTTGAACGTCGAGGCGTACGGGAAGCGTTCGCCGGCGTGGTACGCGACCTCCCGCCCCGTGCCGGTGTCGACGGCGTAGACGCCGAGGCGCGCGCCGTACTCGCGCTCCAGGGCGGCCAGCTCGCGTACGTACGGCGCCGGGGACGGCGACGGCGACGGAGACGGCGGCGGAGACGGCGCAGCGGCGGAGCCGCTCGCCGGCGGGGGCTTCGCGGCGGGGCCGCCGTCCCCGCCGCAGGACGTCAGCGGGACGAGGACGAGCGCGCAGAGGGCGCCGACCGCGGCGCGGTGGGTGCGGGTGGGCCGCATGCTCCGGGAACCTCCGGGTTGGTCTGTGCCGCCACCACCCTCACCCATCCGGCGATCACCCGTCCACCGGTCACGCCGCGGACAGGGCCAGCACCCCGAGCAGCGAGGTCGCCACGCCCGCCCGCTGGGTGCGGGCGAGCCGTTCGCGCAGCACGACGCGGGCCATGGCGATGGTGACGACGGTGTGCAGCGACCCCAGCACGGCGACCACGCCGACCAGGCCCCGGGTGGCGGCGAAGGCGTAGAGGGAGTCGGCGGTGACGACGAGGACGCCGATCAGGGCGATCGCCGGGAGGTCGGTCTTCGCCACGGCGACGCGCCGGCCGCGCGCCACCAGGGCCGCCGCCACGGCCGCCGCCACGAAGAGCACCGCCGTCAGCCGCGCCGTGAACAGCGCCCAGCCGACGTCCCCTTCGGTGGCGGAGCCCATGGTGAAGAAGAAGGTGCCGAAGCCGAGGGCGGCGGTCCCGCCGTAGAGCAGGCTGGGCAGCAGCCGGGCGCCGGCCGGGCCGTCCCCGTCGCCGTCCCCTTCGCCGGTGCCGGGTGCGCCCGGCGCGTACGCGGTGACGACCAGCCCGGCGAGCGCGAGCCCCAGCCCGGCGAGGTGCAGCGGCCCCGGTACCTCGCCGGCGGCGAGCCCCGCCAGCAGCGGCACCACCGGGGCGAGCGCGGCCACCGGCGCCACGATACTCATCGTGCCCACGGCGAGCCCGCGGTACAGCGCGGCGATGCCGACGACCTCGCCGAGCCCCGCCAGGGCGGCGAGCGCGAGGGTGCGGGTGTCGGGCAGGGGCGCGGCCCGGACGACGGCGGTGGCGGTGAGCACCGCGAGCGAGACCCCCTGGGAGACCAGCAGGACCAGCGGCAGCGGCACGGTCCGGCTCTTCAGCCCGCCGACGAAGTCGGAGATCCCCCAGCCCACCGCCGCGCCGAGGGCGAGGAGGACGGCGATCACGGCGCATCCGTTCGCATGAGTTCCCTCCAAATTCGTTACGTGTAACTAATACGCCGAGGTTCGTTACATGTCAACAACCTTCGGCTAGGCTCGGCGGCATGGACCGAGCACAGGAAGCGTGGACCGCCTACCGCCGGCTGCGGCTGCTCGTGGACGCCGAGGTCGCGCGCGACCTGGAGCGGCGGACCGGCCTCTCCATGCCCGACTACGACGTGCTCGAAGCCGTCGCCGAGCTGGGCGCCGAGGAGCAGTGCGTCCGGGTCGGCGGCCTCGCCGCCCGCATGGGCTGGGCGCACGCCCGCCTCTCCCGCCAGCTGGCCCGGATGGAGCGGCGCGACCTCATCGCCCGGGAGCCGTGCGAGCGCGACGGCCGGGGCGACGACGTGCTGCTGACCGAGGCGGGGCGGCGCGCGTACGAGACCGCCCGCCCGGGCCATCTCGCATCGGTCCGGCGGCACTTCACGGGGCCGCTGTCCGCCGCCCAGCTCGACCAGCTGGCCGCCATCGCGCGGACCCTCGCCGCCGGCCGCGAGCCGCGCTGACGCCCCGGCGCCGCGCGCCCCGAGCGCCCGCGAAGGAGGCCGGGAACTGTCCTCATTTGCGGCTACGGTGACGGGAAGCCGCCGACCGAGAGGCACTGCCCATGACCATCGTCGTCACCACCCCCACCGGCCGCGTCGGATCCCGCGCCGTCCGCCTGCTGTTGCAGGCCGGCGTACGCCCCCGGGTGCTCGCCCGCGACCCCGCCCGGCTGGACCCGGCGACCCGCGAACTCGTCGACGTACGGCGCGGCGACCTGACCGACGCCGCGTTCGTCCGCGAGGCGACGGCCGGGGCCCGGACCGTCTTCTGGGCCGACCCGACCCCGCCCATCGGGGCCGACCCGGTCGCGGACTCCGAGCGGACCGCGGCGGGCCTCGTCGAGGCCGCCCGCGCCGGCGACGTCGCGCGGGTCGTCCTGCTCAGCAGCGTCGGGGCCGAGCTGCGCCGCGGCGCCGGGCACATCGACGCGCTGGGCCGGATCGAGGAGAGCCTCGACGCCACCGGCGCCGACACCCTGCACCTGCGCTGCGGCTACTTCTTCAGCAACCTCGCCATGTCCCTGGACGACCTGGCCGGCGGCGTGCTGCCCACGCAGTTCCGCCCCGAGCGCCCCCTGGCGTGGGTCGACCCGCGCGACGTCGGCGACGTCGTCGCCGCGCGGCTGCTCGCCGGGGACTGGCACGGGCGCGTGGTGCAGGGCGTGCACGGGCCCGAGGACCTGAGCTTCGCGCGGGTCGCGGAGATCCTCACCGGGGCGCTGGGCCGCCCGGTGCGGGTGCGGGCCGTCGGCGACGACGACGTACGCGCCGCGCTGGCCGGGGCGGGGCTGCCGCCGGGCGCCGTGGAGAGCGTCGTCGGCATGGCCGCGGGCACCCGGGACCTGGTCCCCGAGCAGCCGCGCGACGTGGTCACCACGACGCCCACCACGCTCGCCGCCTGGGCGTACGCCCACCTGCGGCCGCTGGTCGACGAGGCGGTGCGCGACGGGGCGGGGAGCGGCGCCGCCGCCTGACCGCATGCCCCCGGGCCCGGCCGCGCCGCCCGCGCCGCCGCGTCACTGCACCGCCTCCGCCTCGCCCCCGGCCTCCGCCCCGGCGCCCGCCTTCGGCCCGGCACGGCCCCCGGCCCGCGGCAGGTACCGCAGCGAGACGGCCCCCAGCGCCGCGTGCAGCAGCGCCGCGACGAGCGCGGCGGCGTGCAGCCCGGTGACGAACGCGGACTCCGCGTCCCCGGCGGCCGCCGCCGTGATCCCCGGCACCCGCAGCGTCTCGGTGAGCGTGCCGGCCAGGTCCGGGCCCTGCAACCGGAAGACCAGCGCCGCGAGCGAGCCGAGCAGCGCGATGCCGAGGGCGTTGCCCAGCTCGTTGCTCGTCTCGGCGATCGCCCCGGCCGCGCCGGCGCGCTCCGGCGGCACCGCGCCGACGGCGGTCTCGGCGACGACGCTGAACGAGATGCCGTAGCCGACGCCGGCGACGGCGGTGGACGCGACGTACCAGCCGGTGCCGCCCGAGACCCCCGTGGGCAGGATCAGCAGCAGGCCCCCGGCGACGAGGAAGTGGGAGGCGAGCAGCGCGGCCCGGGTGCCGCGGCGCGCCACCACCGCGGGCGCGACGACGGTGGTGACGGTGAGCACGACGGCGCCGGGGAGGGTGACGAGGGCCGCGTCGAAGGCGTCGAGCCCGCGTACGGACTGGAGGTAGACGCCGCCGAGGTAGGCCACCGCCGACCAGGCCGCCAGCGGCAGCAGCCCGGTGACGGCCGCGATCGCGAACACCCGGTCGCGGAAGAGGCGCAGGTCGACCAGCGGGTGCGGCAGCCGCAGCTGGCGGCGTACGAACCACCGGAGCAGGACGACGCCCGCGCCGGCCGCGGCGAGCGGGACGGCCGCCGGGCCCTCCGCCGCCGTGTGCTTGATCCCGTAGACCGCCAGCAGGATGCCCGCGGCGGACAGCGCGACGCTCCGCGCGTCGACACGGCCCGGCCCCCCGGTGCGTACCTTGCGCAGCAGCCGCGGCGCCAGCAGCAGGAACAGCGCGACCACCGGCAGGTTGATCAGGAACACCGAGCCCCACCAGAAGTGCGCGAGCAGCTGCCCGCCGACGACCGGGCCGAGCGCGAAGCCCGCGGCGAAGGCCGCCGCGAAGATCCCGATGGCCTGCGCCCGCTGCCGGGCGTCGGTGAACAGCTCGCTCAGCACCGCGAGCGCCGACGGCAGCAGCGTGGCGCCGGCCACGCCCATGAGCACCCGGAAGGCGATCAGCAGCTCCGCCGACGGCGCGAACGCCGCGCCCGCGGACGCGGCGCCGAAGAGCGCCGCCCCGATCATCAGCAGCCGGAGCCTGCCGTAGCGGTCGCCGATGTTGCCGAAGGCGATGAGCAGCGAGCCGACCGCGAAGCCGTAGCCGTCGAGGATCCACAGCGCCTGGTCCGCGGACGGCGACAGGTCCGCGGTGATCCGGGCCGTCGCCAGGAACAGCACCGAGCCGTCCATCGCGACCAGCAGCACCGGGCCGAGCACCACGAGCAGCCCGAGCCAGGCCCGCCGCCCGGGGGCGGGGGGAGCGGCGGGGCCGGGGGGAGAAGAGGCAGGTCGTACGTCCATGGCCACGACGGTGCTCCGCGGCGGGCCCGGCAGCCATCCCCGCGCCGTGGGTACACCCCGCGGGGATACCCGGGGCGGGCCCGCGACCGCTCACGCCCGCGTAGCCTCGGAGCCATGGAACCGGAGAGCCTCGGGGCGTACCTGAAGACCCGCCGCGACCGGGTCACGCCCGCCGCCGCCGGACTCGGCACCTACGGCGCCGTCCGCCGCGTGCCGGGCCTGCGCCGCGAGGAACTGGCGCAGCTCGCCGGGGTGAGCGCCGGCTACTACACGCGGCTGGAGCAGGGGCAGGCCGGCACCGCCTCCCGGCAGGTGCTCGACGCCCTCGCCCGGGTGCTGCGGCTGGACCCGGCCGAGTCGGCCCACCTGCACAACCTCGCCCGCCGCCCGGCCGCGCCGCGGCTGACCCGCCCCGCCCCCGAGGAGCCGCACCCCCGGGTGCTGGCGCTGCTGGCGTCGCTGGCCGAGACCACGCCGGCCGTCGTGCTCGGCCGCCGCGGCGACGTGCTGGCCTGGAACCGCACCGGGCACGCGCTCGTCGCCGAGCACGTCGGCTTCGACGCGCCCCGCGACCCCGCGCACCGCCCGTCCGTCCCCCGGATGTTCTTCCTCGACCCGCTCGTGCGGGACCAGCACGCCAACTGGGCGGAGCTGGCCCGCATCCACGTCGCCTACCTGCGGCTGACCGCCGGCCGCTACCCGGCCGACGCCCGCCTCGCCGAGCTGATCGGTGAACTCGCCATGCGCAGCGCCGACTTCGCCGCCCTGTGGGCCACGGGCGACGTCGCCGACTGCACCGTCGGCGCCATGGACCTGCGGCACCCCACCGTCGGCGCGCTCGACGTCGACTACCAGGTCTGGCTCCAGCCCGACAGCCCCGATCACCGGCTGGAGGTCTACACGCCCCGCGACTCCGCCGCGGCGGACGCGCTCCGGCTGCTGGCCGCCCCGTGGCAGTCGGCGCCCGCCCGGCCCGCCGCCGCCGACGCCCCCGCCGCCCCCGATGCCTCCGCCGCCCCGGGTGACCTCGGTGCACGGGCAGGGTAGGCGCGACGGCCGGGAACGGCCGGAGGCGCACGGGCAGGGCGGGGAGAAGAGCCGCCAGGCGGCCTCCTTCGGCGCGGCGGCCGCCGCCTACGAGCGCGGCCGCCCGCCCTACCCGCCCGAGGCGGTGGCCTGGCTGGTGCCCGCCGGCGCCCGCACGGTGGTCGACGTCGGCGCCGGCACCGGCAAGCTGACCCGCGCGCTGGCCGCCCCCGGCCGGGAGGTCGTCGCCGTGGAGCCCTCCGCCGGCATGCGCGAGCAGTTCGCCCGCGTGCTCCCCGGGACGAGGGTCCTGGCGGGCACCGCCGAGGCGGTCCCCCTGCCCGACGCGAGCGCGGACACCGTCGTCAGCGCCCAGGCGTGGCACTGGGTGGACCCCGCCCGGGCCGTGCCGGAGGCCGCCCGGGTGCTGCGGCCCGGCGGGCGGCTGGCCCTGGTGTGGAACAGCCGCGACGAGTCGGTGCCCTGGGTCGCCGAGCTGGGCCGCATCCTGCGCGAGTACGCCGCGGCGCCCGCCGAGGACCGCCAGACCGACCGCGTCGGCGCGCCCTTCGGGCCGGTCGAGCGGCGCGACTTCCGCTGGCGGCACCCGGTGTCCGCCGCGGAGATCGCGGACATGGTCGCGTCCCGCAGCTACGTGATCACGCTGGCGCCCGCCGTCCGCGCCCGCCTGCTGGACCGGGTCCGCGCGCTGCTCGCCGCGGAGCGACCGGGTGAGATGCCGTACGTGACCGAGTGCCACCGCGCCCACCGATGAGTTTCGCGGGGCCGGGTGGTCTATCCGTAGGGAAAGGCAATCCCCGAACGCCGGAGGACCACCATGACCGCCAAGGCACTGCCGCCCGTCGTCGACGCCGAGACGTGGCGGCGCGAACTGGATGAACTGCGCGTCCGGGAGAAGGCCGCGACCCGGGAGCTGGACGCCGTCGCCGCGCAGCGGCGCCGGCTGCCGATGGTCGAGATGCCCGACTACACCCTGGAGGGTGAGGAGGGGCCCGTCCGTCTCGTCGACATCTTCGACGGCAAGTCGCAGCTGATCGTCTACAACCACATGTGGTTCGAGGGCAAGGAGTGGCAGTGCGGGGGCTGCACGAGCCTCACCACCCAGTACACCCGGCTGGGCTTCCTCGACCCCTACGACGCGCGGTTCGTCATCGTGACGCAGGGCCCGATCGACGAGGCGCTCGCGTACAAGAAGCGCGTCGGCAACAAGATGACCTGGTACTCCACCGCGAACAGCCCCTTCGGCGCCGACGTCGACGCCCCGCCCGGCGGCGGGTTCGGCTTCAACGTCTTCCTGCGCGACGGCGGCACCGTCTACCGCACCTGGCACACCAACGGCCGCGGGGCCGAGCAGCTGAGCTACACGTTCCCGCTGGTCGACGTGCTGCCGTACGGCCGCCAGGAGGAGTGGCAGGACTCGCCGGAGGGCTGGCCGAAGTCGCCGGCGTACAGCGGGTGGCTCGACTCGAAGGATGTCGCCCGCCTCTACGGCGAGGACGCGTAGGGCCCCGGCCGGCTCCGGCCGGAGGGCGACCGCGGCCTGCCGCCGGCCGGGGCCGCCCCGCTAGGGTCGGGCCGTGCTTCTGTTCGTGCGGATGCGGGAGTCCCGGGTGCGCGGGGCGCTGGCGCGGGCCCGGCGGCGGGAGGGGGAGGGCGACCACCGGGAGGCGCTGCGCGACTACCGCGCGGCGCTGCGGCAGCACCGCCGGCTCCTCGACCGCGGCCACCTCCTCACCGGCGTCGACGTCCGCGTCACGGCCACCGCCGGGATCCACCGCGCCCTGCGCGAGCTGCACCGCCACGCCCCCGCCGAGACCCGCGCCGGCCTCACCGCGGAGCTGGCCGCCGCGCGCGCCGCCGCGCTCCGCGCGGTGCTCGGCCGCGCCCGCGGCCACCGCGAGCGGGGCCTGCTCGCCGACGCCCAGCGCGACTTCCGGACCGTCGTCGACGACGGCGAGGGCAACGGCGACGGAGCCGGCGGCCTGCCGGGCGAGGCCGCCCGCGAGCTCGCCGAAATGATCGACGACGCCCGCGGCAACCCGCGCCACGACCGCTACCCCGACACCCCGTACGACCGCGACCAGCCCCGGCCCGTCCGCACCCCCGCGCCCGGCTCCCGCGCCCGCCTCCGCGCGCTCGGCTACGCCACCGAGGCCGACGCCCGCGCCGCCGCCGTCCGCCTCTGCCGCACCGCCCTCGCCCACCCCACCCCCGTGTTCGAACGCCACGGCGTCTCCGCGCTCCTCGCTCAGCTGCTGGAGGACGACGGCGACGCCGAAGGCGCGGCCGCCGCCCGCGCGCACGGCCGGATACCCCTCCTCCTCGACGGGGCCCTGACCGACGCCGGCCACAGCCACGCGCACTCCCGGGCCCAGGAGTTCGCCCCGTACGTCATCGCCCGGCTGCGCCCCGCCGAGACCGTCGAGCACCTGCGCTGGTCCACCCTGACGCTGCCGCACCCCCCGGGTTCGTACCGGACGGGCTACCTCCTCCGCACCGGCGAACGGCTGCTGTTCCTGGAGGACTTCTTCTATCCGCACCTCCGCGGGGACGACGGGCGGCCGCCCCCCTACGAGGCGCTGGCCGTCGAACGCGCCCACGTCCGCGGCACGTTCGCCACGGACGAGCGCGGCGGCGTCCGCTGGCACCTGACGTTCGGGCCCCGCGCCGACGGCGCGATGGCGCACCAGGGCGAGGTCTTCGTGGCCCTCGGCAAGGACCCCGGGCCGTGGCGGAACGCCGCCGGTGCACCCGGCTAACCTGGCCCGATGACGCGATTCGACGGGTACGCGGTGCTGGTCACGGGCGCCGGGCAGGGCATCGGGGAAGCGGTCGCGCGGCGGTTCGCCGCGGAGGGCGCCCGCGTCCTCGTCACCGACCGGGACGGCGGCCGCGCCGAGCGCGCCGCCGCCGCCGTCCGCGCGGCCGGCGGTACGGCCGCGGCGCGGGCGTGCGACGTGACGGACGGCGCGGCGGTCCGGGCGGCGGTCGCGTACGCCGCGGAGTCCTTCGGCGGGCTGCACGTGCTCGTCAACAACGCCTACTCCGTCCACCTCGACCCGCCCCGCTTCGAGGACGGGCAGGAGCCGGCCTGGTACGAGGACTTCGAGGTCACCCTGCACGGCGCGGCGCGCTGTGCCCGCGCGGCGCTGCCGCTGCTGGCCGGGGCGCCGGGGCGGGCCGCGATCGTCAACATCGGCTCGGTCAACGCCGAACGCCACTACGGCGAGCACGCCTACAGCGCCGCCAAGGCCGCGCTCGTCTCCCTCACCCGCACCCTGGCCGTGGAGAGCGCGGCGCGCGGCGTGCGCGTGAACCTCGTCGAGCCCGGCACCGTCCGCACCGCGGTCTGGGAGGGCCGGCCCGAGGTCCTGGCCCGGGTCGTCGAGCACTACCCGCTGGGCCGCGTCGGCGAGCCGGACGACGTCGCGGCGGCGGTCGCGTTCCTCGCCTCGCGCGACGCGGCGTGGATCACCGGCGTGGCCCTCCCGGTGGACGGCGGGCTGCTGGCGAGCCATCTCGCGATGTCCCGCGGCATGTCGGGCGACGGCGCGGGCGATGGCGGGGGCGGCGGGGCGGCCCCCGGCGTGTAGGCGCGCGCGGGCCGTAAAGTTCGGGCCAAGGCGCGGTTCCGCCGCCCGCGGCGGGTTACTCTACGCCGGGTAGCGTCAGTCTTGTCAGCGAGCGCCCCTCACCCGCGGAGGACCGATGGCGGTGCCGATGCCGGCAGCGTACGGGCCGGAGAACCGGCCCGGCGGCGACCACGAGCGCGGCGGCCGGCCCGTCTGCAGGTCCGTCCTCGGCTCCCGGCTGCGCCGGCTCCGCCGCGAACGCAACGTCCAACTGCAGGAGGCCGCCCGGGAGATCGGCGCCTCCGTCGCCAAGCTCTGCCGGCTGGAGCTGGGCCAGGGCGGCTGCAAGGACCACGACGTCGCGGCGCTGCTGGACTACTACGGTGTCGTGGACGAGGACGAGCTGGACGAGTACGCGGCGCTGACCCGCGGCGCCAACGCGCCGAGCTGGTGGCAGGAGTACAGCGACCTGATACCCAGCCGGGCGGAGACCCACCTCGGCCTGGAGGAGGCCGCCACCGTCATCCGCGCCTACCAGTCCCAGCGCATCCCGGAGCTGCTGCAGACCCCCGCGTACGCCCGTGCCGTGACGCAGCTCGGCTACCCGCTCGACCCGGCGCAGACGGTGGAGCGCCGCCTGCACCTCCTCGAACGCCGCCAGCAGGCCCTCACCCGCGCCGACCCGCCGCGCTGCTGGGTGCTGCTGGACGAGGCGGCGCTGCGGCGCTCCGTCGGCGGCCCGGAGGTGATGGACGGCCAGCTGGCGCACCTGCTGCGGCTGCACGTCGACCACCCGACGGTCACGCTGGACGTGGTGCCGCTGGCGGCGGGCGGCCCGGCGGTGATGGCGCAGTCGCTGACGCTGCTGCGGTTCGCCGAGCCGGAACTGCCGGACGTGGTCTGCCTCGACCAGCTCTCCGGCACGGTCCGCATCGACAAGCCGAGCGAGGTCGACCGCTACCGCCTGGCCATGGACAACCTCGCCGCGGCCGCCAGCGCCGGCACCGACACCGCGGAGTTCCTGACCCGCCTGCTGCACGGACGCTGACGACACCCCGCCCGACCCGCTGTTCCGCCCCCGCGCACCCACCGGCCACACTGGCCCCATGACGGAAACGGAATCCTTCGCGTACGACGTGGTCGTCCTCGGTGCCGGGCCGGTGGGCGAGAACGTCGCCGACCGCACCCGCGCCGCCGGGCTGTCCACCGCGATCGTCGAGAGCGAGCTGGTCGGCGGGGAGTGCTCGTACTGGGCGTGCATGCCCAGCAAGGCCCTGCTGCGGCCGGTGATCGCGCGCGCCGACGCCCGCCGGGTCCCCGGGCTGAGCGGGCTGGCGGCGGGCGACCTCGACGTGCCCGCGGTCCTCGCCCACCGGGACGCGTACACCTCGCACTGGCGGGACGACGGACAGGTCGGCTGGCTGGACGGCATCGGCGCCGACCTCTACCGCGGGCAGGGCCGCCTCGCCGGGCCGCGCACGGTGACCGTGACCGACGCCGACGGCGGGGTCCGCACCCTCACCGCCGGCCACGCCGTCGCCGTCTGCACCGGCAGCCGCGCCTCGCTGCCCGACCTGCCCGGGGTCGCCGACGTCGCCCCGTGGACCAGCCGGGAGGCCACCAGCGCCGCGAGCGTCCCCGGCCGGCTGATCGTGGTCGGCGGCGGCGTGGTCGGCGTCGAGATGGCGACCGCCTGGCAGGCCCTCGGCTCCCGGGTCACCCTGATCGTCCGCGGCGACGGCCTGCTGGACCGCATGGAGCCCTTCGCCGGCGAACTGGTCGCCGAGGCGCTGGCCGAGGCCGGGGCGGAGATCCGTACCGGCACCTCCGTCACCTCCGTGGCCCGCGAGAACGGCACCGTGGTCGCGACCACCGACGCCGGCGACACGGTCGAGGCCGACGAGATCCTCTTCGCCACCGGCCGCGCCCCGCGCACCGACGACATCGGCCTGGAGACCGTGGACCGCACGCCCGGCTCCTGGCTGCCCGTCGACGACAGCCTGCGGGTCGAGGGCAGCGAGTGGCTGTACGCGGTCGGGGACGTCAACCACCGCGCGCTGCTCACCCACCAGGGCAAGTACCAGGCGCGGATCGCGGGCGCCGCGATCGCCGCCCGCGCCCGGGGCGGGCCGCTACCGGAGCCGGCCCCGTGGGGCGCGCACGCCGCGACCGCCGACCACGGCGCCGTGCCGCAGGTCGTCTTCACCGACCCGGAGGCCGCGGCCGTCGGGCTGTCGCTGGCCGAGGCGGTACGGGCCGGCCACCGGGTGCGCGCGGTGGACGTGGAGCTCGGTTCGGTGGCGGGCGCGGGGCTGTACGCGGACGGCTACCGCGGGCGGGCGCGCATGGTCGTCGACCTCGACGAGGAGATCCTGCGCGGCGTCACGTTCGTCGGGCCGGGGGTGGGGGAGCTGATCCACTCGGCGACGGTCGCGGTCGCCGGGCAGGTGCCGGTGAGCCGGCTGTGGCACGCGGTCCCCGCGTACCCGACGATCAGCGAGGTGTGGCTGCGGCTGCTGGAGGCGTACCGCGGCTGAGCGCCCGGCCGCCCGGGCTCCCGCGCGGCCGGAACCGGCGAAAACCCGTCGCGCGCCCCGCGCCGCGGTCGCTACCCTCCGTCTGGCGCCGCGGGACGCGCGGTCGCGCGGGGGAGGAGACGGGGATGGCCGACGGGCGGGCGGGGAGCGGGCGGCTGCGGCTGCTGCTGGACCAGTTCGACATGGCGCGGGAGAACGCCGAGCTGCGGCTCTCCGGGCTCGGCGACGAGGAGTTCCGGTGGGAGCCGGTGCCCGGGTGCTGGTCGATCCGGCGCCGGGCGGAGGCGGTCACGCCCGGGGCGTACGGGCCGGGGGAGTGGGTGCTCGACAGGGGCGCCCCCGACATCCCCCACAGCGAGTACGCCGGGGTCGTCGAGGACGTCGCCGGCGGCATGTCCGTCGAGAAGGTCGCCGCGGACTGGCACGTGAGCGTCGAGCGGGTCCGCGAGGTGCTCGCGTACACCGGCCCGCTGGAGCCCGACACGGCCCCGGTCACCACCATCGCCTGGCGGCTGGGGCACCTGCACACCGGCATCGCCGGCGGCTGGGAGTGGACCTTCGGCGAGCGGCGGCGGGACCCGAAGCTGCTGGTCGACTTCACGCCCGACGCCGGGCAGGCGGTGGCGCGCTTCTGGGAGAGCGTCGACCGCTGGCGCGCCGGCGTCGCCACGGTCACCGACGAGCAGCTCGACACGGTCGGCTTCTCGCAGTACCCGTACGCCTCCGACCCCGACGAGAAGTACGTCGACGTGCTGTGGGCGGGCAATCTGGAGTTCATTCACCACATGGCCGAGATCGCGCTGCTGCGCGACCTGTGGCGGGCCCGCTCCGGCGGCTCCGGGAACGCCGCCGGCTGAGCGCCGCGCGCCCCGTGCGCCCGGCCGGGCGCACGGGGCCCGCGGGCCGCGTACCGTACGGGCTCAGAGGCCGAACTCCGAGGGCGGCAGGCCCAGCGCCGTGCACGCCTCGCGGAGCACCTGCTGCTCGGCCGGGTCGGTGTGGCCGTCGGCGCCGGCGATCACGAACCCGGTCTGGATCACCGCCCGCGCCTCCGCCGGCTTCTTCTTCGCCTTGGCGATCTCCTGCATCGCCTCCGCCTTGCCCTGCTGGAAGTTCACCGTGAGCCGGTCGAGGTGCTGGGTGAACCGCTGCCGCAGCTGCTCCGGCGGGAAGTTCTGCAGCACGTCGTTGCTCACGATCAGCGAGTCCATGCGCTCCCGCTCGGCGGGGTGCACGTGCCCGTCCGCGGCGGCCACGAGCGCGCAGACCGCCATGCTGGCGTCGCGGTACGCGCCGCTCTTCAGCTCCGACTTCATCGAGCTGAGCTGCGACTTGAACAGGCTCATCAGCTGGGCCTTGGACCCGCCGCCGGAGCCCGTGCCGCCGGAGCCCGTCCCGCCGGGCCGCGCACCGCCGCCCCGGGACTGCTGAAGACCCTTGGCCTGGTCCTTGATCCGATCAAACATCGACACTGCATGCCACCTCGGGTTGCGGGCGTGCTGCCCGGCTCATCGGTTCCGGTCAGTCTCTCAACGCGCCCGCAGGACGGTGAGGTTCCGCATGGCCCCCGTCCGGGGGAACCGGCCGGGGCGCGGCGCCGTCGAAACCGGCGTACGGGGGAGGCGAAGGGGGACGTATGACGGGGGACCGGACCGTGCCGTGGCGGCGCCGCGGCGGGTGGACGGTGGCCGCCGCGGTCGTCGCGGGGGTGCTGCTGGTGGCGAGCGTGTGGTGGGCGGTGGCCGACTCGACGGGGCCGCCGGGGCCGCCCGGGTCCGGGCCGGACGGCGGCGGCACGGTGGTGGCCGGGGCGGATGCCGTGCACTTCGAGCAGGGGCACGGGCTCGCGGGCGTCAGCACGGTGCTGCGCTCGCCGGCGGACGTGCGGGTGTTCGCCGGCCGGTACCCGCAGGACGGCGTCGGCGCCGAGCTGCGGGAGAAGCTGCTCGGCCGCGACCTGGATGCCGAGGCGCTGGTCGCCCTGGCCTGGGGCAGCGGCTGTACGAGCGCGGAGGGCGCGGTGCTGACGTACGCCGAGGGCACCGGCTACTCCGCGCGGCTGACCGGCACCACGACGTACCAGACCTGCGAGAGCCCGTGGGAGGTGCTCGCGGTCTTCGCCGTCCCCGAGGAGGACGTCGGCGCCGAGCCCCTCATCGGCGGCACCTCGCCCGACCCGCCGGGGCCGGCCACGTTGCTCGCCCACGCGCCGCTGGAGGGCCGCGGCGCGGCGGCGCGCGGGCCGCGGGCCGCCGAGGTCAGCCAGCCCGACCAGTTCGAGGACTTCGTACGCCCGCTGCCCGAGGAGGCGGCGAGGCTGCTGGAGAGCGAGCTGGGCGGCGTCTACGACGCGGAGCTGCCGGGCCCCGCGCGGCGGTTCGCCTTCGAGGGGCGCGGCTGCGGCGAAAAGGCGCGGCTGGAGATCACGGCGGAGCGGCTGCGGCCGCTGCCGGCCGACGGCTCGTGCCGGGATCCGCGGCCGTACGTGGCGGTGTTCGCGGTGCCGGCCGACCGGGTGCCGGCGAGCGCGGTGATCGGCGGCTGACCGGTTCGAAAGTTTCGTTCGACATAGCGAAAGTGGCCGGAAACCCCTGTTGTCGTGTTCAGGCCACCTCTCTACGGTGTGGGAGCGCTCCCGAGAAATCCGGAGGTACCCCCCATGCGCTTCCACCCGCTCCGCCGGCACCGGGCACCCGCCTGGGCCGTGGCCGCCGTCGTGGCCGTCGCGGCGGTCCTCGCCGGGACCCTCGACGCGCGGCCGGACGCCGCGGCGGCACCCTTCCAGCCCGTCGCGCAGGCCGACCCGCCGGTCGAGGACGACGGCGCCGACTGCCCCGTACCCGACCAGCCCACGCCGAGCGACCCCCTGCTGCCCGACCCCTTCACCCGGCTGGACGGCACCCGGATCTCCACCGTCGCCGACTGGCGCTGCCGCCGCGCCGAGATCAGGGAGCTGGCGGAGCGCACGGTCTACGGCCAGAAGCCGGCGAAGCCGGCGAGCGTCACCGGCGACGTCTCCTCGTCCCGCATCACCGTGAACGTCTCGCACCAGGGCCGCAGCGCCGGCTTCTCGGCCGGGGTCGACCTGCCGAGCGGCAGCGGCCCGTTCCCCGCCGTCATCGTCTTCGGCGGCTTCGGCGCGGACACCGCCGCCATCAAGGCCGCCGGCGCCGCCGTCATCAGCTTCGACCCGTACGCCGTGGGCCGCGAGGGCACCCCGCGCGACAACAAGCAGGGCGCCTTCTACAGCGTCTACGGCTCCTCCAGCGGCACCGGGCTCCTCATGGCCTGGGCCTGGGGCGTGAGCCGGATCATCGACGTCGTCGAGCAGTCGGACGGCAGCGTGCTGCGGGCGGAGGCGACCGGCGTCACCGGCTGCTCCCGCTTCGGCAAGGGCGCGTTCGTGGCCGGCGCGTTCGACCAGCGCATCGCGCTGACCATGCCGATCGAGTCGGGGACCGCCGGCGCGCCCGCCCTGCGCGCCGTCGCGCGGGAGAGCGGCGCACAGCCGCTGAGCAGCGCGTACTCCGAACAGCCCTGGCTGGGAGACGCGTTCGGCTCCTACACCGGCGACCCGGCCCGGCTGCCCGTGGACACCCACGAAATGGTCGGCATGGTCGCGCCGCGCGGGCTGTTCCTCATGGAGAACCCGCACGTCGACTGGCTCGGCGCCACGTCCGGCAGCGTGGCGGCGCTCGGCGGCGCGGAGGTCTACCAGGCGCTCGGCGCCGGCCAGAACATCAGCTACTGGTCCGACGTGCAGGACGGCACGCACTGCGCCTCGCGGCCCGAGTGGCGCGGGCCGCTCCAGCAGAGCATCGCGGCGTTCCTGCACGGTACGGGCAGCGCCCCCGGCGTGTTCCGGATCTCGCCGCGGAAGGCCGGCGACCTCGCCGAGTGGCGCGACTGGCGGACCCCGGTCCTCACCGCCGGCGGCTGACCCCGCGCCGCCCCGCCACCCCCTCGGCGTACGCCCGCCCGAGGGGGTGGCTCTGCGCGGGAGTTGCGGCGCTCTCTGTGAGACGTTGTGGTGGGTGACCGGCGCGCGGCGGGCCGCCGCGCCGGGTCGCCGGGGCCGCGACGTGACGAGGAGGAGCGCTGAGGTTCGACGTGGCCGACGCCGTCCGGCGCCGTCCCTCCCTGGCCCGCCTCGCCGAGCGCGCCCGGGCGCCCGCGGTGGGGCAGACGCTGCGCGCCGCCATGGCCGCCACCATCGCGTACGCCGTCGCCCTCCAGCTCAGCAGCGCGGCCAGGCCGCTGACCGCGCCGCTCACCGCGCTCCTCGTCGTCCAGGTGACCTTCTACGCCACGCTCACCAAGGGCGTCCGGCGCGTCACCGCCGTCGTCGTCGGGGTGCTCATCGCCAGCGGGTTCAGCCTCATGGTCGGGCTGAGCTGGTGGAGCCTCGGGCTGATCATCCTCGCCTCGCTGATCGCGGGCCGCATCGTGCGCGTGAACGAGTTCGTGCCCGAGGTCGCGATCAGCGCCATGCTCGTCCTCGGCGTCACCCGTGTGGAGGGCACGGCCTGGGCGCGGATCCTGGAGACGCTCATCGGCGCCGTCGTGGGCCTGACGTTCAACCTGGTGCTGGCGCCGCCGGTGTGGGTGGAGACCGCCGGCGAGGCCATCGAGGACCTGGCCCGCCGCATGCGCCGGCTGCTGCTGCGCAGCGCCGAGCAGCTGACCGTCGTCACGCCGCACGCCGAGGCCACCGACCGGCTGCACGCGGCGCGCGAGCTGGACGACTCCGTCGGCGACGTCGACGCCTCGCTGCGCCGCGCCGAGGACAGCCTGCGGCTCAACCCCCGGGTGCGGGAGGCCCTGATGCACCGGGTGGTGCTGCGCACCGGGCTGGACACGCTGGAGATCTGCGCCGTGGTGGTGCGCACCCTCACCCGGGCGCTGGCGGACCTGGCGAAGGCGCGGGAGCGCGGCGAGCCGCTGTTCCCCCGCGACGTCGGCGCGGCGCTGGAGGACCTCCTCGGCTACGTCGGGGACGCGCTGGTGAGCTTCGCCCAGCTGGTGTCGACCGAGGTGTCGGCGAACGCCGAGACGGCCGCCGGGCGGCTGGAGGCGGACCTCGGCGCGGCCCGTGCCGTACGCGACCGGGTGGAGGCCCTGCTGCTGGACAGCGTGGAGCGCGACGAGGAGAACTGGTTCCTGTACGGGGCGCTGCTCGCCGACGTCAACCGGATACTCGACGAGCTGGACACCGAGCACCGCTCCGCGCGGCTGCTGGAGGCGCTGGACCGCAGCGGACGCGACCTCCGCGAGGACCTGCCCCGGCTGCCCCGGTTCCGCGCCTGGCTCACCCGCTGACCCCGCCCCGGCGTGGCGCGGCGGTGCGGAAGATCGCCCGTTAGCCCGCCCCCGGGCGTGGTACCCGGCCCCTGTGACCTGCCCGGAGACGGCGCGTACGGGCGGCCGGGGACGGCGTGCCGCCGGGCCCCGGGCCCGCGCCCGTACGCCCGCCGCCCGGGGCGCGCCCAGCACGAGAAGGAGACCGACATGACCGTCGCCGCCGTGGATCCGCGCCGCACCGCCGAGCTCGGCCGCCGGCTGCGCGTCGACGTCGTACGGGCCGCTGCCGCCGCCGGATCCGGCCACCCGACCTCGTCGATGTCCGCGGCCGACCTGATGGCCGTCCTGCTCGGCGGACACCTGCGCTACGACGTCGACCGGCCCGACCACCCCGGGGCGGACCGCCTGGTCCTGTCCAAGGGGCACGCCTCGCCGCTGCTGTACGCGGCGCTGAAGGCGGCCGGCGCCATCGACGACGAGGAGCTGCTGACGTTCCGGAAGGAGGGCAGCAGGCTCGAAGGCCATCCGACGCCGATGCTGCCGTGGGTGGACGTGGCCACCGGCTCGCTCGGGCAGGGGCCGGCCATCGGCGTCGGCATGGCGCTGGCGGGTAAGCGGCTCGCGCACCTGCCGTACCGGGTGTGGGTGCTGTGCGGCGACAGCGAGCTGGCCGAGGGGGCGGTCTGGGAGGCGTTCGAGCACGCCGGGTACGAGCACCTCGCCAACCTCACCGTGATCGTCGACGTCAACCGGCTCGGCCAGCGCGGGCCCACCCGGCACGGCTGGGACCTGGACGCGTACGCGCGCCGGGCGCGGGCCTTCGGCTGGCACACCGTCGAGGTCGACGGGCACGACACCGCCGCCGTGGAGGCCGCGTACACCGCGGCCGAGGAGGTGACCGACCGGCCGACGGCCGTGCTCGCCCGCACCGTCAAGGGCAGCGGGGTCGCGGCCGTCGCGAACCGCGAGGGCATGCACGGCAAGCCGCTGCCCGACCCGGACGCCGCGATCGCCGAGCTGGGCGGCACCGGCGACGAGGTGCGCGTCGAGCTGCCGGCCCCGCCGCCCGCCGCCGACCCGCCGCGCGGGTCCGCCTCCCATCCGGCGCTGCCGCTCTACGACGCCGGGGACGAGGTGTCCACGCGCGACGCGTACGGGCAGGCGCTCGCGGCGCTCGGCGCGGTGCGGCCGGACGTCGTAGCCCTCGACGGCGAGGTCGGCGACTCCACGCGCACCGAACTCTTCGCCAAGGAGCACCCGGAGCGGTACTTCGAGTGCTACATCGCCGAGCAGCAGCTCGTCGCGGCGGCCGTGGGCATGCAGGCGTGCGGCTGGACGCCGTTCGCCGCGACCTTCGCCGCGTTCCTGACCCGCGCCCACGACTTCGTCCGCATGGCCGCCGTCAGCCGGGCGAGCCTCAACCTGGTCGGCTCGCACGCCGGCGTGGCCATCGGCGAGGACGGCCCGTCGCAGATGGGCCTGGAGGACCTGGCGATGTTCCGCGCCGTGCACGGCAGCACGGTGCTGCACCCGTGCGACGCCAACCAGGCCGCGCGGCTGGTCGCCGCCATGGCGGCCGACGACCTCACCGGCGTGCGCTACCTGCGGACGATGCGCGGCGCCCGGCCCGTCCTCTACGGGCCCGACGAGGACTTCCCCATCGGCGGCAGCCGGCTGCTGCGCGCCGCGGCCGGGGACGACGTGACGATCGCCGCGGCCGGGGCCACCGTGCACGAGGCGCTGGCCGCCGCCGACCTGCTGGCCGCGGCGGGCGTCGGGGCGCGCGTGCTCGACCTGTACTCCGTCAAGCCCGTCGACGCCGCCGCCGTGCGCGCCGCGGCCGAGCAGACCGGCCGGGTGCTCACCGTCGAGGACCACCGCCCGGAGGGCGGCCTGGGCGACGCGGTGGCCGAGGTGTTCGCCGACGGCCGCCCGGTCCCGCGGCTCGCCCGGCTGGCGGTACGCACCATGCCCGGCTCGGCGACAGAAACGCAGCAGCTCGCGGCGGCGGGCATCGACGCGGCGGCGATCACCGCGGCGGCCCGCGACCTCGTCGCGGCGGACCGCGCCCGGACCGCCTGAGGACCGCCGGAGGAAGGAGGACGGAACCGTGACGACGCGGGAGAGGCGCACGGTGCACGCGCTCCTCGACGGCTACGGACGCACGTACGCCGAGGACGCGGGCATCCGGCTGCGCGACACCCCCCAGCCCCTCTACCGGCTCCTCGTGCTCTCCCTGCTGCTCAGCGCCCGGATCCGGGCGAGCGTCGCGGTCGCCGCGGCCCGCGCGCTGTCCGACGCCGGGCTGCGCGACGCGCGCCGGATGGCCGGCGCCACCTGGCAGCAGCGCGTCGACGCCCTGGGCGAGGGCGGCTACCGGCGCTACGACGAACGCACCGCCACCCAGCTCGGCGACGGCGCCCGGCTGCTGCTCGACACGTACGGCGGCGACCTGCGCAAGCTGCGCCGGGAGGCGGACGGCGACGTCCGCCGGCTCGGCGCTCTGCTGCGGCAGGTGCCGGGAATCGGGCCCACGGGCGCCACCATCTTCCTGCGCGAGGTCCAGGGGATCTGGCCGGAGGCCGCGCCGTACATCGACGCCAAGGCGGTCCAGGGCGCCGGCCGGGTGGACCTGCCGGAGGACCCGGCGCGGCTCGCCCGGCTCGTGGGCGAGCCGGAGCTGCCGCCGTTCACCGCGGCCCTGGTGCGCTGCGCGCTCGACCGGAGCGTGTCGGACGACGTCAGGGAGCACGCGCACGCGTGAGCGCGCACGGCCGGTCCCCGGGGATCCGGCAGCACCACGAGCGCGTCGGCCCCCGGGTCCTGATGCGGCTCGGCCTGCGCTGAGCGGCGCGGCGGGACGACTCGCCCCCGTACCGCCCGCGCAGGCCCGCGCCCGCGGTCCCGCGCCCGCGCCGGGAACCCGGGCCTGCGACGCCCCGGGTTGCTCCCCCCGGCGCGGGGCGGGGCCCCGCTATCCGCGGATCAGTCCTCGCCGGGCAGGCACTCCCGCCAGGCGACGTGGTACGTGGTCTCGATCTCTCCGTCCGTCGAGTCCATGGTCAGCAGGCTGGTGGTCGTCTCCGGGTCCGACGTGCCGGCGTTGACGCGCAGCTCCGTGTTGATGTTGAAGTTGCGGATCTCGCCGCACGGCGCCCAGACGAGCGATTCCAGATCGGTCTCGTCCGTCGTGGTCCAGTTGTCGTCCATCGGCCCGTTGAAGTTGTGCGTGAACGTGTCCGTGTCGGGCGAGCCCTGGAAGTAGTACGACGCCTTCTCCAGGCCGGTCGCGCCGTCCTCCAGGTAGCCGTACCCCCGGTAGTCGACGCTGGCGATGGCGTAGGTGAAGCCGCCCGGCACCTTGATGGCCAGGTTGAGCTGGCAGTTCTTGCGGAAGTCCATCGGCGTGGCGCCGACCCCGACCAGAGCCATGTACTCGCTGTAGGTGACGGTGAAGGCCTGGTTGTCCGCGGAGACCGCGATGGCGGCGGTGCCCGGTTCACAGCCGGTGCCGTTGACGGTGAGGACCTCGATCGCCATCTGGTCGGGCGGTACGTCTTCGAAGTACGGCGGCGTCGCGATATCGTTGGACGGCGACGCGATGGGGCTGGTGACGGTCGCGGCCAGTAATGCTGCGAGGACACTGCCTGCGACAGGAATCATGGTTCTCCAATCGGTCGGATGGACCGCTGCCCGGGCACGGCAATGCCCACGAGCGGGCCATGCGGGCGGAATCTGGCGAGCGGGCGGCGAACGGGTCCGCTGGCCGGATTCCGTCAAGACACACACCGGCGGCGTACCGGCGCGAATAGCGGGACAGGCAGGAATTCCGCTGCCGTCTCCGAAGGCGTACCGCGGGTAAGGTCCTTACCCGCGGTATTTCAGCACTCCTTCCAGGCCAGGTGGTACTTCGTGCTCACCGCGCTGTCCGTGGAATCCATCGTCATCAGGCTCGTCGCCCGCTGGTCGGAGGATCCGCGGTACACCCGGAGTTCGGTGTTGACGTTGAAGTTCCGCTGCTCGCCGCAGGGCGCCCACACCAGCTCGGCCCACTCCTTGGAGTCGGTCACCTGCCAGTTGTCGTCGTACGGGCCGTCGAAGCTCTGGCTGCTGGTCGTCGTCTCCGGCGAACCCATGTGGTAGTACGACGCCTGCTCCAGCCCGGACGCGCCGTCGGCCAGGTACGCGTAGCCCCGGTAGTCCACGCTCTGGATCGCGTACGTGAACCCGGAGGGAACGTCCAGCACCAGGCTGAGCTGGCAGTTCTTGCGGAAGTCGAGCGGGCTGGCGCCGGCCCCCGCCGCCGCCAGGTAGTCGCTGTAGGTCACGGTGAACGCCGTGCTGTCGGCGTTGGCCGCCACCGCCGCCGTGCCGGCCGAGCACCCCGAGCCGTTGATGGTCTGGATCCCGACCTTGATCTGCTCGTCGGGTCCGTCGGCCGGCTCCTCGCCCGCCGCCGTCTGGGCGGAGAGGGTGGTGGCGACTAAGGCCGCCAGGGCTCCACCAGCTATCAACTTACCGGACATGGTTCTCCTATCCTTTGTCTCCGGGCCGGGCCGGGGCGAAACCGGCGCCGGCCGTCCTGAATGGGGCACGGGAGAGCCGGATTGCGGCTCGTGAAAGAGCACATGCGCCGCAGGCGGGGCGAAACGGTACGGCCGCTCCTGAGGGTCGCGCAGGGCATGGCGAAGAACTCCCGGGCGCCCGCGGGCGCGAGGGTGCTGAAAGGGGAGAGCGGCTTCGGGGACTGGGAAGCATTCGTGCGGAACGCTGTGGGTGGGGGTGCCGTACCGAATGCGTCCCCGACCTCACTGGAGCACATGAGGTGGGAGCGTTCTCATGCTAGGGCCAGGTAAAGCCCGTGTGAAGAGGAATTTCACCTGGAGGGGCGCGAGTCCGAAAACCGGTTCTCGCCCGTCTTGACGTCGGGCCGCCGGCTGTCAACTCTACGCGGGTGGACACCCGGAATACGCGAGAGTAGGGAAACAACCCCTCCGGCCGCACCGCGCCGGCTGCCGGAGTCCGGCCACCGGTACGCGCTTGCGGTGCGGAAGTTACCGGCGGGAAGCCCGACCGGCCCAACGGGTCCGCGCCACCGGCGGGCCGGGTGTGCGTGAGTTCCGCACCGCGGGTACTTGTGCGGTGTCCGGCACCGTCGTCCTCGTATCGGGTGAGAGTGAATGACCGACCGCTTCACCGTCCGCCAGTCGGTGTTCGACGCCGTGGCGGACAGCGGCCCGGGCGAGCTGCCCGGCCGGCTGTGCCGGCTCCTGTGCGCGGAGCTGGACCTGGACGCGGTGGCGATCTCGCTGCTCAGCCACACCCCGTACCGGCAGGTGTACGCGGCCTCCGACGCGACGGCGCTGCGCGTGGCGGAGCTCCAGTTCGAGCTGCTGGAGGGCCCGTCCGTACGCGCCTCCGCCCACGGCCGCCCCGTCGTCGTCCCCGATCTGCACGGCGGCGACCGGCGCTGGCCGGCGTTCGGGGCCCGGGCCCGCGAGGAACTGCCGGAGGCCGGCGCGGTGTACGCCTTCCCGATGCGGTTCCGGCGGCGCGTCCTGGGCGCCGTCTGCATGGTCAGACGTACGCCCGGGAGCCTCACGGGGGCCGGGTACGAGCGGTGCGCCATCGCCGCCGACGCCGTGGCCGTCGCCCTGCTGGACGACTTCCACCGGCTGTTCCACCGCACCGTGCCCCACCCCCGGTCCCCGGACTGACCGTTTGCCCCGGACTGCCACCGTTCCTGAAGAGGAAGGATGTCTAGAAAGCCGCCAGTTGGGGTACCCGAGGCTGATGAGAGTCGGCGTGATCGATGCGGGTTCGAACACGGTGCGGCTGGTGGTCGCGGACGCGGACGGCCAGGTGCCGCTGCCCGTGCACACGTCCAAGCGGCAGCTGCGGCTGGCCGAGTTCGCGGACCCCGACGGGCGGCTCGGCGAGCGGGCCGTCGGGGAGCTGGCCGCGGCCGTCGGCGCCGCGCGCGAGGAGGCCCGGCGCTGGGGCGTCGCGGAGCCGTTCGCCTTCGCCACCGCCGTCGTCCGCGACGCCCCCAACTCCCGCGACATCTGCCGCGCCGTCCGCGAACGCACCGACGTGGCGCTGCAGTTGCTCCCCGGCGAGACCGAGGCGGAGCTGACGTTCCTGGCCGCGCGCCGCTGGATGGGCTGGCGCGCCGGGCCGATGGCCGTCCTCGACATCGGCGGCGGCTCGTTCGAGGTGGCCTGCGGCCGCAGCCGGCTGCCCGACTTCGCCATCGCGCTGCCGCTGGGCGCCGGCCGGCTGACCCGCGAGTTCTTCGGCAGGCACGACCCGCCGCCGCCCGCGGCGGTCAAGGCGGTACGCCGGCACGTCCGGCACCGGCTGCGCGACGTGGCCGCCCGCATCCGCTGGGAGGCGCCGCGCACGACGGTCGTCACCTCCCGCACCATGCAGCAGCTCGCCCGCCTCTGCGGCGCGGCGCCCGGGCGGCACGGCCCGTTCGTAGCGCGCACGATGGCCCGGGAGGACCTCCGCCGGGCGGTCAAGCAGCTCCAGGGGCTGCCCGCGGCGGAGCGCGCCCGGCTGCCGGGCATCTCCCCGGCGCGCGCCCGGCAGTCGCTGGCCGGCGCGGTGGTCGCGCACACCGCGATGAAGCTGATGGGCATCGAGACGGTCACGGTCTGCCCCTGGGCGATCCGGGAGGGGATCCTGCTGCGCACGATCGAGGAGGGCAGCGTGAGCTGGTGGACGGCCCCGGCCGGCGCCGGGCCCCGCGTGCCCGGGCAGCGCCGGCCGCCGGCGCACCCCGGCCCGGACCGGTTCCGGCAGCAGATCAACCTGCCGAACTGAGCCGGGAGGCCGCCCGGAGGCTCAGCCGTGCGGCGTCGGCCGGTACACCAGCTCCTGGATGGAGCCGTCGAGCGTCCGGGTCCCGACCAGGTCGAGGTCGAAGTCGGCCGCGCCCCGGAAGACGGGGTCGAGCCCGGTCCGGCCGGTGATCACCGGAAAGAGCGTCACCTGGACCCGGTCGACGAGGCCGGCGGCCAGCAGCGCCCGGTTCATCGACAGGCTCCCATGCGAGCGCAGCGGCACGTCGGACTCCTCCTTCAGCCGGGCGACGACGTCGACGGCGTCGCCGCTCGCGACGGTCGCGTCCGCCCAGTCGAGGGGCTCCGTCAGCGTGGTCGACACGACGGTCGCCGGCAGCCGCGTCATCCGGGTCACCCACGGGTCGCGTACGTCGGAGTCCTCGGTGCTCTCCGCCAGCATCCGCGAGAACAGCCGGAAGGTCCGCGCCCCGAAGACCATCCGCTGGTCCGCCTCGTACTGGCCGAGGCGGTGGTCCAGCAGCTCCGGGCCCTGCTTGCCCCAGTAGCCGGTCCAGTCGCCGCCGGCGGCGCCGAAGCCGTCGAGGCTGGTGAAGACGTCGAAGGTGTAGGTGGCGGTCACGGTGCCCTCCAGGGTGCGGTCCGTCGGTGCGCAGTCATTGAGACGGCGCGCCGCGGCGGAACTCATCGCCGCCGGGGCCGGCCCGGGCGCTCAGGCGGTGGCGAGCAGGTCCCGTACCCCCTGGGCGGTCAGCGCCATCTCCTCCGGCGCGCCCGCGTCGATGACCAGCGACGGGCCGTCGGACGGCCAGCCGCGGGCGAGGTCGCCGAGCGCCACCGCGTTGTAGTGCTGAATCTCCGGGAAGACCTGTTCCAGCCGGTCGGCGGAGGTGAAGACGGGCACCAGCCGGGTGCCGTCGCCCTGCTCCACCACCGGCAGGCTGAGGGCCCGCGCGTCCTCGGGCGCGGCCGGCTCGGCGGCCGGGTCCGGGTCCGGCAGCAGCACCCGGCTCTCGGCGAGCGTGTGCAGCGCCTCTTGGTCCGGGCCGTTCTCGGCGACGGTGTGCAGCGCCTGCTGGGCGGCGGAGCGCAGGCCGTCGGGGTGGTACGTCATGGGAGTCCCTTCGCTGTGGGGCAGGCCGGTCACGGCTCGGGTTCCCCGGCCCGCCGACCGGAAACCAGGGCGAAGAACTGACCCTTCTGTCCATTTGATACGCAATTCATCCTGGCTGACGATGAGGGTGTCCGACCGAACCGCCGCCAGGGAGAGAGCATGCCGAGCGGATCCAGCCCCAAAAGGGAACGCCAGTACGAACACATCAAGAAGGGCGCCCAGAAGCGCGGCGCCCGGACCGCGCGGGCGAAGGAGATCGCCGCCCGGACCGTGAACAAGGAGCGCGCCCGGACCGGCGAGTCCCGTACCGCCAGCCGCACCTCCACCCGCGACATCTCCGCCGCCCGCCGGGGCGGGCTCCGCTCCCACCGCGGCGCCGCGGGCCCCACCTACGACCAGCTCTACGCCGAGGCGCGGCGCCGCAACATCCACGGCCGCTCGTACATGAACAAGGCCCAGCTCAAGCGCAAGCTCGGGCGCTGACGGCGGCGTACGCCGGGTCGGCCGCACCCGCCGTCACCCGGACGGCGGGCGCGGCCTCTCAGGAAGCGGCCGGGCGGATGTTCTGGTTCAGGTGGAAGACGTTCCGCGGGTCCCACACGGCCTTCAGGGCGGCGAGCCGGGCCAGCTTGGCGGCCGGGTAGGCGCGGCGGACGCCGCGGTCGCCCTCGTGGGCCGTCAGCGAGTTGACGTAGACGCCGTTCGCGTACGGGGCGAGCGCCGCGCCCGCGGCGCGGGCGGCGGCCATCCGGGCGTCGTCCTCGGCCGCGTCCGTCCAGCGCGACCCGGCGCCGAACTCGAACGCCGTGCCCCGATGGCCGAACGCCGCGTCCCCGTCCGGCACGTCGGCGATGGCCCCGCCGTGGGCCTGCAGCCCGACGCCGGGCAGCCCGGTGCCGGCGCCCGCGCCGCGGCGGGTGCCGCGCAGGTCGGCGGCCCCGCGCAGCAGGAAGTCCTCGACGGCCGCGGCGGGCAGGTCGCGCAGGTAGTGGCCCGCGGAGTAGCGCCGGTAGGCGTGGCCGCCGGTGGAGTCGTCGCGGCGCTGCAACTCCAGGTACGAGGGCGTGGTGATCCGCGTCGCGACCGGCCGGCCCAGCGCGCGCAGCGCGGGCAGCAGCCGCCGCCCCCGCTCCGGGTCGCCCACCCACACGAACCCGACGGTGGCCACCGGCCCGCCGCCCGCCGGCCCGTCGGCGACCGAGGCGGTGAACGTCGCCTCCCGCGGCGCGGCCGCGCTCAGCTCCCGCCAGCCGGCCAGCACCGGCACGGCGTCCTCGGCGCGGAAGTCGAACTCGGCGACCAGGGTGCGGGTGCCGGTGCGGTGCAGCCGGAACTCGAACTCCGTGACGACGCCGAAGTTGCCGCCGCCCCCGCGCAGCCCCCAGAACAGCTCCGGATGCTCGGTGCGGCTCGCGGTCACGGTCTCGCCGGACGCCGTGACCATCGTGTACGACTCGACGTTGTCGCACGCGAGACCGTACCGCCGGGCCAGCCAGCCCATGCCGCCGCCGAGGGTGAGCCCGCCGACGCCGGTGTGCGAGACGTTCCCGGCGGTGGTCGCCAGCCCGTACGGCTGCGTGGCCCGGTCGAGCGCGCCGAGCAGCGCGCCGCCCTGGACGCGGGCCCGCCGCCGCACCGCGTCGACGCGCACGCCGCCCATGGGGGTCAGGTCGATCATCAGGCCGCCGTCGGGGACGGCGAAGCCGGCCACGTTGTGCCCGCCGCAGCGGACGCCGATCTCCAGCCCGCGGTCGCGTGCGAAGCGCACCGCGGCCGCCACGTCGGCGGCGCTCGCGGCCTGGACGACCATCCGGGGCCGGCGGTCGACCATGGCGTTCCAGACGGTACGGGCGGTGTCGTAGCCGGCGTCGCCGGGGGTGAGGAGGCGGCCGTCGAGGCGGGCGGCGAGGGCGGCTTCGGGGCCGGCGTCGGGGTTGCGGGTCCCGGGGAGGTGCGTCGCTGTCGTCATGTCTGGAGCCTGACGCGGATCGGTACCCGCGGTAAGGTCCGATTCCATGCCCGGCACAAGGACCAATCTGACCAATTCCAGCACGGCCGAGGACCTGCTCATCGAGCTGGACCGCGACCGCACGCGCGCGGAGCCCCTGCACCGGCAGATCGCCGCGTCGATCCGGGAGAGCGTACGGGCCGGCCGGCTGCGCCACGGCGCGTCGCTGCCGCCCAGCCGCACGCTCGCCACCGGCCTCGGGGTGTCGCGCGGGGTGGTGGTCGAGGCGTACCAGCAGCTCACCGCCGAGGGGTATCTGACCAGCCGCGCCGGCGGCTACACCCAGGTCGCGCTGGAGCCGGACGCCGCCCCCGCACCCCCCGCCACGCCCGCCCCGGAGCGGGCGGCGGCGCCGGCCGTCGACTTCGGCTACGGCCACACCGACGTCTCCACGTTCCCCCGGGCGGCGTGGCTGCGCTCGGTGCGTACGGTCTTCACCGCCACCCCCAACGAGCGGTTCGCCTACCTCGACGGCCGCGGCGTCCCGGAGCTGCACCAGGCCCTCGCGGACTACCTCAACCGCGTCCGCGGCACCTCGGCCGAGCCGCGGCACACGGTGGTCTGCAGCGGGTTCGGCCAGGGCGTCTCCCTGCTCATCCAGGTCCTCGCCGCCCGCGGCGCCCGCCGGCTGGCCGTCGAGGACCCGTCGCCCGACGACGACGCCCGCCCGCTGGCCGGCGCGGCCGGTCTTGACGTCGTCGGCATCCCGGTCGGCCCGGACGGCATCCGCGTGGCGGAGCTGGAGCGGTCCGACGCCGACGCCGTCGTGCTCACGCCGTCGCACCAGTGGCCCACCGGCGGCGTGCTGTCCGCGGCGGCCCGCGCCCGGGTGATCGCCTGGGCGAAGCGGCGCGGGGCGCTGGTGATCGAGGACGACTACGACGCCGAGTACCGCTACGACCGCGCCCCCGTCGGTGCGATCCAGGGCCTGGCGCCCGACCACGTCGTCTACTGCGGTACGGCCAGCAAGACCCTCGTGCCCGGGCTGCGCCTCGGCTGGCTTCTGGTGCCCCCGCACCTGGTGGCCGACGTCGCGCAGGCCAAGCTGCTCGCCGACCGCGGCTCGGGGGTCATCGACCAGCTGACGTTCGCCGACTTCCTCGGCCGCGGCGAGTTCGACCGCCACCTGCGCCGCATGCGGCCCGTCTACCGGCGCCGCCGCGACGCCCTGCTGACGGCGCTCGACACGCACCTGCCGGAGCTCACCCCGACCGGCGTCGCGGCCGGCCAGCACGTGGTGGCCTGGCTGCCGCCGGAGCTCGACGAGGCGGCGGTCGTCGCCGCGGCGGCCCGCCGCGGCGTCGCGCTGCGCGGCGTCGCCCGCTACCGCCTCGACCCCGCCGGCCCGGGCGGCCTGATCTTCGGCTACGCGACCCTCACCGAACGCGCCATCGCCGGCGGCGTCGCCACCCTCGCCCGGGCGGTGGCGGACGTACGCGCCGTGTAGCCCGCGCCAACCGGCGCCGGGCGGACGGGAGCCGCCCGGCGCCCCGGCCGCGAAAGGTTTCGTACGGGTGAACCCGGGGGAGGGGTCGGATGATTGGGAGCGCTCCCAATCTCCGCACCTCCCAACCACCCCCTCCCGGAGGAGGAGTCGCAGTGTCATCGCCACGGAACGATCGCACCGACGCGCGGAGCCTGCCCGCCCGCGCCCTTCTGGCGGTCCTGGCCGCCGCAGCGCTCCTGCTGACGCCCTGGACCGGCGGCACCGCCCAGGCACACGGCTCGGCCGCCGACCCCGTCTCCCGCAACTACGGCTGCTGGCAGCGCTGGGGAGACGACTTCCAGAACCCGGACATGCAGCAGCAGGACCCCATGTGCTGGCAGGCGTGGCAGCACGACACCAACGGCATGTGGAACTGGAACGGCCTCTACCGCGAGGGCACCGGCGGCGACTTCCAGGCCCACATCCCCGACAACCAGCTCTGCAGCGCCGGCCGTACCCAGGACGGCCGCTACGACTCCATGGACACCCCCGGCCCCTGGCAGACCTCCGACCTCGGCACCGACTTCACCGTCGACGTCCTCGACCAGGCGCACCACGGCGCCGACTACCTCTACGTGTACGTGACCCGGCAGGGCTACGACGCGCAGAACGACGCGCTCGACTGGGGCGACCTGGAGCGCGTGGCCACCGCCGGCCCGTACGGCCCCGCCAGCCACTACACCGCGGACGCCAGCGCGCCCGGCCGCAGCGGCCACCACATCGTCTACACCATCTGGAAGGCGTCGCACGCGGACCAGATCTACTTCTTCTGCAGCGACGTGACGTTCTGACCGCCGCGGCGCCGCGCGTCAGGCCCGGCTGACGCGACGCGCCGGGCCGGAGCGGACGGGGAAGGGGCGCCGGACCGGACCGGCGGGCCGGCATCCCGCCCCGGACGGCGGAGGCAGAGGCGCGCCGCCGGGAGGCCGGCCCCGGGGCGTACCGGACGGACGCCCGCACCCGGGAAATCGGCGCCGAACCGCACCGGTTGGGCGGCCACGCGGGAGTGCTCTCCGCGCACGCCGGGGTGCGGGCCGCCCTGGGGCCGCCGCACGCGCGCCACCTCAAGGGCGCGTGGGACGGCATCGGCGACCGGCTCGGGTGACCGCCCGCGGGACCGCCGCACCCCAACGCCCATGTTGCAAAAGGAACTCGACCGGGGAACGCGCCGAACGTACGCGCGGAGGTCACGTCTATGATCAGGCATCAGTCCGTCCGGCACCCCGCCAGCCCGACCGGCCCCCCGGCCGCCCGAACGTTTCTGGATCTCATATGCCTCTGCACCACGTGCGTAGAAAGGCGGCCCCCCTCGCCGCCGCCGCAGCAATGCTGTCCGTGCTGGCCGCCTGCGGCGACAGCGACGACGGCGACGGCGACAACGCCGGGAGCAGCGCCTCCCCGGCCGCGGGCGCCGGCGGCGCCGCGGACCTGAGCAAGGTGTGCCCGGAGACGATCGTGGTCCAGACGGCGTGGTGGCCGGACATCACCTCCGCAGGCGCCATGTACCAGCTCCTCGGCGACGACATGGACGTCGACGCCGGCGCCAAGAAGGTCACCGCCCCGCTCGTGGCCTCCGGCGGCAAGGACACCGGCGTGCGGCTGGAGCTGCGCTCCGGCGGCCCGGCGATCGGGTTCAACCCGACGTCCTCGCAGATGTACACGGACGACAGCATCCACCTCGGCATACCCCAGGGCTTCGACGAGGCGATCCAGAACTCCGAGAAGCAGCCGACGCTCGCGGTGATGTCGCTGCTGGCGAAGAACCCGCAGATCATCATGTGGGACCCGGAGACGCACCCGGACGTCGAGACGATCGAGGACCTCGGCAAGACCGACACCACCGTCGTCTACGTCCCCACGCCCTACATGGACTACCTGACCAGCACGGGCATCCTGAAGAAGGACCAGGTCGACAGCTCCGGCGACGGCTCCCCGGCGCGCTTCGTCGCCGCCGGCGGCGACGTCGCCACCTCGGGGTACGCCACCGAGGACCCGTACATCTACGAGAACGAACTGCCCGACTGGGGCAAGCCGGTCGCCTCCCAGCTGGCCTACGAGTACTACCCGAACCCCGGTCCCTCGCCGATGATCCGCCCCGCCGACAAGGCCGAGCTGGCGCCGTGCCTGGAGAAGCTGGTGCCGGTCATCCAGCAGGGCGCGGTCGACCTGCTGGACAACCCGGACCCGGTCATCGACAAGGTCATCGAGCTGCGCGACGCCTTCAAGGCCGACCAGCCGTTCTCCAAGGGCGTCGGCACCTACTCCATCGAGCAGATGAAGGCCCTCGACCTGGTCGCCGACCCCGGCCAGCCGGTCGGCAAGTTCGACACCGGGCGGGTGCAGGAGCTGATCGACCTCGCCGGGCCGGTCTTCGAGGCCCAGAAGAAGCCGATCAAGGACGGGCTGAAGCCCGCGGACCTGGTGACCAACGAGTTCATCGACACGTCGATCACGCTCGGCGGCGAGTGACAGGGAGGCACGGATGACGGCTGACGGGGCTCCGGCCGGACGCGGGGCGAGAATGCCGCTGCCGGACGCGCGCAAGGCGCATCCCTCGCGGTTCTGGGACTACGCGCTGGGCGGCCGTGACAACGTGCACGCCGACCGCGACCTGCTGGCGGAGGCCGAGCAGATCATGCCCGACCTCAAGGTGCTCACGCGGGAGCAGCGGCTCTTCGTCGACCGCACCGTCGAGTTCTGGGTCGGCGAGGCCGGCATCCGGCAGATCCTCGACATCGGCGGCGGGATGCCCACGGACATCTACGACAACGTCCACGAGGTCGCGCACCGCATCGCGCCCGAGACCCGGGTGGTGTACGTCGACAAGAACCCGGTCGCGGTGGCGCACATGGCGGCGCTCCAGGCCGACGGCGAGTACACGGTGGCCCTCGAAGGCGACGTGCGCGAACCGGACTCCGTCCTGTTCCACGACGCCGTGCGGGCCACCCTGGACTTCACGATGCCGATCGGCGTCCTGTTCTCGGGCATCCTGCACTTCCTCACCGACGCCGAGGACCCGGCCGGCATCGTCGCCCGGGTGCGCGAGGCGGTCGTCCCCGGGAGCTACCTGGCGGTCAACCACATCTCGTCCGACGTCGACCCCCGCGTGCCGGCGGTCATCGAGGTGTTCGGGCAGGCGAGCGACCCGCTCGTCGACCGCGGCCGGGCGGAGCTGGAGCGGATCCTCGACGGCTGGACACCGGTGGAGCCGGGGCTCGTTCCGGTCAGCCAGTGGCGTCCGCGGGGCCCGGCGCGGCAGGCGTGCGACGCCTACGGGGCGGTGCTCCGCAAGTCGTGACGCAGGGCCGCGCCGGCGGGCGCGGCCCTTCGGCGTCACCGGCACGAAGGCGCCGGTTCCCGGTAATTGACGGACCAGTAAATTCCGCGTGCCTTTTCGGCGGTGCGGACGCGTCTGTCAAGCACTCGCCAAGTGCGCGTAAAGTCAGCGCCAAGCGCGATCTGGGATGATACGGACGTGTCCCCAAGTCGATGCGGCTTGTACCCTCAATGCCCACACCTGCTTCGGGTCGTCCGAAAGGAAATTCCCGATGCCGACGCGGGCGCGGCCGGGCGAAGTGAACCGAATGGGGTCATGGGTCACAGAATTTTGCCGTTCTGCTGAACACCGAGGTCGACCCCCCTGGAGGAAGAATGCCTGAGGCCACCAAGCTGGAAACGGTTTACTCGGCCATCGAGGAAACCGCCCGGCTCGTGGACGCGTCCTGCTCCCGTGAGAAAGTCTGGCCGGCGCTGGACACCTTCGGCCGGTGGTTCGACGACTCGCACATCATCTTCAGCATGGGGACGGGCAAGCGGTACCGGGGCGAGCTGGCCTTCGACTTCACCGTGCCCACCGAGGCCGGCGACCCCTATGCCGCCGCGGTGGCCGGCGGCCTGCTGGAGAAGACCGACCACCCGATCACCGGGCTGTTCGCCGAGATCGAGGAGCGGTTACCCATCGACGCGTACGCCGTGGACTACGGCGTCGTCAGCGGCTTCAAGAAGGCGTGCGTCTTCTTCCCGCTCGACCGGCCGGCGAGCATGAAGGCACTCGCGGAACTGCCGTCCATTCCGCCGGCCCTCGCGGCGCACGCCGGGTACTTCGCCGACGCCGGTCTCGACGGCAAGGTCTCCTGCATCGGCATCGACCACCGCAATCGGACGTGGAATCTCTACATCAGCGGGCTGACCCCCGAATACACCCGGCGGGAGGCTGTCGGAGAGACCCTCCGCGGCCTGGGGCTGCCGGAGCCGAGCGAGCAGATGGGGGAGTTCATCAGCACCTCCTTCGCCCTGTACCCGACTTTCGGCTGGGACAGCACCCGGATCGAGCGCATCTGCTTCTCCACGCGGACCTCGGACCCGAACGCGCTCCCGGCCCGCGTCGACCCCGACGTCGCGAAGTTCGCCCGCGACATGCCCACCGCACACGGCGGCGAGCCCAGCTACGTCTATGCCGGCACGGTGACGCGGGGCGGCGAGGAATTCTTCAAACTCGCCTCGTACTACCAGTTTTCGTCCCAGGTTTCCGAGCGGGTCCGTCCGGCGGACTGAACCCGACAGAAAACCAGTGAGGATCAGGATCCGAGCATGACCGAGACCCGAGAAAGCACCGAAACCGAGGATCCGGCCGCGCCGTCCGTGCACGTCCGCAACCGTCAACCCGCCCCCGCCGCGCCCGCCGCCGTCGCGTGCCCCGGCGCAGCCGAGAGGGGCGCCCGATGACCGCACCCGTCCTCATCGCCGGCGGCGGCATCGGCGGCCTCACCGCCGCGCTGAGCCTGCACGCCGCCGGAGTCGACGCGCTGGTCGTCGAGCACGCCCGCCGCATCGAGCCCATCGGCGTCGGCATCAACCTCCTCACCCACGGCGTCCGCGAACTGACCGAGCTGGGCCTCGGCGACGAACTCGCCGACATCGGCGTGGCCACCGCGGAGTACGTCTTCTGCGACAAGGCCGGCAACCCGCTCTTCACCCAGCCGCGCGGCGAGGGAACCGGCTCCAAGTGGCCGCAGTACTGCATCCACCGCGGCGAGCTGCACCTGATGCTCCTGGAAGAGGTACGCCGGCGGCTCGGCGCCGACGCCGTCCGCACCGGTACCCGGCTCCAGGACTTCACCCAGCGCGACGACGCCGTCGAGGTCCAGGTCGTGAACCGGGAGAGCGGCGCCGTCGAGACCCTCCGGGCCGCCGCGCTGATCGGCGCGGACGGGCTGAACTCCACGGTCCGCGCCCGGCTGCACCCCCAGGAGGGGCCGCTGGCCTGGTCCGGCCAGCGGATGTGGCGCGGTGTGGCCGAGGGCGTCCCGCCGTTCTTCACCGGGCGCTCCTGGGTCGGGGTGGGCGACGGCGACGTCACGCTCGTCGCGTACCCGGTCGGCAAGGGCCGTACCAACTGGGTCTCGCTGGTACGGGTCGCCGAGCCGGGTCCGCTGCCCGAGGGCGGCGACGCCCCGATCGACGACCAGCGCGAGGGGCAGCTGCAGGAGGTGCTCGGGTACTACGCGGACTGGTCGATCGACTGGCTCGACGTGCGCGGCATGCTGGAGAGCTCCGGGACCATCCTGGAGTACCCGATGGTCGACCGCGACCCGCTGCCCGCCTGGGGCCGCGGCCGGGTGACGCTCCTCGGCGACGCCGCCCACCCGATGTACCCGGCGGGCGGCAACGGCGCGGCGCAGGCCGTCCTCGACGCCCGTGTGCTCGCGTACGAGCTGGCGCGGGCGGACGGCGACGTGCCGGCGGCCCTGGCCGCGTACGAGGCCGCCCGGGTGGAGGAGACCGGCGGCGTCGTCATGGCCGCCCGGGCCATGGAGCGCGCCACCGGGCCGGACTCCTGGGACCGCGAGCAGGTCACCCGGATCATGGAGATGTACCGCAAGAAGGCCGAGAGCGAGGCGGCCCAGCTCAACTCCCGCCCGTCCTACGCCCCGCCGGGCCGGACGTAGCGCCCGCGACGGGAACACCGCGGAAGCCGAGACCGAAGGGGCCCGTCAGCGTCCGCTGGCGGGCCCCTGCCGCTTCATCGGTCCACACCCCGTACCCCACACCCCACACACCGACCACCCGCATTCGTCCGCTTGCGCCAGGAGGCGCCATGACCTCGTCAGTGCCGCTCCGATCAGACACGGCATCCCCGGTGTTCACCCACCACCACGACCTGCGGGCCCGCAACCGCGCGGCCGTCGAGCAGTACATGCAGACCGGCGCCGAGGCGCGGCTGCGCCGCTACACCCTGTACACCGAGGACGGCTCCGCGTCGCTGTTCTACACCGACGTCGGCCGGCCCATCGTCGTGCGGGGCCGGGAGAAGCTGAAGCGGCACGGTGAGCTGTCGATGCAGGTGCTGCCGGACTGGCAGTGGGAGGGCGTGAGCATCTACGAGACCCAGGATCCGTCCGTGATCTGGGTCGAGTGCGAGGGCGAGGGCACGATCCGCTTCCCGGGCTATCCCCAGGGGCGCTACCGCAACCACTTCATCCACGGCTTCACGCTCAGCGACGGCCGCATCGTCGCCAGCCGCGAGTACACCAACCCGATCGAGCACATGCGCGCGCTGAGCATCGAGACGCCGCACATCGAACGGGGCTGGATCCCCTCCTGAGCGGGCGCCCCCCGCCCTCCCGGGTCGGGCCACCCGCCGGGTGACCCGACCCGGTCCGCCGGCGCCGTTGCGCCGGCGGCCCCGGGACCTCGTACGGCCCGGGGCACGACCGCCGCGCCCGGCCCGCAGGCCCCGGCGCCGCCTCGACGATCACCGCCTGCCGGACCGGCCGTCGTTGTATCCCCAGCGCGTTCAGCGCACCTCCGGCCCCGCGCAGCCGCCCGGCCGCCGCGCCCACGAGGGCGGCGCCGGGCAGGAACGCGTACCGACCGCGCCCGGCGCGCGCCCCTTTCGGGGGAGTTCCGTGTCCGGTTCCGCACCCGCGCCCGCGGCGCCTCCGGGGCGGAAACCGGCCGGAGTACCCCCCTGAGTCCCCCCTACGGCTTTCCGGCAGCGGTGCCCGATACGCCCGCGCGACGCTGCGCCATTGCCGCTCTGAGCGGCGCGGTTTAGCCACCGCCAATTCCGTGCCAATCCGAGATGTACTGCTCTTTAAGACACGGGGGTGAAACTGGCCAAATCCGCAACTCGCGGGCAGACCACCGTACGTACCCACGAGGAGGACACGTGTCCAGCAACCCACAAGCGGCCGCGGCAGCGGCGGCACCATCCGGAACCGGGCGGCCCGGCACCGGCGTTCGCGGCGCGGACGCCGGCACGTCCGGCGCGTACTCGGTGCTCGACTTCCTGACCGAGGGCGAGAACGACGTCGCCGGACGCCAGGTCGCCCAGCTCTTCTCCGGCTACCTTTACACCCCGATCGCCGTCGCGATCGTCGAATTGGGCATCCTCGGCCGGTTAACGGGCAAGGCGCTGACCGCGGAGGAGATCGCCAAGGAGGGGGGAACCGACCCCGACGCCACCGCCCGGCTGTTGCGCGCGGGCATGGCCGTCGGGCTGATCTCCGGCACCGAGGACGGCCGGTTCGGGCTGACCGCGGCCGGTGAGCGGCTCGGGCCGGACGCCGGGCGGCTCGGCGAGATGGCCGTGCTGTGGCTGGAGCCGATCCGCGAGGCCATGGCCGGTCTCGCCGAGCACGTACGCACCGGGCCGCAGGTGGACCCGGCGGCCCCCGGCGGCTTCTGGGACTACCTGGGCAGCCACCCGGGCGAGGCGGTGAAGTTCGCCCGCGCCATGGGCTACGCCACGTCCCGGGTGCCCGGCGCGCTGGCCGCCGCCGGCTACCGGCCGCCGGCCGCCTCGCGGGTCGTCGACGTCGGCGGCAACCGGGGCACGATGCTGGCCTGGCTCCTCAAGGAGCTGCCCGAGGCGGCCGGCGTGATCATCGACCGGCCGGAGGCCATGGCGACGGCGCCGGACTTCCTCGGCGCCGCCGGCGTGAAGGAGCGCACCGAGCTGGTGCCCGGCAGCTTCTTCAACGAGGTGCCCCCGGGCGACCTGCACCTGCTCAGCCGGGTACTGCACAACTGGGACGACGCGAGCGTGCGGCGGATCGCCGGCAACTGCGCCGGGGCGAGCGCCCGGGGCGGTTCGCTGGTCGTGATCGAGTACGTCCTGCCCTCCGTTCCCGAGCCCACCGTCGGACATCTCATGGACGTCATGATGATGGTCCTCTACGGGGGCCGCGAGCGGACCCTGGAGCAGCACCGGGCGCTCATCGAGCCCGCCGGGTACGAGCTGCGCCGGGACTTCCCGGTCGGGGCGGTGAACGGCGGCCAGCCGCCGCTGCGGGTGCTGGAGTTCTCCCGCACCTGAGCCGCCCGGTCAGACATCCCCATCGGTGGCCGATATCGGACACCGGGCACGGTTCGTCGGCGCCACCGCGCCGACCGCGCACGGACCGTGCCCGCCCCGGACGGCCGCGAGCCCCGGCCGACGGGAGGCCGACCGGGGCGAAGTACCGTTCCTCGCGGGTGTGCGCCGGGTCTAGAAGACGTCGACGCCGTACACGTCGAGGGCCTCCACGACCGGCTGGTAGAACGTCGTGCCGCCGGAGGAGCAGTTGCCGCTGCCGCCGGACGTCAGGCCGAGGGCCGTGCTGCCGGAGAAGAGCGGGCCGCCGCTGTCGCCGGGCTCGGCGCAGACGTTCGTCTGGATCATGCCGTACACGACGTCGCCGTTGCCGTAGTTGACGGTGGCGTCCAGGCCCGTGACGGACCCGCCGTGCAGACCGGTGGTGCTGCCGCTGCGCTGGACGGACTGGCCCACCGAGGCGTTGGCCGCGTCGGTGATGTCCTGGTACTGCCCGTTGTACAGCGAGACCCGGCCGTCGGCGGCCGCCGGGTCGGAGTGCCGGATGATGCCGTAGTCGTTGGTCGGGAAGCTGGTGCCCGCCGTGGTGCCGATGCTCCACGAGCTGCCGATGTTGGTACAGTGGCCGGCGGTCAGGGCGTACTTGGTGCCGTCGCCGCTCTCGACGTTGAAGCCGAGCGAACAGCGGGCGCCGCCGGTGGTGATGGCCTCGCCGCCGGCGATGTACTTGGTGAACTTCCCGTTGGTGCGCTGGACGTCCACGGCACCGGCGTGGGCGCCGGCCGCCTCGGTGATCCGGGCCACCTCGGCCGCGGAGACGGTGCGGTCGACGGTGACGACGACGGTGTCGCTGGCGTCGTCGACGTACCAGGCGGTGCCCGCGACGTCCGCCTCGCCGACCGCGAGGTCGACGGCCTTGAGCTCCGCCGTGCTGAACGAGGGTGCGGCTTCCTGGGCGTTGGCGCCGGCGGGGAGCGCGAGCGCCGCCGCGGCGGCGAGCCCGGCGGCCGCGGTGATCAGCCGCAGTCGGCCGCGGGAAGCCCCGTGGGGGGTGGTGTGCGTGATCTTCACAGATGTCTCCTCTGGTTTGGGGGAACCGGGGCTCGAGGTGACGAGCCCGTGAGACACCGTCAGCGGCGCGGCTTTTGCCGTGCCCCTGACACGTCGTAGGGGAGTCTTGGCCACGCGGCGGAGATGCGCAAGACCGCCCCCGGCCCCGGACCCCGCGCGGACCGCCCGCAGGCGGCGGCCGGACGGCGGGCACGGCGGCGGATATCGACGCGCCTTCATGACGCTGCACATTCATCGCGAAGACACCGCACCGGCATATTGCACCGACGGCCGGAATCAGAATGGCAATTCATTGCCAGCCGTCCCTATGAAGCTGCTACGCCGCGCCGGACGGACCCCGCAGACGGATATGGTGCAGGAGCAGGTTCGGATCCGTACAAGGGACAAGGGAGGTTCAGCTCGGTGGTACGCGTTTCCGTCCGATCTTTCATCGCGGCCGCACCTCCGACGCGGCGGTTCCGTGTCCCGTGTGCCCGCCCTGCGTGGGGGTTTGCCCGCGGCGCCCCCCTGCCGACGGGGAATTGCAGACCGTCTCACTAGCGCCGCGCGAACCGCTCCCGTGCCGGGAAACGGAATTTCATCGAACCGAACCAGGCAGCCGGGCGCACCGTATTCAGGACGGCGAAGTCCGTACGGCATCCGCCCCGTCCCGCCCCTTCAGTAAAAGGAAGTGAGTCCAGCTATGTCCGGCGACAATGAGGTACGCGACCACAACCGCGCCATCGTCGAGAAGTACATGCACTGCCGCGGCCAGGACCGGCTGGAGCGGCACCTGCTGTTCACCGAGGACGGCACCGGCGGCCTGTGGACCACCGAGACCGGCGAGCCGATCGTCATCAGCGGCCGCGACCGGCTCGGCGAACACGCCGTCTGGTCCCTCCAGTGCTTCCCCGACTGGGCCTGGATCAACATCGAGATCTTCGACACCCAGGACCCCGACCGCTTCTGGGTGGAGTGCGACGGCGAGGGCAAGATCGTCTTTCCGGGCTACGAGCCCGGCCACTACCGCAACCACTTCCTGCACTACTTCAAGTTCGAGAACGGGAAGATCAAGCAGCAGCGCGAGTTCATGAACCCCTGCCAGCAGTTCCGCGCCCTGGGCATCGAGGTGCCCAAGGTCCGCCGCGAAGGCATCCCGACCTGACGGCGACCGCCCGACGACCCTCGTACCTCGACACGCACACTCGGCAGGGGGAGAACGTGCCTACCTCAGTCCAGGAAGTCCACGCGCCACCGGCTCTTCAGCAACCCGTGTGGGAGGACCCCGGCCAGGTGCGACTGGTACGGGAGGCCCTCGAAGCCGCGCCGCCGCTGGTCACCGGCGACGGTGCGGCGCGGCTGCGGCGCCGGCTCGCCGAGGTCGCCGAGGGACGGGCGCACCTGATCCAGGCGGGCGACTGCGCCGAGGACCCGGCGGAGTCGACCCCGTACCACGTGCGGCGCAAGAGCGCGCTCCTCGACGGGCTCGCCGACACCGCGGCGCAGCTCACCGGGCGGCCGGTGTTACGGATCGGCCGTCTCGCCGGACAGTTCGCCAAGCCGCGCTCCAAGCCCGTCGAGCAGGTCGGCAACGCCACGCTGCCCGTCTACCGCGGGCACATGGTGAACCGCCCCGAGCCCGACGCCGCGGCCCGCCGGCCCGACCCGCGGCACATCCTGGAGTGCTTCCGGGCCGCCCAGGACGTCGTACGCGAACTCGACGCCGTCAACGCCGGGCGCCCGGACGACGAACGGGTGTGGATCAGCCACGAGGCGCTGCTCCTCGACTACGAGACGCCGATGCTGCGGCGCGGCGCCACCGGCGAGCAGTACCTCTCCTCCACCCACCTGCCGTGGGTGGGGGAGCGCACCCGCAATCCCGACGGGGCGCACGTCGCGCTGCTCGCCGGCGTCGCCAACCCGGTGGCGTGCAAGATCGGTTCCGGGACCACGGCCGCGGACGTCACCGAGCTGGCCGAACGGCTCGACCCGGCCCGCCAGCCCGGCCGGCTCGTGCTCATCTCCCGGATGGGCGCCGGCTTCGTCACCGGCCGGCTGCCGGGCCTGGTGCAGGCCGTCAACGCGGCGGGCCACCCCGCGGTGTGGATCTGCGACCCCATGCACGGCAACACCGTCACCGGCCCGGACGGGCAGAAGACCCGGCTGATGGACGCGATGCTCACCGAGATCCGCGGCTTCTGCGAGGTCCTCGCCGCCACCGGCGGCGTCAACGGCGGGCTGCACCTGGAGACCACCCCGGACCTGGTGACGGAGTGCGCCGCCGACACGGCCACGATCGGCTCCGCGGGCCGGCGCACCACCTTCTGCGACCCCCGGCTCAACCCGGGCCAGGCCCACCAGCTCGTGGCGGCCTGGGCCGGCACGAGCTGAGAGCCGCCGCCGGGACCGGGGCCCCGCCCCGGTCCCGGCGGCGGCGGCGCGGCCGTCCGCACCGGCCGCGCACCCCACCGCACCCGAGAGGAGCCGAACCGTGGTCGGCATACCCGTCATCGACCCGTACGAGCTGCCGACGGCAGCGAACCTGCCGGCCAACCTGGCGGCGTGGACGCCCGACCCCGCGCGGGCGGCGCTGATCGTGCACGACATGCAGCGGTTCTTCCTGCGCCCGGTGCCCGAGACGGTCCGCTCCCAGCTCGTCCACAACGCCGCGCTGCTGCGCAAGCGCGCCGCCGAACTCGGCGTGCCCGTCGCGTACTCGGCGCAGCCCGGCGGCATGAGCCAGGAGGAGCGCGGCCTGCTCGTCGACTTCTGGGGACCGGGCATGCGCACCGCGCCCGAGGACCGCGAGGTCGTGCCCGAGCTGGCCCCCGCCGACGGCGACTGGCTGCTGACCAAGTGGCGCTACAGCGCGTTCTTCAAGTCCGGGCTGCTGGAGCGGCTGCGCGCCGAGGGCCGCGACCAGCTCGTGCTGTGCGGCGTCTACGCCCACGTCGGCGTGCTGGCCACGGCGATCGAGGCGTTCACCCACGACATCCAGGTGTTCCTCGCCGCCGACGCCGTCGCCGACTTCACCGCCGACCAGCACCGGATGGCGCTGGAGTACGTGGCCCAGCGCTGCGGGATGGTCGTCCCGAGCGCGGAGGTCTTCGCGTGAGCGCCGCCCCGGGCCCCGCGGGCTCCCCGGGTGCCGCGGACACCGGCGCCGGTCTCCTCGACCGGCTGCTGACCGGGCCGCTGCCGCCCGCGTTCGCCCTGCTGCACCGCCCGGAGAGCGGCACCCCCGGCACCGTCGACGTACTCCTCGGCGACGTCTCCCACCCCGGCTCCCTGGCCGGCCTGCCGCTGCCCGAACCCGCCGCCCCGCCGGCCGCGCCCGCCCACCGCACGCTGCTCGTGGTGCCGTACCGGCAGCTCACCGAACGGGGCTTCGCCGCCCCCGACGACGGCGCCCCGCTGATCTCCATGAACATCACCGAGCAGGCCGCGCTGCCGCTCGCCGACACCCTCGCCCGGCTCCCCGACACCCCCGCCGCGCTGACCGGGCACCGCTTCGACCTGTCCGACGAGGAGTACGCCGACGTCGTACGGCGCGTGGTGACCGACGAGATCGGCACCGGCGAGGGCGCCAACTTCGTCATCAAGCGCACCCTGCTCGCCGACGTCGGCGGGGAGCCGGCGCGCGCGGCGCTGACCGTCTTCCGGCGGCTGATCGCCCTGGAGCCCAGCGCCTACTGGACGTTCGCCGTCCACGTCGACGGCCGCACCTTCGTCGGCGCCACCCCCGAGCGGCACATCTCCGTCACCGGGGGCCGCGCCGTGATGAACCCCATCAGCGGCACGTACCGCTACCCCGCCGGCGGCCCGACGCTCGACGGCCTCACCGCGTTCCTGCGGGACCGCAAGGAGACCGACGAGCTGTACATGGTGCTGGACGAGGAACTGAAGATGATGTCCCGCATCTGCCCGGACGGCGGCCGGGTCACCGGCCCCGCGCTGAAGGAGATGGCGCGGCTCGCCCACACCGAGTACTTCATCGAGGGCCGCACCGAGCGCGACGTACGGGACGTGCTGCGCGAGACGCTGTTCGCGCCGACCGTCACCGGCAGCCCGGTGGAGAGCGCCGCCCGCGTCATCGCCCGCCACGAGCCGCAGGGCCGCGGCTACTACAGCGGCGTCGCCGCGCTCGTCAGCGACGAGCCCGACGGCAGCCGCACGCTGGACTCCGCGATCCTCATCCGCACCGCCGACATCGCCGACGACGGGCGGCTCTCGCTCGCCGTCGGCGCCACCCTCGTACGGCACTCCTCGCCGGAGGGCGAGTCGGCCGAGACCCGCGCCAAGGCCGCCGCGCTGCTCGACGCCCTGGGCGCGGACCCCGCCGCCGGGGCCGCCGGGGCTGCCGGAGCCGCGCCCGCCGCCCCGCGCTTCGCCGGGCACCCCGCCGTCCGCGACGTACTGCGCGACCGCAACACCGGCATCGCCGACTTCTGGCTCGCCCGCACCGGCGCCCGCCCGCTGACCGTGCCCGCGCTGGAGGGCATGAAGGTCCTCGTCGTCGACGCCGAGGACACCTTCACCGCGATGATGGTGCAGCAGCTGGAGGCCCTCGGCCCCACCGCCGAGGTACGCCGCTTCGACGAGCCGTACGACGTCGACGGCTTCGACCTCGTCGTCATGGGCCCCGGGCCCGGCGACCCCCGCGCCGCCGCCGACCCGAAGATCGCCGCGCTGGACAAGGCCGTCGCGGGGCTGCTCGACAACCGCACCCCGTTCCTCGCCGTCTGCCTCAGCCACCAGGTCCTCAGCCTCCGCCTCGGCCTCGACCTGGTCCGCCGCAACCGCCCCAACCAGGGGGTGCAGCGCGAGATCGACCTCTTCGGCCGGCGCGAACACGTCGGCTACTACAACACGTTCGCCGCCGTCAGCCCCGCCGACGAGCTCGACGTGCCCGAGGTCGGCCGCGTCCGCGTCAGCCGGGACGCGGACACCGGCCAGATCGACGCCCTGCGCGGCCCGCACTTCGCCTCCTTCCAGTTCCACGCCGAGTCCGTCCTCACCGTCGACGGCCCCCGCCTCATCGGCGACGCGCTGCTCGGGGTGATCGGCCGGCCTCCGCCGACCGCCTGAGCCCCGACGCCGGGGCCGTCCCACCCGCGCCGACCGAAGACCCGTACATCCGCCCGTCAGGAGTGCCGTACATGCCCGATCTCGACTACATGCTGGTGGACGCCTTCTCGCGCAGGCCGCTGTACGGCAACCCGGTCGCCGTGTTCCTCGACGCCGAAGGGCTGACGCCCGACCTGATGCAGCGCATCGCCCGGGAGATGAACCTCTCCGAGACCACCTTCGTGCTGCCCCCCGGCGAGGGCGGCGACGCCCGCATCCGCATCTTCACGCCCGTCAACGAGCTGCCCTTCGCCGGCCACCCGCTGCTCGGCACCGCCGTCGCCCTCGGCGAGACGCGCAAGCAGGACAAGCTCCGGCTGGAGACGGCGATGGGCGTCATCCCCGTGACCCTCACCGACGACGAGGGCGCGGTGCAGGTCCGCATGCGCCAGCCGCAGCCGGTGTGGGAGCCCTACGCCGAGGCCGACGAACTCCTCGCCGCCCTCGGCGCCGACGACTCCGTCGCGCCCGTCGAGGTCTACCGCAACGGCCCCCGGCACGTCTTCGTCGGGCTGGAGAGCGTCCCCGCGCTCTCGGCGCTGCGGCCCGACCACCGCGCGCTGTCCGCGTTCCCCGACATGGCCGCCAACTGCTTCGCCGGCGAGGGCCGGAAGTGGCGCGCCCGGATGTTCTCGCCCGCGTACGGGGTCGTCGAGGACGCGGCGACCGGCTCGGCCGCCGGGCCGCTCGCCATCCACCTCGCCCGGCACGGACTGGCCGCGTACGGCGAGCAGGTGGAGATACTCCAGGGCGTCGAGATGGGCCGGCCCTCCCTGATGCTCGCCACCGCCGAGGGCGACGGCGACCGGATCCACTCCGTCCACGTCGGCGGCCACGGGGTCACCGTGGGGCGCGGCACCCTCTTCCTCTAGACGCCCGGGCGCCCGGCGGGCGGCCACCGAAGAGAAAGGCACGTGATGCAGACCAGCAAGTTCGAAAGCCTCACCGTCGAGAACGACCCGGACTTCCCGGAGTACGACAACCCGCCCGCCGACCCCGTGGGCCTCATGCGGCGCTGGCTGGACCGCGCCGTCGAGCTGGCGGTCCGCGAGCCCAAGGCGCTCGCGCTGGCCACCGCGGACAAGCGCGGCCGGCCGTCCGCGCGCATCGTACTGGTCAGCGCCATCGACGAGCGGGGCGTGCTGTTCACCAGCCACGCCTCCAGCCGCAAGGGCCGCGAGATCGAGGAGAACAACTGGGCGGCCGGGCTGCTCTACTGGCGCGAGACCGGCCAGCAGATCAAGATCTCCGGAACCGTCGAACCGGTCCCCGTGGCCGAGTCCGAGTCCCTGTGGCAGGCCCGGGCCATCCCGCTGCACGCCATGTCCGTGGCGTCCCGGCAGAGCGAACCGCTGGCCGACCCCAAGGCGCTGCGCGCCGAGGCCGAGCGCCTCGGCGAGGGCGGCAAGGCGCTGGACCGCCCCGACCGCTTCTACGGCTACCGGCTGCAGCCGCAGGACGTGGAGTTCTGGGCGCACCGCCCGGACCGGCTCCACCTGCGGCTGCGCTACGACCGCGAGGGCGACGGCTGGACCTCCGTCCGCCTCCAGCCGTAGCGGGTACGGCGCCCGCGCAGCCGCCGGCTCCGGGCGAGCCGGCCGGCTCAGCCCTTCGTCGCCTCGATGATCGCGGCGTGCGGGGAGACGTGGTGCACCTCGCCGGGCGCCAGCCCGGCCTTGCGCATCAGCTCCTCGTACTCCGCCTGCGTCCGGCCCTTGCCGTTCAGGACCGTCAGCATCGTCATGTCCACGGTCTTGCTCGGGTGCGGGTCGTTGCCCTCCGGCACCAGCGCGTTGACCATGAGGAGGCGCCCGTCGTCCGGCATGGCCCGGCGGCACACCTCCATGATCTCCACGCACTTGTCGTCGGGCCAGCTCGCCAGCACGTGCTTGAGGATGTAGACGTCGCCGCCCTCCGGCACCGCGGAGAAGAAGTCGCCGCCCACCGCGCGCCACCGGCCCGCCAGCTCCGGTACGTCCAGCACGTGCCCCGCGACCACCGGCTCCAGGTCGAGCAGCGTGCCCTCCAGGTGGGCGTTGCGGCGCAGGATCGCCCGCAGCTGCCCGCCGCGGCCGCCGCCCACGTCCACCACCGACCGCGCGGAGCCGAAGTCGTAGGCGCCGGCGACCTGGTCGCTCAGCGCCTCCGAGAACGACGCCATGCTCGTGTCGAACTGCGCGCCCAGCTCACGGTTGGCGAACAGGTACTGGTAGAAGGGCATCCCGTACTCGTCCTCGAACGGGTTCCCGCCGGTGCGGATCGCCTCGCTCAACCCCGCCGCGGAGCGCCAGAAGATCTCGTTGCCGTGCACGTCCACGTACGCGCGCATCGACACCGGGACGTCCTCGCGGAGCAGCTGCGCCATCGGCGTGAGGGCGAAGCGGCCGTCCTCCTCCTGCCGGAAGACGCCGTGCGCGGCGAGATAGCGCAGCAGCCGGGCCAGGTGCGGGCCGTTGAGCCCGGCTTCCGCCGCCATGTCGTCCGCGCTGCGCGGGCCGTCGGCCAGCAGGTCGGCGAGCCGCAGATGCGCCGCGGCGTGCAGCGCGGCGGACCGCAGATAGCCGGTCGATAAATCGATCAACTGCTCGATGGGGTTGGTAGATGTGTCCATGCGGGACACAGTAAGTCGGCGGTCCGGCTTCGAACAGGCGGCCGCACGGGACAGGTATCTGCTACGCGACCGCTGGTCACCCGGCTTCAGAACAGCTCGATGCGCAGCCCGGCGAGGTCCGCCTTGATGTCGATCGCGGTGATGCGGCCGTGCGCCGCGCCGAAGCAGAACGCCACGTGCGGACGCCCGTTCTGCACCCAGACCAGCGCGGGCTCGTCGTCGATCAGCGCGGGCGCCGGGTTCCAGGTACGCCCGGCGAACACCCGGGTGACGGCGTCGGCGCCGCGGATCTCGGCGACGTTCGTGATCGGGTTCTCCCCGCGCAGCTCCGCCTCCAGGCTCATCCGGATCGCCGCCGCGTCCGTACGCAGCACGATGTCCGGGTCGAGCATCGCCAGCAGCGCCTCGAAGTTGCCCTCCCGGGACGCGGCGAGGAACGCCGTCGCCAGATCCGACTTGCCCGACGGGAAGGAGCGGGGGGTGTCGTCGTACACGCCGAAGCTCTCGCCGCGCCGCGCGCTCGGCGTGGAGCGGTGCACGCGGCGCCGCGCCCGGCTCGCGAGCTGCCGGGCCGCGGCGGGGGAGCGGTCGACGATGGCGGCGATCTCCTCGAAGGGCACGGCGAACATGTCGTGCAGCACGAACGCCAGCCGCTCGGCCGGCGTCAGCGTGTCCAGCACGACGAGCAGCGCCAGCCCCACGGAGTCGGCGATCATCGCCTCCTCCTCCGGGTCGTCCGGCGAGGGCTCGTCGTGCGGTTCGCCGGGCTCCGCCGTGTCCACCAGGACCTCGGGCCGGGACTTGCGCGACTGGAGCATGTTGAGCGACACCCGGGCGACGATCGTGGTGACCCAGCCGCTGAGGTTCTCCACCTCGCTGGTGTCCGAGCGGCTGAGCCGTATCCACGCCTCCTGGACGGCGTCGTCGGCCTCCTGGACCGAGCCCAGCATGCGGTACGCGACCGCGCGCAGCCGGGGCCGGTCGGTCTCGAAACGCTCCGCCAGCCAGTCGTGTTCGCCCATGGGTCTCCGGTCCTCCCCGTTGGCCTTCACCTAAGTGACCGGTGAGAACGCGCCAATGTGACCGATGGCCGGAAAAAATCGCGGACCCGGCTACCGTGACCGGATGCGTGAAACCCCCGAAGACCTGCGGCGGCTCCAGGAGCTGCTCGACGCCTCCCTGGCCCGCTCCACCGGCCATCTGCGCTCGATCATCAACGCCGACCGCACGCTGACCGCCGAGCAGCTCACCCGGCTGCTGACCGGCATGTGCACCCTCGCGCTCTCCACCGTCACCGCCAAGGGCGAGCCCCGCATCAGCGGCGTCGACGGCCACTTCCTCCACGGCACCTGGTACTTCGGCACCGCGCGCACCGCGGCCAAGGCCCGGCACCTGGCCGCCCGCCCCGCGGTGAGCGTGGCCCACATGCGCGGCGAGGAGGTCGGCGTGTTCGCCCACGGCGACGCGGTCACCCTCAACCCCGAGCACGGGGAGCCCGACCCCGAGTGGCCGGAGATGCTGGCGTACTTCAAGGAGTGCTACGGCGAGGACGCCTTCCGCTGGGACGAGGAGGTCGTCTTCTACCGGCTCCGCCCGCACTGGATGACGGTCTTCGCCCCCGACGCCGCCCGGCTGGGCGTGGCGTAGCGCGGCCGGCGGAGCGTCCGGCACCCGCCCGGCGACGTCAGGAGACGAGGCCCGGGCATCTCCGCCCGCCGCGCCCCGGCGGCCAGCGAGCCGGGCGCCGCGCCCGGACCGTACTGGGGCACGCTCGCGCCGATCTGCACGAAGAACCCTCGGCGGAAGAGACCGCCCCGTGGGCGGAAACTCATCGCGGCGCGCCCCGCGGCCCGGTGCGGGCCGCCGGCGGCCGGCGGGCGTCGTCGACCGCCGTGGCGAAGCGGCGGGCGAGCGTCGTCGGGTGGGTGATCGCCGTACCGACGACCACCGCGTACGCGCCGCGCGCCAGCGCCCCCGCGGCCTCCGCCGGGGTGCCGATCCGGCCCTCGGCGACCACCGGCACCCGCAGCGCCGCCGCCAGCCGCTCCACCAGGGCGAGGTCCGGGCCCGCGGCGGGGGCGGGGGAGCTGCCGGTGTAGCCGGCGAGGGTGGTGCCGACCAGGTCGGCGCCCAGGCCCGCCGCGCGCAGGCCCTCCTCGTACGTCGAGACGTCCGCCATCACCAGCGCACCCGCCCCGTGCACCGCCGCGAACGACTCCGCCAGCGCGCGCCCGTCCGGCCGCGGGCGGTCGGTGGCGTCGAGGGCGACGACGTCGGCGCCGGTCTCCGCGACCGCGCGCGCGTGCGCGGCGGTGGGGGTGATGACGACGCCGCCGTCGCCGTCCTTCCAGAGCCCGATCAGCGGCGCGCCGGTCGCGGCCCGGATCGCCCGCAGGTCGGCGAGCCCCTGGGCGCGGATGCCCGCCGCCCCGCCGTCGAGGACGGCCAGCGCCATGCGGCGCATGGCGTCGGGGTCGCGCAGCGGCTCGCCGGGGTACGCCTGGCAGGACACCACCAGCCGCCCGCGCAGCCGCTCCAGCACGGCCCGGCCCCGGCCGCCGCCCGTCCGGCCGTCCTCCGCCGCCTTCACGCGACCGCCTCCGGCGCCGGCCCGGCGGCACCGGGCAGCGCGGCGGCGGTCTTCGGACCGCCGATGTCGAGGGCGGCGACGACCGGCACGTGTCCTCCCCGTCCTCCCGTACGCAGTACATCAGATGTCTGATGTCCCACCTGATAGCGTGTGACCGTAGCCCGGGGGACGAAGTGGGTCAAGAGGCGGGAGTACGCGCGTGACCGGAGCCCGTGCCGGAAGGTCGCTGCTGCGGCAGGAGGTCACCGAGGGGATCAAGCGCTACATCCTGGCGAACAAGCTGCGCCCCGGCGACCCGCTGCCCACCGAGGCCGACCTGTGCGCCGCCCTGGGCGCCAGCCGCTCCAGCGTCCGCGAGGCCGTGAAGACCCTCCACGCCCTCGACATCGTCGACGTACGGCACGGGCACGGCACGTACGTCGGCCGGCTGGGCCTGTCGGCGCTCGTCGAGAGCCTCGCCTTCCGCGGGCTGCTCGGCCCGGACAGCGACGTGAACGTGATGGCCGACCTCGTGGATGTGCGCGAACTCTTCGAACGCGGCATGGCGGAGCGGATCGTGGCCCGGCTCGACGGCGGCCGGCTCGACGCGCTGGACGCGCTCGTGGAGCAGATGCGGGCGGACGCGGACGGCGCCGAGGACGACTTCGTGGCGGCGGACCGGGCCTTCCACGCGCTGCTCGTCGAGCCGCTGGGCAACGAGCTGATGGGGCAGCTGTCGCTGGCCTTCTGGGACGTGTACGCCATCGTGGCGCCGACCCTGGAGATGGCCACGCGCCGGGACCGGACGGAGACGGTCGACGCGCACGCGGGCATCGTGCGCGCCGCGCGCCACGGCGACCCGGCCGCCTTCGCCCGGGCCGTCGCGGCGCACTACGCGCCCGTACGCTGCCGGATCGCCGCCAGCCGCGACGGGGCGTCCGGCGCGGGCGGCGACGGCGCCGCGGCGCCCTGACCCCGGCAGCCGTCCCGGCGGCCGCCGCCGTCCACGGCGGACGACGGGCCGACCGACCCGCAGGATCAGCCGGAACCGCCGGACACCCGACGGCTTACCGGCGCCTGAACCGCCGCGCCAGCCGCCCCCAGGTGCCCAGCCGCAGCGCCTCGTACTCGGCGAACCGCTGCCGGTCCGCCGGCTCGGCGACGTCGTCGAAGACCTCCCGCGCCGCCGCGCGGAGCGCCGCGTCGTCGTGCAGCATCAGGCCGAACAGCATGCCGTCGCGGCGCAGCGCGCGCAGCGCGCCGGCGCGGGCCGGCGGGTACGCGGTGAGCCCGTGCAGGGCGCGCAGCAGCGGCAGTTGCTCCGCCGCCCGGTCAGGGTGCAGCCGCAGGGCCAGCCGCAGCGCGAGGTCCAGCTCCGCGTCGGACGGCCGCGGCTCGCGGGCGAGCACGGCGGTGACGGCCCGCGCCGCGGCCGGCGCGTCCTCGGCCATGCGCCGCAGCCGGCGCCGTAACTCGCGGTCGTGGCCCGCCGGTCTGCCCTGCGCGGCCAGCGTGATCGCGGTGCGGACGACCGCGGCCGGGGGCGGCGCGTCCATGGCGGCGGCGCCGTAGTCCGCGTCCGGCGCGCCCGGAACGCCGTCCCGCAGGTCGTCGTCCCGTATCTCCTCCGGCGGTTCCCCCAGCTCCGCCAGCGCCCGCAGCGCCCGCCGCCGGTCCGGGGCGGAGCGGTCCAGCGCGAGGAAGACGAGCGCGTCCCTGATCTCCTCCTCCGCGGGCCTGCCGGCCGCGTCGCCGGGCAGCCGCTTCATCACGTGCATCAGGCTGACCCGCGCCTGCGGCCCGGACTCGGCCTCGAACCGCGCCCGGACGTCCGCCACCGTGGCGCCGTAGTGCTCCAGCGCGCCGAGCAACGCCGGGAACGCCATGTCCGCCGGCCCGGTGCGCGCGGCGGCGTCGAGCAGCGCCGGCACGGCGCCGTCGAGGCGTATCTCGCGCAGCGCCGTCGCGGCGTGGTGGACGCAGGCCCGGTCGCCGAGCGCACGGCCGAGGACGGGCGCGGCGCGGTCGTCGCCGATGCGGCGGAGGGCCTCGACGATGCCCTGCTTGAGGTCGTACGGGTCCTGGTAGTGCTCGTCCCGGGGCTCGCGCTGGGGGAGGCTGTCGCTGGGCACCGTGCGGTACCGCTCCAGCTCGAACACCGCGCCGACCCCGTGCTCGTCGACGAGGGCGTCGCCCTCCTCGTACCAGGCGTCCCACGCCGCCGTGACGGCCCCGACCCGCTCCAGGTGGGCGGCGTGGTCGGCGAGGAGGGCGTCCAGCCGTCCGACGAGCGCGGGAACCGCCTCCGGACGGCGCTCCCGCAGGGCGACGATCGCCTGTTCCCGCAGGCTGGCCTCGTCGTAGCCGCCGTCCCCGGTCCGCCACAGGGCCAGCCGCTCGATCAGCTCGCCCACGTCGTCCGCCACCGTCTCACCCCCGCGCCACGGGCCGTTCGGAGCCAGGACGGTACCGGATGGCGGCGGGGGCGGCTCCCGAACGGCGAAACCCGCCGGACCCGCCGCCGTTCCGGCTGCCCGGCCCGCGCGGCCCTCAGTCGGCGACGAGCCGGTTGCCGGCCCGGCCCGTGCTCTCGCTCCGTTCGCGCTGGCGCCGGACGACGTACCTGCCGGGCGCGATGCCCGTGGCGCCGTGCTCCGGGTGGATCAGGTACGCGACCGCCGTCGCGTCGAGGACGCCGAGGGCGAGGCCCGTGGCGTCGCCGACCCGCCGGGTCCAGCGGCACGTGCCCGGGTCGGCGACGAGGGTGTGCGGGTTGCCGCCGGCGGCGCCGCGCAGCAGCTCCACGCCGCCCGCGGGGACCGGTTGCCAGGGGGCGCGCGGCGGGACGGTCACGTCGTCGAGGAGCGCCAGCGGGACGACGATCACATCGCCCTGGGCCTGGAGTCCGGCGATGACGGGGATGGTCACCTCGCGCTCCAGGTGGGCCAGGACGTCGAGGCCGGTCCTGGCGGTGAGGTCGGCGAGGGTCACGGACGTGGAAGCGGACAGGGACATGGACGTGGACATGTGCATCACCTCTGGGTGGGAGAAGGGAGGTCGAGGGAAAGGGAGCGGCGCGCGCGGCTCAGGTACGGCGGGCCATCCGCGCGTACTGCGCGCCGGTGAGCCCGTACGACCATCCGGCCGCCGCGACCGGGTCGTCGATGCCGGCGGGCACGCTCAGCCCGTACCGGCGCCGCCGGCCGTCGGGTTCGACGGAGCCGTTGACGGCGAGCAGGACCCGCGCCTCGGCGCCCCACACCCGCCGCGGCACGCGGTAGAGCCGCAGTTCGGAGCCGGGGTTGCCGGGGTCGGGGGCGCCGGCGAGCAGGCGCAGGCCCGCCTGGTCGATGTACGTGTCCCAGCCGATGCGCTCGATCGCGCAGCGGCGCACCTCGACGTTCGGCTCGCCGTGGATCCGCGCCACCGTCGGCTCCTCGACGACCCACCGCGGCACGGCGGTGCCGTGCAGCGCGTACACCTCGGCGCCGTCGGCGTACCGGACGGCCGGGCGGCGGGGGTGGTGCAGCCGCACCTCGCCCTGGCGGGCGCCGGGCAGCGGCTCGGTGTGCACCTCGACGGGCCGCTCCGCGACGACGCACACCCCGTCCCCCGGCCACCACCAGCCCGCGGAGCGGGCCACGGCGGCCCACAGGGCGAATTGGCGGGCGTCCTCCGCCGGGTTCGGCGCGAGGCCGAGGCGGGCCTGGACGTCGTGGTGCCCGATCCAGTGCGCGTCGTGCTGGCCGTGGAAGGTGAGCCCGCCCGGCTCGGTGCCGGTGGCGGGCGTCAGCGCGGTGCGGATCGCGTGCCGCGGCCCGTCGAGCAGCGAGGTGTGGAGCGGGCCGTGCACGGTGGTCCAGAGGATGTCGCGCAGCGGGTACCCGTCCGCCAGGCCGTCCTCGGGGGCCGTGGTGCGCGCGGCCAGGGACCACGGCGGGCGGTTTCCGCGCCACAGGTGGCCGGGCCGTGCGACACGCCGGTTCAGCCGGGTCCGCAGCGCGGACTCCAGGGACGCCAGCCGGGACGCCACGGGCCAGCCGGACCACCGCGCCGGCGCCTCGGCCGCCCGCAGCCGCGGGCGGGGGAAGGCCGGTTGCTCGTCGCGCAGCACCGGCCGGGCCGCCGCGGGGGAGGGGATCCAGCGGAACCGCGGCGGCGGTGCGCCGGCGAGCCGGTAGAGCCCGGTGAGGGCGGCCTCGGCCGCGGGGCGGTCGGCGGGGAGGGTGGAGAGGGCGTGCCCCAGCCACTCGTCGCGCAGCGCGACGGCGAAGGCAAGGCAGGCGTGGGAAGAGGAAAGTGAGCCGTCGAAGCGGGGGGCGCCCCCGCGCGGGGTCGTCACCGCGGTCACCGGAGGGTGGCGGTGGACGCCTTTCCGTGAGTGGTCATGTGGATCAGGGTGACACCGGCGGCGGCCGGACGCAAGGGAGTTGCCGCGCGAGCGCCGGCCGCCGGGACCGGCTACGCCACGTGCCGGTCCGCCACCGCCAGCGCTTCGTCCAGCAGCGCCACCCCCTCGCGGGCGTCCGCCTCGCCGATCGTGCACGGCGGCACCGCGTGCACCCGGTGCTGGCTGACGAACGGCAGCAGCCCCGCCGCCCGGCAGGCGGCGGTGAGTTCGGCCATCGCCGGGCTCGTCCCGCCGTACGGGGCCAGCGGCTCCTTCGTCCGGCGGTCCGCGACCAGCTCCACCGCCCAGAACACGCCCATCCCGCGCACGTCCCCCACGCTCGGATGCCGCTCCGCCAGCGCGCGCAGCCCCGGGCCGAGGACGGTCTCGCCGATGTGCGCGGCGTTCTCGACGATCCGCTCGTCGCGCATCGCCTCGATCGTGGCGACCGCCGCGGCCGTCGCCAGCGGGTGCCCCGAGTACGTCAGGCCGCCGGGAAACGGCCGGTGGCCGAACGTCGCGGCGATCCGGCCGCCGAGGACGACGCCGCCCAGCGGCACGTACCCGGAGTTGACGCCCTTGGCGAAGGTCAGCAGGTCGGGCACCACGCCGTCGTGGTCGACGGCGAACCAGCGCCCGGTGCGCCCGAACCCCGTCATCACCTCGTCCGCGACGAACACGATGCCGTGCCGGTCGGCGATCTCCCGCACCCCGGCGAGGTAGCCGGGCGGCGGCGGCATGACGCCGGCCGTGCCGGGCACCGGCTCCAGGACGATCGCCGCGATCGTGCCCGGGCCCTCGAACGCGACGACCTGCTCCAGGTGCGCCAGCGCCCGCCCGGTCTCCTCCTCCGGGCTCGCCGAGTGGAACGGCGAGCGGTACGGGAACGGGCCGAAGAAGTGCACCGTGCCCGACGCGCCCTGGTCGTTGGGCCAGCGGCGCGGGTCCCCGGTGACGTTGATCGCGGTGGCGGTGCCGCCGTGGTACGAGCGGTACTGCGACAGCACCTTGTGCCGCCCGGTGTGCAGCCGGGCCATCCGCACCGCGTACTCGACGGCCTCCGCGCCGCCGTTGGTGAAGAACACCCGGTCCAGGTCGCCGGGCGCCAGCTCCGCGATGAGCCGGGCGGCCTCGGAGCGGGCGGCGTTGACGTGCTGCGGCGCGACCGTGCAGAGCCGGGCGGCCTGTTCGCGCACCGCCGCGACGACGCGCGGGTGCTGGTGGCCGACGTTGGTGTTGACGAGCTGGCTGGAGAAGTCGAGCAGCCGCCGCCCGGCCCCGTCCCGGACGTGGCAGCCCTCGGCGGCGGTGACGACCATCGGGTCCAGCTCCGCCTGGGCGGACCAGGAGTGGAAGACGTGCGCGCGGTCCAGCTCGTACGCGCGCCGCGCCTCGGCGGTGAGTCCGGCGGGGCCGGTTGCGGTGCGTGCTGCGGTGCCGGTCATGACGGGTTCCTCCGTTTCGTGGCCGCGGTCTCAGTCGTTCTGCGGGAAGCCGAGCCGCAGCCCGCCGCGCCGGCCCGGGTCGGGCCAGCGGGAGGTGACGACCTTGGGGCGGGTGAAGAAGTGCACGCCCTCGGTGCCGTGCGCGTGCGTGTCGCCGAACAGGGAGTTCTTCCAGCCGCCGAAGGAGTAGTACGCCATGGGCACCGGGATCGGCACGTTGACGCCGACCATGCCGACCTCCACCTCCGTGCGGTAGCGGCGCGCCGCGCCGCCGTCGTTGGTGAACACCGCGGTGCCGTTCCCGTACGGGTTGGCGTTGACGAGCGCGACCGCCTCCTCGAAGGACCCGGTCCGCAGCACCGACAGCACCGGCCCGAATACCTCCTCCCGGTAGACCGTCATCTCCGGCGTCACGTGGTCCAGCAGCGTCGGCCCCAGCCAGAAGCCGCCCGGCTCGCCGTCCACCGCCCCCGGCGCCGCCGCGCCCCGGCCGTCCAGCACGACCTTCGCGCCCTCCCGCTCGCCCGCCGCCACCAGGTCCGCCACCCGGTCCCGGTGCGCGCCGGTGACCAGCGGCCCCATGTCGCAGCCGCGCCGCCCGTCGCCCGTGCGCAGCCCGGCCGCGCGCTCGGCGACCTTCGCCACCAGCTCGTCCGCGACGCCGCCCACCGCGACCAGCGCGCTGATCGCCATGCAGCGCTCGCCCGCCGAGCCGAACCCGGCGCTGACGGCCGCGTCCGCGGCCTGGTCGAGGTCGGCGTCGGGCAGCACCACCATGTGGTTCTTGGCGCCGCCGAGGGCCTGCACCCGCTTGCCGTGCGCCGTGCCGTGCTCGTACACGTACCGCGCGATCGGCGTCGACCCGACGAACGACACGGCCTTGACGTCCGGGTCCTCCAGCAGCGCGGCCACGGCGGCGCGGTCGCCGTGGACCACGTTGAACACCCCCGGCGGCAGCCCGGCCTCCGCCCAGAGCGCCGCCAGCCAGTTGGCGGCCGAGGGGTCCTTTTCGGACGGCTTCAGCACCACCGTGTTGCCCGCGGCGATCGCGAGCGGGAAGAACCACATCGGCACCATGGCCGGGAAGTTGAACGGGCTGATGACCGCGACCGGGCCGAGCGGCTCGCGGACGGAGTACACGTCGACGCCCGTCGAGGCGTTGCCGGTCATGCCGCCCTTCAGCAGGTGCGCGATGCCGCAGGCGAACTCGACGACCTCCTGGCCGCGGGTCACCTCGCCCAGCGCGTCGTCCAGCACCTTGCCGTGCTCGGCGGTGATGATCTCCGCCAGCTCCGCCTTGCGCGCGTTGAGCAGCTCCCGGAAGGCGAAGACGACCTGGGTGCGGCGGGTGAGCGAGGTGTCCCGCCAGGCCGGGAAGGCCGCCTTCGCCGCCGCCACCGCCGCGGCCGTCTCGGCGGCGCCGGCCAGCGCCACCCGGGCGGTGACGGCGCCGGTCGCCGGGTCGTACACCTCGCCGGTGCGGGCGGGCTCCGCCGGCAGGTACGCCTCGCCGTGCACCCAGTGCGGGATCGTCGTGGTCATGGGCGGTCTCCGTCTCTCGCGTCGCGCCGGGCGGTCGGCCCGTACGCCCATCGTGGGCGCGCGGGCCGCCGCCGCGGCCGGACAGAGTGTCAGTGATTCCGCCTATTGCTTTACAGTGTGTCAATGCCGCCGACGATCCAGGACGTGCTCGGCCTCGACCCGGTGCGCCGCGGGCGCCCCGAGGTGGTCGCGGGCGCCGGGCTGCTCGACCGGCCGGTGCGCTGGGCGCACGTCAGCCAGCTCACCGACCTCACCGGGCTGCTGCGCGGCGGCGAGCTGGTGCTGACCACCGCGGATCCGCTGCGACGCGCGGCGCCGCCGCCCGCGGCGTACCTGCGGCACCTGGCGGACGCGGGCGCCGCCGGCGTCGTCGTCGAGACGCCGGACCCGGACCCCGGCGGCGGGTTCGCCGCGTGGGTGCGCGAGGCGGCGGCCGGGCTCGCGTTCCCGGTGGTGCTGCTCGGCCGCCCGGTCCGCTTCGTGGAGGTCACGGAGGCGGTGCACGCCCGGATCGTCAACGAGAGCTACGCCGAGGTCCGCTTCGCGCAGCGCGCGCACGAGGTCTTCACCGCCCTCAGCCTCCAGGCCGCGCCGCCCGGCGAGATCGTCGCGCGCGCCGCCGAACTGGCGGGCACCGCCGTCGTCTACGAGGACGTCGCCCACCGCGTCGTCGCCTCCGCCCCCGGCCCGTACGACGACGGGGGCGGCGGGCTCCTCGCCGACTGGGAGCGGCGCGCCCGGCTGGCCGCGGGGGAGTGGCCCCGCACGCCCGTGGACGTGCACGGGCAGCGCTGGGGACGGCTGGTGATGCCGGACGAGCGGACGGCGGCGCCCCCGGACAGCGGCAGCGGCGACGGCGACGGCGACGGGGCGGCGGACGGGCGGCTCGGCATGGTGCTGGAGCGCGCCGCGCAGGCGCTCACGCTGCGGCTGATGACGGAGCAGAGCCAGGCGGACGTGGCGCTGCGCGCGCAGAGCGGGCTGGTCGCCGAGCTGGCCGAGGGCCGCGCGGGGGGAGAGGCGGAGGCGCTGGCCCGGGCCCGGGCGGTGGGCCTGGGGCCGGCGGCGGTGTACGTGCCGGTGGCGGTGCGGTACGACCCCGGCGCGGCGCCGGGGTCGGCGGAGGAGCTGCGCCGGGACCGGGAGTTCGTCGCGGCGGTGGCCCGGGCGGTGGCGGCGGCGGGGCTGTCGTCCCTGACCAGCTCGGTGCGGATCGGGGAGGTGGCGCTGCTGCTGGCGTGCCCGCGGCCGTACGACGAGCGGCGGGTGCTGGAGCGGTTCGCGGAGCTGCTCGCGCGGCACCTGCCGGGCCCCGCCGTGCCCCGGCACCGTATCGGCGTCGCCCCCGCGCGCCCGGAGCTGACCGCCGCCGCCCGCCGGCTCGCCGAGGCCGCGCACGTCGCGGAGGTCGCGGCCGCGGTCGCCGACGGCCCGGTCCGCCCGTACTACCGCGCCGAGGACCTGCGGCTGCGCGGCCTGCTGTCCCTGCTCCGCGACAACCGCCACCTGCGCGCCTTCGCCGAGACCGAACTCCGCCGGCTGCTGGACCACGAGGCCCGCCACGACTCCGGCCACCTCGCCCTGCTGCGCCGGTACCTGGAGGTCAACGGCAACAAGAACGAGCTGGCCCGGCGCGCCGGGCTCAGCCGCCCGGCGCTCTACGCCCGCCTCGCCGCCGTCGAGCGCATCCTGTCCGTGCGCCTCGACGACCCCGAGACCCGGGCGTCGCTGTACGTCGCGCTGCTGGTCCGCGACCTCGCGGCGGACGGGAGCGGCGACCGCTGAGGACGGCGACCGTGCCGCGGACGGCCCGTACACCTGCCGGGCCCCGGCCGCTACCGCCGCGCCGGGCCGCGCAGCCAGCCCGCCGCGAACGCCGCGAACGGCACCGCCCCGAGCGCCACGCTCACCCCCGTGCCGCCGCCCGTGATCAGCGTGAAGTTCGAGACCACCAGCCACAGCCCGGTCAGCAGCCCCGCCACCGCCAGCACCGGCGCGACGCGCGTCTGCCACGTCCGCCCGCCGGCCAGGTCGCGGTGGCGGGCGAAGAAGACCAGCACCGCGACCGAGGTGGTGAGCATCAGCAGCACCATGCCGACCGTCGACACCCCCGCCATCGAGCCGAACACGCCGACCAGCGGCTCCAGACCGAGCGCCGCGAAGATCGCGACCAGCGCCAGCGCGCTGCTGGTCTGCACCGCCGAGGCGATGTACGGCGAGTGGTGCCGCGGGTGCACCGCGCCCAGCCGCGCGGGTGCCAGGCCCTCGCGGGAGAGGGTGAAGGCGTAGCGGGCGATGACGTTGTGGAACGACAGCACGCACGCGAACAGGCTGGTGAGCAGCAGGACCTGCATGACGTCCCGGAGCGCCGTCCCGACGTACGCGCCGGCCGCGTCCATCAGCATGTTCCCGCCGGAGGTCAGCGACTCGTCGGCGACACCCTCGACCCGGTCGGTGCCGGCGCCGAGCACCAGCGCCCAGCAGGAGACCGTGTAGAAGGCGCCGATGACGAGGACCGCGAGGTAGGTGGCGCGGGGGATGGTGCGGTCCGGGTCGCGCGCCTCGTTGCGGAACACGGCCGTCGACTCGAAGCCGATGAACCCGGTGAGCGCGAACAGCACGGCCACGCCCAGCGGTCCGGAGAAGGCCGCGTCGGGCGTGAACGACTCCACGTTCAGGCCGCTCTCCCCGCCCTTGGCGAAGATCACCGCGTCCAGGACCGCCACCACCGCGATCTCCAGCACCAGCGCCACCCCCAGCACCCGCGAGCTGAGTTCGATGTGCCGGTAGCCGAGGAGCGCCACGACGGCGACGGTCGCCAGCGACCAGACCCACCACGGCACCCCGGTGGGGCCGCCGAAGTCGTCGAGCACGCTGTTCACGGCCCAGCCCGCGTAGCCGTAGACGCCGGCCTGGATGGCGGTGTACGCGACGAGCGCGACGGCCGCCGTGCCGACGCCCGCGCGGTCGCCGAGGCCGCGGGTGGCGTACGCGTAGAACGCGCCCGCCTGCCGCACGTGCGGCGTCATCGTGACGAAGCCGACGGCGAAGACCAGCAGGATGAGGGAGGCGAGCGCGAAGCCGACGGGGGCGCCGGCGCCCGGGCCGCTGGCGATGGCGAGCGGCACGTTGCCGCCGACGACGGTCAGCGGCGCGGCGGCGGCAATGACCATGAAGACGATGGAGCCGGTGCCGAGCCGGCCGGTGAGGTTCGCGGGCGCGGGCGGCGGGGCGGCGGAGTGGCCTTCGGAGGCGGTGGGTTCCCTCAGCATGGGAGGTCCTTCGACGCGGGCGGGACGGGGGAGAGGTGCGGGGCGCCGGGACCCGCGGGGGCCGCGGCTCCGGCTTCGCGGGCGGCGTACAGCCGGGGCCTGCGGTCCGTCAGATACGGGTTGGCCGCGCGGGCGGCGCGCACCCGCGCGGGGTCGACGTCCGCGTAGATGAGCCGGTCGCCGTGCCGGACGGAGTCCAGCACCTCGCCGGACGGCGCGGCGATCGAGCTGCGGCCGACGTAGCGCAGCGAGCCCTCGGCGCCGTCGTGGTTGACGTAGGCGACGTAGACCTGGTTCTCCCAGGCCCGTACGCGCACCACGTGCTCCGCGACGAAGGCGTACGGCTCCATCTGCGCGGTCGGCACCGCGAGCAGGTCGGCGCCGGCGAGCGCGGCGGCCCGGGCGGCTTCCGGGAACTCGACGTCGTAGCAGATCAGCAGGGCGATACGGAGTCCGCGGTAGGCGACGGGGGCGGTCAGCCGGTCGCCGGGGGCGAACAGGGCGCGGTCCAGGCCGCCGAAGAGGTGGACCTTGCGGTGGCGGGCGAGCACCGCGCCGTCGGCGCCGATGAGGAAGGCGGTGTTGTGGCAGGCGCCGTCGGGTCCGGTGCCGTTGTGGCCGGGGCCGGCGGCGCGTTCGGGTGCGCCGAGGACGAGCGCGAGGCCGTGCCGGCGGGCGATGTCGCGGGCGGGCGTGAGCAGGTCGCGGCGGGCGAGGTCGTGCACGGCGGGGCCGATGTCGTAGCCGGTGACGAACATCTCGGGGGTGACCAGGAGTTCGGCACCCCGGCCGCGGGCGCGGCGGGCGGCGGCGTCCAGCTCGTGAAGGTTGGCGTCGACGTCGCCGGGGGTACCGGCGGTCTGCAGTCCAGCGATCTTCATGCGGGGGTCCTGGGTCCTCGGGCGGACATCGGGGCGTGCAATTTCAGCCATATAAACATGCTCACTTTGAGCACGTAAAGGGGTTGGGCGGCGACGACCTGCGCCGCGACCGCCCCCGGGGCGCCCGGCCGCGTGCGTACCCTGGGCGGGTGGCCGAGAACTCCAGGACGCGCGCCGACCGCCCCGCGGCGGGTTCCAGCCGTACGTCCAACCCCCTGGCCAGCACCGCGCTGGCCGCCATCCGCCGCACCAGCGCCGTCGACACCGTCCGCGCCCGCATCTCGCTCGCCGTCGACCTCGGCCTCCTCACCCCCGGTGAACGGCTCCCGAACGTCGAGCGCACCGCCGCCGCCATGGGCGTCGCGCGGATCACCGTCCGGCGGGCGCTGACCGCGCTGGAACAGGAGGGCGTCGTCACCCGCCGACCCGGCCGCGGCGGCGGCACGTTCATCGCCGAGGAGCCCAGCGGCCACACGGTGCCGCAGGTCGAGGCGTACGCGCAGGACAGCGAGCGCGTGCACCGGCTGATCGACGAACGCGCCGTGCTGGAGACCGGCTTCGCGCTGCTCGCCGCCGACCGGCTCGACCGGGCCGGGCTCGCCGTGCTCGACGAGTGCGTCGCCGCCATGGACGAGGCCGAGAGCTGGGCCGACTTCCGCGCCGCGGACGAGCGCTTCCACCTCGGGATCGCCCGCGCCGGCGCGCAGCCGAGGGCGCTCGACCTCTACCTCCGGGTCACCCGGGAGCTGTACCTGTACTTCCTGCCGTACCCGATGAGCTACCTGTGCGAGAGCAACCGCGAGCACCGGCGCATCCGCGACGCCCTCGCCGCCGGCGACGCGGCGACGGCCGGGCGGCTGCTGCACGAGCACGTCTCCGCCCTGCACCGCACCATGTACGTCGGCCTCACCGGCGACGCGGGCTGACCGGGAGGGTCTTCGCCCGGGCGTGTGCGGCACGGCGAGGAGGACCCGGGACCACCACCGGCGCCGGACGGCCTGAAGTCGGTTGTCCGGCCGGACGCCACCGGACTACGTTGCCGGGGTGGATCACTTCGTACGCTCCTGGGCGGCGCTGCGCGCGGCCGTCGCCGACCTGGCCGACGAGGACTTCGCGCGGCCCTCCGGCTGCGCCGGCTGGCTCGTCCGCGACCTCGTCTGCCACCTGGTGATCGACGCGCAGGACGTGCTCATCACCCTGGTCACCCCGGCGGACGGCGAGCCGACCGCCGACGCCGCGGGCTACTGGCACGTGAGCGACGAGCCGCCCACCGGCGCGGACCCCCTCGACGCCCTCACCGTCCGGCTGGCCGCCGCGTACGGGGACCCGGCGCTGCTGAAGTTCCACCTGGACGACGTCGGCTCCGCCGCCGGCCGCGCCGCCGGACTCGCCGACCCGGCGCGGCGGGTGGCCACGCAGGACATGGTCCTCACCGCGGGCGACTACCTCGCCGCGTACGTCCTGGAGTGGACCCTGCACCACCTCGACCTGACCGCGCACCTCCCGCACGTCCCCGGCCCGCCCGCGGCGGGGCTGGCGGCGTCGCGGGCGCTGCTGGCGGAGATCGCGGGCGGCGCGGTCCCGGAGTCCTTCACGGACACGGACGCCCTGCTCGTCGGCACGGGCCGCCGGGCGCCGACGGCGGCGGAACGCGCGGCGCTGGGCCCGGCGGCGGCGAAGCTCCCGCTGTTCCTGGGCTGACCGGCGACGCCGCCTACGCGGCGCCGATCCGGGCCCGTACGTCCTCCGGCAGGGCGTAGGGCTCCTCCGGCGGCAGCAGCGCCGCCGCCTCGTCGCGCCGCTTCTCCCGCACCTCGATGCCGCGGATCCACTCGTCGACGTAGCCTCCGGCCGCGGGCCCGGAGAGCCCGATCTGGATCGCCCGCCGCTCCAGCGGCCGCAGCGCCAGGTCCCGTTCCGGATCCCACCGGATCCGCACCGGGCCGGCCTCCTTCGCCGCCGGCCAGTCGCCGTGCGTCGCGGACATCCGGTGGCCGTGGTGGCTCAGGCAGGAGTGCCGCAGCGGTACCTCATCCACAGGAACGCGCCGCGTCGATCACCGCGGCGGAGCTGAACTTCACCTGCGGGGCGATCGTGGACCGACCCCGGGTTTCGGAGCGTAATCGCCTCGTGATGACCGTAATGGGCATATGGGATGGTTACGGGAGCGCTCCCACGCTACGCTCCCAAGCCCAGGCCGCGCCCCGTCATCGGGGAGGGGGCGCGGCAGTTCCCGGGGGAGTCCCATGCGCACAAGCACCCGCACCCGTACGTCCCGGCGGCCCGCGAGCCGCCGATCCGCCTCCCGCGCCCTCGCCGCGGCGCTGGCCGCCGGCCTCCTCGCCGGCTGCGCCCTGCTCGACGAGGGCTCGCCGGCCGCCGCCCCGGACGACGGCGGCGACGGGGGGCCGGTCACGCTGACCGTCGGCGTCTTCGGCGTCTTCGGCTTCGAAGAGGCCGGGCTCTACGACGAGTACGAGAAGCTGCACCCGGACGTCACCATCAAGGAGAACGCCGCCGCCAGCAACGAGGAGTACTACCCGGCGCTGCGCGAGGCCTTCGACTCCGGCGAGGGCCTGGCCGACATCCAGGCCGTCGAGGTCGGCAACATCACCGAGGTCGTCGGCAGCCGCGCCGACCTGCTGATGGACCTCGGCACCGCGCCCGGCGTCGACGAGGGCGCGTTCCTGCCCTGGAAATGGGACCAGGCGACGACCGACGACAACAAGACCATCGGCCTCGGCACCGACATCGGCCCCATGGCCGTCTGCTACCGCAAGGACCTGTTCCGCGCGGCCGGGCTGCCGACCGACCGCGAAGAGGTCGCGGCGCTGTGGTTCTCGGACTGGGAGAAGTACCTCGACGTCGGCGCGGCCTACATGGCCGACGCCCCCGCCGGCACCGCCTTCACCGACTCGGCCGCCGGCGTCTACAACGGCTCGATCAGCAGCTTCCCCGTCCGCTACTTCGGCCGCGAGGGCGAGCCGATCTACCGCGACAGCCCGGCCGTCGAGATCTCCTGGGACCTGGCGATGCAGGCCGCGCAGGGGGAGATGACCGCCCGGCTGGAGCAGTTCAGCCCGGCGTGGGACGAGGGCTTCGCCGAGGGCGCCTTCGCCACCGTCATCTGCCCGTCGTGGATGCTGGGTTACATCCAGGAGAAGGCGGGCCCCGACGCCGCGGACAAGTGGGACATCGCCACCGCGCCCAAGCCCGCCAACTGGGGCGGCTCGTTCCTGACCGTCCCCGAGGCCGGCGAGCACAAGGAGGAGGCGGCCCGGCTCGCGGCCTGGCTGACCGCGCCCGAGCAGCAGGCCCGGCTGTTCGAGAAGCGGGCGAGCTTCCCCAGCTCCCGGGCGGCGTACGACCTGCCGCAGGTCGCCGAGGCCACCCACCCGTACTTCAACGACGCGCCGACCGGCGAGATCTTCTCCATCGCGGCCAAGAGCATCCCGACGCTCGAACTCGGTGCGAAGGACCAGCCGATCCAGCAGCAGATCACCGACGAGGGCATCCTGCCGGTCGAGCGGGGGGAGCTGACGCCCGCGCAGGCGTGGCAGGCCGCGCAGCAGAAAATCGACGAACTCCTGGACCGCTGACGCCACCGCGGCCGACGGTTCGCCCCCGGACACCGGCCCCGCCCGCCGCCGGCCAGGGCGCGGTCCCGGTCCGTACGGACGGCGTGCCAGGCCCGGCCCGGCGGAGCCGGGCCCTCCGGCCGCGGGGTGCCCGCGGGTGACCCCTCAACCCCCCTCCGCCCCCGGCGGGTCGGCGGCCAGTGCGCGGCGGAGGCGCTGGATGCCGTCGGGCAGCTGGGCGGCGCCGGCGGCGGCGTAGCTGAGCCGCAGGTGCGGCGCCGGCGGCTGGGCGGTGAAGTGCGGGGCGCCGGCGGCGACCGCGACGCCGTGGCGCAGCGCGCCCGCCGCCACGGCCGCCTCGTCGGTGCCGTCGGGCAGCCGCAGCCACAGGTGGTACCCGCCGGGCGGCGGCCGGTCCGGTACGAGGCGGGGCAGCTCGCCGCCCAGCGCGGCCAGCACGGCGGTGCGGCGGTCGCGCAACGCGCCGGCGAGCGCCCGCAGATGGGTCGCCCAGGCGGGGGAGCCGACCAGTTCGAGCGCGGTCTCCTGGAGCGGCCGGGGCACGAACAGGCTGTCGACGACCTGGACCGCGCGCAGCCGCTCCAGCGCCGGGCCGCGCGCCGACAGCGCCCCGACCCGCAGGCTGGGGGAGGCGGCCTTGGTGAGCGAGCGGACGTGCACCACGACGCCGTCCGGGTCGTCGGCGGCCAGCGGCGGCGGTGGCGGCGCGGCGTCGGCGTGCGCGAGGCGGCGGGCGAAGTCGTCCTCGACGACGAACGCCCCGGCGGCGCGGGCGGTGTCGAGCACCGCGGCGCGCCGCCCGGGCGCCAGCACGGCGCCGGTGGGGTTCTGGAACAGCGGCTGGCAGACGAACACCCGGGCCCGGGTGGCCGCGAACGCGTCGGCCAGCAGGTCGGTCCGTACGCCGTCGGCGTCGAGGGGCACCGGCACGGGCCGCAGCCCGGCGGCGCGGGCCACGGCGAGCAGCCCCGGGTACGTGGGGGACTCGACCAGCACCGGGGAGCCGGGGGCGGCCAGCGCCCGCAGCGCGGTGGTCAGCCCGCTCTGCCCGCCGGCGGTGACCAGGATGTCGGCGGCGTCGAGCCGCCCCGCGGGCCCGCCGATGTCGCGGGCGAACCAGCCGCGCAGCTCGGCCAGCCCCGCGACCGGCGGCCGGGACCAGGTGCCGGGCCGCCGCCCGGCCCGGGCCAGCGCCCCGGCCAGCGCGCGCTCCGGGCGGAGCGTGGCGTGCGGGTAGCCGCCGCCCAGGTCGACGACCTCGGGCGGCGGGGCGGCGAGCGTGGCGAGCACCCCGGCGGGGTCGGCCGTGCGCGGGCCGGTGTCGACGGCGGCGACGGGCGGGTCCGCGGTCAGCGCCAGCTCCTGCCAGGAGACGTCGCCGCGGGCGCGGGCGGGACGGCGGGCGGGGGCACGGAACGCGCCGGCGCCCGGCCGGGTGGTCACCAGGCCCTCCGCGGCCAGGGCGGCGAGGGCGCGGGAGACGGTCACGGGGCTCACCCGGTGGCGCGCCACGAGCGCCCGGCTGGCGGGCAGCTTCTCTCCTGGAGAGTAGCGGCTCAGCTCCTCACGGAGGGCAGCGACCAGCTGCGTGACACTGCTACCGTCATTCATGACAGCACAAGATAGCGCTACTCGGCCGACGGCGGTATCGGTCCGCACCGGCACGCTCCTGGCCGCCCTCGGCGTGGTGTCCTTCTCCCTCAGCTTCCCGGCCACCGTCCGGGCCCTCGACGGCTTCGGCCCGTGGACGGCGACCGGCGTCCGCGGCCTGCTGGCCGGCCTGCTTGCCGCGGGCTGCCTGCTCGCCGCCCGGGCGCCCGTCCCCGCCCGGCGGGACCGGGCCGGGCTGCTCACCGTCGCCGGCGGCTGCGTCGTCGGCTTCCCGCTGCTGACCACCCTCGCGCTGCAGACGTCCACCACCGCGCACTCCGCCGTCGTCATCGGCGTGCTCCCGCTGGCCACCGCCGCCTGCTCGGCGGCGCTCACCGGCCGCCGCCCGTCGCGTACGTTCTGGGCCGCCGCCGGCGTCGGGGCCCTCGCGGTGCTCGCCTTCACGCTGAGCCGGAGCCACGGCCTGCCGGGCACCGGCGACGTCTACCTCTTCGGCGCGCTGCTGCTGTGCGCGGCCGGCTACGCCCAGGGCGGCCGGCTCGCCGGCCACCTGCCGGGCTGGCAGGTCATCGCCTGGGGCTGCGTCGCCGCGCTGCCGGTCTCCGCCCTCGTCACCGTGCTGGCGCTGCCCCGGGAGCCGGTGCGGCTGACGGCGGAGGCGGCGGTGGGCATGGCGTACATCGCGGTGGTGTCGCAGTTCGGCGGGTTCGTCGTGTGGTACCGCGGACTGGCCGCCGCCGGGGTGCCGCGGGCGAGCCAGATCCAGCTCGCCCAGCCGCTGCTCACCCTCGTCTGGTCGGTCCTGCTCATGGGCGAACACCCGGGCCCGCTCGCCCCGGTCACCGCCGCGGTCGTCCTCGGCTGCGTCGCCGTCACACAGCGGGCCCGAAGCTGACGCCGCCCCCGCCCCCGGGTGCGGCCGGCGAGTCCCGTACGGCGTACGGCAGAAGCCCCCCGGAGCTCCGCCGACCGGCTGTAGGGTGGCGGAGGACGCGACAGGTGGAGGGGTGATCGTGGGAGTTTCCCTGGCCAAGGGCGGCAACGTCTCGCTGAGCAAGGAGGCGCCGGGTCTGACGGCCGTGACCGTGGGACTGGGCTGGGACGTGCGCACCACGACAGGCGCGCCTCACGACCTGGACGCCTCGGCGCTGATGTGCGGCGCGTCCGGGAAGGTGCTGTCCGACCAGCACTTCATCTTCTACAACAACCTCACCAGCCCGGACGGTTCGGTCGAGCACACCGGCGACAACCTCACCGGCGAGGGCGACGGCGACGACGAGTCCCTCACGGTGGACCTGAGCCTGGTCCCGGCGGAGGTGGCGAAGATCGTCTTCCCGGTCTCCATCCACGACGCGGACCTGCGCGGGCAGAATTTCGGCCAGGTCAGCAACGCGTTCATCCGGGTCGTCAACCAGAGCGACGGCGTCGAGCTGGTCCGCTTCGACCTGACCGAGGACGCCTCGACCGAGACCGCGATGGTCTTCGGCGAGCTGTACCGCCGCGAGGGCGACTGGAAGTTCCGCGCGGTCGGCCAGGGGTACGCCTCCGGGCTGCACGGCATCGCCACCGACTACGGCGTCAACGTCGGCTGACCGCACCGGCCTTCCCGGCCGCGACCGCCGCGGGCACGACGGCCAGCGCGAGGACGCCGCCGCCGACCGTCAGCAGCGGGTAGCCGGCGGTGGCGACCACCGCGCCGGAGGCCAGCCCGCCCCCGGCGCCCGCGGCCGATATCGCGACGTCGACCAGCCCCTGGGTACGGGCCCGGGTGGCCGGCGGTACGGCGCGGGTGACCATCGCCGTACCGCTGACCAGCCCCAGGCTCCAGCCCAGCCCCAGCAGCCCGAGCGCCACCGCGAACACCGCGGTGGACTCGGCGGTGGTGGCGGCGACCACCCCCGCGGCCAGCATCACCAGCCCCGCGGCGACGGCGACCGGGAGCGCGCCGCGGCGGTCCACGAGCCAGCCCGACAGCGGCGCCGGCAGGTACATCGCGCCGATGTGGACGGCGATGACCAGGCCGGAGGCGGCGGTGCCGTGGCCGTGGTCGTGCATGTGGACCGGCGTCATCGTCATGACCGCCACCATGACCAGCTGGGTGACCACCATGACCAGCGCCCCCGGCAGGACGCCTGAGCCGCGGCGCCCGCCCGCCGGGGGCGCGCCGGCCGCCGCGGGCTCCCCGGCGGCGTCCTTCGGCCCCTCCGCCGCGCCTTCGAGCGCGCGGGCCAGCAGCAGCGGGTCGGGCCGCAGCCACACCGCCAGCACCAGCGCGGCGGCGCCGTAGGCGGCGGCCGAGACGAGGAACAGCCCGGACAGCCGGGGGACACCGAGGGCCACGCCCAGATCGCCCGCGGGCACCGCGAGGTTGGGGCCGGCCACCCCGCCCAGGGTGGTGGCGACGAGCACGGTGGACACGGCGCGGGCGCGGTACGCGGGCGCCGCCAGATCGGCGCCCGCGTAGCGGGCCAGCAGGTTCGTGGCGGTGCCCGCGCCGTAGACGACCATCGCCGCGAACAGCAGTGCGGAGCTGCCGGCGACCGCGGCGGCGACGACGCCGGCGCTGCCGGCGGCGCCGGTCAGGTAACCGGCGGCCAGCCCGGGGCGGCGGCCGTACGCGTCGGAGACGCGGCCGACGACGGCGGCGGCCAGCGCGGCCCCGGCGGTGGCGAGCGCGCCGAGCAGACCGGCCAGGCTCGTGGAGCCGAGCATGTCCTTCGCGAGCAGGGCCCCGTTGGCCACGCCCGCCGCGAGGCCGGCGCCGCTGAGGACCTGGGCGGCGAACAGGACGGTCAGGGCCCGGCGTTGCGCGCGGGCCCGGGTGCCGTCGGCCGGCGGGGCGGGCGTGGTCGTCGTCACGTGCGGTTTCCTTCGGTTCGGGGGCGCGGTACGGCCGGATGCCGCCGACGCTACGGGGGGCGCCTCGGCCGCCCGGCGCCGAGGTGGCGGACCGGTGGCGGGCGAAGCGCGGAGGCCGGGGCGCAGGGGGCCGTGACGGGCTCCGGCGGCCCGCCCCCGGCACCCGGTGCCCGGGCTGCCGGGCGACCGGGCGGCGGCCGCCCGCGGGTTTCGGCCGTACGGTCCCGGTCGCGCCCGTCCGCCGCCCGGCACCCCCGGCTTTGGACCTCCGCCGCTTTGGATTTCCGCCGCTCCGGCGCACCCCGGCTCCCGCGCTCCGGCTCCCCGGCTCCCGCGCTCCGGCTCCCCGGCTCCCGCGCTCCCGCACCCCGCCTCCCGGCTCCCGCGGTCCCGCCGCTCCGCGCCGGCCGCCTCGGGTCAGCCCCGCCGGCCCCAGTCCAGCAGGTCCGCCGCCCCGGCCGCCGCGAAGGCGGCGGCCAGCTCGTCGCGGCCCTCGGTGAAGTGCGACCAGCTGTCGTAGTGGACGGGCACCACCCGGCGGGCGCCGAGGACCCGGGCGGCGTCGGCCGCCTGCGCGCTGTCCAGCACGATCGGCTCGCCGTCGAAGAGCACGGGGATGCGCGGCCCGCCGGCGAACAGGATCGCCGTGTCGACCGGGCCGAACCGCTCGGCGACCTCCGCGACCGCCGCCGCGGAGGCGTTGTCGCCGCTGACGTAGACGACGGGCAGCCCCGCGCCGGTCAGCACGAACCCGACGACCTCGCCGAGCGTCGCCTCGACGGTGGCGCGCGGGCCCGGCCCGTGCACGGCGGGCACGCCGGTGACCGTGACCGTGCCGCCGCCGGGCCGGTCCAGTTCGGCCGTCTCCCAGTCGGCCAGCCCCCGGGCCGCGGTGCCCGCCGCGCCCAGCCGCTTTCCGCCGCCGGGCGTGGTCAGGGTGAGCGGGATGTCCGCGAGCAGCGCGCGCCCGGACTCGTCGAGGTTGTCGGGATGTTCGTCGTGGGAGAGGAGGACCACGTCGATACGGCCCAGGTCCGCCGGCGTCGCCGCGGGCGCGGCGGTCTTGGTCAGCGAGCCGCCGGGCACCGTGTAGTCGCGGGGCTGGTCGAAGGTCGGGTCGGTCAGGAAGCGCAGCCCGCCGTACTCGAAGAGGGCGGTGGGGCCGCCCAGGACGCGTACGGGGAACCGCGCGGCGGTCGTCTCGGCACCGGACATGGAAACCTCACGGATGGGTAGGTGTTTATCCGTGAGGGACGATAGCCCTCCCTCACGGATGGCGGCAACCCTTACCATGAGACCCATGTCCGAGAGCCCGACCGGAGACCTCGCCGTCACCCCCGCGCCCGGGGCGGCCGACCACGTCTCGCTCGACTTCGTCAACAGCGCCCTGGCGCTGCCCGGAGGGCACTTCACCGACCTCCTCGGCACGCCCGCCGGCGCGAACAAATGGCTCACCGATCACGGGCTCGCGCCGCCCGACGCCGGGGTACGGGAGATGTGCGCGGCGCAGCTGCGGTCGCTGCGCGAGCACCTGCGGGCGCTGTTCGCCGCCCGCGCCGAGGGGCTGCCCGCCCTGCCGGGGGCGCTGGCCGCCGTCAACGACGCGCTGAGCCGCGCCCCCACCGCCGCGCTGCTCCACTGGGACGAGCGGAACGGCCCGTACCGCGCGGCGCCGTGCCCCACCAACGAGATCCTCGACCGCGCGCTCGCGGTCCTCGCCGCCGACGCCGCCGACCTGCTGACCGGCCCCGACGCCGAGCGGCTCACCCCGTGCGGGTCCAGCCCGTGCAACCGCTACCTGCTGCGCCACGGCCGGCGGCACTGGTGCTCCACCCGCTGCGGCGACCGCGCCCGGGCCGCCCGCGCCTACGCCCGCCGCGCCCGGCCGAGCGCCGGCTGAGCGCCGCCGAGCGCCTGTTCCAGCTGGGCCACGCCCTTCGCGGTCTGGCTCTTGACGGTGCCCACCGAGATGCCGAGGGTGTGCGCCGTGTCGCGCTCGGAGAGGTCGAAGGCGTGCCGCAGGACCACGCAGGCGCGCTTGCGGAACGTCAGGCCGCGCAGCGCCGCGCGGACGTCCACGACCGCCGGCACGTCCGGGCCGTCGACGCGCCCGTGGCCGTCGGTCCAGCACAGCGCGAGGCGGCGGCGCTCGCGCACCGCGCTGCGGATGCGGCTGCGTACGAGGTTGGCGACGACCCCGCGGGCGTACGCGGCCGGGTGCGCGGCGGCGCGTACCCGGTCCCAGCGGTGCCAGAGCGCGACCAGCGCGTCGGCGGCCAGGTCGTCGGCGCCGTCCGCCTCGCCGCTCAGCGAGTTCGCCAGGCGGGCGAGTTCGGCGTGGTGGAGCTCGTAGAACTCACGGAACTCCGCGGTCGCCGCGGTGTCGTGGCCGGCGCTGGGGGTGTCCACGGGTGCCTCTCCTCGCCCTTGCGTGCGCTGGCCCCTTCCTCGCATCGAGTTCACGCTGCGAGCCATCGTTCAAGATGGTGAACGCAATCTAGGGCAGGGCGACTCCGGCGGCAACCCCTTGCGCCGCCGGAGCCGCGCGCGTTCCCGGCCCCTCGCACGCGAACCCGCCCGGGGGGCGGGCCCCCATGGCGCGGTCGTCTCCCGCGGCCGGTCCCGACAGCGCGACGCGCGCGTGGGCGGTGCCTCCGGCCGGGGGGCACCGGATCAGGGCTCGTCGGTGCGTGACTCCAGCTCGCGCCGGGTCTCCGGGCCGTAGACGCCGCGTTCGTCCTCGTCGAGGCCGTTGAACGACTGGAACGTGCGCACGCTGGCCCGTACGCCGTCGTCGTACGAGCCGTCCGCCCGCTGGAGCAGACCCAGCCCGACCTGCCGCAGCCGCAGCTGCAACTCGGTGACCTCGGCGCCCGAGTCGCCCGGGTGCAGCACCGGCGGACCGGCCGGGCCGGGGGCGCCGCCGGTGGGGGAGGCGGACGGCGGGAGGTCCGGGTCCCCGCCGGCGGGCGGGGCCGTGGGGGCGACCGAGCCGGTCTGCCGGTTCGTACGGCCCGGCGCGTCCGCCGCGGCGTCGTCGCCGGCGGCCGCCCGGCGCCCGTCCGCAGGCGCGTCCCCGCCGCCGCGGCCGGCGCGTTCGCCGGGCGCGGCGCCGTCGTCGGGCGCGCCCTCGTCGCCGGCGAGCGGGCCGCCGCCCGCCGCGCCGCCGCCGGATGGGGCCGCGCTGACCCCGGCCGGACCGCGGCCGGCGGCGTCGTCCGTGTCCGAACCGCCGCTCAGCAGCCCGGCGGTGACGATCAGCCCGGCGATCACCGCCGCCGCCCCGCCGCCGGCGAGGAGCAGCGTGCCGGGGCGTATCCGCCGCCCGCCGCCCGCGGCCGCCGCCGCGCCCGCGGCGGGGCCGGCGGCGGCGTCCGGCTCGTCCCCCGGCTCGTCGCCCGGGTCCGCACCGGATCCCGCGACGCGCGCGACCTCGCCCTTCCGCCGCACCTGCGGCAGATACGCGGCGCGGGGCACGGGCAACAGGTCCGTCCCGGGCACCGGTTCGCGCTCGGCGTCCGGCGGGCTCTCGTCCGGGCCGCCCGTCCCGCTCACGGCCGCGGGCGCGTGCATGACGTACGGTCTGATCAGCCGCGGCTCGGTCCGCTTCCCGGCGGTCGTCGGCGTGCCCGGTTCCTGTGCGGCGTCCGCCGCACACGCGCAACTCGGCCTGCCGTCCTCCTTGAGCGGTGCGAAGCACCGCGGGCATCCGTCGGATGGCACTGGCGTTCCCCTCAGTTCGATGCCGACGATTATGCAAGCCACCCGCGTTCTCCGCCGCATGTTCCGCTTCCGTGCGCCGTCCGCGGAGTCGGGCGAATCGCCCCACGACCTGTCCAATCCGGCGCATACTGGCGTCGCCCCCCACACGGCCGAGGCGCTCGGCCGCGCCTGTGAGGGGACGCGCATGGACGACGACCGCACCTTCGGCCTCACGGCCTGGATCATCACCCTGACCATCGCGGTCCTCGCGCCGCTGGCGGTGGCGCTCTACCTCCTGCTGTAGGCGGCCCGGGGACACGAGAAAACAGTTAGGAAAGTTTACTTCCAGTATTGACGGGGTGCGCGGAGGTCCCTAGCTTTCCGGCCACGCCCCTCCGTTCCGGAGGGCGTGACCCCCAACACACTGGAGACCCCCCATGCGAAGGACCAGGCCCCTCCTGCTCGGTTCCGCCACCGCCGCGACGGCGGCGCTGCTGTTCGCCCTCGTCCCGCAGTTCAGCGCCGGGGCCGAGGAGGGCTCCGGCGCGAAGTCCGGCGACCCCCGCGGCGCGGCGACCGCCGCGCAGGCCGCCGCCCCGGTCGGCTCGCCCGTCGCCGACAACGGACTGCTCCAGGTCTGCGGCACGACGCTGTGCAACGCGCAGGGCCGGGCGGTCCAGTTGAACGGCATGAGCTCGCACGGCACCCAGTGGTACGAGCAGTGCCTCACCGACGGCTCCCTCGACGCGCTGGCGCAGGACTGGGAGGCGGACGTGCTGCGCGTCTCCACCTACGTCCAGGAGGGCGGCTACGAGAGCGACCCCGAGCGGTTCACGGCCGTCGCACAGCGCGTCGTCGACCAGGCGATCGAGCGCGGGATGTACGCGGTCATCGACTGGCACCAGCTCAGCCCCGGCGACCCGAACGCCAACACCGCGCTCGCCAAGCGGTTCTTCACCGACATGGCGACGAAGTACGCCGGCCAGCCCAACGTCTTCTACGAGATCGCCAACGAGCCCAACGGCGTCGGCTGGTCCGCGGTCAAGTCGTACGCCGAGGAGATGATCCCCCACATCCGGCAGTACGACCCGGACGGCGTCGTCCTCGTCGGCACCCGCGCCTGGTCGTCCTTCGGCGTCTCCGACGGCGCGGACGAGCGCGAGGTGATAGAGAACCCGGTCGACGCCGGGAACATCATGTACACCTTCCACTTCTACGCGGCCTCGCACGGGGAGGAGTACCTGCAAACGCTCTCCCGCGCGGCCGACGAGCTCCCGGTGTTCGTCACCGAGTTCGGCACCCAGGACTACGCGGGCGAGGGCGCCAACGACTTCGCGATGTCGCAGCGCTACCTGGATCTGATGAAGGAGAAGGGCATCTCCTGGACCAACTGGAACTACTCCGACGACCACCGCTCCGGCGCGGTGTTCAAGGAGGGCACCTGCGGCGGCGGCGAGTGGACGGGCACCGGCGTGCTGAAGGAGTCCGGCGTCTGGATCCGCGAGCGCATCAAGGAGTGACGGCGGCGCGAGCCGCGCCGAACCGCGGGACCGGCCCCGAGCGGGCCGGTCCCGCGGCCGTTCCGCACCGGCGCGGTGGAGAGGGCCCGCGCCGGCGCCGTCAGCCGACGTTGAGGTTGGAGCTGCCGCTGCTCTGGTAGCCCTCGGTGGCCATGATCATGTAGTAGCGGAAGTCGCCCAGGTTCATCCCGGCGCGGGCCCAGGCGTCGAAGTGCGTCCCGGTGTTGATCGTGCCGCCGGTCCGCTTGGACCGGTTGACGCTCCAGTACTGCGGGAAGGTCTGGGTGCCCTCGACGGACGGGGCGTTGTAGCGCATCGTCCGGTAGATGTCGTACGTGACGCCGTCGCTGCTGACCGAGCCGCGGTTCTCGCCGGTGGGGCGGTAGTTGCCGTAGCTGTCGACGATGTAGTACTCGACGAGCGGGTTCGAGGTCCAGCCGTAGAGGCAGAGGTAGCCGTTGCCGGACGGGCTGAAGCTCCCGGAGTAGCCGACGTTGCGGCGGGAGCCGTTGCTCCAGCCCTTGCCGCAGACGAAGTTGCCGGTGTTGCGCCACGAGGTGCTGTAGTTGCCGCCGCCGCCGAGGGTCATCGAGACCGTGCCCTGCGCGTCGGTCCAGAACGAGTAGTAGTACCCGTTGTGCGTGCCGGTCTGGTTGGTCGTGATGGTCTGCGCGTGTGCGGCTCCGGCGGGCAGGAGCGTCGCGGCCGACGCGCCGAGGGCGACCGCTCCGGCGCGGCCGAAGAACAGCCGGCGGCTCATGCCGTGGGGGGTGCCGTTCGTGTTCATTCTTCCTCCTTGTGGGGGGCAGGCCCCGAACGGGTCGTGCGTCAGTGTTGGGCGACCGGGAGGGAGTGTCAACAGTTTCGGCAGCAACTCCGAAACATTGCTGCATGATGACTCGACGTCAGCGCAGGTCAACGGGTCGTTCTGTGAGGTAGAGCCGGATGACTGCGATGAGAAGATCAACTCGGACGGCGAGGAGAGTCGAAAGTTTCGCTACTCGACCAGGTCGTGTCGGCCGAGGAGGCGGAACGCGCCGTCCCGGACCTCGTAGAGGAACGCCGCCCGCTCCGGGCTGAGGAGGTGCAGCAGGCCGCCGACGAAGGTGAGCGGCTTGGCCACGCCCGCATGCTTCAGCTCGACGATCCGCTCGGCGACCTGGCCGGGCAGGATCCCGGCGCCGCCGCCCAGCGCGTCGAGCGCGGCGGCGATCAGGTTCACGGCGTCGTACGCCTCGGCGGCCCACCGGGGCGGCGTCCCGTCGTAGCGCTCGCGGTACGCGGCCGTGAAGTCGCGGGCCGCCCCGGCCGTCTGCTGCTCCACCGCCGTGTACGGCGCGCCGAACACCCAGCCCTCGCCGGCCGCGCCCGCCGCGCGCAGGAACGCCGGCCGCATGATCATCTCGTACGACGTCCGCGGGCCCGAGAAACCCGCCCCGGCGACCGCGCGTGCGCACGCCGCCGCGCGCTCCGGAGAGGTGCCGGCGTAGACGACGGCCTCGGGCCGGGCCGCCAGCGCCGCGTCGACGGCCGCCTCGAAGCCCTCCGAGGCCGCCACCGGATGAAAGCCGATCTCGCCCTCCCCGGGCGGTGTGTCACGCAGCGACCGCACCATGTCCCGGGCCGTGTCGCCGCCCTCCCGGTCCTCCACCACGGCGGTGCGCGTCACCCCGCGCACCCGGGTGAGGTAGTCGAGCGTCGGATGGTGGTGGTACGACCCCGACAGCCTGGTGACGACGAGCGACTGGACGTCGCTGGTGGACACCCCGGCCGCGTCGGCGTCGACCGACACGTCCACGGCCGCCATCGACTCCTCCCCGTAGAGCGGCACCGCGGCGCGCAGGGAGGCGACCGTCGTCGGGCCGAGCACCGCGCTGACGGTGCCCTCGTCGAGCACCCGGCGCGCCACGTCCCGGGCCCGGTCCGCCTCGCCGCGGTCGTCGTAGGGGGCGAGGGAGAGCCGGAAGCGGGCGTCGTCGCGGGCGTTGTGCCGCGCCACGGCGAGCCGGGCGCCGCGCTCGTGGGCGACGCCGTCGGCTTTCCGCTCGCCGGTCAGGGCGGCGTGCAGGCCGATGACGTGGGTGGGCGGATCGGGTGCGGCCCCGCCGCCGTCGTCGGAGCCGCCGCGGGCGGCGAAGAGCACGGCCGCACCGGCGCCCGAGGCGGCCAGGGCGGCGGCCGCGGAGCCGCCGACGACGAGGAACCGGCGGCGGGAGGGCGGGGAGGCCGTGGTGGTCCCCTCGGGCGGGGGCGGTACGGCGCCGGCGCGGGGGACCGGTTGCCGGGGCGGGGGGTCGAGGGCGCGGGCGGACCGCTCGGCGACGAGCCGCAGCACGGGGGAGGGCAGCCACTCGCCGGCGGCCGCGGGCGGTGCGGCGGCCGGGGCTCCGGGGGCGGGGTCGCCGGGGCCGTCCCCGGCGCGTACGCCGGGCGGCCGCGGCGGGGTACGGGGATCCGCGCCGGGCCGGTCCGGCGCGGAGGCGTCGCCGGTGGGGACCGTGGCGGGGTGGCCCGCCGCCGGTCCGCCGCCGGTCCGCCCGTCCGCGCCACCGTCCCCCTCCGCGCCGCCGCCGTCCGCGTTGCCGCCGTCTGCGTCCGTGCCGCCGCCGTCCGCGTCCGTGCCGCCGCCGTCCTCGTCGCCGTCCCCGTCCGGGCCGTACGGCAGCGTCTCCGCGGCCGGCGCGCCCTCGTCCCGCAGCACGCGGGTGGCCGCGTCCGGCGGAGGCGGCGCCGGCACCCGCGGGTCGACGGCCCCCGCACCCGCGGGCGGCGGCTCCGCGCCCGCCGCGCGCTCCGGCGTCCGCGACGGCCCCTCCGCGGCCAGCACCCGCGCCAGCTCCGCCGCCGTGGGCCGGTCCCCGGCGGCCTTCGCCAGACAGTCCGCGACCGCCGTCCGCAACCCCCGCGGCAGCCTCTCCAGCCCCGCCAGGTCCGGTTCCTCGTGCACCGTGCGGTACAGCACCGCCGCCGGGTCGCCCGTGCCGTACGGCCGCCGCCCCGTGGCCGCGTACGCCAGCACGCACCCCAGCGCGAACACGTCGCTCGGCGGCCCCGCCCGGCCGCCCGCCCGGATCTGCTCCGGCGCCAGGTAGCCGGGGGTGCCGACCACCGCGTCCGGCGCCGTCAGCGCCGTCGCCCCGGCGTCGTGCGCGATGCCGAAGTCGATGAGGCGGGGGCCGTCGAGGGTGAGCAGCACGTTGCCCGGCTTGACGTCCCGGTGGACCAGCCCCGCCGCGTGCACCTCCGCGAGCGCCTCCGCCAGCCGCGCGCCGAGCGCGGCGACGGCGTACCGCGGCAGCGGGCCGTACCCGTCCACCGCCTCCACCAGCGCCGGGCCGGGCACGAACGCCGTCGCCAGCCACGGCGCCCGGGCCTCGGCGTCGGCCGCGGTCACCGGCACCACCCAGCGGCCCGTCAGCCCCGTCGCCAGCCGCACCTCGCGCCGGAACCGGGCGCGGAAGGCCGGGTTCGCCGCGTGCTCGGGCCGGATGACCTTCAGCGCGACCAGCGCGCCGTCGCCGCCGCGGGCGAGGTAGACCACGCCCATGCCGCCGGTGCCGAGCCGGGCGAGCAGCGTGTGCCCGCCCAGCTCGTCCGGGTCGTCCGCGCGCAGCGGCCGCATCGTCCGCCCCTCCCGTCAGGAGCCGGGGAGCGACACCCGGCCGACGTAGCCGAACCGGCCGTCCTCGACCCGGTGGTGGTGGTACTTCCCCTGCTTGATCTGCTTCTCCTCGTCGAAGCTGTACGTCGTCGTCAGCCCCTGGAACTTCGCCGCCGCCAGCGCCTCGGCCAGCGCGCCGCGCGTGGGCGGGCGCCCGCGCCGCCCGCCCGTGCGGGCGAGGGCCGTCAGCCGGTCGGCGATCAGCCGGGTGACGTCGTACGCCTCCGCCGCCCCCGGCCCCGGCGCCGCGTCGAACCGCTTGCGGTACGCGGCGGCGAAGTCGCGTACCGCGTCGGCCTCCGCGCCCACGTACGGGGTCACCGCCTGCCAGCCCTCCGCGGCGTCGGCCGCCGCGGCGGGGAACGGGCCGGCGGCCGCGGGCGTGTCGAGGAACCGGGGCCCGTCGAAGCCCCGGTCCGCCAGCTCGCGCGCGACCGCCGCGGCCCGCTCGGGCGTGCCCGTGTAGTAGAAGCTGTCGGCGCCGTGGTCGAGGATGTCCGCCGCCACCGGGCCGAAGGCGTCGTCGCCCGCGGCCGCGGGAACGACCCGCAGGTACAGCTCCAGCCCGATGTTGGCGGCGCCGTTGTGCGCGATGCTGAAGTGCTCCCAGCCGCGGGCCGCGCCGGCCCGGTCGGCCAGCAGGCCGACGTGCGTCGCCCCCTGTTCGACGAGCGTGTACACGGTGGCCAGGGACGCCTCGGCGCCGAGGACGGTGGTGTGGAAGTACGTCTTGGTCGCGCCCGCCAGCGCCGCCTGCGCGGCGCTGAACGACGTCTCGGAGATCGTGAGCACCGGCATCCCGGCGCCCTCGTAGACGTCCAGCGTCGCCTGGGCGGAGCCGTACCCGGTGGGCCCGAGGACGGCGAGGACCGCGCGGTCGCCGGTCAGCCGCCGGGCCGCGCGCAGCGCCCGGGCCGGGTCGCCGGCGTCGTCGGCGACCGCCAGCTCCAGCGTGAACGGCTTCTTCCCGCGGGCGTTGAACTGCTCCACCGCCAGCCGGGCCGCCCGCTCCTGCGCCGTCCCGGCCGCCCGCTGCGGGCCCGTCAGGTCCGCGTGCAGGCCGATGGTCCGGCGCGGTCCCGCCGCCTCCGCGGTCGGATCGCCGTCGTCGCGCAGCGCCGCCCAGAGCGCGGCGCCCCCGCCGGCGGCGAGGAGCGCCGCACCGCCGCCGGCGAGCGCGAGGACCCGGCGGCGGCCCGGGCCGCCCGGGCCGGCGCCGGGCACGGTGGTGTCCGTACCGCCGGCGGAACCGGCGGTGTCCGCCTCGCCGGCGGCGCCCGTGCCGCCCGCTGCGCCGTCCGGCTTCCCGGCCGGTGCCGCCGCGACCACGGTCGGCTCGATGCCCGGCAGCCGCAGCATCTCCGCCGACCGCTCGGCGACCATCCGCACCACCGGGTCCGGCAGCCAGTCGATGTCGCCCTCGGGCGCCTCCCCGGCCAGCGCCTCGTCCACCCCGGCCGCGGTGGGCCGCTCACCGGGCTCCTTGGCCAGGCAGCGCACCAGCAGCGCCCGCAGCTCCTCGTCCGCGAGACCGGCGAGGTCCGGCTCGTCGTGCACCGTGCGGTACAGCAGCGCGTCCGCGGGGCCGGTGCCGAACGGCGGCCGGCCGGTGGCCGCGTACGCCAGCACGCAGCCCAGCGAGAACACGTCGCTCGCCGGCCCGACCGGCCGCGCCCGCGCCTGCTCGGGGGAGAGGAAGCCGGGCGTGCCGACGACCATGCTGTCCGCCGTCAGCTCCGTCTCCTCGGCCGCGGTGGGCCGGGCGATGCCGAAGTCGATGAGCCGCGGGCCGTCGAGGGCGAGCAGGACGTTGCCGGGCTTGAGGTCGCGGTGGACCAGGCCGGCGTCGTGCACCGCGGCCACGGCGCGCGCGAGCACCTTGCCCAGCACCCGTACGCCGTGGTCCGGCAGCGGGCCGCACTCGGTGACCGCCTCGGCCATCGACGGGCCCGGCACGAACGCCGTCGCCAGCCACGGCGCCCCGGCCTCCGTGTCGGCGTCGAGGACGGGCACCACGTACGGGCTGTCGACCCGGCGGGCGGACGCCGCCTCCCGGCGGAAGCGGGCCCGGAACTCGGGCTGTTCGGCGTACTCGGGCTGGATGACCTTCACCGCGGCCGGCGCACCGGCCTTCGTACGGGCGAGGTAGACCACGCCCATGCCGCCGGCGCCGAGGCGGCCCAGCAGCCGGTTCCCGCCCAGGTGCGCGGGGTCGGAGGGCAGCAGCTCCGCCATCACGCGCCCCCCCTCCGGTCCGCGGACTTCCCGCCGCCGTCCCCGCCTCCGCCGCCGTCCTCGACGGCGATGGCCTCCTCGGCGCCCAGCAGCATCCTGACCAGCGGCTCGACGGTCAGCTGCCGCACCTCCTCGGCGCCGCGCTTCTCCCCGCCGCACGCGGACACGCCGACGACCACCGGGCCGAACGTCGCCTGGTCCCACGAGTACGGATACGGTCCGCCCCGGCTGTCGCTGACGCACTCGCCGCTCTCGGAGAGCGAGTCGTCGCTGGAGTCGTTGGCGCCCTCGCCGCGGGCGAGGGCTATCGACCGCAGGCCCGTCAGCCGCTCACCCGGCCGCAGCGTCTGCTCCGGGCAGCCGACGGCCTCCTCCAGCATCCGCGCCTGCTCCCACGCCGCGTCCAGCGTCGTGCGGTGCACGGTCACCGTCGCGGACAGCTCGATCGCCCCCTTGCCGTCCGCCGCGGGCACCTCCAGATAGCGGGTGCGGGTGGCCAGCACGTCGTCCGGCAGGTCCTCCGTGCGCCAGGCGCAGCTCTCGCCGAGCACCGTCCAGCGCGCCGGATCGCTCTCGTACGGCGTGGCCCGCACCGCCTCCGGGCCGAAGTGCCGCGGCCCGGCGATGATGTCCCCGATCAGCCGCTCGGCCTGCGCCGCGGTGCGCGGGATCCGCTCCGGGTCGGGCGTCGGCGTCTTCGCCGGAGCCGCGCCGCCCCCGCCATTCGCCTCCGCGTCCGTGCTCGTGCGCGGGTCCGCGGTCTCCTTCCCCCCGGGATCGCTCCCGCTGTCACACGCCGCCGCGCCGCCCGCGAGCAGCGCCGCCGTTAACACCGCCGGAACACTCCGGCGGCGTACGCGCCTTCCGTACGCCATGACCCCCACCCGTGTCCTCCCCGACCACCCATACCGATGCCGCCCCGGCGCCCGGCGGTTCCACGCCGGGCGCAGGAGCGGCACCCCGTCTTCACCCGAACTCTACAAGGGCCGGGGCCCCCGCGGCCCGGCGGCGATGACGGTGCCGTGACGGGCCGGGGGGACCTGCGTTGCCGGAAGGGGAACGCTGTGACCGCCGCCGGACGCACGACCGCGCGGCGCCACGCGCCGCACCCGGGTCTCCCGCCCCCCGGGCGGGTGACGCTCGCCCGCCCCCGGCGCCCCCGCCGCGAGGGGCGCTTCCGTGGCGGGGCCACCGCCGCGCATGCTGGAGGGATGCACGTCGCCTCGGTCGTCTCCTCGCGGTGGTTCGTGGCGACGCTCTTCGTCGTCATCACCCTCGCCGACCTCGTGACCACCGAGGGGCAGTCCCTCGGCGCGCTGTTCTCCGTCATTCCCGTGCTGGTCGCGGTGAACGGCGGCCGGGCCGCCGTCATCGCCGCCGGGGCCCTCGGCGTGGTGCTGGCCGCGCTCCTGAGCTGGTACAACACCGAGGTCGGCAACGCCCAGTTCTTCGCCCGGTTCATCGCCGTCGTCGGCGCCACCGCCCTCGGGCTCGTCGTCCAGGCCGTGCGCGTCGACCGCGAGGCGCGGCTCGCGCGGGCGCAGCGGATCGCGGACGTGGTGCAGCGGGCGCTGCTGCCGGTGCCGCCCGCCCGCGTCGGGCCCGTCGCCGTCGCCGCCAGCTACGCGTCCGCCGCGCGCGACGCGCAGGTCGGCGGCGACCTGTACGACGTGGTGGACGCCGGGGCGGGCGTGCGGGCGGTGATCGGCGACGTACGCGGCAAGGGGCTGCCCGCCGTACGCATCAGCGGCAGGGCGCTGGGCGTCTTCCGCGCGGTCGCGTACGACGAGCGGGACCTGCCGCGGATCGCCCGCCGGATGGAGCAGAGCGTGCTGCGCGAGGCGGGGCCGGAGGACTTCGTGACGGTGCTGCTGGTGGAGGTCTCCCGGCAGGGCCGCTGCACCCTGCTGTCCTTCGGGCACCCGCCGCCGCTGGTGCGCACCGCCGCGGGGGAGGTGCGCGAGGCCCCGGTCGCCTCCCACCCGCCGCTGGGCCTCGGCCTGGCGCGCGGCGCGCCGGAGCCGGACGGCGCCGCCCCGGCACCCGCCGACGGGAGCGCCCCCGACGACCCGGGCGGCCCGCCCGCCCCCGGCGCCGTCGCGCACGCCACCGACCCCGCCGTCGACCCGGTCGCCGCCGCTCCCGGCGGCGACCGGGTGCGCACCACCGAGCTGACCCTCGGGCCCGGCGACGAACTGCTCCTCGTCACCGACGGCGCCCTGGAGGCCCGCAACGCCGCCGGCGAGTTCTACCCCCTGGCCCCGCGCTACGCCGCCTGCCCCGGCCCCGCGGACGACGCGCCCGTGGACGTGCTCACGGCGCTCGGCGCCGACATGCGCGCGTACAGCGGCGGGGCGCTCGACGACGACTCCGCGCTCGTCCTGCTGCGCTACGCGCCGCCGCCGGGCGACCGCTCGTCGTCCGGCGCCGTCTCGCCCCGCTGAGCCGGCAGCCGCGGCACCTCGGCCGCCGCCTCCCGCTCCGCTTCCGGCTCTACCTCCTGCGCCGCCGCCGGCTTCGCCGGCCGGGCCCGCTGCCGGGCCTCCCGCCACGCCGTCACCCGCAGGGCGATCGGCTCCGTGTACCGCGCCGCCAGCGGCCCGGCGACCACCAGCACCAGCACGTACGCCGTGGCCAGCGGCCCCAGCTCCGGTTCGGTGCCTGCGGTGACCGCGAGCCCCGCGATGACGATGGAGAACTCGCCGCGCGCGACGAGCGTGCCGCCCGTCCGCCAGCGGCCCTTCGCCGAGATACCGGCGCGCTTCGCCGCCCAGTACCCGGACGCGATCTTCGTCAGCGCCGTCACGACCGCCAGCGCCAGCGCCGGGAGGATCACCGGGGGGATCGACGCGGGGTCGGTGTGCAGGCCGAAGAAGACGAAGAACACCGCGGCGAACAGGTCCCGCAGCGGGCTGAGCAGGTTGTGCGCGCCCTCGGCGACCTCGCCGGACAGCGCGATGCCCACCAGGAACGCGCCCACCGCCGCCGACACCTGGAGCTGCTGCGCGAGCCCCGCGACCAGCAGCGTCAGCCCGAGGACGACGAGCAGCAGCTTCTCGGGGTCGTCGCTGGAGACGAAGCGGGAGATCAGCCGCCCGTAGCGGACCGCGACGAACAGCACCGCCCCGGCCACCCCGAGCGCGAGGGCCAGCGTGAGGCTGCCCTGCGCGATGCCGACGCCAGCGACCAGCGCGGTGACGATCGGCAGGTACACCGCCATCGCCAGGTCCTCCAGGACCAGCACGCTGAGGATCACCGGCGTCTCGCGGTTGCCGAGCCGGCCGAGGTCGCCGAGGATCTTGGCGATCACGCCCGAGGACGAGATCCAGGTGACGCCGGCCAGCACCACCGCGGCGACCGGGCCCCAGCCGAGCAGCAGGGCCATGACCGCGCCCGGCAGCGCGTTGAACGTGAAGTCGACGAGCCCGGACGGGTACTGGGTCCTGAGGTTCGAGACCAGGTCGCTGGCCGTGTACTCCAGGCCGAGCATGAGCAGCAGCAGGATGACGCCGATCTCGGCGCCGATCGCCACGAAGTCCTCGCTGGCGCCGAGCGGCAGCAGGCCGCCCTCGCCGAAGGCGAGACCGGCCAGCAGGTAGAGCGGGATGGGGGAGAACTGGAAGCGGCCCGCGAGCCGCCCGAGCAGACCGAGCCCGAGGATGATCGCCCCGAACTCGATGAGGAACACCGCGGAGGAGTGCAAGCGCTCACTCCCGCCCGAGCAGCGCCGCGGCCGCCTCGATGCCCTCGCGGGTGCCGATGACGATCAGCGTGTCGCCACCGGCGAACCGGAAGTCCGGGGTGGGGGAGGGGATGGCGTCCGCGCGCCGCAGCACGGCCACGATCGACGCCCCCGTCTCGGTGCGTATCCGGGTCTCGCCCAGCACCCGGCCGTTCCAGTACGACGTGGCCGACAGCTCGATGCGCTCGGCGACCAGCCCGAGGTCGGTGGTGTGCAGCAGGCTCGGGCTGTGGTGCGCGGGCATCAGCGCGTCGATCAGCGCCGCCGTCTCGGCCCCGTTGAGGTGCAGCGACTGCGCGCACGCGTCCGGGTCGTCGGCGCGGTAGACGTTGATCGACCGGGTGCCGTCCCGGTGGGCGATCACCGACAGGTGCTTCTTCTGCGCACGCGTCGTGAGGTCGTATTGCACGCCGATACCCGGCAGCGGCGTGGTGCTGATCCGTGGAGCAGGCACGACCTGTCCCCTTTCCGGCTTCGAAGCTGGTGTGTCGCGCGTCCGCGGCCCCGGGTTCGGGCGGCCGATCCCCCCGCGCGGCGCTGCCGACATCGTGCCATCCCGACGTGCGGCGGGAACACGGGCGCCGGCGCGGAGGGACAGCCGGGCCGCCGGCCTCAGGCCGCCGCCGGCGCCGGGCGCCCCGGCGTGACCGCCCCCGCGACCGCCGCCGACACCGCCGCCGCGGCGGCCGCCACGGTGAACGCCTCCGTGAACCCCGCCAGCGTACTGCCGACCAGGCTCGCCGCCGCCACGCTGGAGACCACCGCGGCGCCCAGCGAGGCCCCGAACTCGTGGAAGGTGCTCACGATGCCGGACGCGACCCCCGCCTCGTGCGGCGCCACCCGCCCCAGCGCCGTCGCCGAGGCGACCACGAACATCGCGCCCGTGCCCAGCGCCGCGACCGTCACCCCGACCGCGACCGTCACCGGCCGCATCGAGACCGCCGGCACCGCGAGCCCGGCCGCCGCGGCGGCCAGCGCGGCGACGGCGGGCGCCCGCGCGCCGGTGCGCCCGATCACCCGGCCCGTCAGGTCGGCGCCCAGCATCGCCCCGAGCGCGACCGGCAGGAACAGCAGCCCGGTGTGCAGCGCGCCGTAGCCGCGGGCGTGCTGGTAGTAGAACGTGCCCAGGAAGAACACCGCCACCATCAGCGCCGTGGCCATCAGGATGAGGAACGCGCCGGTGGCCACCGGCCGCCGGGCCAGCAGCCGCACGTCCATCAGCGGGGAGCGGGCGCGCCGCTGCCGGACCGTGAACAGCAGGTAGCCGACGGCCGCGAGCAGCACGAGCCCGCCGGTACGGGCCGTGAGCCAGCCGCGTTCGCCGGCGTCGATGAGCCCGTAGATCAGCGTCGCCGTCGAGGCGGTCACCAGGGCCGCGCCCGGCAGGTCCAGCCGCGGCCGCGCCGCGGGCGCGGAGCGGGCCGGCAGCAGCGCGGCGAGCACGGCGGCGACGGCGAGCCCGAGGGGCACGTTGACGTAGAAGACCCACGGCCAGCCCGGGCCCGCGGTCAGCAGCCCGCCGAGGAGGACGCCGAGCGCCGCCCCGCCGCCGCCGAGCGCGGACCAGACGCCCAGCGCCTTGTTCCGCTCCTCGCCGTCGAAGAGCGTGACCACCAGCGACAGCGCCGCGGGCGACAGCAGCGCCGCGCCGACGCCCTGCGCGACGCGCCCGCCCACCAGCGTGCCGCCCGACCCGGCGAGCCCAGTGGTCAGCGACGCGGCGGTGAAGACGAGCAGCCCGGCGAGCACCACGCGCTTCGCCCCCACCAGGTCGGCGATCCGCCCGCCGAGCAGCATCAGCCCGCCGAAGGTCAGCGTGTACGCGCTGACCGTCCAGGTCAGCGCCGCGCGGCCGAGCCCGAGGTCGGCCCCGATGTGCGGGAGCGCGATGGCCACCACGGTGACGTCGAGGATCAGCATGAGCTGCGCGACCCCGAGGAAGCCGAGGATGCGCCAGCGGGCGGGGTGCCGCCCTTCCTTCGTCGGTTGCCCGGCCCCCTCGTGCGACATCATCAGTGCCCTCCCATATCTCGTACGTTCATGTACGAGTTCTAACGGAGGACTGTAACGCAAACATTCCCGTACGAGTTAAGCTGGGACCGTGACCGCCTCCCCCCGCCCCGCCGCCGGCCGCGGCGCCCGGCCGCGCCGCCGGGCCGACGCCGAGCGCAGCATCGCCCGGATCGTCGCCGCCGCCCGCGAGCGGCTGGGCTCCGACCCGGCCGCGACCACCGACGACATCGCCAGGGCGGCGGGCGTGGGCCGGATGACGCTCTACGGGCACTTCAAGACCCGCGCCGAGCTGGTCGACGCCGCCCTCCGGGACGCGGTCGAGGACGGCGACCGGACCCTGGCCGCCGTGGACCTGACGGGCGACGCGTACGACGCGATGCGCCGGCTGCTGGTCTCCAGCTGGGCACTCGTCGCCGAGTCCGCGGCGCTGCTGACCGCCGCCCAGGGCGTGCTCCCGGCCGGGCGGGTGCGGGAGCTGCACGCCGGCCCGGCCGCGCGCGTCGGCGAACTCGTCCGCCGCGGCCAGGACCAGGGCGTCTTCCGCACCGACATGCCGACCGCCTGGCTCGTCGGCGTGGCGCAGCACATCCTGCACGGCGCCGCGGAGGAGATCCGCGCGGGGAGGCTGGAGCTGCCGCCGGGCGAGGTCTCCGACGTGGTCACGAAGTCGGTGCTGGCGGTGCTGGCGGCACCGGCGGCGCCCGGTCCGTAGCCCGCGGAGACCCCGCGCGGCCGTTCCGGCGCTAGCCGTTGAGGCCGAAGAACACGACGGCGCGTTCAGCCATGCCGGACGTCGGCAGCGAGTGGCCCACGCCCTGCACGCTGATGCCCTCCACCGGCGCCTGCTCGCCCGTGCCGCCGTAGCGGGTGCGGGTCCAGCCGGACTGCGGGCTGTCGGTCATGGACGGGGTCTGGCCCACGCCGTGCACGTCGGTCCACTGCTTGATCTCCTCCTGGAAGTTGGGGTAGCGCAGGGTGGTGTCGTTGGTGCCGTGCCAGACCTGCATGCGCGGGTACGGGCCGGTGTGGCCGGGGTACGCGCCGCGGACCAGGTCGCCCCACTGCCGCGGGGTGCGGATGACCTGGCCGTTGGCGCAGGCGCTGTTCCAGCCGGAGCCGTCGGTGGTGGCGAAGCAGCTGTGCGGCACGCCCATGAAGGCCGCGCCCGCCCGGAACACGTCGGGGTAGTTGCCGAGCATGACGTTGGTCATCATCCCGCCGGACGAGGCGCCGGTGACGAACGTCCGGTTCGGGTCGGCCCCGTGGTTGGCGCGCACGTACTCCACCATCGAGCGGATGCCGACCGGGTCGCTGCCGCCGTCGCGGCGGAGCGCCTGTGGCGAGGAGACGTCGAAGCACCGGCCGCTGCGGGTCGCGGAGGGGTAGACGACGAGGAAGCCGTGGCGGTCGGCGAGCCGGGCGAACTCGGTGCCCGAGTAGAACGCGGGGCCCGAGCCGGTGCAGTAGTGGATCGCCACGAGCACGGCGGGCTGCGGCCGGACGCTGTCCGGGACGTAGAGGTGCATGCGCAGGTTGCTGGGGTTGCTGCCGAAGTTCGTCACCTCGCGCAGGGTCGCCGCGGACGCCTGGGGCGGCGCGCTGAGCGACAGGGCGGCGAGGAGGGCGAGGACGCAGCCGAGGAGCGCGGTGTGCAGCGGGCGCGCCCGGCGGCGGGTGGGGGGTGGTGCTGCGGCTCTGGTGAACATGTCCATGCCCTTTCTAGACTGCGTGCGTGAAGGGTCTGCTGGTGCGGCTTTCGTCGCTGGACGCGGACGCCGCCGCGGCGGTGCGCGTGATCGCCCACTTCCAGGCGCTGTTGGGGGCCGGGGGCGTCGCCCCCGAGGTGCTGGCGCGGTCGACCGCCGCGTTGGCCGGCTGCCCGGCGGGGCTGTCGGGCGGCGGGGCGAGCCGCGCTGTCCGCTTCGGCCCGGACGGCGCGGAGCTGCCCGCCGGTACGGGCGAGGCGGCCGGCGAGGTGTCGGGGCGGCGGTCCGTTGCGCCCGCCGGGTGCGTGTGGCTCGAACGGGACGGCGGCCCCGGCCCGTTGGACGACCTCGTCCTCGAATGGATGGCGCTGGCGGCCGGCGTGAGCCCGCCGCGGCCGGCGCCGCCGCCGCACGTCGCCGACCCGGCGCTGGTGGAGACCGTGCTCTCCGCCCGCGAGGCCGTCGAGGACCGCACGCGCGCCCTGCGGCTGCTCGGCCTCGGCCCCGAACGGCCGCTGCGCGTGGTCGCGGTGGCGGGCGGCCGGGAGACCGACGCCGGGGTGGCGGCCGTCGCGCTGCTGGCGCGCGGCGTACCGGGCGCGACGGTACGGATCGCGGCGATGGACGCGCTGGCGGCGGTGCTGGTGCAGGCCGCGGAGGGCGGCGCGCACACGGCCGGTGAGCTGGCGCGGGACCTGTCGTTCGCGGCGGCGGAGCGGGTACGGGGCCGGGGCCGCGGCCGGCGTCGGGGGAGCGCGGCGGGGGCGCCGGGTACGGAGGGGCGCCCGGCGGCCACGGCGGCCGGGGGACGGCCGGACGGGCCGGGCCGGCGGCCGGGCGGCGGGGCGCCGGAGCGGGGCGGTGGCGCCCGGTTCGGGGTCGGCGGCGGGGTGGCTCCCCTCCGGGCCCACGTCTCGTGGGCGCAGGCCCGGACCGCGCTGCGCTTCGCCGGCACCGGCGGCCCGGGGGAGACGGTGGTCGACCACGACGCGCTCGGCCCCCTGGCGCTGCTCGCCGAGGTACCCGTCGAGCGGCTGCGCGCGGACCCCGGCGTACGGGCGCTGACCGACCTCGCCGCGCAGGACGGCGGCGAGTCCGCCCTCGCGGCGCTGGACGCCTTCTGCCGCACCGGCTCGCTGCGCCGTGCCGCCGCCGAACTGCACCTGCACCACAGCTCGGTGGCCGCCCGGCTGGCCCGCGCCGAGGGCGCCCTCGGCGTCCGGCTGCGCGAGCCGGACGACCGGCTGCGGGCCCGGCTCGCGCTGTACGCCGGGCGGCTGGCGGCGGCCGACGAGTGACGTCGCGCGGCGGGGGCCACGGGTGTCACCCCCGGCCGGGGCCGGGCGCCTCGCCGCGGGGCGTCTCACCGCGGGGCGGTGAACCGCGCCGTGCCGGGCCCGGCCGCGGCACGCGGCGCGTACCCGGTTCCGTGCCTGCCGGGTGCCGGCCGGCTCCGTACTCCCCGGGCACGCCGCCCGCTTCGCCGCGGTCCCCGGCGCGACCGCCCCGCTCGGCGCCCCGCCCGCCCGCCGCGTCCTCCCCGGCGGCCAGCATCGCGCGGAGGGCGGCCTCGGCGTCGGCGAGGATCCGCCGGGCCACCGCCGCGTGGGTCACCCCCACCGCGCCGTGGAACGTGCCCCGGTAGAAGCACAGCCGCACCGGCACCCCCGCCGCCGCCAGCCCCTCCGCGTACGCCACCGCCTCGTCGCGCAGCGGGTCGAACTCCATCACCGCCACGCACGCCGGCGGCAGCCCCGCCAGGTCCGTGGCCCGGGCCGGCGCCGCGTACGGCGGGACGCCCGGCGAGCCGGGCACGCCGGGGCCGAGGTAGGCCGCCCAGCTCAGCCGGGCGTTGCGGCGGTTCCACACCGGGGTGTCGGTGAACGTCCGGGCGCTGGGCGTGGTCAGCCGGTCGTCCAGCGCCGGGCTCTGCAGGTGCTGGCAGCGGATCGCCGGGCCGCCGCGGTCGCGGGTCAGCAGGGCGAGCCCCGCCGCGAGCCCGGCGCCCGCGCTGTCGCCCCACAGCCCGATACGGGCCGGGTCGACGCCCAGTTCCGCGGCGTTGTCCGCCAGCCACCGGAGTCCGGCGCGGCAGTCGTCGAGCGCGGCCGGGTAGGGGTGTTCGGGCGCGAGGCGGTAGTCGGCGGCCACGACCACGGCGGGCAGTTCCCGGCAGAACCGCAGCAGGGTGTCGTGGTCGACCTGCGGCGAGCCGAGGACGAAGCCCCCGCCGTGCAGCGCGTACACGGCGGGCACCGGCCCGGCCGCCGCCGCGGGGCGGTAGACCCGCAGCGGCACCTTGGGCGCGCCCTCGGCGAGCCCGGGCGCGAGCGCGTCCCGTACGACGACGCCCCACTCGTCGGCGGGCGGCGCCGCGGCCAGCTCGGCCGCCTGCGCGGCGCGCGCGGCGGCGAGGTCGGCGATGTCGACCTCGGCCATGAGCGCGACCGCCGCGGCGAGTTCGGGGTCGAGGGCGTAGCGCATGGGCGGGTCCCGTCGGTGCGGAGGAGTGCGGGTGCCGGTGCGCTAAGCACGGTGCCACGGGCGGAGCCCGCCGGGCAGCAGACACCCGTCGGCGACCCCGCCGCCTCCGCCCGACAAGCGCGCGGCTCCCGCCGCCCGGGTGCGCTCGCACCGTTCGAGCACGAGGCGGAGCACGTCCGCGGCCTTGCCCCGGCGCCGGCGCGACGAGGCTTACAGCCGCGCGAGGCCCCGCAACGCGGTCGGCGTCTCCTCGGCGTCGGGGCCGAAGAGGCGCTCGCGCGCCCGGGCCGCCGCCCGGACGTCGTCCGCGGCCTCCCCCCGGGACGGGTCCCCGGAACCCCGCATCCCGGCTCCCGGTCGCCTCGGCGCGCGCCGTCCCGGCACCTGCCGGATGAAATCGATTTCGGCTACGGTCCCTACACCCGAGAAAGCGAGGAACCATGCACGACACCCCCTGGCCGGTGGTACGCCGCTACCGAGGCGACCGGCTCGCCCACATCGCCATGCCCGTCGGCGGCATAGGCACCGGCTCCGTCAGCTTCGGCGGACGCGGCCAGCTCCTCGACTGGGAGCTGTTCAACCGACCGGCGAAGGGCTTCACCCCCGACTCGTTCTTCTGCCTGCGCGCCGCCGGCGCCTCCGGCTCGTTCACCCGCGTCCTCGAATCGGCCCTCCTGCCCGGCGAGTACGCGGGCCACGTCGGCAGCCCCTCCGCACTGCACGGCCTGCCCCGCTTCCGGGAGGGCGAGTTCGCCGCCGCCTACCCCTTCGGCCAGGTGCGGCTGACCGACCCGGAGCTGCCGGTGGCGGCGACCGTGCGGGTCTTCAACCCGCTCGTCCCGGGCGACGCCGACGCCAGCGGCATCCCCGCCCTCGTCTACCGGGTACGGATCCGCAACACCGGCACCGAGGAGCTGGCGGTCGACGTCTGCGGCAACCTCCAGCACGTCGCCGGCCGCCGCCACACCGGGGAACTGCCCGCGGGCAACGCCTTCCGCCACGTCGAACTGGACGGCGCCACCGTGCTCGCCGGGCACACCACCGAGGTCCCCGAGGACGCCGAGAGCTGGGGCACCCTGGCGCTCGCCGCCGTCGCCGGCGGCCCCGGCGCGGGTGCAGGCACGGGCACCGTCACCTCCCACCGGCTGACCTGGGCGCGCCGCTCCTGGGGCGACTCCCTGCTGGACTTCTGGGACGACTTCACCGCCGACGGCCGCCTCGCCGAACCCGCCGAGGGCGCCCGCGTGCCCACCGGCTCCCTCGTGGTCTCCGACCGCGTCCCCGCGGGCGCCGAGCGGGAGTTCACCTTCCTCGTCGCCTGGCACTTCCCGCACCGCCGCGGCTGGAGCCACCGCTTCCAGGGCCCGCCCGACTACGGCCACGGCGACGACGTCGTCGGCAACCACTACGCCACCCGCTACGCCGACGCCGCCGACGTGGTCCGCGGGCTCGTGCCCCGGCTGGCCGACCACGAGCGCCGTACCCGCGCCTACGTCGAGACCGTCACGTCCTCCAGCCTCCCGCCCGCCGTCCAGGACGCGGTGCTCTCCAACGCCGCGGTGCTGAAGTCCCCGACCTGCTTCCGCATCGCCGACGGCACCTTTCTGGCCTGGGAGGGCGGCAACCCCGACCACGGCAGCTGCCACGGCAGCTGCACCCACGTGTGGAACTACCAGTACGCGCTGGAGCAGCTCTTCCCCGACCTCGCCTGGACGATGCGCGAGGTCGAGTTCGTGCACGCGCTGGACGAGCGCGGCCTGATGAGCTTCCGCGCCGGTCTGCCGCTCGACCGCGAGGGCACCGGCTGGCGCACCGCCGCCGCCGACGGGCAGCTGGGTGCGCTGGTCCGCCTCTACCGCACCTGGCGGCTCACCGGCCGCGACGACCTGCTGGCCGCGCTGTGGCCGGGCGCGCGCCGGGCGCTCGCGTTCGCCTGGATCCCGCTGGGCTGGGACGCGGACCGGGACGGGCTGATGGAGGGCTGCCAGCACAGCACCAGCGACGTCGAGTACTACGGGCCGAGCGGGATCAACCAGTCCTGGTACCTGGCCGCGCTCGCCGCCTGCGAGCGGATGGCGCGCGCCCTCGGCGACCACGCGTTCGCCGGCACCTGCGCGGACATCCTGGCCCGCGGCGCGGCGCGGACGGACGCGGAGCTGTTCAACGGCGCGTACAACGAGCAGAAGGTGCTGCCCCCCGGCTCCGCCGACAACATCGCCGAGGGGCTGCGCATCCGCTACGGGGGCGACAACCCCGACGTCGGCTCCGACGACCTCGTCGACCCGGACCTCCAGATCGGCCCCGGCTGCATGGGCGACCAGCTCGCCGGCCACACGCTCGCCGTGCTCTGCGGCCTCGACGACCGGCTCGATCCGGAGCACACCCGCACCGCCCTGCGCAGCGTCCTGCGGCACAACCACCGCGACGGGTTCCACGCGCACGTGAACCATCTGCGCACCTTCGCGCTCGGCGCCGAGCACGGGCTGCTGAACTGCACGTATCCGCGCGGCGGCCGCCCGGAACGGCCGTTTCCGTACTGCAACGAGGTGTGGACGGGCGTGGAGTACACCGCGGCCCTCGGGCTCGCCGCGCAGGGCGACCGGGAGGCGGCCGGGCACGTGGTGGCGGACGTGCGGAACCGCTACGACGGGCGGGCGCGCAACCCGTTCAACGAGGTCGAGTGCGGCAACCACTACGTGCGCTCCATGGCCTCGTTCGGGCTGGCGCACGCCTGGCCGCGGACGGTGGTGGACGCCGGCGCCGGGACCGTCGAGCTCGACCCGCTGCCGGGCCGGTGGCCGGTCGTCGCCGGCGGGCACGTGGGCGTCGTGCACGTGGTGCGGGGCGCGGCGGGCTTCGCGGCGGAGGCGGTCTGGGAGTCGGTCGCGGAGGGGAGCGCCGGGCCGCTGACGGTACGGCTGCGCGCGGCGCCCGCGGGCGCGGACGCCGAAGACGACGGGGACGGCGGGGACGCCGGGGCCGGTCCCGTGCTCCCGCCCGCGTAGCCGGCGCGCCGCCGCCCGGTCGCCCGCGCGCCCGAACACCCGCCCCCGCGGGGACCGTACGCCGATTCCGCGTGCACGCCTCTTGACCCCCGCCGTGACGCGCTGCTTGCATGGCTGGCCATCAGGCAAGAAATCGATTTCACGCCGTGTTCCGCCCGTACATACCGAATGGTCCGCGCTGCCCGAAAACGGCGCGGGCCGAGCGAGAGGAGCCGCAATGGGTTGGGTCGGACCGGGAGGAATGTCACGCCGCCAGGTGCTGCGCTCGCTGGGCGCCGCGGCGGTCGCCGCGCCCGCGGGCGGGGCCCTGGCCGCGTGCGGCGGATCGTCGTCGGGGGACTCGTCCTCCCTCGACCTGGTCTATCTGGGCGACGCCACCCAGCAGGAGTCGTCCAGCTGATTCCGGTGACACGGAATCGCGCCGTGTTGAAGGTGGATTCCCGGGGTTGCTTGCCGGAGCTGTCAAGGGGTAGCCCGGGAGCTGATCACTGATATGGGTGAACGTGACGAAAGTCGTGATCACGTGTCGTTGGTCGGGCTACTGTCCGATGCCATGAAGCTCGTGGTGCAGGTGAAGCTGCTGCCGACACCGGATCAGGCGTCGGCGCTGCTGGCGACTCTGCACGCTTGCAACCGGGCCGCCACCTGGATCGCCCAAGTTGCCTTCGAGCAGAACACCAAGGACCGCAACGGCCTGCAGAAGCTCGTGTACGCGGAGGTGAAGGCGACCTTCGGGCTGTCTGCGCAGCCGACCGTGCGCGTCATCAAGAAGGTCGTCGACACGTATGCGGCCCTGGCCGCCGCCGTGAAGGCGAGGCGTCTCGGCCCCTCTAGCTGCCAGCGGCACCGAAAAGCCGTGAGCAGCCCGGTCGGTTTCCGGCCGCACGCGGCCCAGCCGTTTGATGACCGCTGTCTGTCCTGGCAGTTTCGCGCCCGCACTGTGTCAATCTGGACCGTGGAGGGCCGGATGAAGGGCGTCAAGTACACCGGTTCTGCGGACCAGTTGAACACGCTGTCCCGTTGCCGCCGAGGCGAGAGCGACCTCGTCCAGCGGGACGGCAAGTGGTATTTGATCGCCACCTGCGAGACTCCCGAGCCGGAGGTGTACGCCCCGAGCGACTGGATCGGTGTGGACCGCGGCATCGTCAACTTGGCCACCACCAGCGAGGGCACGAATTACCAGGGCCGACGACTCACGCGTTACCGGCGCTGGCAGGCCCGCAAGCGCGCCGAACTGCAGAGGAAACAGACCCGCTCGGCCACCCGGCGTCTGGCCCGGCGCAGCGAGCAGGAGCACCGGCATGCCACGCATATGAACCACCGCATCAGCAAGGAGATCGTGTCCGTCGCCCAACGCACCGGTCGTGGAATCGCCGTCGAGGAACTTGACGGGATCCGCGACCGGGTACGGCTTCATGGCGACCAGCGGGGCATTCACTCCTCCTGGCCGTTCCACCAACTCGGAGCGCACCTCGCCTACAAGGCTTGCCAGGCTGGGGTGCCGTTTCTCGAGGTGGACGCGCGCCATACCTCGCAGCGCTGTCCGCGCTGCGGGCATACCGAGAGGGCCAATCGGCTCGACCGGGATCGATTCGTTTGTCGTCGGTGCGGGCTCGCTGGCCCGGCCGACCACGTCGCCGGGGTCAACGTGCGAAACCGCGCACGCTCGGCGTGGGCATTCGTCACCATGCCCGTCCCCTCAGCAGCCTGAGGCTGCTGAGGGGAGATGCGACCTGTGACCGCCCTGCCGTAGGGGGCAGTCGGGAGCGCGACGAGGCGTGAACGAACCGAGCACAGGCTCGGCCGTTCACGGCCGAGAAGGTGACCGAGATGTTCTCCGACCCGCTGCTGTACGAGGCGCTGGCCAACACCTTCGTCTTCGCCTTCGCCTCCGTCGTCACCCATCTCGGCGGCGGGCTGCTGCTGGCCATGGGCGTGAACCGGATGATGAGCAGGGCGCTGTCGTACTTCGTCCGCACCGCGCTCTTCTTTCCCTTCGTCATCTCCTGGGCCGCGGTCGCGCTGCTCTGGAAGTACGTGCTGGACCCGACGTTCGGCCTCGTCGCGCACTACGCGGGCGAGGTCGGCGTGCAGCCGCCGGACTGGTTCACCGACCCGGCGTGGGCGCTGCCCGCGATCATCGCCATCGACTTCTGGCACACCATCGGCTTCACCTTCGTCATCATGCTCGCCGGGCTCCAGACCGTGCCCCGGGAGCTGCACGAGGCGGCGCGCGTGGACGGCGCCCGCCCGCACCAGGTCTTCTGGCGCGTCACCCTGCCGATGATGTCCCCGACGATCTTCTTCGCCGCCGTCATCACCTTCATCGGGGCGTTCCAGATCTTCGACCCGGTGCAGATCATCACGCCCGACGGCGGGCCGGAGAACTCGACCATCACCATCGTCATGTACCTCTATCAGAAGGGCTTCCAGTCCTTCCAGATCGGCTACGCCGCGGCCGTCTCCCTCCTGGTCTTCGTGATCATGATGGCCGTCACGCTGCTGCAGTTCTGGGGCTCGCGGAAGTGGGTGCACCAGCAGTGACGCCACGGACCCGGGGCCGCCGGCGCATCCGCCCGGCCCGCCTTGCGACCGAACTCCTCCTGGTGGCCGTCGGCCTCGTCATGATCGCCCCGCTCGTCTGGCTCGTCGTGCAGAGCCTCACCGAGGAGCAGGCGGCCTTCGAGATGCCGCCCGACTGGATCCCGAAGCCCTTCACCACCGAGAACTTCCGCGCGGTGCCGGACGCCGTCCCGTTCGGCCGGATGGCGCTCAACAGCCTCCAGGTCGCGGTGCTCGCCACCGTCGGCTCGCTGCTGGTCAGCGTGCTCGCCGCGTACGCCTTCTCCCGGCTCCGCTTCCGCGGCCGGGACGGGATCTTCCTCGTGCTGCTCAGCGCGCTGATGATCCCGGGGCAGATGACCGTCATCCCCGTCTTCGTGCTGATGCGGAACCTCGGCCTCATCGACTCGCTGCCGGCGCTGTGGCTGCCCGCGCTGATCAACGTCTTCTCGATCTTCTTCTTCCGGCAGTACTTCAACACCATCCCGCGCGAGCTGGACGAGGCCGCGCGCATCGACGGCGCCGGGCACCTGTGGATCCTCTTCCGGATCATCGTGCCGCTGTCCGGGCCGGCGCTCGCCGCGATGGCGATCCTCACGTTCGAGGCCGCCTGGAACAACTACTTCGGCCCGCTGATCTTCCTCAGCACCCCGGAGAACATGACGCTGCCGATCGGGCTGGTCACCCTCCAGGCCAGCCACGGCGGCTCGCCGGTGGTGGTGTTCGCGGCGATCACGGCGGTGGTGGTGCCGGTGCTGGCGCTGTTCCTGATCTTCCAGCGGTCGTTCGTGGCGAGCATCGCGCAGGCGGGGCTGCGCGGATGAGGCGGCGGACGGCGGCGGCCCCGGCGGGCGGGCGGATCCGGTACGGAGCGGGCGCCCCCGCCGGCGGCCCGGACACCGGCGGCGCACCGGCCGCCGCCGAGAACGAGGCGCTGCGGCGGCTGCTGCGCGGCGCCTGGCCGAGCCTGCCGGCGCTGGCCGTCGCGGGCGCGGCGGTCTGCGCCGCCGCCACCCTCGCCGTGCTCCTGGCGCCCGGCGTCACCCCCGTCTCCGTACCCGTCGCCGCCGTGCTCACCGGCCCCTGGCTGGCCGCGCTCGGCGCCACGGCCGACCGGATCGCCGCGGACGGCGAGGCGGGGATACGGGACTGGTGGCGCGGGCTGCGCGCGCTGTGGCGGTTCGGGCCGGCGCAGGCGCTGGTGCCGGCGGTGCCGGCGGCGGCGTTCCTCGCCGCGCTGGCGCTGTGGCGGCAGACGCAGCACCCGTGGCTGCTGCCGTCGCTCGCCGCCGGCGGCGCGTGCGCCGTGGCCGGGCTGCTCGCGCTCCCCGCCGCGCTGTCGCTCGGCGCCGCCCGCCCGGCGCTGCGCGGGCGGCTGCTGTGGATCTGCGCGGCGCACCTGGTCGCCCGCCACCCGGTCCGGTTCCTCGCGGCGCCGTCGCTGGCGCTGCTGGGCCTGTGGGTGTCGCTGCGCTGGACCGCCTCGCTGCTGCTCCTCGTCCCGCCGGCGGTGGCGCTCGTCGCGGCGGCCGCGACGGCGACGGCCCTGGTGCGCCACGCGGAAGCCGACGCAGGGGCCGGGGGAGCGGAGCCGGGGCGGGGCTGACGCGCGTACGGGCGGCGCCGGCCCGCCCTCCGTACCCGCCCCTCGGCCGTCGCCGCGGTCAGCCCTCGTGGCCGGCGATGCGCTCGCTGTTCAGTACGCGCACGGCGCCGCGGGCGTCGCCGATCGTGGCGTAGTCCACGGCCACCAGGTTCACCGGCCGGCCGCGCGCCCGCTCGCACGCGCGGACCCGGTCGAGCACGAAGTCGCGGGCGTTGATCCGGCCGGCGTCCAGGCGGCTGCCGCCGTTGTTGGTGATGAAGTGGTTCATGAGGAAGAGCCGCTTGTCGTCGCCGCCGCGGTTCGGGTCGCACGTCATGTCGGCGGGGGTGCGGAACGAGAACGGGGTCTCCATGCCGTAGCGGTAGAAGTTGCGGTACCAGGGCGCCGGGCCGTCGGCCTTCTCCGCGAACACCACGAGCCGCCGGTCCTCGTCGATCATCTCGCCGAGCGTCGGCCACGGCTCGTCCGGGTCGTCGTCCGGCGTGTACACCAGGTCGGTCAGCCCTGCTCGGCGCATCGCGGTGCGCGTGGCGGTGCCGCTGATGCCGTCCTGGATCACCAGCGTGACCACGTCGGAGGGGTGCTGCTCCAGCCAGTCGCCGATCTTCTCCAGCTCCGGGACCAGCGGCAGCGCGCCGCCGCGGCAGACGGCGTGGCACAGCCAGGCGCCCTCGCGGGGCGGGTCGACGGTGTTCAGCACGGAGCGGACCTGACGCTGCACGGCCGGGCTGAAGTCGGAGTCCACCAGCCGCGCGTTGATCTCCCGCGGGGTCTCCCAGCGGTGGGTGTCGAGGAGCAGGGCGCGGACGCCCTCGTTGAGCTGGCCGGTGATCGACGGGTCCTGGAGCGGGGCGATGAAGCGGTCCTGGGAGGTGGCCATCGCGTTGTGCGAGGCGAGCTGGGCCACCTCGTCGTACGGCAGCGCGCACAGCTCCGCCCGGCCGTTGCAGTGGCGGTCGTCCTCGCCCCCGAAGGCGTTCGGTACGAAGACGGCGCCGGCCAGCGAGGCGGCGACGACGCCGACCGCGCCCCAGCGGAACCGCGGCGGCACGGGCCCCGCGGGCCCGGCGGCGCCGGGCCCGCCGGCGGGAGCGGGCTCACCGGCCGGGTCACCGGCGGGCTCACCGGTCTCCGGCGCGGTCTCCGCGCCCTCCGTGGCCTCCGCGCCCTCCGCGGCCCCTGCGGCCTCCGTGCCCGCCGCTTCCGCGGCCGCCGCCCTCGCGGCCGCCCGCCGCTGCCACAGCAACCCCCCGGCGACCAGCAGCACCCCCGCCGTCAGCGGCACGCCCGCCGTCGTCAGCGCGGCTGCGTAGAGCCGCTCCAGCGCCGTGCGCTGCACGTCGTCCAGCAGCCGGGCCGCGGAGTCCGGCCAGCCGCCCGGCGCGGCGGCGACGTTGACACCGGCCATCCCGCGCACCACCAGCGCCAGCGTGAAGGTCAGCGCGCCCCCGCACGCCAGCGCCGCGCTGATGCGCACCAGGCGCCGCCCCGGGGCGCGCGGCCCGTACCGCCACAGCACGGCCAGCGAGGCGAGCCCGAGCAGCAGGGCGCCGGTCTGCACCCAGCCGAGGCCCAGCCGGGTGAAGGAGCGGGCCTCCCGCACCGGGTCCAGCGAGTCGCCGGCGGCGTCGAACTCGGCGGCCAGGTCCCAGGACACCCCGTCCGCGGTGTTGCGCAGCGCGGCCGCGGCGCTGTACTCCCGCTCCGCGAAGACCGCGGGCCCGACCTCCGCCAGCGCCGTGGCCAGGTCGCCGCTGGCGAGCGCGGCGAGCAGCCGCGGGCGCAGCTCCGCGCGCTCGTCCGCGGGTACGGCCCGCAGCACCGTGTCGGTGGCGGCCCTCGCCTGCGCCTCGGTGAGGTCGAGGGCGGGCAGCCCCTTGGGCCGCTTGCCGTCGGCGATCCGGTCCACGGCGTCGCCCAGGTCGGACCGGAAGGCGGCGTAGTCGGGGGCGGGCTTGTCCTGGAGGTTCGCGACGACGTCGGCGAAGTGGACGTTGGCGACGGTGCCCAGGCTGTCGAGCACCGGCCGCAGGTCGATCTCCAGCGTCAGCTCGTCGCGCTCCCCGCGCAGGTACGCCACCGCGTCCGCGATGACGGCGTCGGCCAGGGCCCGCGCGGTGGTCGGCGGCAGCACGGTCTTGAGGTTGGAGGTGACGACGGCCTCGGGCACCGGCAGCCGGGCGAGCAGGTCCCGGGTCACGTCCGACGCCTCGGGGTCGACGAGCACCTGGTCGTAGAGCCGCTCGAAGGCGTGCTCCCGGTCCAGCGCGGAGCGGTAGAAGCCCGCGTCGGCGACGGTGGAGCGGGCGGTGCCGGCGACGACGAGCATCGCCGTGGCGAGCGCCGCGACCACGAAGGCGAGCCACCGCAGGACGGTGGCGTCCCGCGGCGGCGCGGCCTCGCCGACCCGGCGCACCGCGCGGGCGAGCCGGGCTCTGATCTTGTCGAACGGGGTCATACACTTTCCTGCCTGCGGTTGCCCTAAGAGCGTACGGGCTGCGCGCAGGAAACGTCCCGGCCGCGCTTCCGCGGGCGGATCACGGCCGGTCAGAGGCCCGCGGCCGGGTCGTCAGCCGCCGGGCCGTCAGCCGCCGGGGCTGAGGAAGTCCCGCGGGGACAGCGCCCGCGCCACGATGCGGGTGTCCCCGATCCAGCCGTAGAAGCCCTGGCCGTACTTCTCGTCGAACTGCGTGGCGCCGAGGACGAACGGCTTGCCGAGGGTGGCGATCCCGGTCGAGCGCTGGGACGGGTTGCGGGCGATCTTCGAGCCGTCCACGTACACGACGGTCCGCCGGCCGTCGTTGACGACGGCCAGGTGCATCCAGCGGCCCACCGGCAGCGCGTGGCTCCACGAGGTCGGGTCGGCGTCCTGGCGGTGCGGGTAGACGACGAACTGCAGGAACCGCTCCGGAGACAGGTTCAGGCTGCACGTCGGCTCGTCCGGCGACCAGCCGGTGGTCTTGCCCGCGTCGCCGTTGCGCCCCTCCCAGCTGAGGATCCCCATCCAGGCGTGGTCGCCCTCGAAGGGCTCGGGCAGCTTCACGTACGTCTCGATCGTGTAGCCCCGGGTGAACTTCTCGCCGTTGAGAGGAGCGTCCGCCGCCGTGGTCAGGATCGCGCCGCGGTCCGGGCCCTTGCCGCCGTCGAAGCGCAGGCTGGCGTGCGCCGGCTGGCCCTCGTGGTGCCCGTCCGACCAGGTCAGCGCGGTGGGACCGCTGTCGTGCAGGCGGCGTACGGTCAGGTCGTTGCCGTTGCCGCTCAGGTCCCGGGCGCGTACCCCGTCGGCGACCGGCTCGCCGTCCCGCCCGGCCGCGGCCAGGCCCTCGGCGTCGAAGCGCCAGTACGCGACGGTGTCCCGCGGCAGCACCGCGGCGGGCGGCCGCGGGCGCGGCGGTACGGCGGGCGCGAAGCCGGCGAACCGCTCCGCGAAGCCGATCTCCAGCGAGAAGCGGTCGGCCGGGCCGGTCAGCTCGACCGTCTCCGCGGCCAGCGGCGACCGGCGGTCGGGGTCGCGGTCCAGGAACCACGGCGCGAAGGTCTCCACGTCGATCACGCCGCGGGCCAGGTCGAACGCGTACAGCCGGATCATCGCGGCGCCGCCGTAGTAGCGGTCCTGGTAGTTGGTGATGTGCACGTGGACGTCGTGGCCCGCGTCGTTGGTCAGCACGGTCCGCCCGGGCGGCCAGTAGTGGCCGCCGAGCGCCAGGAAGATCTGGTCGTTGCCGCGGATCAGCCCGTCCCACAGCCGCCGCCCGTGGTCGGACAGCTGCGCCGCGCCGTCGTCGTCCGACCAGGCCAGGTCGTGCGTCGTGAGGATCGCGGGCAGCTCGGGGAACCGGTCGAGCACGCCCTGTGCCCACCGCAGCCCGCGGTCCGAGATCCGCCAGTCGAGCGCGAGCACCAGCCACTCCCGGCCGCCGCCGCGCAGCACGTGGCAGGTGTTGTAGCCGTCGTCGGAGGCGCCGCGGAAGGTCGGCATCCGGCGGTAGCGCTCCGGGCCGAAGGCGTCGAGGTACGCGCTGTCGCCGCGCTGGTCGTCCTGCGAGCCGTCGATGTCGTGGTTGCCCGCGAGCACGCTGTACGGGACCGCGCCGTGGATCGTGCGGAAGGTGGCGGCGGCGAGGCGGATCTCGTCGGCCGTGCCGTGCTCGGTGACGTCGCCGAGGTGCGCCATGAACGCGATGTTCGCCTCCCGGCGCTCCCCGGCCAGGTACCGGAACGTCGCGCGCAGCGGCTCCGGGTCGGCGCTGTCGGCGTCGAAGAGGTACTGGGTGTCCGGCAGCACCGCCAGCGCGAAGCGCGGGCTCTCGGCGTCGTACCCGCGCCACCGCCCGGCCGCCGCGGGCGCGCCCGTCCCCCCGGCCGCCGCCGCGGGGCCGGCCGCCAGCGCCGCCGCCGCGCCGGCGGCCGGCACGGCGACGGCGGTCGCCAGAACTGCGCGTCTGTCGAGGCGGGTGCGCTGCCCGCCGTGGTCCTCTGCCCGGTCCATGGAAACTCCGTCCGCGAGACGTGGTGTCAGCCGCACTGTGCTGATCATCCGTGGCCGCGGGGTGGCACGGACCTGAACGACGCCTGTGCGGGGAACGTACAAGGGGACGTACGCGGCGGAAGCGGGCGTGCCGCGGTCACTTCAGGCCCGTGTGCGCGAGGCCCTCCACGAACTGACGCTGCGCGAAGACGAACACCGCCAGCACCGGCAGCGCGGTCAGCGACGCCGCGGCGAGCTGCACGTCCCACATCGGGCCGCCGTAGGAGTCGGTGAACTGCGTGAGCGCCTGCGGCAGCGTGAACTTCTCCGGCGTAGAGAGGTACACGATCGGCTCCAGATACAGGTTCCAGCTGTGCAGGAACGTGAAGATCCCCACCGCCGCCAGCGCCGGCCGCGCCAGCGGCAGCGCGATGCGCCAGTAGATCGCGAAGCGGCCCAGGCCGTCCATCCGCGCCGCCTCCTCCAGCTCCGTCGGCAGCGTGATGAAGAACTGCCGCATGATGAGCGTGGCCAGCACGCTCGGCGCCCCGAGGATCGGCACCAGCACCAGCGGCCAGTGCGTGTCCGTCATCCCCCAGTCGTTGAACATCTGGAACAGCGGCACGATGGTGACCTCGCTGGGGATCAGCAGGCCGGTGAGCACCACCAGGAACAGCGCGTTCTGGCCGCGGAAGCGGATGCGCGCGAAGGCGTAGCCGGCCATCGACGACACCGCGAGCGTGCCGATCGTCACCACCGCCGCGATGTACATGCTGTTCCAGTACTGCTGCGCGAACGGCTGGAGGTCGAAGACGCGCTCGTACGCGCCGAAGCCCGGGTTCTCCGGCCAGAGCGACGGCGGGAACGCGAAGATCTCGCTCGCCGGTTTCAGCGACGAGGTCACCATCCACCACGTCGGGAAGACGAAGGGGACGAGGAGCACCAGCAGCACTCCGTAGAGCACGAGCCGGGCGCGCCGCGGCAGCTTAGGACTCATGGAAGACCCACTTCTTGCGCATCTGCCACTGCACGACGGTCAGCACGAGCACGATGACGAAGAGCAGCACGGAGAGCGTCGCGCCGTAGCCGAAGTGGTGGAACTCGAACGCCTGCTGGTAGAGGTAGTAGACGAGGACGGTGGTGGAGTTGCCCGGGCCGCCCTGGGTGAGGACCGCGATCTGCGCGAACACCTGGAGCGAGCCGACCACCGTGATGATCGACGTCAGCAGGATCGTCGGGCTGATCAGCGGCACCGTGATCCGCACGAACTGCCGCCAGCGCCCGGCGCCGTCCACCGTGGCGGCCTCGTACAGCTCCCGCGGCACGCCCTGGAGCGCGGCCAGGAACAGCACCATGTTCAGGCCGACGTTCTTGAAGACCTGCACCACGATCACCGAGATCATCGACGAGGTCTCGCCGCGCAGCCAGTTGGGCCCCTCGACGCCGATCAGGTCGAGCCCGGCGTTGATGCCGCCGTTCTTCTGCAGCAGGAAGCCCCACACGATCGTCCAGGCGACCAGCGAGACCACCACGGGCGAGAAGAACAGGGTGCGGAAGACGACGTTGCCGCGCAGCTTCTGGTTCAGCAGCACCGCCAGCGCCAGCGCCAGGCTCAGGTTCAGCACCACCAGGCCGACGGAGAAGAACGCGGTGGCGCGCAGCACACCCGGCAGCTTGGGGTCGTCGGCCAGCGCCCGGTAGTTGTCCGCGCCCACCCCGTGAAAGCTGCCGGCCAGCACGTTCCACTCGTGGAAGCTGTACCAGAAGACCAGGACGAGCGGGATCAGGACGAACAGGACGCTGCCCAGCAGCTGCGGGGCGATGAACAGGTAGCCGGCGAGCTGGTCCCGGCGGCGGGCCGTCCAGAAGGGCCGCCGGGAGCCGTCCCCGCGCCGGCGCGGGGGAGCGGCCTTGGCCCGGGCGCGTTCCAGGGTCGCCATGGGAGCGCCGTCACTTCTCCAGCTGCGGCTGGATCGCCGAGCAGACGTCCTGGAGCGTCTTCGCCACGTCGGCGTCCGGCTGCCACAGCGGGTCGAGCGCGGCGCGTACGGCGTCGAACAGCTCGGCCTGGTTGGTGTGGGTGGGCTTGACCTTCCCGTTCTCGATGCCGCCGATGACGACCTCTTCGAGCTGCGCGGGCCTGAGCTGCGGGTTGCTCTTGGCGAGGGTCTTCGCGTCCAGCTGGGAGCTGCGGGCCTGCGGGAAGTAGCGGCCGAGGGCGGCGGAGTTCTTCTCGTTCGTCATGAACGCCAGGAAGTCCACGGCCTCCTCGACGTGGTCGCCGTTCGCGAGGACCCCGAGCCCGGCCTGCCCGATCACGTCGTACGAGCCCGCCGGCCCCTCCGGCAGCGGCACGAAGTCCCAGCCGAAGCTGTCGTCGAGCAGCGAGGCCCGGCTGATCTGGGTGACGGTCATCGCCGCCTCGCCGGCGAAGAAGTCGGCGGTGGTGCCGGGCGCGGGCATCGCCTCGTCGGCGAAGACCGCGTCGTGCAGGTACGTCATCGCGGCGGTCATCTCCGGCGCGTCGAACGTGCAGGTCGCACCGTCCTCGCTCCACGGCTCGGCGCCCCAGCCGTCCCACACGGTGGCCAGGTTGTCCCACATCTTGTAGTCGAAGTCGCGGATGACCATGCCGGCCTCGCCGGTCTCGTCCCGTACCGCGCCGCCGACCTCCGCGACCTCCTCCCAGGTCCACTTCCCCTGCTCGATCAGCTCGGCCGGCGTGGGCTGCCCGGCCTCCTGGAGCAGGTCGGTGTTGACGAAGACGCCGAACGGGGAGGTGGAGAACGGATAGGCGTAGAGCTTGTCCTCGTGCCGCCACAGCTTCTTCGCCGACGGCAGCACGTCCGGGTCGTCCTCGATCTCGGCGAGCGCGCCGGAGGAGACGAAGTCGGGCGCCGCGTTCTCGAAGATCCAGGCCAGGTCCGGGGCCTTGCCGCCGGCTATCTGGGTGGTCAGCGCGGTGGTGTAGCTTTCGACCGGCAGGGTGTCGAACGTGATCTCCTTCACCTCCGGGTTCTTCTTCCGGTAGTCCGCGGCGATCCCGTTCAGCAGCTTCAGGTGCTCCTCGTTGCCGGTCCAGATGGTCATGCGCAGCGTGACCGGACCGCCGTCGGAGCCGGAGCCGCCGTCGGACCCGCCGCACGCGGTGAGCGCGAGCAGGCCGGCGGCGGCGAGCGCGACGGGCCTGCCGCGGACGGGGATTCGGTTGCTGGGCCGGGTGCGTGGCCGTGCGGGCGAAGACATGCTGGCGTCCTCCTCGGATGCCGGGTCGGCCGGTCGGTGACCGTCGGTTCAGTAACCGCTGATGTCGGGCCAGCGCAGCTCGACGCCGTGGGCGGTCAGGGTGCGCTGGAAGTCCTGGAGCAGGCGGGGGGTGTGGCGTACGGCACGGGGGGTGTGCCCGTGCTCGACGCAGTGGGCCGCGAGCAGCCCGGCGGCCTCGCCGATGTTCCACTCGACGGGGTGCAGGCGGTAGCAGCCGTTGGTGATGTGGGTGGTGCCGATGTTCTTGCCGGCGGGCAGCAGGTTCTCCGTACGCCGCGGGAGCAGCGCGCCGAGCGGGATCTGGAACGGGCTGGACGGCACGTCGATGTACGTGTCGCGGCCGGTCGAGGGGTGCAGGTCGATGCGGTACATGCCGACGCCGACCGAGTCGGCGTAGCCCACCGCGCCCTTGCCGCCGCGCGCGTCGAGCGACAGGTCCTGCTCGACCACGGTGTACTCGGCCCGGATGCGCCGCGACTCGCGGATGTACGGGGCCATCGCCAGCCCGTCCGCGCCGCCGCCGGTGACGTCGGCGCGCAGCCGCAGCCCGGGGAAGCCGGTGCCGCCGTCGGGGCGCGGGGCCTCGGTCTGCATCCAGTACAGCATCGACAGCGACAGCCCGCGGGCCTCCTTGAGCTGCGCCGCGGCGTCGGGCACGTCGATGACCGGGGCCTCGAAGTAGTCGATCATCGGCCAGTTGACCAGGGTCACGTCGCTGGCGTACGCGCCCGGCGCGAACTGGTCGCGGGCGGCGATCCGGCGGAACGTCCACAGGTTCGCGTCCCCGCCGCCGCGCCGCTGGTCGGCGACGACGGCGAGCGGGTCGTCGCCCGGGTTCGGGGTGAACGCGCGCTCGACCAGCTCCAGCGTCCGCGGGTGCGGGGCCCGCCAGGACAGCAGCGGGGCGCCCCAGAACTCCGGCTCGTAGTCGCGCCAGAAGCCGTAGGCGGCGGGGCGGTCGATGGTGTGGTCGCCGTCGACGTGGTCGACGGCGAAGCAGTACGACACCGCCTGCATGTTGAGCGGCTGGGCCTCGTCGGGCGCGCTGGGCTCGCCGGTCTCGGCGGCGGACTCGAAGCCGGTGACGTATTCGGTGCCGGTCAGCGGCAGCAGCTCGCCGGTCTCGGTGGCGTCCAGCACGTACGGCGCGGTGAGCACCAGCGGCTCGCCGCCGCCGGGGCGTTCGACCGTCACGGAGGTGACGCGGTCGCCGTCGGTGGTGGCGGCCACGGGACGGTAGGGCCGCAGCAGCGTCAGCCGGCCGGCGCCCAGGTACGGGGCCAGCAGCGCCTCGATCACGGCGACGGCCACCCGCGGCTCGTGGCAGAGCCGGCTGACGTGCCCGGCGCCCGGGTTGAGGTCCGGCTTGGCGCGGGCGGCGGCGGTCAGCGGGTAGTGCCGGCGGTAGTAGTCGCGGATGCCGTCGCGCAGCGCCCGGTAGGAGGCGGTGGCGCCGAACTGCTCGATCCAGGTGTGCTCGTCGGGGGGTACGGCCTGGCTGGTGAGCTGGCCGCCCAGCCAGTCGTACTCCTCGGTGAGGATCACCGAGCGGCCGGCGCGCAGCGCGCCGAGCGCGGCGGCGACGCCTCCGGTGCCGCCGCCGACGACGAGGACGTCCGCGTGCATGGGTCTCCTTGGGGGTGCGGGGTCGTGGTGGGCGCGTGGGGGATTCGGGCCCGGTCAGCGGGCGGGGGCGGCGAGGGTGACGCCCTCGACGAGGCGGCAGTCCAGCAGCCGGCGGGTGTTGTCGGCGCGGGCGTGCAGCATGCCGGTGAGCAGCTCGACGGCCTGCCGGCCCATCTCGCCGCGGGGGAGGCGGAAGCCGGTGAAGTCCACCGGCGGGTCCACCGGCGCGGTGGGGTCGCCCAGCGCCAGCACCGACAGGTCCCGCGGTACGTCCAGACCGCGGGCCGCCGCCGCCTCGTACAGCGCGACGGCCTCCTGGAGGAACTCCACGAACACCGCCGTCACCCCCGCGTCGAGCACCTGCTCCAGCAGCTCCCCGGCCGGCCGCCCCCGCCCGGCCAGATGCGGCGCGTCCGGCCCGGCCGCGCGCCGGAACCCGGCGAACTTGTCGTCGGACGACTCCGCCCCCGCGCCCGGCCCGGCGAACGCCAGCCGCCGGTGCCCCAGCGCCCGCACCCGCTCGACGAGCCGGGCGGTGGCGGTGACGTAGTCGGCGCCGATGTACGGCACGGGCCCGCCGTCGGCGTCGTCGCGGCGGCCCACGCAGACGAAGGGGTAGCCCTCGTCGACCAGCCGGCTCAGCTCCTCGTGCGGGATCTCCCGGCCGAGCAGCACGCAGCCGTCGGCCACCCGCAGCCGGTTGTTCTCGTGGAAGATGCGCCGCCGGCCGGCGGTCACCGGCGCGGAGGTGAACAGCAGCAGATCGCAGCCGCTGCGCTCGGCGCTCTCCTCGATGCCGCGCAGGAAGGGGTGGTAGAAGTCGGCGCTGGTGCTGGGGAAGACGGGCTCGTAGGTGAAGACCCCGAGGATCTGGTTGAGTTGCTTGGTCAGCCGGCGGGCCATGGGGTCGGCGGCGTAGCCCGTCTCGCGGATCACGCGCAGGACGCGCTCGCGGGTCTCGGGGGCGATCCGGGCGGCGTCGGGACGGTCGTTGAGGACGAGGGAGACCGTGGTCTGGCTGACGCCGGCCAGCCGGGCTATGTCGCGCTGGGTGAGCCTGCCGGGGGCTTCGGGCATGGGAGCTTGTGCCTTCACAGTGGGTAGCTAATGCGTATTGCCTGACTGCTGTGCGAGGAACCTAGAGCGGCTCGCGGAGCGCCGTCAAGGGGTGTTGCGGCAGTGGTAATGCGAATTAGCAGATTACCGGGGAGGGTTGGCGTCCGAGTTGGTCGACGTTCGGGTCGTACGGGCTGAAATGTCCGCGGTCGCGGGGTCAGCCGCCGGGCGCCGGGCCGCCGTGGGTGAGGGCGACGCCCGAGCCGCGCGCCGCCGACCCCGGCGGCGCGATCTCCACCGGCTCGTGCCAGCCCCCGCCCGGCAGCGCCCAGACGACCCGCACCGACCCGTCGTCGCCCGCGAACACCGCGTCGAGCGGGCCGGGCGCCGTACGGTGCCCGAGGCCGATCGCCGCCCCCGGCGCGCACGTGCCCGGCGGGGCCGCGGCCACCGGCCCGAGCCAGCCCTCCTCGCCGGCCGCCGACAGCGCCAGCACGGCGCCGTCGGCGCCGGCGACCACCGCGTCCAGCCGGTGCGCGGACTTCTCGTACGCCAGCGCCACCGGCGACCCGGGCGCGCAGCCGCCCGCGGGCGTGACGGTCGCGGCCCGCGTCCACGGGCCGCCGCCGTCCGCCCGTATCGCCCGCACCGAGCCGTCCGCGGCGGTGAACAGCGCGTCGAGCCGGTCGGCGGGGTCCCGGGACGCGAGCGTCACCGCCGTGCCCGGGACGCAGGTGCCGGGCGGGGCGAGGACCCCGGGCCCCCGCCACGGATGGTCGGCGTCCGCCCAGAGCACCTGTACGGAGCCGTCCGCGCCCGCGTACACCGCCTCCAGCCGCTCGGCCGACCGCCGCCGGCCCAGCCCGACCGGGGTGCCCGGCGCGCACGTGCCCGGCGGGGCGAGGACGGCCGGGCCCTGCCACGGCCCGCCGCCGCCCGCCCACAGCACCTGCACGGAGCCGTCGGCGCCGGTGCAGAGCAGGTCGAGCTGGTCCATCGTCCGCTGGTGCGCGAGCGTGACCGCCGCGCCCGGCGCGCAGGTCCCCGGCGGGGCGACGGTGTGGGGGCCCTGCCAGTCGCCCTCCCGCCGGGACCACATGACCAGAATCGACCCGTCCGCGCCCGCGTACGCGGCCTCCGTACAGCCGGCCGACGTCCGGCGGGCCAGACCGACCGGGGTGCCCGGCGCGCAGCTCCCCGCCGGGGCGAGCACCGCGGGCCCCCGCCACCGCCCGCCCTCGCCCGCCCACACCGAACGCACCGATCCGTCGGGCCCGCTGAAGAGCGCGCGCGACTGCGTACCGGTGTGGGTCAGCGCCATCATGGCCTCCGGGTCAGCGGCCGCCGGCCCCGGAAAGGGGCCTGCGACCAGGTGCGCGACGGGCCACCGGGCGGCCGTCGCCGTGGCCTGCGACGGCCGGTCCGGAACCGCGGACCCGCGGTCGTCTCCCACGTGGGTCACGCCGTCCCCCTTCGGTGGCACGTTGCCGGCGCCGTGCCGTGCCCCTCACTGTTAGCACCCCGTCCCGCGGCAGTCGATCGTCGTTTGAGGCTATGCGGTCCGCGGGCGGCGGGGCCGCTGTCAAGAGCGCAGAAACGCCTGAAGGGGTGATCGGGTGGGGGGAATTCCAGCCATGATGGGGTCGGATTCGGCCCCGGGCAGCCGGGAAAGGAGGGGCGTATGAAGCGATCCTGGTGGGGCTGGGGCACCGTCGAGAACGCCGTGCGCGGCGCCGAACTCACCGCGCTGCTCGACCGCGTACGGCTGCTGTCGACCGCCGAGCCCGTCGACCACCCGCCGCCCGCCGTCGCCTCCCTCGCCCTGCCCCCGCCCCGGGTCGCGCCGCCGGCCTCGCTGGCCCCGCTGTGCTCCGCCGACCCCGCCGACCGGGCCGCGCACGCGCACGGCAAGGCGTTCCGCGACGTCGTACGCAACCTCCACGGCGACCTCCGCCACCCGCCGGACCTCGTCGCCCGCCCGCGCCGCGAAAGCGACGTCGCCGACCTCCTCGACTGGTGCACCCGCGAGGGCATCGCCGCGATCCCCTACGGCGGTGGCAGTTCGGTGGTCGGCGGCGTCGAGCCCCGCTGCCCCGACCACCGCGCCGCGGTCACCCTCGACCTGGCGCGGCTGGACGCCGTGACGGAGGTCGACGCGACGAGCCGCGCGGCGCGCATCCAGGCGGGGATCCACGGGCCGCGGCTGGCGGCGCAGCTGCGCCCGCACGGCCTGACGCTGCGGCACTTCCCGCAGTCCTTCGAGTTCTCCACCCTCGGCGGCTGGCTGGCCACCCGCGCCGGCGGCCACTACGCCACCCTCCACACCCGCATCGACGACCTCGTCGAGTCGCTGCGGGTGGTCTCGCCGGCCGGCACCGGCGAGTCCCGGCGGCTGCCGGGCTCCGGCGCGGGCCCGTCGCCGGACCGGCTGTTCCTCGGCAGCGAGGGCGCGCTCGGGGTGATCACCGAGGCGTGGCTGCGGGTGCAGGCGCGGCCGCGGTGGCGCGCGCGGGCGTCGGTGCGCTTCGCGGACTTCGCCGCGGCGGTGGCGGCGACCCGGGCGGTCGCGCAGAGCGGGCTGCACCTGGCGGACTGCCGGCTGCTCGACCCCGCCGAGGCGCTGGTCAACCTGGGGGTGAGCGTCGGCGGCGGGATGCTCGTGCTGGGCTTCGAGTCCGCGGACCACCCGGTCGGCGACCGGCTCGCGCGGGCCCTGGAGCTGTGCCGCGACCACGGCGGCGCCCCGGACGAGCCGGGGGAGCGGGGCGTACGGGACGAGGCGGCCGGCGTCGCGGAGCGAGGCGCGGGACAGCGGCCCCCGGCACGAGGCGGGGGCGGGAGCGACGGCGCCGGTGGTGACGGCGCCGGTGCGGCCTGGCGGTCGGCGTTCCTGCGGATGCCGTACCAGCGCGACGCCCTCGCCCGGCACGGCATGGTCGTCGAGACCTTCGAGACGGCCTGCACCTGGGACGCCTTCGACGCGCTCCACCACGCCGTCACCGACGCGGCCCACCGCGCCGTGCGCGCCGCCACCGGCGGCACGGGCGTCGTCACGTGCCGCTTCACCCACGTCTACCCGGACGGCCCGGCGCCGTACTTCGGCGTCATCGCCCCCGGCCGCTGGGGCAGCACCGTCGCGCAGTGGGACGACATCAAGGCGGCGGTCTCCGAGGCGATCGCGGCGCACGGCGGCACGATCACCCACCACCACGCCGTCGGCCGCGACCACCGGCCCTGGTACGACCGTCAGCGCCCGGACCCGTTCGCCGCGGCCCTCACGGCTGCGAAGCACGCGCTCGACCCGGCCGGCGTCCTCAACCCCGGGGTCCTCGTCCCGGCCCGCTGAGCCCGCCGGCCGCGCCGCCGCCCCGGCGGGGCGCTACTGCCCCGGGTGCCGGGGCGGCTGGTGCTGCGGCTGCCGGGGCACGGACCGCCGGGGCTCCTGCGGCGCCGCCGGCGGCTGCGCCGGCCGCTGCGGGGCGGACTGCGGGGCCTGCGGGGCGGATTGCGGCGGGCCCTGGCGGCGGCCGGGCGGGTTCGCGATCGCGACCACCGCCTGCTGCGCCTCCGCCAGCCGCGTGCGCGCCTCCTCGATACGCGCCGCGTAGCGCTCCTGCTCCAGCGCCGCCCGGATCTCGATCCGCTCGGCCGCCTGCCAGGCCCGGTCGCGCAGGTCGGCCGCCTGAAGCTCCGCGTCCCGCAGCAGCCCGGCCGCGTACGTCGCGTTGCCGTCCCGGCGCCGCAGATACTCCGAGCGCACCGCCTCGGCCTGCCCCTCCGCCGCGCCCAGCGCCTCCTCCAGGTCCGCGAGCACCGCGCCGGCCTCGCCGTCGAGCTTCCGCTCGCGCTCGGCCTGCGCCGCCTGCTGCGCGCCGATGTGCGCGGCGGCCTCCAGCGTCACCTGCTGCGCGCGCTGCCGCGCGTCCTCGCGGGTGCCGTCCGCCTGCCGCTGCGCCTCGGCGACGAGCTGCCCCGCCGTCTCGTGCGCCTGCTTGATCCGCTGCCGGGCCCGCTGTTCGGCGTCGGCCCGTATGCTCTCGGCCTGCCGCTCCGCCTCCTTGCCGCGCTCCTCCGCGGCGGCGCGGGCGGCCTCCTTCAGCTCCCGGCACTCCGCCTCGGCCCGGGCGAGCACCCGGTCCGCCTCGGCCCTGGCGTCCTGGAAGAGCTTGCGGGCGGTCTCCCCGAGCGACTCGTACGTCTGCGGCCCCAGCGCCGCGGCCCGTTCGAGCAGCCCGGCCAGATGCCGTCCGCTTGCCTCCACCTGTGTCTCCAGGTCTCTGGCGTGGCGTACGGCCGCCTCCCGCTCGGCGAGCAGGTCGCCGACGACGCGGTCGACCTGCTGCGGCGAGTAGCCGCGGCTCCTGGTGGCCATCATGAAATCGCCGGGTTGCATCATCTCGCCCATCGTGCCCTGTCGTCTCGGCTGCGCGCTTCACCCCATGATGCTGCATCCGCCGCCCGGGTCCTCAAGGCCGGTCCCCGGGTGCGCAGGCGGGTAGCCTGGCGTCGCCGGCGCGCTCGCGCAAGTCCCGTGGCGGGGGCGTTCGGTGGCGTCCGCCGGGCACGCGGCGGCGGTTCCGGGCGTCCGCCGGGCACCCGGAAGCGGTACGTGGCCACCGGCCCCGGGGCACCCTTCCCGGTACGGCTGCCGTGCGGGCTGTCGCCGTACGTCCGCGCCCCGCCGCCGACCGCGCGCGTCTCCGCGCCGGTCCGGACGGGCAACCGGTGAAGCCGTCGACGAGCGCCGCCCGGTGCGGACCGAAGTCGTCCGTGGACGGTGCGAGCCTGAGAGAGCGCTCTCTCACCTCCCTCCGGGGACGGTATAAAGGCTGCATGGCAACACAGGCTCCGCGGCCCGACCGCCCCGCCACCCTCGAAGACGTGGCCCGGGTCGCCGGGGTGTCCCGGGCGACGGCCTCCCGGGTCATCAACGGCTCGCCCACCGTCGACGCCGCGCTGCGCCGCAAGGTCGAGGAGGCGATCACCGCCACCAGCTACGCGCCCAACCGGGCCGCCCGCTCCCTGGTGACCCGGCGCACGGACTCCGTGGCCCTGGTCGTCTCCGAGCGCGAACAGCGCCACCTCGCGACCCCGTTCATCGGCCGGATGTTCACCGACCCGCACTTCGGCCGGGTCGTCAGCGGGCTGCTCCAGGTGCTGCGCCCGGCCGGCATGCAGACCGTGCTGATGGTCGCCGACGACGAGGCGTCGCGCGGGCAGGTGCTCACGTACCTGCGCCAGGGACACGTCGACGGCGTCGTGCTCGTCTCCTCGCACCCGGACGACCCGCTGCCCCGCATGCTCTCCGGGACCGCGCTGCCCACCGTGCTGGCCGGCCGCCCGGGCCGGGCGGCGACGCTGCCGTACGTCGAGGTCGACCAGCGCGCCGGCGCGGCGCTGGCCGCGGAGCGGCTGGTGGCCCAGGGCCGCCGGCTGATCGGCACGGTGGCCGGCCCGCAGGACATGCCGGCCGCGAAGGAGCGGCTCGACGGGTTCCGCGCCGCGCTCGCCGCGCTGGGCGTGGCCGACCTGCCGTGGGCGGAGGGCGACTTCACCCGGGCCGGCGGCGCCGAGGCGATGCGCCGGCTGCTCGCCGGCCACCCCGGGGTGGACGGCGTGTTCGTCGCCTCCGACCTGATGGCGCTGGGCGCGGTGCCCGTGCTGCTGCGCGCCGGCCGCCGGGTGCCGGAGGACGTGGGCGTGGTCGGGTTCGACGACAGCGAGGCCGCCGAGGCGTCGGAGCCGGCCCTGACGACCGTGCGGCAGCCGGTGGAGGACATGGCCTGCGAGATGGCCCGGCTGCTGCTGCGGCGGATCAGGGAGCCCGGCGCCGTGCCGTCCTCGGTGGTCTTCCGCCCCTCGCTGGTCGTCCGCGAGTCGGCCTGAACACCCGGGCGCCGGGCGCCCGGGACGCCCCCGCCCCGCCCCCGGCGTCCGCTGGACCGGGGGCGGGGCCCGCGCACCCGCAGGTGCGGCTCAGGGGTAGGCGACGACCTTGGAGGGGATCGTGTCCGTGCCCGAGGTGGGCGCCCCGTGGTCGTTGATCACGTGGGCGTACTGCCCCTGACCGCCGAGCGAGACCACCATGATGTGGTGGAACTTGATCCCGGAGCCCGTGGGCGTGGCGAAGCCGTGCTCCTGAATGATGTCCGGGGCGACGTTGTAGTAGCAGTAGCTCCCCATGCCCCAGCCCTCGTGCTCGGACACGTCGTCGGCGACCTTGTACGCGGCGTAGCCCCGCAGGTCGCCGTTCTGGATCGCGGCCTGGTTCGGGGCGTCGTACGCCTTCTCGTTCTGGAAGAAGACCGTGCGCCCGCGCTCGCCGTTCCACTGCACGTCGTACTTGTTGAAGTGCTCGACGAAGAGCCCGGTGATGAGCACGTCGTCGCCGTTGACGACGACGCCGTAGTCGCAGCGGTTGGTCTCCCAGCCGACGCCTTCGCCGTGGTCCGCGCGCCACACCCAGGTGTGGTCGACGAGCACGTGCCGGCTGTTGATCACCATGCTGGTGGTCGCCTTGCCGGGGCCGGCGCCGCCGATGCGGATGAACACGTCCTGGAGCGTGGTCGGGTCGGCCTCGTGGCCCGCGGCGGAGCCCTCCGGGCCCACTTCGAGCAGCACGTCGGAGTTCTCCGGCCCGGCGTCCAGCAGGAAGCCGGCGAGCCGGACGCCGTCGACGTCGGCGACGGTCATGGCGGCCACGCCGCCGTCCGGGATGATCGTGGGGTAGCCGATGCCGAGGACCACGGTGCCCGCCCGGTCGATCTCGATCGGCGCGTCGACGTGGTAGATCCCCGGGGTGAGCAGCAGGTGCTTGCCCTCGCGCAGGGCGGCGTTGATGCTCGCGGCGGTCGCGCCCTCCTTGACCACGTGGAAGTCGGAGAGCGGCAGCGACTCGCCCTGCGGGCTGCCGCCGCCCCAGGTGGTGCCGCGGGAGTTGCGGCGCAGCGCGGGGAGGAAGACGCGGTACTCCGCGCCGTCGACGTAGAGGAACGGCTTCTCGCGGGAGATCGGCGTGGTGTCGAGGGTGGTGTACGGCGGGTCGGGGAAGGACTGCGCCGGGGCGCCCTCGACGCCGGAGAAGACCATGTTCCACACCGCGTTCAGCCAGCCGCCGATGCTGCTGTCGCGGGTGTACCACTGCTGCTGCGAGTACGGCTGCACGGTGCCGTCGACGCGGCTGTCGGCGATGTAGCCGCCGCTGGCCCAGCCGTAGCCGGCCGGCGCGAGGTTGAGGTTGCCGCGCACGTGCATGCGGCGGAAGGGCGCGGCCTGGGAGACGGCGAAGCGGTTGGTGCCGTTGACGGGGCTGAGCGACAGGTTCTCCGCCGAGCGCCAGAAGTTCTGGGTGGCGTTGCCGTCGAACCAGCCGGCGTCCACGGTCACGTCCCCGTTGATGTGCGTGTCGTCGGGGGAGATGCCGAGGCCGATGATGGAGGTGTAGAAGCCCAGCTGGGCGTTGAGGCCGTTGTACGTGCCGGGCTTGAACAGCAGCGCGTAGCGGCCGGTGCCGAACTGCGCGGACTCCTGCTGGCGGAAGATCTGGTCCAGCCGGCCCTGGATGTCGGGGGAGGACGGGTCGAAGAAGATCACGTTGGGGCCGAGGTCCGGGTCGGCGAGCGGCCGGTCCGCGGACCGCGGCGGGGCCGCGGTCGCCTGGGAGACCGCCAGGCCGGTGGCCGGCACCGCGGCCGCCGCCGCGGCGGCGGCCAGCAGGGTGCGGCGGGAGGGGCCGGATCTTGCGGACCGCCGGGGCGAGTCTCCGGTGGGGGGTACGCGCATTCTTCACACTCCTGAGTCGTCGGCTCATGGTGCGGATGACACCGGTGGGGGCTTCAAGGAATGAACGATTGAACGGGAGAGAGCGCTCTCTCACGCCTGGTTCGGTTTACGCCCGCGGGCGCGCGCCGTCAAGGGGGTGCGCACGCGACGGTCCGTTCGCACCGCCGGTAAGTCCGGTTTTGCGGCGCTTGGTTGGCGGTGGCGGGCCGGGAGGTCCGGGGAGCGGCGGGGGTGCCGGCACGGTCGCGGTGAGTTCAAGGGGTGTGGACAGGGCGGCGCCGTGCCCGGACGGGCGTGGACGCCCGGATGGGACGGCGGCGGCCCGTTCGGCGGGCTCGGGCCGGTCGCCGAACCTGTCGCGCGGGGCCTTCAGGGCCGCGGCGCGGAGGAGGCGGTGGTGCCGGTACGGGAACGGTTGGCGCGGATCTCGTCGTGGTGCTCGGCCGCCCAGCCGATCAGCTGCTTGACGATCCCGTTCAGGCCGCCGCCGAGCGGGGCGAGCGCGTACTCCACGCGCGGCGGCACCTCGGCGTAGGCGGTACGGCTGATCAACCCGTCCTCGGTGAGCCGGCGAAGGGTGTGGGTCAGCATGCGCTGGGAGATGCCCGGGATCTGGCGCTGCACGTCGGTGTAGCGCATGGGGCCGCCCTCCAGGACGGCGATGATCAACATGCTCCACTTGTCGCCCACCCGGTCGAGCACCTGGCGGATGAAGTCCATGTGATCGGCGGGGATGCTCGCGCACGGCCCGGCCGAAGCCGCCATCCCGATATCCGCGCTGTCCTGCATGGCGCCCGTTCCTCTCCGTCGCGCACACCGGTGTGCCTTTTGTGTCGCCGTCCATACTGGCTCATCATGGCGTTACGAACAAACAGTAGGAATCGGAGGTCAGGCCATGAAGGTCGAGATCTGGTCGGAGATCGCCTGCCCCTGGTGCGGTCTGGGCGGCCATCGGTGGGACCGGGCCGTGGAGCGATTCGAGCACGGCGGCCACGTGGCGGTGGTCCACCGCTCGTTCCCGCTGGGCACCGACCTCCCCGAGGACCGCACGCTCAGCGTCCGCGAATTCGTGCTGACCAAGTACGGCGCCCTCCCCGGGCAGGCCGGCGTGCCCGATATCGAAGGCATCGCCGCCGCCGAGGGCCTGGCCCCCTACCGGGTCCTGGACAACCGCGTCGGGAACACCGGCCTGGCCCACGAGTTCCTGGCTCACGCCTCCGCCGAGGGCAAGAACCGCGAAGCCTGGAACACGGCCTTCCGCGCCTACTTCGGCAGAGCCGAGCCGATCTTCACGCTCGACGACCTGCTCGGCCTGGCCGGCGAGACCGGCCTGGACCGCGAGCAGACCCGCCAGGTGCTCACCGACCGGCGCTACCGCCGCCGGGTACGGGAAGACGCACGCCGGGCGCGGCAACTCGGGGCGACCGGCGCCCCCTTCACCGTCATCGACGGCCGGTACGCCCTCGCCGGAGCGCAGGACACCGACACCCTGCTCGGCATCCTGCGCCAGGTCTGGGACGAGACCCACCCGGCCCTTCCCGATGCCGGCCACGACGCGGCGAGCTGCGGCCCGGACGGCTGCGCGGTTCCCGCCGACCACGCCGCCCACGCCTGAGCCGCCCACCTGATCCGCATCCGCACACCCGATCCGCACACCCGATCCGCACGCCGGCCGGGCATCCGGTCTCCGCATGGCCCGGCGGCCACCCCACGGAAGAGAGGTCGACCCCACCGTGCCCACTCTCGCCATCGTCGGCGCCGGCCCCGGCATGGGCCTGGCCATCGCCCGCACCTTCGGCAGCCGCGGCTTCGACGTCGCCCTGGTCGCCCGTACCAAGGAGAAGCTGGAAACGCTGGTCCACCTGCTCGGCCGGGAAGGCGTCACGGCCGCCGCGTTCCCCGCCGACATCCTCGACCGCGCCTCCCTGGCCGATGCCCTGGACGCGGCCGAGGCCCGCTTCGGCGGCATCGACGTACTGGAGTACTCCCCGGCCCCGCACTCCCCGGTGCCCGGTCTCACCCTGGCCGCGCCCTCGGAGGTCACGGTGGACAATCTGCAGCCGATGATCGAGTTCGGCTTCTACGGCGCCGTCGCGGCGACGCAGGCGGTGCTGCCCGCGATGCGCGCGGCGGGCGCCGGGACCCTGCTGTTCACCACCGGCGGCGGTTCCGTGGACCCGGTGCCGATGTTCGGCAACGCCAACGCGGCCCAGGCGGCCCTGCGCAACTGGGTGATCAACCTGAACAGGGAACTGGCCGGCAGCGGTGTGCAGGCCGCCCACGTGGTGATCAACGTCTGGATCGGCGGGGGCGGCCCGGAGGGCGGCCCGACGGCCACGCCCGAGCAGATCGCCCCCCTGTACTGGGACCTGCACGAGGCCCGCGACCGCTCCGAGGCCGTCTTCAACGCCTGACCGGCCGGGCGCCCCCGGGCCTCCGCCCCTGTTGAGCAATCCAGGTTGACTAATCCGCGTTAGTCAACTTACGTTGCTCACATGGCAGAAGACGATCCGGCAGACGCCCTGGCGGCGGTCGCGGCCCTGCGCCGCCTCGCCGACCGGCTGGAGGACGCCGCCGTGGAGCAGGCGATGCGTACCGGCTGGAGCTGGCCGCAGGTCGCCGAGGCGCTCGGCGTCACCCGCCAGGCCGTGCACAAGAAGCACGCCAAGCGGCTCATCGCCGCCGGCGTCACGCTGAGGAGGCGGGGATGAGCGCGTTCGACAGGTACCTGCACACCGTGCTCCTCGCCGCCCAGGCCGAGGCCCGCGACGACGGCTCCGCCGCCATCGAGGCCCGGCACGCGCTGCTGGCCGTGGCCGCCCAGGACGGCACCGAGCCGCAGCGCGTCCTCGCCGCCGCCGGCCTCGGCCCCGCGGAGCTGAAGGCGGCGCTGGACCGGGAGTTCGCGCACAGCCTCGGCGCCGCCGGGGTCGCCCCCGGCGCGTTCGACCTGCACGCCACCCCCGACCCCGACCACCGCCCGCGGCCCGGCGCCTCGCTCCGGCTCGCCCTGGACCGGATGGCCGGCTCCCACCGCAAGAAGGACCTGACGCCGCTCCACCTGCTGCACGCCCTCCTCGCGGCCGAGGTCGGCACCGTGCCGCGCGCGCTCGACCTCGCGGGCGTCGACCGGGCGGCGCTCGCCGCCCGCGTACGGGAGGGGCTGTGAGCCCCGGCGCGGCCGTGACGGTCGCGGGCCTGCGCATGCGCTACGGGGCCACGGACGTCCTGCACGGCGTCGACCTGCGGGTGGGGCACGGCGAGACGGTGGCCCTGCTCGGCCCCAACGGCGCCGGCAAGACCACCGCCATCGAGATACTGGAGGGCTTCCGCGCCCGCTCCGCCGGCGAGGTCGCCGTCCTCGGCGCCGACCCCGCGCACGGCGACGAGCACTGGCGCGCCCGCGTCGGCGTCGTGCTGCAGTCCTGGCGCGACCACGGCCGGTGGCGGGTGCGCGAGCTGCTCGCCCACCTCGCCTCGTACTACACCGGCCTCGGCCGCCGCCCCTGGGACGCCGGCGAACTCGCCGACGCCGTGGGCCTCGGCGGCCGGGCGGAGCAGCGGATCCGTACCCTCTCCGGCGGCCAGCGCCGCCGCCTCGACCTGGCCGCCGGCATCGTCGGCCGCCCCGACCTCCTCTTCCTCGACGAGCCGACCACCGGCTTCGACCCGCAGGCCCGGCGCGCCTGCCACGGCCTCCTCCGGGACCTGCGCGCCGCCGGCACCACCGTCCTCGTCACCACCCACGACCTGCACGAGGCCGAGCGGCTCGCCGACCGCATCGTCATCCTCGACGCGGGCCGCGTCCTCGCCGACGGCACCCCCGCGGAACTCGCCCGCCGCATCGCCGGCGCGGACCGCGTCCGCTGGCGCCACCGCGGCCGGCCCCGCGTGCACGCCACCGACGACGCGACGGCCTTCGTCCGCGGGCTCTTCGCCGCGCACGGCGCGGAGATCGCCGACCTGGAGGTGCGCCGGGCGTCGCTGGAGCAGACGTACCTGGCCCTCGTCCGGGCGGCCGAGACCTCGCCCGAAGGCGCCGGGCGGTGAACGCCCGCGTCCTGCGCACCGGGCTGCGGCGCGGCGCCATCGAGTTGCGGCAGTCGTTCACCAGCGGCGCCGAGCTGTTCAACCACCTGTTCTGGCCGCTGCTCATGCTGGCCGTGCTGTGGTTCCTGCGCGGGCGGGAGTTCGGCTCCACCGGCTTCCTGCTCGGCGCCCTGACCCTCCCCGGCATCCTCGGCATGAACGTGTCCTTCGGCATGCTCACGATGAGCCAGCTGCTCACGGCGGAACGCGAGGACGGCACCCTGCTGCGCGCCAGGGCCGTCCCGAACGGCGTCGCCGGCTACCTCGTCGGCAAGGTCGTCTCCGTCGCCGGCGGCCTCCTCGCCGACCTCGCGCTCTTCCTCGTCCCCGCGCTGTTCCTCGTCGACGGCCTGCACCTCGGCCCCGGCGCCTGGGCCCAGCTGGCCTGGGTCGCGGCGCTCGGAATGGCGGCGACACTGCCCGTCGGGGCGGTGCTCGGCTCGGTGCTCGGCAACGCCCGCGCGCAGGGCCTCGTCCAGTTCCCGGTGCTCGCGCTGATCGGGATCTCCGGCATCTTCTACCCGGTCACCGCCCTGCCGGAGTGGCTGCAGTGGACCGCGCAGGTCTTCCCGCTCTACTGGCTCGGCCTCGCCATGCGCGCGGCGATGCTGCCCGACGCCGCGGCGGCCGTGGAGATCGGCGACTCCTGGCGGCACGCCGAGACCGCCGGGGTGCTCGGCGCCTGGGCGGTGCTGGGCCTCGCGGTGGCGCCGGCGGTGCTGCGCCGGGCGGCGCGGCGGGAGTCGGGTTCGAAGGTGGCGGCCCGCCGCGAACGCGCGGTGCAGCGGGTGGGGTGAGGGCCCCGACGGGCCGCCCCGGCCGCGGGGCGGCCCGGGCTCAGGCCGCCGCCCAGGCGCGGAGCTTCTCCGGGTTGCGCACCGCCCAGATGCGGGTGATCTTGTCGTCCGCCACGTCGAACGCGAGCACCGCCGACGTGACCCCGTCCACCCCCGCCACCAGGCCCGGCTGCCCGTTGACCGTACGCTCCACCAGCTCCAGCCGCGGCTCCAGCCCCATGATCTCCGTGAACGCCCGCGCGATCCGCTCGCCGCCGACGATCGGCCGCAGCTCCGCGGGCACCAGCCCGCCGCTGTCCGGGGTGGACGTCGCGCCCGGGTCCAGCAGCCCGACCAGGGCGGCGATGTCCTTCGCCGCCCAGGCCCGCCGGAACTCCCGTACGAGGCCCGCGTGCTGCTCCGCCGCCGCGGGGGGCCGCGCCGTGCGGACCCGGCGGCGGGCCGACGTGGCGAGCTGCCGGCACGCGGCCGGCGACCGGCCGAGGATCTCGGCGACCTCGCCGAAGGGGTAGCGGAAGACGTCGTGCAGCACGAACGCCACCCGCTCGGCCGGGGTCATCGAGTCCAGCAGCACCAGGAACGCCATGTGCACCGACTCGTCCAGCGTCACCCGGTCCGCCGGATCCGCCGCGTCGCCCGCCGAACCGCCGCCCACCGGGCCGCCGACCAGCTCCGCCCGGTTCGGCAGCGGCTCCGGCAGCCACTCGCCCACGTACCGCTCCCGCCGCGCCCGCGCCGAGCCGAGCAGGTCCAGGCAGACGCGGCCCGCGACCTTCGTCAGCCAGCCACCGGGGGAGACGACCTCCGCGCGCCGCTCCGCGGACATCGCGTACCAGCGGGCGTACGTCTCCTGCACCACGTCCTCCGCGTCGGCCAGGGAACCCAGCAGCCGGTAGGCGAGGTTGGTCAGCCGGCGCCGCTCGCCCGCGAGCGCGGCGGGCCCCGGGTCGACGCGGCCGTGCTGCGGCGCGGGCGGTGTGCTCATGTGCCGATGCTCCCTCGGTCAGGTGACAGCTCTCCTCCTTACGACGACGCGGGGCGCCGAGATGTGAGGCCGCCCGTCTCACATCGGCGGCGGCCCGCTCGTCGTACAGGAAGGGACCGCGGGCACCGCGCGTGTCCCTCGTGAACCGTTCCCGAGCCAGACCCCGGAGGAAGACGCCCACCATGGAACCCGAGATCCCCGTCAGGACGGCCGTCATCTACTACAGCGCCACCGGCACCGTGCACACCCTCGCCCTCGCCGCCGCCGAGGGGGCGGAGAAGGCGGGAGCGGAGGTGCGGCTGCGCCGGGTGGCCGAGACGGCGCCGCGGGCGGCGATAGAGGCGAGACCCGAGTGGGCGCGGCACCGCAGCGAGACCGCCGGCGTCCCCGAGGCCGCCGTCGGCGACCTGGAGTGGGCCGACGTGGCGCTGTTCGGCACGCCGACCCGCTTCGGGACCATGTCCGCCCAGCTCAAGGCGTTCATCGACGCCACGGGCCCGCTGTGGGCCGCCGGCGGGCTCGCCGACAAGGTGTACTCGGCGTTCACCGCCTCCCACCCCGCCCACGGCGGGCAGGAGTCCACCCTGCCGGCGCTGGGGAACGTCTTCTGCCACTGGGGCGGCATCATCGTGCCGCCCGGCAGCACCGACCCGGTCCGGTTGCGCTCCGGCACCCCCTGCGGCACCTCCGACATCGCCGCGGACGGCCCGCCCGGCGACGTCGCGCTGGAGGCCGCCCGGTACCAGGCGTGGCGGGCCGTCACGACCGCCGCCGCGCTCGCGGCCGGCCGCCGGCAACCCGTCTGAGCGGCTGGCTGAGCGGCCCGGCCGAGCAGCCCCTCCCGAGGGCCGCCGTCCGCGGATCCGGCGGTACGGGCCGGGGCCCCGGCCCGTACCCGCGCCCGTCCCCGGAAGGGGCGTGAGCCGCTACGGGGTGTCCTGCCCGGCGCCGGACGCGCCGCCCGGCGCCGCGTCCGCCGCGCGGCCCGCCGACCACGCCCGCCACAGCGCCGCGTACGGCCCGTCCGCCGCGCGCAGCTCCTCGTGCGTGCCGCTCTCCGCCACCCGGCCGTCCGCCATCACCACCACCCGGTCGGCCGCCGCCGCCTGGCTGAGCCGGTGGGCGACGACCAGCGCCGTGCGCCCGTCGAGCGCGCGCTGGGCCGCCTCCTCCAGCCGCCGGGCGCCGAGGCTGCCGGCCTCCGCGGTGGCCTCGTCGAGCACCGCGACCGGCGGGTCGGCCAGCACCAGCCGGGCCAGGGCGAGCTGCTGGGCCCGGTCCGCCGTCAGCCGGTGGCCGCCCTCGCCGACGACCGTGTCCAGTCCCTCCGGCAGCGCCTCGGCCCAGCCGAGCGCGCCCACCCGGTCCAGCGCCTCGCGCAGCTCCGCGTCGCCGGCGCCGGGGCGGGCCAGCCGCAGGTCGTCGGCGAGCGGCCCGGCGAACACGTGCACCTCCTGGGTGACCAGCGCGACCGTACCGCCCGCCTCGTGCGGCGCCGCGCCGCCCACGTCGACGCGCCCGGCGGCCGGGGTGTGGATGCCGGCGAGCAGCTTGGCGAGCGTGCTCTTGCCCGCCCCGCTCGCGCCGACCAGCGCGACCTTCTCCTTCGGCCGCAGCTCCAGGTCCACGTCGTGCAGCACCGGCCGCCCCGGCTCGTACGCGTGGGACACCCCGCGCACGGAGACGCCCACCGCCGGCCGCGGCCCCGGCTCCCCGGGCGCCTGCTCCCCGGGTACGCCCCCGCCCGGCGTCCGCCCGCCGTCGTCCGCCCGCTCGCGCGCGTCCACCACGCCGACCAGCCGCGCCAGCCCGGCCGTCGCCGCCTGCGCGTCGTCGAGCAGCACCAGCGCCACGTTCACCGGGCCGAAGAGCGAGTGGAAGTACAGCGCCGCGGCCGTCGCCGTGCCGATCGACGCGGAGCCGTCGCGCACCAGCACGTAGCCCGCGACCAGCACCGCGGCCAGCCCCAGGTACTCCGCCACGTGCAGCCGGTTGTAGAAGCCCATCAGCAGCCGCACCCCGCGCAGCCGCAGGTCCACCGCGGCCCGCGAGCGCGCCTCGACCCGCCCGGCGTGCGGCGCCTCCAGCCGGTGCGCGCGTACGGTGGCCGCGCCGCTGACGGTGTCGAGGAGCTGCTGCTGCTGCGCCCCGGTGGCGACGCGTTCGCGCGCGTACAGCGGCACCGCGCGGCGCACGTACCAGCGGGCCGTGTACGCCTGCACCGGCACCGCCAGCAGCGCGGCGAGCAGGAAGCGCCAGTCGAGGACGGCCAGCGCGCCGAGCGTGAGCACGATGGCCAGCACGGAGGACGCCAGCTGCGGCAGCGCGCCGCGCACCGCCTCCGCGACCCGCGAGACGTCCCGGGTGACGCGGGCCGTCAGGTCGCCGGAGCCGGCCTTCTCCAGCCGGTCCAGCGGCAGGTGCAGCGCCCGCTCGACGAACCGCTCGCGCAGCTCGGCGAGCACGGTCTCGCCGAGCCGGGAGACCATCGTCCGGCCGATCGCGGTCAGCACGCCCTGGGCCACGGCCACGGCCACCAGCAGGACGACGGGCAGCGTCAGCGCCCCGGCGTCGCGTTCGTCGGTGACCAGGTCGACGATGTGGCCCAGCAGCGGCTGGGTGAGCAGCCCGACGGCGGTGGCGGCGGCCATCAGCGCGAACGCCGTCCAGGCGAGCGCCCGGCGCGGCCGCAGCAGCTCGCGCACGGCGGCGCGGGTGCGGGCGGCGGTGGCGGTGGGCAGGAGTGCGCGGGCGCCGTCGGCGCCCGGTCCGCCGGACGCGTCCGGCCGTCCGGCGGCCTCGTCGTGGGTGCCGGCGGTCGCGGTCACGCGAGCACCGCCGTCCGGTAGGCCGCGTCGTCGCGTACGAGGTCGGCGTGCGGTCCCGTGGCGGCGACCCGGCCGGCGTCGACGAACACGACCCGGTCGGCGACGGCGAGCAGGGCCGGGCTGTTGGTGACCAGCAGGGTGGTCCGTCCGGTACGGAAGGCGCGCAGGCCCTCGGCGATGCGGGCCTCGGTGACGACGTCGACGGCGGTGGTCGGGTCGTGGACGACGAGGACCGGCCGCCCGGCGTGCAGCGCCCGGGCCAGGGCGACGCGCTGGCGCTGGCCGCCGGAGAGGGCCCGGCCCGCCTCGCCGACCTCGGTCCGCGCGCCGTGCGGCAGCGTGCGGGCGACCTCGTCGGCCGCGGCGGCGGCCATCGCGGGCCCGGGGTCGCGGCCGGGCGGCTCGGGCCCGGTACGGGCGCCGCCCGCCTTCGCGTCCGCGCTCCCCGCGTCCGCGCTCCCCGCGTCCGCCGGCACCGGATCCGCCGCCGTCACGTTCTCCGCCACCGTCCCCGCGAACAGGTCCGCGTCGTGCGCCGCCACCAGCACCGCCGTCCGCAGCTCCGCGGGGTCCAGCCCCGTCAGCGGCACCCCGTCCAGCTCCACCGTCCCGGCCTCCGGGTCCTCGACCCGGCCGAGGCACCGCAGCAGCGCCTCCGCCGCGGCCGGTTCCGTCGTCGCCACCCCGACCAGCTCCCCGGCCGCCACCGCGAGGTCCACCTCCGCGAGCGCGCCGAGCCCCACCCCGCGCAGCCGCAGCTCGCCCCGCACCGGCTCCGGAAGCCGCCGGCCGCCGGGGACGACGGCCGGCGGCGCGGCCAGCACCTCCGCCACCCGCGCCGCCGACGCCCGCGCCTGGGCGAACTCGGCGTTGACGTACGCGAACACCTGCAACGGCGTCAGCAGGAACTGCGCCAGCCCGACCGCGGCGACCAGCTCGCCCAGCGTGATGTCCCCGCTCAGCGCCAGCCGCCCGCCGACCAGCGCCACCAGCGCGATGAAGCCGCCGGTCAGCGCGAGCACGACGCCGTTCTGCCAGCCCTCCGCGCGGGCGGCGCGCAGCGTGGCGGCCAGCGAGTCGCGGCTGGTGCGCCGGTAGCGCGCGACGGCCGCGTCCTGCGCGCCGATCCCCTTGAGCACCCGCATCCCGGAGATCAGGTCGGCGGCGACGCCGGAGGCGTTCGCGGCCTGCTCCTGCTCGGCCGCGCTGCGGTGCTCCAGCGGCCTGCTGAGCAGGTGGCCCAGCCAGAGCAGCACGGGCGTGCCGAGCAGCACGAGCAGCCCCAGGGGTACGGAGATGAGCAGCAGCGCCGCCGCGCTGACCGCCGCGCCCGCCAGCCCGGACACGCCGATGGTCACCGCCATCACCACGTAGCCGACCCGCCGGGCGTCCTCGGTGGCGATGTTCGCCACCGCGCCGGGCAGCCGGCCGCGCTCGGCGCCGCCGCGCGGGTCGAGCACGCGCCCCACCAGCTCCAGCCGCACCCGGTGCGCGGCGAGTTCGGAGGCGCGCTCGGCGGCCCTGACCCCCATGCGGAAGCTGAGCGCGAGCAGGACGTACACCGCCACGAGCACCAGGAGCCAGCGCACCAGCGCGCCCGCGTCGGCCCCGGCCACGGCGTCGTCGATCACCACGCCGATGAGCACCGGGACGAGCGCCTCGCCCAGCTGGTGTCCCGCGGCCAGCGTCGCGCCGACCGCGACCCCGCGCCGCTGTCCCGAGATCGCCTTTCCCAGGACGCTCCGCCCCGAGGTTCCCTGCTCAGCCACCCGCCACCCCTTGTCCGTGCACCCGTCCGACCAGCCAGGTAAGGCTAGCCTAAGTCTTTGCCGGGCGGCCGGGATCCCGGGGCCGCGGGCCGCCCGGCGGGCCGACCGGCCCGCGCCCGGGGGCAGTTGGCGCCGGGGCCGCGTCTTGACGCGGTGATCGCGTTGGGGAAGGTTGTTGCTTCTCAAGGGCGCGGGAGAGCCGGCCGCCCGGAGAACGGGGTGCCGGCCCGTGGAACAGAGCGGAACAGAGGGGAGACCGTGGTGAAGGACAACTCCGTCGCCGTGGTGGGCGGGAGCATCGCGGGGTGCGCCACGGCGCAGGCGGTGGCGCGCGCGGGGGCCGGGCGGGTCACCGTCTTCGAGCGGGCCGGCGGCGAGTTGCGCGACCGCGGGGTGGGCATCGGCCTGCACGACGCCCGGTTCGCGGAGCTGGAGGCCGCGGGGTACCTGGACTCGGCGATGCCGTGGACCGGGCTGAACCGCCGGGTGTGGACGGTCCGCGACGGCGCCGCGGAGCTGGGCCACGCCTTCGCCGAGCAGCACTTCCCGTTCCGCTCGTACAACTGGGGCTCGCTCTGGCACGAGCTGCGCAACCGGGTGCCGGAGTCGGTCACGTACCACACCGGCGCGGCCGTCACCGCGGTCGAGCAGGACGCCGACGGCGTCGCGCTGCGGCTCGCCGACGGCCGCCAGGAGCGCTTCGACGCCGTGATCGGCGCGGACGGGTACCGCTCGGTGGTCCGCGAGGCGATGTTCCCCGGGCTCGCCCCCGACTACGCCGGCTATCTCGGCTGGCGCGGCACCTCCGCGCCGCAGCCCGGCGACCCGGAGACGGACGGCGCGGAGGCGCGCGTGGTCGCCTTCCCCGGCGGCCACTGCATGATGTACCTGATACCCGCCGCGGGCGGCGGCTTCCGCATGAACTGGGTGCTCTACGCCGTCCCGCCGGAGGACCCCGAGCTGCTGCTCGACCTGCGCACGCCCACCTCGCTGCCGCCGGGCCGGGTCGCCGCCAAGCTCACGGCGTACCTGCGCGACCTGGTCGCGGAGCACTTCCCGCCGTACTGGGGCCGCTGCGTGCTGCGTACCGCGCCCGACGACTCCTTCATCCAGCCGATTTACGACCTGACGGTGCCGCGGTTCGCGGTCGGCCGGCTGCTGCTCGCGGGCGACGCCGCCACCGTCGTACGGCCGCACACCGGCGGCGGCAGCGTCAAGGCGCTGCAGGACGCCACCGCGCTGGAGGCCGCCTGCCGCGCGCACGGCGACTGGCCGGAGGTCGCCGCCGCGTACGACGACGACCGCACCGCCGTCGGCGCCGCGATGGTCGCCCTCGGCCGCCGGCTGGGCCGCGCCCAGGTCGAACAGACCCCGGACTGGCAGAAGATGGGGCAGCCGGAGTTCGACGCCTGGTGGCAGGAGCAGAACCGGGGGCCGGACGGCAGCAGCGGGTTCGGCGGCCACGCGCTCAAGCGCGGCTGAGCCGCGGCGGCCCGGTCCTGGCGCGATCTGTTCGGCCCGCCGATCCATGAAATTTCAGACGGAACCTGATCGAATCGGATTGGTCAGGGGTAGAGAAAGCATCAACCTCTTACATCTTTTGATGTTGTACCCGCCCGTAACTTAGACTTCCGACTTAGCATCAGACCATCGCTCGGCCCACCCTCAGCAGGAGCGATGGATGCATGACCCCCCACACGTCACACCCTCCCCATCGCAAGGTAATCCCGTGTCAGCTTTACGGTGTCATGGCCCCGACGTAGGGGTTACGCAGTGAAGATCAACCGTCGACTCGTCCTCCTGGTCGCCGTGCCCCTCGCGGTGGCCATCGCCTTTTCCGTGCGCGCGCTCGCGCCGGCGACGACCCAGGCGTTCCAGGCCAACAGGCTGGCGCAGATGGTCGATGCCGCCGACGCCGCCGCGGAGCTGACCGCCCGGTTGCAGGACGAACGTGCCGCCGCAACCGCGCTGGTCGCCTCCCAGGGCGATGCCGCCGCGTTCCGCAAGGCGACCGACGCCACGGACGCGAGCGTCTCGGACTACACCGAGAGGCGCAGGAAGCTCGAATCCCTGCCGTCCAGCGCCGAACTCGCCGTGCAGCGGATCGACCGCTCCCTGGCCGAACTGCCGTCGCTACGCGCCACGGTGCGTTCCGGCAGCGGCACGCTGGCCGCGCTCGCCTTCGGCTACCGGATCCCGATCGCCGACCTCGTCGACTACCGGGAGGCCATCGCCAAGGCCGACGGTGTCGACGCCGGCATCGCCGACCGCATCAGGGCCGCCGCCGCGTTCTCGCGCGGAGCGGAGCACACGGCGCTGCAACAGGTCGTGGTGCTCCGGGCGCTGGCCGGCGGTGGCTTCACCGCGGCTTCCCAGCGCACGTTCGATGAGACCGAGATCGGTATCTTCGAGACGCTCGGCGACTTCGTCGCCCTCGGTGAGCCGGAGTGGCGCCACTGGCTGGAACGCGCCCTCTCCGCTCCGCGTACGCTGCCCGCGCAGCGGATGCAGGACCATGTCAGCCGCACACCGGCCGGAGCGGACCTCGACATCTCCGCCAGCGAGTGGCAGGAGGCCACGGCCGACCGGCTGACCGAGCTGCGCTCGGTGGAGAGCCGCGTCAACCAGGCGGTGCACGAGGACGTCACGCAGGAGCGGTCCACGCTCATCTGGTGGGCGGTCATCGAGATCCTCGTGGTGCTGGTGACGCTGGTCGGCGCGCTGCTCTTCGCGCTCCGCATCGGCCGCGTGATCATCCGCCGGCTGCGCGACCTGCGCGCCGCGGCGCATGCGGTGGCCACCGAAAGGCTGCCGCAGATCGTCACGGACCTCTCCCAGCCGGGTGCCCTCGGCGGCGCCACTCCGGAGCAGGTCGCCGAGAGCTCGGGCAGGCCGGTGGAGACCACCGGCGAGGACGAGATCGGCGAGGTCGGTGAGGCGTTCAACTCCGTGCACCACGAGGCGGTACGGCTCGCGGCCCAGCAGGCGCACGCCCACGAGCAGTTCGCGGAGACGCTGGTCGGCGTCGCCCGCCGTGGCGCGCAGCTGACCTCCGTGATGGTCTCCGAGCTGGACACCGTCCAGCGCGACGAGGCGGACCCGGAGCGGATGAAGATCCTTTTCGCGCTCGACCACCTCGCCGTCCGCATGGAGCGCAATACCAACAACCTGCTCGTGCTGGGCGGTTACGGAAACGCCCGGGTACGCGAATCCGACGCGCCCTGCGCCACCGTGGTCGTCGCCGCCGCCCAGCAGATCGAGCGGTTCGAGCGCGTCGCCATGGGGATCGTCGAGCAGGGCATCGGCGTCGCCGCCCGCGCGGTGCACGACCTCGCGCACATCCTCGCCGAACTCCTCGACAACGCCACCCGCTTCTCGCCTCCCGACAAGCAGGTGGGCGTGGCGGTCTGGCGGCTGTGGGACCGCGCGGTGGTGCAGATCGTCGACGAGGGCGTCGGCATGACGCCCGAGCGCCGGGACGAGCTGAACGCCCGCCTCGGCAGCCCGCAGACGGGTGTGGGCGCCGTGCGGTCCATGGGCCTGCACGTCGTGGCCCGGCTCGCCGCCCGCCACGGCATCGTCGTCGAGCTGCGCTCCTCCGCCGGGCCCGGCACCATCGCCGAGGTCACCCTCCCGGCGTCGGTCCTCGTGGCCGTCGAGGAGGAGACCCTCGCCGAGGGTGAACGGCCCCTGGTGGAAGGGGAGACGAGCGTCTTCGCCGGCGCCGCCCGGAGCGTGCCGGGCCCGCGTAAGCCGGCCGACGAGACCGTCGCCGCACCCCCGCCCGGCCCGGCGCCCGCGGCCGCGCCGGGCACCCGGGAGGCCGGGGCCGGCGGGGGCGCCGTCCGGCGCAAGCCCCCCCTCGGCCCGGAGTACGACCCGGCCGACCGCGTCGCCGGCGTCAGCCCCTCCGGGCTGCCGGTGCGGGCGCGCCAGTCCGCGGACCAGTGGCCGCGGTTCCCCAAGCGCGACGGGGGCGGCAAGCCCGGCCGGAGCGAGCGGAAGCCGGCGCCCGCCAAGCGCCGGGACTCCCGGCAGATCTCCGACGTGCTGGCCGCCTACACCCAGGGCATCAACAGGAGCACCGGCCGCCGCGAGGGAGCCCGGGACGCCGCCGACCGCGGCCGCCCCGCCGGCACGGGCGGCGGCAGCGGCGACCGCGGGGGAGACGGCAACGGCCGCTCCGGAACCGGCCGCTCCGGCAACGACGACGGAGGCCGAGCCCGTACCGCCAGGAACAGCGGCCGCACCCGGACCGCACCCGACGACGACTCGCAACGGAGCACGTGATGACGACCCCATCCACCGCCGACCTGAGCTGGCTGCTGAGTGACTTCGCCCGCCGCATCCCTGAGGTCACCCAGGCCATCGCCGTCTCCGTGGACGGCCTCGCCCTGGCCTACACGGGGGTGGACCAGGACGACGCGGACCGGCTGGCCGCCATCGCCTCCGGCATCGTCAACCTGCTCTCCGGCGCCGCGCAGCTGATCGAGAGCGACCCCGTCGAGCACAGCCTGACCGCCATGGAGGGCGGCTACATGTTCTCCATGGCGGTATCCAGCGGGGCGTCCCTTCTGGTCACCACCAACCGGGACGCCGACATCGGCGAGGTCAGCTACATGATGTCCGAGCTGATCAACCAGGTCGGCGACGCGCTCAGCCCCCAGCTGCGCGACTCCCAGCCGACCGGCTGACGGCCACCGCGCGGGCGGGGATCCCCCTCACCCCACCCGCGCCCGGCCCGGGATGGCGACCGCGCCGTCCGGCGCCCCGCCGCCGCGCCACCGGTCGCCGGTCACCCCGGCGTCCCCGTCGGCCGTGCCCGCCGTCGCCGCGTGTCCCGCCCCTCCGGCCGCACCCCCATCCCCGACCCCGGACCAACCCCCAGCCCATCCCTCGTTCTTCCCTCGGGAGCCTTCGTGTTCGTCAACGCATCCATACGCCGCCCGGGCCGCAGCAGAACCCGGGCCTCCGCCGCCGCCCTCGCCGTCTCCCTGGCCGCCGTCGCCGGATGCAGCGGCGACAGCGGCTCCGGCGACGATACGGTGAAGGTCGGTCTGCTGGCCGCCCTTTCGGGCACGTACGAGGCCGTGGGCACCGACCTGCGCGACGGCTTCCAGCTCTACCTGGACACCCACGGCGGGAAGCTGGGCGGGCTTGAGGTCGAGCTGTCGGTGGGCGACGAGGGGGACGGGCCGCCCACCGCCGTGCCTGCCGCCACCAAGATGGTGAAGAAGGACCGGGTCGACGTGATGACCGGCATCGTCGCCAACGGCTCGTACAACGCGGTGCTGCCGATCCTGGAGCAGAACAAGATTCCGCTGGTGAGCTCCAACGGCCGGCCCGAGGTCAAGGACGTCAGCCACGTCTGGCACACCAGCTTCCTGTCGAACGAACCCGGCGCCGCCATCGCCGAGTACGTCAAGGAAGAGGTCGACGGCCCGGTCTACGCCATCGGCCCGGACTACCAGGGCGGCTACGACCAGGTCGGCGGCTTCACCGAGACGTTCGAGGAGGTCGGCGGGGAACTCGCCAACCCGGACGGCGAGACGACCTGGACGCCGTTCCCCGACACCACCAACTTCACCCCCTACTTCGCCGACATCGCCGAGTCCGACGCCGAGGCCGTGTACACCTTCTACGCCGGCAAGGCGGCCATCGACTTCGTCAAGCAGTACGCCAAGTCCGATGTCGCCGACCTGCCGCTCTACACCCCCGGCTTCCTCACCGAGGGCAGCGTGCTCGCCGCCCAGGGCGACGCGGCCGAGGGCATCAACACCGTCCTCAACTACGCGGCCGACCTCGACAACGACGCCAACCGCAAGTTCGTCGCCGACTGGACGGCCGAGCACGACAGCCTGCCCACCGAGTACGCGATGGCCTCGTACGACGCCGCCGCCGTGCTGGACCTGGCCATCGCCGACGCCGCCGACAAGGGCGAGGTCACCTCGGAGACCATCAACGAGGCCATCGGCAACCTCGGCCAGATCGAAAGCCCTCGCGGCACCTGGGCGTTCGGCAAGAAGTCGCACGCACCGGTGCAGAAGTGGTACCTGCGCGAGGTCCGGAAGGACGGCAAGCGGCTTTCCAACGTCACGGTCCAGGACCTGGCCACGCTCGGCGGCTGACGTGGGGGCACTCGACGCCCAGCTCGTGCCGGCGGTCGACGGCGTCGCCTACGGGCTGCTGCTGTTCGTCGTCGCCGCCGGCCTGAGCCTGGCGTTCGGCACCGCCGGCGTGCTCAACCTGGCGCACGGCACGCTGTACGCGGTCGGCGCCTACACCGGCGCCGAACTGAGCGACGGCACCTGGGGCGGCCTCGTCCTCGGCCTCGTCGCCGGCACCGCCGCCGCCTGCGCGGCGGGAGCGGTCCTGTCGGCGGCGACGGCGCCGCTCGCCCGCCGCGGCCATCTCGACCAGGCGCTGCTGACGTTCGGGCTCGCGCTGATCGGCGGCAACCTGCTCGTGGAGGGGTTCGGCGCGGACGACATGCCGGTGCGCGTCCCCGAGGCGCTGGACACCTCCGTCGACCTCCTCGGCCACCGCTACCCCGCCTACCGGCTCGGGTTCATCGTGATGGCCCTGGTCCTCGCGGCCGCCGGCACCTGGGTCCTCACCCGCACCCGCGCGGGCGCGGCGGTACGGGCCGCCGCCGACGACCCGGAGATGCTGGCCACCACGGGACTCAGCCCCCGGGCCGTGCACACCGGGGTGCTGGCCGCGGCCGGCGCGCTGGCGGGCGCCGCGGGCGTCCTCGGCGCACCGATCATCGGCCCCGGGCCGAGCACCGGGGACACCGTGCTGATGCTCTCCCTCGTGGTCGTCGTCCTCGGCGGGCTGCGGTCGCTGTGGGCGACGCTGCTGGCCGCCATCGGTGTCGGCGAGGTGCAGACGCTCGGGGTGTCGGTCGCCCCCGACTGGGCGCCCTACCTGCTCTTCGCCGCCATGGCCGCGGTGCTGATCCTGCGCTCCGGGCGCGGGCTGGCCGAGCCGCACGGCCCCGGGCACGACACCGACCCGCCGCCCGACCCGGCGGAACGGCTGCGGCGCCGCCTCGCGCGGGTGCCGTGGCCGTGGCGCGGCGCGAAGGGCGAGCGCGGGGCGAAGACGGCGGCCGGTACGGCAGCGGCGGAAACGGCGGCGGCGGACACCGCAGCGGCCCGTACGGCGGCGGATACGGCAGCGGTCCGTACGGCACCCGTGAAGGACACGCCCACCGGACGGCCCGCCCCCGGGCGGGTCGCCGCGGCGGCCCGCGCCGCCGCCCCGCTGCTCGTCCTCATCGCCGTGCTGGCGCTGCTGCCCACGGTCCTCGACGCCTACTCCCTCTCCCTCGCCGGCTACGCCCTGGCCCTCGGCCTCCTCGCGGTCAGCGTCACCGTGGTCACCGGCTACGCCGGGCTGCCCACTCTCGGCCAGACCGCGCCGTTCGCCGTCGGCGCGTACACCACCGCCAAGATGGCCGAGCAGGACTGGACCGTCGGCCCGGTGCAGGTGGCCGTCTCCGCCGTCGCCGCCGCCGCGTTCTGCGTGGTGACCGGCCCGGCGGTGATCCGCGCCCGCGGCACCACCGTGCTCATGATCACCCTCGCCGTCGGCGAGCTGACCGCCGTCGCCATCGGCCAGTGGAAGTCCGTGACCGGCGGCACGGACGGCCTCGTCGGGTTCCCCTCCACGCAGGCGTTCTGGGGCGGCGCGCCGCTCTTCGACGAACTGGCGATCTACCAGTACGCGGCGGTCGTCGTCGTCTGCGTCGTCGCCGTGGCGCTGGTGCTGCTGCGCTCGCCGGCCGGCAAGCTGCTGACCGGCTCGCGGGAGGCGGAGGAGCGGATGCGCGCCTCGGGCCACCCCGTGACGCGGTACCTGCTGGTGGCGTACGTCGGCGCGGGCGCGCTGGCGGGCGCGGGCGGGTCGCTGCTCATCGCCGTGCAGAGCTACGTCTCCCCGGCCGACGTCGGCTTCGAGATCGCCGCGCTCGCGCTGCTCGCGGCCGTCATCGGCGGCATCACGTCGGTGATCGGCGCGCTGGTGGGCGCCGGGCTCATCGTCTACACCCGCGACTGGCTCGCCTCGTCCTGGCCCGGCCACGGGCCGCTGCTGCTCGGCGCGCTGTTCGTCGCGGCCGTCTACCTGCTGCCCCGCGGCCTCGCCGGGCTGGTGTCCGGGACACCCCGCCCGGCCCCCGCCGACGGCGGGGACGACCCGGGCGCCGCCGGCGGCGACCCGGCGCACGGCGCGGGCGGCGCGGGGCGGGTGCCCGGACCGCGGAGCCCGGGCGACGGCGGCGCGGAGGGCGACGGCGGCGCGGAGGTCGACGGGCCACCGGAACCGGCGGACGCGGGTTCCGCGGTACGCGTACGGAAGGGGACCCCGTGACCGCCTCCGCCACCCCGGCGCCCGGACCCGCGTCCGCGCCCGCCGGGGCCCCGGCCCTCGAACTCACCGGGCTCACCCGGCGCTTCGGCAGCCTCACCGCCGTCGACGAGGTCTCCCTCGACCTGCCCGTCGGCGCCCGGCACGCCCTCATCGGGCCCAACGGCGCCGGCAAGACCACCCTGCTCAACCTCATCGCCGGCACCGAGCGCGCCGACCGGGGCGCCATCGCGTTCCTCGGCCGCGACGTGACCCGTACCGCACCCGCGCGGCGCAGCCGGCTCGGCATCGCCCGCAGCTTCCAGCAGCCGGCCGCCATCCCGGACCTGACCGTCCTGGACAACGTGCTGCTGGCCTCCTGGCGGCACCACCTCGAACGGCGCGGCGCCTGGCGGCGGACGGCCCGCCGGGCGCGGCTGGCCGAGGCCGCCGCGGAGCGGCTCGCCGACGTCGGCCTCGCCGGGGTGGCGGACCGGCCGGCGGGGTCGCTCTCGCACGGCCAGCGGCGGCTGCTGGACCTGGCCGCCGCGCTGGTCGCCCGGCCGCGCGTGCTGCTGCTCGACGAGCCCGCCGCCGGGCTCACCGACCGGGATGTGGCCCGGCTGCTGGACGTGCTCGGCGCGCTGGACGACGGCATCGCCGTGCTGCTGGTGGAGCACAACACCGAGGTGGTCGCGCGGCTGGCCCGTACGGTCACGGTGCTGGTGACGGGGCGGGTGCTGGCCTCCGGGCCGGTGCGGGAGGTGTTCGAGCTGCCCGAGGTGCGCGACGCGTACCTGGACGCGGCGGCAGCGGCGGACACCCCGGCCCCGCCGGGAGCCCCGGCCGCCGCGGCCGCCCCGGCCGCCGCCACCGACCCCGACGACACCGGCGCCACGAGGTGACCCGCCCCATGCTCCGCATCTCCGGACTGTCCGCCGGCTACCACGGCGGCACCGTGCTCCACGACCTCGACCTCGACGTCCCCGAGGGCAGCGTGCACGCCGTCGTCGGCCACAACGGCGCCGGCAAGACCACCCTCGTCCACACCGTCGCCGGCCTGCTGCGCCCGGCCACCGGCACCGTCGAGGTCGCCGGCCGCGACGTCACCGGCCGCCCCGCGCACCGCATCGCCCGGGCCGGCGTCGGCCTGGTCCCGCAGGGCCGCCGGGTGTTCGCCCGGCTGACCGTCGCCGAGCACATCCGGCTCGCCCACCGCCCACCCCGCGCGCCCGGCGGCGGCCGCCCGTGGACGCCGGAGCGGGTGCTCGGCCTGCTGCCCCGGCTCGGCGAGCGCAGCACCCACCGCGGCACCGACCTCTCCGGCGGCGAGCAGCAGATGCTCGCGCTGGCCCGCGCGCTGCTGGGCTCGCCCCGGGTGCTGCTGCTGGACGAGCCGACGGAGGGCCTGGCGCCGCTGCTGGTGGGCCAGATCCTCGACCTGGTCCGCACGCTGGCGGGGGAGGGGCTCGCGGTGCTGCTCGTCTCGCCCAGCCCGGCGTCGGCGGCGCAGTGCGCCGACACGGTCACGGTGCTGACCTCGGGCCGGGCCACCGCCCGGCTGGCCGGGCCGGCGGTGCGGAAGGACCCGGCGGAGCTGCACGAGGCGCTGGCGCTGACCGCCCACTGACCCCGCGGACCGCCCGCTCTCACCCGTTCTCACCCGCTCGTCCGCCGCCGGCTGGCGGGAGCCGCGGCGGTGGGCAAGCCTGGGGAGACGGCAGGCGGGGACCCGTACGACGGAGGCGGATGGTGAGTGCACCGGTGCTGGTGGGCGTCGACGGGTCGCCCGCCGGCTTGGCGGCGGTCGCCGTCGCGGCGCGCGAGGCGCGGATGCGCGGCATCGGGCTGCGCGTCGTCCACGCCTTCTTCTGGCCGATGATGCGGGTGCCGCTGGAGCCGTCCTCGATGGGCCCGCCGGAGGGCGGCCTGCGCAACCAGGCGGAGCGGACGGTCGAGGAGGCCCTGCGGCACGCCCGCGAGACGGCCCCGGACATCGAGGCGGAGGGCGCCGTCGTCACCGGCGACACGCTGCCGGTGATGGCGGAGGAGTCCCGCGGCGCGGCGCTGGCCGTCGTCGGCAGCCGCGGGCTCGGCGCGTTCACCGGGCTGCTCCTGGGCTCGACGGCCGTCCACCTGGCGGCACACGGCCACTGCCCCGTCCTCGTCGTACGCGGCGCGGGCGACCCGGCGCGCGAGGGCCCGGTGATCGTGGGCGTGGACGGCTCGCCGTCCGGGGGCGCGGCGACCGAGTTCGCGTTCGCGGCGGCCGCGAGGCGCGGCACCGCACTCGTCGCCGTCCACGCCTGGTCCCCGTGGCGGGCCGAGGCCCCCGCCCCCCGGGACCCGGCCGCCCCGTACGCGAGCGCCCCGGGCGAACTCGCCGCGAACGAGGAGCGCCTGCTCGCCGAGGCCCTGGCGGGCCGTCAGGAGCGCTACCCGGACGTGCCGGTCGAGCGCCGCGTGCTGCGCGGCGGCCCCCGCGAGGCGCTGATCGAGGCGAGCCGCGAGGCGGCCCTGATGGTGGTCGGCGCCCGCGGCCGCGGCGGCTTCACCGGGATGCTGCTGGGCTCGGTGAGCCAGGCGGTGCTGCACCACGCCGACTGCCCGGTGGCGGTGGTCCGCGCGGGCGGTGGGGAGGACTGAGGGGGCGGTTCCCTACCCGCGCCGCCGCAGCAGCACCACCGCGACTGCGCCGCCCAGCACGACGACCGCGAGCCCGACGACGAGCGCGCTGGACATCCCCGAGTTGAACGCCTCCCGCGCCGCCCCGGCGAGTTCGGCGCCGCGCGCGCCCCCGATCCCGTCGGCGACGCGCAGCGCGCCGGCCAGCGAGTCGCGGGCGGTGTCGGAGGTCCCCTCGGGCAGACCTTCGGCGGTCCGGCCGACCTCCGCGCGGTAGGCGGAGTTGAAGACGCTGCCGAGAACGGCGATCCCCAGGACGCCGCCCAGTTCACGGGTGAGGTCGTTGAGCGCGGAGGCGACGCCCTGCTTGTCCGGCGGGAGCGCGGCGACGATCGCCTCCGTCGCCGGGGTGGCGGCGAAGGCGACGCCGGCGCCGAGGAGCGCGGTGGCGGCGAGGAACCCCCCGATTCCGGAGCCGTCGACGACGGCGGCCAGCACCAGCAGCCCGGCGGCGATCAGCGCCATGCCGAGCCCGATGACCGCGGCCATTCCGTACCGCCTGGCCAGCCCGGGGGCAACGGGGGAGAAGACCATCGCGCCGACGGCCATGGCGACGAGGGCGAGCCCGGCGCGCAGCGGCGAGTAGCCGAGGATCTCCTGGAGGTACTGCAGCCCCAGGAAGAAGAACCCGAACATGGCGAGCGTCTCCGCCGTGATGACCAGCGCGCCGGCCGAGACGCCGCGCAGCCGGAACACCCGCAGGTCGAGCAGCGGGTGCGGGGTGCGCAGCTCCCACCGTACGAAGGCGCCCAGCGCCACGGCCCCGACGGCGAAGCCGGCGAGCACCGAGCCGTGCCCCCAGCCCCGCTCCGGGCCCTCCACGATGCCGAAGACCACCGCCCCGATGCCGGTCACGGACAGCCCGGCGCCCACGACGTCCAGCGGCACGGCGACGGCGGCCCGGGAAGCGGGGGCGAGCACGGCGGCGGCTGTCAGGGCGGCGGCGAGGACGGCGTTGGCGGCGAAGACCGAGCGCCAGGAGTACGCCTCCAGCAGCCCGCCGGTGAGCAGCACGGCCAGCAGCGCGGAGCCGAAGCTGACGCCGGACCAGATGCCGACGGCCCGGCCGCGGCCCTCGGGCGGGTAGACGGCGGTGATGATCGACAGGGTCATCGGCATGACGAGCGCCGCGCCCACCCCGGCCGCGGCACGCAACACGATGACCAGGGCCACGTCGTCGACGAACAGGACGGCGCCGGAGGCGAGTCCGAAGACGGCGAGCCCGGTGAGCAGCACGCCCTTGCGGCCGTACCGGTCGCCCAGCGCGCCGCCGGCGAGGAGCAGGCCGGCGAAGGTGACGCCGTACGCGTTCATGATCCATTGCAGCTCCGCCTCGCTGGCCCGCAGGTCGCGGGCCATGCCGGGCACCGCCACCAGCAGCGAGGCGAGCATGCCGACGACCACGGCGAGCGCGAGGCACATGACGGTCAGCACGGCGGTGCGGCGGCCGGGGCCGACGGTGGGTGACGGCATACGGGATCCGCCCTCTCAAACAGTCGATTGAAGCGATCGTTTGAATCTCTATCACGCCGTCGTTGCCACCTTCAAGCGATCGTTTTAAACTCCTGATCGATGCCCACGCCACGCTCCGCCGCCACCCGCACCCGTCTCCTCGACGCAGCCGAGCGGCTGTTCGCCGAGCACGGGTTCGCCGCGACCTCGCTGCGCACCGTCACCGACGCCGCCGACGCCAACGTCGCCGCGGTCAACTACCACTTCGGCTCGAAGGAGGGGTTGCTGCGCGCGGTCGTCCAGCGCGCCATGGCCGCCGTCAACCAGGAGCGCCTGCGTCTGCTCGACGAACTCCGCGGCGCCGCCCGCCCCCCGGTCGCGGCGGACCTGGTGCGCGCCTTCGTCGTCACCGGCGCGCGCGTCGGCGGCGCCCGGGCGGGCGGCGCGGGCCTGCGGCGCTTCCTGGGCCGCCTCGTCTGTGAACCGGACCCGGCGATCCGCCGCCTCTTCGGCGCGGAGGTCGCCCCGGTGGAGGGTGAGTACCTGAAGGCCCTCACGGCGGCGCTGCCCCACCTCGCCCCGGACGAGGTGGCCTACCGCTACCGTGCGATGGTCGGCCTCCTGGCTCTCCACCAGTCGGGCACCCTCGCCGACTTCCATCCGGGCCCCACCCCGTCGCCGGCGCCCACCCCGAACGACGTGGAGCACCTGACGTCGATGCTGACGGCGGCCTTCGAGGCTCCGCCGGCGCGGGTGCCCGAGCGCTGAGCGTTCGCACGTCGTTTCGTCGGAAACGTGAGCGGACGGCGGCGTTCGCTGGTAGAAAGTGTGGTCTCACGGGAGTGATCTATCGCTACACTCCCCGGCTGGGGAAAACCCGAGGAAGGGTGCGACTTGCGTACCATTGTTCAGTCGGTGACGGTCGTTGCGCTTGCCTTTGCTTTCATTGCAATCGCAAATCAGTGGATGTACTCCGAGCCCGTCGACGCACCTGCGGGCTCGGGCGTACACGCCGTCGCCTGACGTCCGGACCGGCTTCTGGCGACCTGGTCAGGAGCCGGTCATCCCGCTTTCCCCGAGCAGCCGCGCCAGCCGGTCCACGTCCGGGCGCGCGTCCAACGCGCGGTAGAGCGCCATCGACCGTTCCGCGCACCGCCGCATCTCGTCCTGGTCACCCGCCGCCAGCGCCACCCGGGCCAGCCCTTCCAGCGCCTGCGCGCTACCGAGGGGAATGCCGGCCTCGTCGGCGATCCGGTGGCCGAGTTCGTACGTCTCGTGTGCGGCGGTGAGCTTCCCCGACTGTCGGTGCACGTCGGCCATCCCGACCAGCGCCCGCTGGCGTTCGTAGGCGTTCCCGATGGTCGCGGCCAGCCTCGCGGCCATGCCGAAGTGAAGCACGGCCTCGCTGCGCCGCCCGCTGTCGGCGTACGTGTTGCCCAGGCCCGTCAGCGCGTGGACCTCGCCCAGTGCGTCACCGCTCGCCCGGTGGCTGTGCAGCGCCTCGTGGAAGGAGGCCAGCGCTTCGGCCGTGTGGCCGGTCGCATGGTGCACGATGCCGAGGTTCGTGGCGAGTATGGCCAGGTCGCGGCGTTCGCCGTGGCGCTGCATCAGGGCCAGCGACTGCTCGTAGCATGCGCGGGCCGAGGCATGGTCGCCCTCTTCGCGTCGAAGCTCCCCGACGTTGTTCCACGCCCTCGCCTCCCCATAGCGATCGCCGATTTCGCGGCGCAGGGCCAGCGTGGCGTGGGCGGTATCCACGGCCTCGCCGTGGCGCCCGGCGTAGACGAACGCGAGGCCCTGGACGTTCAGACACTGGGCCTCGCCGTGCCGGTCCCCTTCCTTTGCATAGAGGCTCAGCGCCTCGTTCAGCACCCGCAGGGTCGCCTCGCTGTCCCCGGCCGTGACATGGGCTCGGGCAATCTGCAGCAGTGCGTCCGCGCAGCCCCGGTCGTCTTCGCTGCGCCGGAACTCCGCCAGCGCCTCGCGGGCGCTGCGCAGGGCTTCCTCCGGACTCTCACTGGCGACCTGCGCCGCGTGGTCCACCAGGGTGCGGGCCAGCGCGGCGGAGTCGCCGCGGGCGCGCAGGGCGGCGACGGCCGCGTCATAGAGCCCGGCCGCCGACTCACGGGCGTTCCAGCGCTCCAGGGACGGCGCCAGCACGTGCGGGAACAGCGCCGCCGTCGCCGGCGAGTCGGTGGTGGCCTGGGCCGCGGTGGTCAGGAGGTTGGCCCGCTCCACCGACAGCCACACCGACGCCTCGTCGGCGTTCGCGAACTCCGGCGCGTACGGGGAGACCAGTTCCGGCGGCAGGGGCAGGAGGCGGTGGTGCGGGTGGGCCAGGCGGGTCGCGCGGTGGGCCCCGGTCAGGTGGTGGGCGGCGAGCCGGCCGAACGCCGCCTGCCGGGCGCCCGGCCGCCCGCCGCGCGGGCCGCCCACCCGGCGGCCGAAGTCGCGGGTGAGGTCGTGGAGGCGGTAGCGGTCCTGTACGGGCTCGTCCAGCAGGTTGCAGTCCTGCAACTCGTCGAGGCAGCGCCGCGGCCCGGCCGGCGGGGCGTCCGGCGCCGCGCCCACGAGCGCCAGCACCGCGGTCGGCGTGAGGTCGGGGCCGGGGGCCTGGGCCAGCGCGCAGAGCATGTCCTGGGCCGGCGGGCTGAGTTCCTCGTACGACAGCCGGAAGGCCGAGGCCACCGCGTCGTCCAGCTCGTCGAGGGGGTGGGCGGCCCGGCGGAGCCGGTCGAGGAGGTGCGCGAGGTCCCAGGAGTCGCGGTGCCGGAATCGGCCGGCGAGCACCTGGAGCGCGAGCGGGTGGCGGTCGCAGGCGGCCACGACGGCGTCCAGCGTCGCGCCGTCGCCGGGCAGCCGCGCCGGGCCGACGATACGGGTGAACAGTTCCGCCGCCTCCGCCGCCGACAGCACGTCGAGGCGCAGCGACGTGGCGCCGTCGAGCCGCAGGTGGTTGCGGCTGGTGACGATCACGCGGCAGTCCGGAGAACCGGGCAGCAGCGGCTCGACCTGCGCGGCGTCGCGGGCGTCGTCGAGGACCAGGAGCAGCCGCCGGCGCGCCGTCCACTCCCGCCACGCGCCCGCCCGCTCGTCCAGCGACTCCGGCAGCTTCGGCGCCCCGCAGGTCTCCAGCAGCACGGCCAGCGCCACGGCCGGGTCGTACGGCTGCCGTCCGCTGAACCCGCGCAGATCGAGGAAGAGCTGCCCGTCGGGGTACGCGCCGCCGAGCCGGTGCGCGACGTGGACCGCCAGGCTCGTCTTGCCGACGCCGGGCATCCCCTGGATCACGGTCAGCGGCAGGGCGCGCTTCGCGTGCCGCCCGGGCGCCGCCTCCGGGCCGGCGAGGAGCAGGCTCAGCTCGCTCGTCCGGCCGGTGAAGTCGTGGGTGTCGCGCGGCAGGTTGGTACGGGGCGCGGGCGCCACCGCCGCGTCCACCGGGGTGCCGGCGGCCGGTGTCGGGGCGGCGAGCAGGTCGCCGTCCTGCTCCAGGATGCGCTGGTGCAGGTCCCGTAACTCCGCCGAGGGCGCGATCCCTTGTTCCTCGTCGAGCCGGCGGTGCGTGGTGCGGTACAGGTCGAGCGCCTCCGCGTGCCGCCCGCAGCGGTACAGCGCCAGCATGAGGGAGGCGACGAGCCGCTGGGCCAGCGGGTCCGCCGCCACCAGCTCCCCCAATTCCGCGATGAGGTCCGCGTGCCGGCCCGTCTCCAGCTCCAGCCGGATGCGCTGCTCCCGCACCCGCCGCAGGTCCTCGACCAGCCGGGCGCGGGCGGAGGCCGCCCAGGTGCCCGGGAACTCGGTCAGCGGCTCGCCCCGCCACAGCGACTCCGCCGCGCGCAGCAGGCCCACGGCCCGCCGCCGCTCGCCGTGGCCCACCGCCGTCGCGCTCTGCACCCGTAACTCCTCGAAGCGCAGCAGGTCGACGCTGCCCGGCGCGACCCGCAGCCGGTACAGCCCCGGCGAGGGCCGCTCCAGCTCGACGGTGTCCCGGTACGGTTCCAGCCGGCGGCGCAGCCGGGAGAGCAGGCTGTGCAGCGTGCCCGGGGCGCTCGGCGGCGGGGAGCCGTCCCAGACCCGCTCGGTCAGCGCCCCGGCGGTCACCGAGCGGCCGCGCGCGTGCACCAGTACGGCGAGGACGCAGCGCTCCTTCACCGAACCGAGGTCGCGGCGCTGCTCGCCCTGCCAGAGTTCCAGCGGTCCCAGAGCCCGTAATTCCACCCGTCGCTCACCATCACCCCGCGCACAGGTCCCGTCCCGTGGTGGCGGTGCCCCGCCCGCACGCCGGGGACACCACACCATCGCCACGAGGGCCGGGATCCGCCAGGGGAGCGGAACGGGGCGCACGGGTGCGTGCGCCCGGCGCGCGGAAGCCCGCCCGCACGCGGAGTGCAGGATTCCTGCAAGCCTCGGCACAGTCTCCGGGGGCAGCCCGCCTGTGTGGCCGCGAAGCCACGCGGCCGCCTCGGCCGGCGATCGGCCGGAGCAGAGGGAGACGGGGAACGGCAGGGATGAGCATGGCGATACGGGAAGGGCGCTGGCACGTGCCGGTGCGGCTCGACGTCGAGCGGTGGGCGACGCGGCGCACCACCAGGCGGGTGCTGGTGGTGGTGCACACGGTGACGTCCGGGCAGCGGGTGCTCGAAGCGGTGCGGCTGCTGGACGGGGACCCGCGGGTGCAGGTCTGCTTCACCGCGGCGCCCGACGTGTTCACCAACGGAGTGACGGCGTTCCTGGAGCGCCTCGGCGGCCTCGTGCTGCCCTGGGACCAGGCGGCGCAGACCAGGTTCGACCTCGCCCTGGCGGCGGCCCACGGCAGCCTGCACGAGCTGCACTCGCCCGTGCTGGTCCTGCCGCACGGCGCCGGGCACAACAAGATGGTGCCCGAACGCGGCCGCGGGCGCCTCGCCGGGGCGCGCGGCACGTACGGGCTGGCGCGCCAGATGCTGGTCCGCGACGGAACGGTGGTGCCGGAGACGATCGTGCTGGCGCACGAGGAGGCGCTGTCCCGCCTGGGGCGCGAGTGCCCCGAGGCGCTGCCCGTCGCCGCGGTCGTCGGCGACCCGGTCTACGACCGCATCCAGGCCAGCCGCCCGTCCCGTGCGCTGTACCGCGCGGCGCTGCGGGCCGGTGCCCGGCAGCGGCTCGTCGTGGTGTGCTCGACCTGGGGGCCGGCGTCGCTGCTCGGGCAGGGCTGGGAGCTGCTGCACCGGCTGGTGCGGGAGCTGCCGCGGGACGAGTTCCGGGTGGCGGCGCTGCTGCACCCGAACGTGTGGAACGGCCACAGCGAGTGGCAGATACGGAGCTGGCTGGCCGAACTGGGCCGGGCCGGGCTCGCCGTGGTCGTCCAGCACTCGGAGTGGGTCGGCCCGCTGGTCGCCGCGGACGTGATCGTCGGCGACCACGGCTCGTCCACCCTCTACGCCACGGCCACGGGCGCGCCGGTGCTGCTCGCCGACGTCACCGGCGCCGACGACCTGCACCCCGACTCGCCGATGGCGGAGCTCGTCTCGTTCGCGCCCCGGCTCCGCGCCGACCGGCCGCTCGCCCGGCAGCTCACCCGCGACGTCCGCGCGTCGGTCCGGCCGCGCTACGAGCACGTCGCCGGCCGCATCAGCTCGGAGCCGGGCCGGTTCGCGCGGCTGATGCGGGCGCTGCTCTACCGCAAGCTGCGGCTACGGGCGCCGGGCCGCCGGCCGGGCCCGCCCGGCACCGAACCGGCGGCGCTGCCGCGGCTGGTGGCGCACGCCGACCCCGGCGGCCCGGTGGTGCCGTGACCGGCGGGGCGGGGACGGTGTGCGTCGTGACGGCGGCGGAGCTGGTGGCCGCGGTGGCGGCCGTAGCGGTGGACCCGGACGGCGCGCCGGCGGGCGGCCCGCGGGTGCGGCGGCCCGGGCGGCCGCGGTCGCGGCCGTCACCGGGTCCGGTGCACCGCGTGCGGGTCGCGGTCCGGCGGGACGGCACCGGAGCGCCGGACGCCGGCGTCCGGCGGGGCGGTGCTTCGCCGGAGGCCGACGAGCACCTGCGGGTGGGTCTGCCCGCGCCGGCTCCGTGGCCCCGGCTGGCCGACGTGCTGCTGACGCCGGGCCGCGGGCCGGCCGACGTCCCGGCCGTGGCGGCGCGCCACCCCGGGGCCCTGGTGGTGGCGGTGTACCGGGGCGGACGGTGCTGGCTGCGGTGCGGCGGCCGGGTCCACTCCCTGCGGATCCCCGACGCCGACGCCGACGCAGGCGCCCCCGCCCCCCGCCCCGACTCCGGGTGGCGTTGGCGCGCCGTGGCCTCCGCGGTCCACGCCTGGCGGACCGCCGGACTGCTCACGGCGCCGCTCACCGGGCCCGTACGGCTGCGGACCGCGCTGCCGCCCGCGGGACGGGGGACTCCGGTGACCGCCGCGCCCCCGGGGTGACGGGCCGTCACCCGTCCGCCGGCCGCCGCAGCCGCTCCCGTACCGCCTCTGCCTCGGGCGAGTCGGCGCGGCCCGCGGCGGCGTAGAGGTCCAGTGCCTCGCGGAAGCGGATCCGGGCCTCTTCCGGGGCGCCGCGGTGCTCGGCGAGCGCCGCGGTGCCCGCCACCGCGCGGGCCGTCTCGTAGTCGGCGCCGCAGTCGCGGAGCGCGGCCAGCGCGGTGGTCAGGTGGCCCTCGGCCCGCTCCGGCAGGCCGCGTTCGAGGAAGGCGTGGCCCAGGAGCGTGCCGGCCCGGGCGGCGTTGTACGCGTCGCCCACCTCCCGTAGTACGGCGAGCGCCGCCTCGGCGTCCTCGGTGGCCGCTTCCGGGCGCCCGCCGGCGAGCGCGACGTCGGCGAGGTTGAGGCGGGCGAGTCCGCCGGCGCGCACGTCGCCGGCGGCGGGCAGTTCCGCGGCGGCGCGGGCGAACAGCCCGGCCGCCCGCCCGGCGTCGCCGAGCCGCTGGTGGGCGAGGCCGCGGTAGTTGAGCGTGCGGGCCTGGCCGAGGGCGTCCCCGGCGCCCCGGAACAGCCCGGCGGCCTCCTCGAACATCTCCAGCGCCCGCGCGTGCCCGCCCGAGTCCAGCTCGACCAGCCCGCCGGAGGTGAGCATGCGGCACTGGGCGGCGACGTCGCCCAGTTCGCGGGCGGCGGCCAGTCCCTCCTCGTGCGCGGCGCGCCCGTGTTCGTACGACTTCCGGCGGATGAAGTGGGGCCACATCGCGTCGGCGGTCTGCCAGGCCGCGGTGGGCACCCCGGCGGGGCGGGCGCGGCGGATGACGGCCATCAGGTTGGCCAGTTCGCGCTCCAGCCAGTCGAGCGCGCCGGGTGAGTCGTCGCCGACGTGCGGCGGGAAGCGCGGGCCGGGCCCGTAGTCGCGCGGGAGGGTGCGGTGCTGCGGGTCGACGATCTCCTCGGCGCGGGTGGCACCGGCGAGGTAGTGGTCGATCACGCGGCGCAGGGCGGCCGCCCGCTCCGCGGCCGGTTCGCGGGCCTCGGCGGTGTCCGAGGCGTGCAGGCGCACCAGGTCGTGCAGCCGGTGCCGGTCCTCGCCTACCTCGGTGAGGAGGTTGGCGTCGAGGAGGTCGTCGAGGGGAGGCCCGGCCTCGTCGCCGAGGGCGGCCGACGCCGCCGCGCCGCTGAACTCCGGGCCGGGGTGGACGCCCAGCAGCCGGTAGAGCCGGGCGGCGCGGGAGGGCAGTCCGCGGTACGACACGTCGAGGCTGGCCCGTACGTCGTGGTCGTCCCCGGGGATCGACAGGGCCGCCAGCCGGCCGCGTTCCTCCGCGAGGGCGCTGTGCATGGCGGCCAGCCCGCGCCGCGGCCGGGCCGCCAGCCGGGCGCCGATCACCCGCACCGCGAGCGGCAGTCCGGCGCACAACTCGACCAGGGAGCGGGCCGCTTCCGGCTGGGCGGCGACCCGGTCGTCCGCGAGGGTGGCGCCGAGCAGTTCGACGGCCGCCTCGCCGGCGAGCGGTTCGAGGTTGAGCGCGCTGCCGCCGTCGACGACCAGCCCGCCCAGCCGGCTCCGGCTGGTCACGACGACCACGCTGAGGCCCGCGCCCTGCAACGGCCGCACCTGGCCGGCGCTGGCGGCGTCGTCGAGGAGGACGACGAGTCGCCGCCCGCCGGTCAGCGACCGGTAGAGGGCCACCCGTTCCGCGAACGTCCCCGGCACGCGCTCCGGCGGCACGCCCAGCGCGCGGAGGAAGCGCCCGGCGACCTCCTGCGGATCGGCCGGTCCTGTCGGGGAGTGGGCACCGAGGTCCGCGTACAGCTGGCCGTCGGGGTACTCCGGCCGCAGCCCGTGCAGCCAGGACAGCGCGACCGCCGTCTTGCCGACGCCGCCCAGCCCGCTGACGGCCGCCAGCGTGCCGCGCCCGGCGCGTAACGCGCGCACGCGCCGCGCTTCGAGCGCGGCCACCTCCGCGGCCCGGCCGATGACCCGCGCGCCGGGCGGAAGCTGCCACGGCACGTCGCGCGCCGCGGCGGCGGCGTGGACGTGGACGTCGCCGTGCACGGCTCCGGCCTGGATGACGGGACCGTGGACGGTCCCGCCGACGTCGTTGCGGCTGACGTGCCCTGCATCCCGGTGCACCCGTCCCTCCCGAACCGTCCGCAAGGGGCCGGAGGCATGTGTTCCACCCCCGGTGCGCGGCAGTCCCGAGAGCGCCGCGTCTCCTGCGGAGAGTATGCGCGACTCCCGGAACCCGCCATCCCCGGCCGGCGGCCCCGAAGAACCGGTTCCCCGGGGCCGTGGGCCCCGACACAAGGGTCTGACCTGCACGTCTGTGGGCGTGCGCACTGGTGATCGTCAGCCGCGGTACGCCCGGGTCACCCGGTGACAGTCGGCTCTGTACCGCCCCGGGGCCGTCAGGCGCCGATGCCCGCGAGGAGGAGGTCCACCGTGCCCTCCAGGAACGCCTCGTCCAGCGGCTCGCGGGTCAGCAGCACCCGGGTGTGGAGCGGGCCGAGCAGGGTTTCGAAGGCCAGGCGGCGGTCGACGCCCGGGCGGAGTTCGCCGCGGGACTCGGCGCGGTCGAGGACCGTCGCGCCGGCCGCGAAGCGGGCGGTCCAGAACTGGTCGCGGGCCGCCTCGTACTCCGCGAGGTCCTCCTGCACCGCCATCCGCAGCAGCAGCCCGCCCAGCGGGGTGCGGACGAAGGCGGCGGCGTCGCGGAGGAGGGCGAGGAGGTCGCCGCGGAGGGTGCCGGTGTCGGGGGTGGGGAGGTCGGTGCCGGTGCGGTCGAGGACGGCGTCGAGGGCGAGGGCGGACTTGGTCCCCCAGCGGCGGTAGATCGATGTCTCGTGCACCCCGGCGCGCTGGGCGACCTCGGCGATCGACAGCGCGTCGGCGCCGCGCTCCAGGACGACGTCGACCGTCGCCTGGAGCACGGCGGCGCGTACGCGGGCGCTGCGGCCGCCCGTTCTGCGGGTGGCCGGCTGGCGGCTGCTTTCCGGCATCCCGCCAACCTAGCGCAGGTCAGTGCGGCGTCGGCGGCTCCGGGCGGGTGCGGGGGAGGGTGGCGACGAGCGCCGCGGTCACGGCGGTGAGCCCCATGCCGCCGGCGGCGAAGACGGTGATCAGCGTCCAGAAGTCCGGGGGGAGAACCATCGGTCGTGCCTCCTGCCAGTTAACGCTGTGATTCTTGCTTTAAGGTACGCCCGGTGCGAGCACTAATGCAAGTTGACTTGCGTTACGTGCGGGGGGAGGTCAGGAGTACGTTCGTGACGGATTCGCCCCGCCCGCGCCGACGAGCGCGGGCGGACACCGACGAGCACCCGGGAGCCCCGCATGACCGGCGACTTCGCCCCGTTCACCGCCGACGACTACCGCGCCCGCATGCGGCACGCCGCCCGCTCCGTCGCCGACGCCGGCCTCGCCGGGCTGCTCGTCGCCCCCGGCCCCGACCTCGTCTGGCTCACCGGCTACGCGCCGCCCGCCGCCACCGAGCGGCTCACCCTGCTCGTACTCGTCCCCGGCCGGGACCCGGCGCTGGTGGTGCCGAAGCTGGAGGCCGGGGACGCCGCCCGGGCGGCCGGCGGGCCCGCGCTGACCCTGCGCGACTGGACCGACGGGCAGAGCCCGTACGCCGCGGCCGCGTCGCTGCTCGACGCCCGCGGCCGGTTCGCCGTCAGCGACGGCGCCTGGGCCCTGCACCTGCTCGGGTTGCAGCGCGAGCTGCCGGACTCCTCGTACGTCGCCGTCTCCGACGGGCTGCCGATGCTGCGCGCCGTCAAGGGCCCCGCCGAGCTGGAGCGGCTGGCCGCGGCGGGCGCCGCCGCCGACGCCGCGTACGGGGAGATCGTGAAGGTCCGCTTCGCCGGCCGTACGGAGGCCGAGGTCGCCGCCGACCTGGCCGCGCTGCTGCGCCGCTTCGGGCACTCCCAGGTCGACTTCACCGTCGTCGGCTCCGGGCCCAACGGCGCCGACCCGCACCACGAGGCCGACGACCGCGTCATCCGCGACGGCGACATGGTCGTCCTCGACTTCGGCGGCCTCGTGCACGGCTACGGCTCCGACACCACCCGCACCGTGCACGTCGGCGAGCCCACCGCCGAGGAGCGGGAGGTCCACGACGTCGTACGGGCCGCGCAGGAGGCCGGCTTCCGGGCCGTGCGGCCCGGCGTCCCCTGCCAGGAGGTCGACCGGGCGGCCCGCCGGGTCATCGACGACGCCGGCTACGGCGCGTACTTCATCCACCGCACCGGGCACGGCATCGGCACCACCACCCACGAGCCCCCGTACCTGATCGAGGGTGAGGAGCAGCCGCTCGTCCCCGGCATGTGCTTCTCCGTCGAACCCGGCATCTACCTGCCGGGCCGCTTCGGCGTCCGCATCGAGGACATCGTGACCGTCACGGAGACCGGCGGCAGGCGGCTCAACGACACCTCCCGCGAGCTGGCGGTCGTCTCCTAGCCCCCGCCGCGCCCGCCGCCCCCGCCGCGCCGCCGGGGCGTCCGCGGCAGCCGCCGCAGCCCGGTCCGCAGCAGTCCGAAGGCGTGCTCCGCGTCCGCCACCGCGCCCGGGTAGCGGGTGGCGGCGGGCTCGCCGTACGCCAGCCGCTCGGCGTTGTCCCGGGCCAGCGTCCACCGCACGGCGACGATCTGCGCGGCGGCCAGCCGGGCGGTCGGCTCGGGGGTGTCCGCGCTCTCCCGCAGCGCCTCGGCGAGGGCGCGTTCCGCGCCGGTGCGGAACCGCTCCATCCGGGCCACCAGCGAGGGCGCGTCGAGGATCATCCGGTGCAGCGCGCGCGCCTCGGGCCGGTCGTCGAGCCCGGTGACCGGGTCCCGTTCGCGCAGGCCGCGCAGGAAGTCCTCGCGCAGCGCGGCCAGCGGGGCGGTGTGCGGCGGACGGGCCCGTACGGCGCGGGCGGCGGCGGTCTCGTGGTCGGCGAGGCGGTGGGCGACGAGGTCTTCCTTGCTCGGGAAGTACGCGAAGAGCGTGCGCTTGGACACCTCCGCGGCCTCGGCGACCTGCGCCACCGAGACCCCGGCGAAGCCGTGCCGGAGGAACAGCGTGATCGCCGCCTCGGAGATCGCCGCCCGGGTGCGCCGCTTCTTGCGTTCCCGCAGCCCTGGTTTGCCGTCCACGGCGCTCACCGTAGCAAACGGGTATCCCGGGGGGATTTGTTGACCGGGTGCAGTTTTGCGCCCGGGTGAGCGCGGGAGGGCCGGGCCTACGCCTGGCCGGTGTCGAAGTGGCTGATGCGGTCGCCGGCGACCGTGAAGGACCACCGGGTGCGCATGCCGCCCCAGGTGGAGTTCGAGTACCTGGCGACGAGCGACCGGCCGTCCGGGGCGACCGACTCGACGTCCATGCGGCCGTCGGCGGAGAAGATCTCCCGGTCGGTCCACTCGGCGAGGTCGCGCTCGGTTCCGTCGTCGGTCATGGTCGCGTCGTCGGTCAGGAGCGCGAAGAACGCGTCCCTGTCGCCGGCGTTGAGCGCCGCGACGAACGCGGCCACGACGGGGTCGGTGAGCTGGGCGGCCATGGGGTACCTCCGGGTGCCGGGTTCGCTGCCCTGCGGCGTACGCGCCGCGCGGCGGGCGCCCGCTCCGCGGGGGAGGGGCGGGCCGCGCGCCGTCCACGGCGCCATTGTCCCGCCGTCCCGCCCGCGCCGCAGGTCCGCGCGCCCGGGCGCGCTCAGCCGCCCCGCCGCACCCCGTCGACGACGACGTCCGCCACCGAGTCGTAGAACGCCAGATACCCGGCGATCGGCGCCACCTCGCGCAGCGGATCCTCGTACGCCCACGCCACGTCCGCCCGCTCCGGCGCGCCCGCGCCGCCCCGGTAGGTCCAGTACGACGCGAAGCCCTTGTACGGGCACCCCGTCCGGGTCGCCGTCGGCTCGAACAGCTCCAGGTCCACGTCCTCCGGCGGCAGGTAGAACACCGGCGGCAGCCCCGTCTCGAACACCGCCAGCGGACGGCGCGACTCCGCCACCGGCCGCCCGTCGACCGCCACCCGCACATGCCGCGCGCTGCGCAGCACGTCCACCCGGTGATACGGGTCCCGGGGCCCCACCGGCAGCTCCTCGTCCTCCTCGAACCAGCGGTCCAGCGCCGACCACCGCACGGACACGTACTCCGCCGGCCCGGCGTCCCCCTCGTACGCCCGCACCGCGTCCGGCACCAGGTCGGCGCGCACGTCGCGCCGCGGGAAGGCGTACCGCACGTACGGGCTGCCCGCCTCCCGCACCAGCAGCGCGTCCTCGCTGTCGACCACCAGCTCGCCGCCCAGCCTGCCGCGCACGCGCCGTTCGGCGCGCTCCCAGGTCCTGGTGTCGAACGTCAGCATCGGTCATACCTCCCGGCGGCCGGGGGTGTGGCCGGCCGTGACCGGTGCAACGCCGCCGGCCGCCGGGGACTTCCCGGGCGCGGGCGCGGCAGCCCCGCCGCCACGGCCACGGTCACGGATCACGGTCGTGGCCACCGCCACCGCCACCGCCACCGCCACCGCCGTCCCGCCCGGGTCCCGTGCCCGGCTCCGGGTGCCTCGTGCCCGCCTCCTGTCCGTTTTGATCGATCTCCGAGTGGTTTCCTGCCCGACTCCCGGCTTCCCCTGACCGTTTCGGGTGTGGAGCAGGCCGTTCCGGATGCGGTCGGACAGCGCACTTCCTTGACACTCCCGATTGGTATAGGCCAGTATCCGGCATTGGTCTGTACCAAGTCTTTTCGTACCACGTCAGCCCGGTCCGCCCCTGCTCCGCGGAGGTCTCCATGGCAGCCCTCAGCCACCCCGAACTCGCCCGGCTGGCCAACACGGTCCTGCAGCCCGGGTTCGTGGGCACCACCGCGCCCGACTGGCTCCGCCGCAGAATCGGCGACGGCCTGGCGTCCGTGGTGCTGTTCGGCCGCAACATCGTCGACCCCGAGCAGGTGGCCGCCCTCACCGCGTCGCTGCGCGCCGAGAACCCCGACCTCATCATCGCCATCGACGAGGAGGCCGGCGACGTCACCCGGATCGAGGCCGGCACCGGCGCCACCCGCCCCGGCAACCTCGCCCTCGGCGCCGTCGACGACGTCGAGCTGACCGAGCAGGTCGCGTACGACATCGGCGGCCAGCTGCACGCCATGGGCGTCTCGCTGAACTACGCCCCCTCCGCCGACGTCAACTCCAACCCCAAGAACCCCGTCATCGGCGTCCGCTCCTTCGGCGCCCGCACCGACCTCGTCTGCCGGCACACCGCCGCCTGGATCCGCGGCCTGCAGTCCGCCGGCGTCGCCGCCTGCGCCAAGCACTTCCCCGGCCACGGCGACACCAGCGTCGACTCCCACCACGGCCTCCCGCACGTCGCCGCCGACGCCCGCGAGATCGCCCGCACCGCGCTGCCGCCGTTCACCGCCGCCATGGAGGCCGGCGTACGCACCGTCATGACCGCCCACATGCTCATCCCCGCCTACGACGACCGCCTCCCCGCCACCCTCAGCCCCCGCATCATCCGCGACCTGCTCCGCCGGGAACTCGGCTTCACCGGCCTCGTCGTCACCGACGGCATCGAGATGGGCGCCGTCTCCGGCCGCTACGGCATCGCCGGCGCCACCGTCCGCGCGCTCGCCGGCGGCGTCGACGCCGTGTGCGTCGGCGGCGAGAGCGCCGAGGAGTCCGTCACCGCCGACCTGACCGGCGCCATCGTCGCCGCCGTCCGCGACGGCAGCCTGCCCGGGGAGCGGCTCGTCGAGGCCGCCGCCCGGGTACGGGAGTTCGCCGACTGGTCCGCCGCGCTGACCCGCAGCGTCCCGCCCGGCGACCCCCGCGGCGGGGCCGCCGCCGGCGACGGGATCGGCCTCGTCGCCGCCCGCCGCGCCGTGCGGGTGCACCGCGCCGATCAGGACCTCGGCGGCTCCGCGCAGTTCCCGCTCGTCGGCGACCCGCACGTCGTCGAGCTGTCCCCCGTCACCAGCCTCGCCATCGACGGCCGTACGCCCTGGGGCGTCGCCGACCCGCTGCGCGCGCTGCGCCCCGGCACCACGTCGGTGCGCATCGCCGAGTCCGAGCTGACCGGCGCCCCCGGCGGCGCCGGGGACGTGCTCGACGGGCAGGCGCTGCGCCCGGCCGACGGCCGGGCGCTCGTCGTCGTGGTGCGCGACGCCGCCCGCCACCCGTGGATGTCGCAGGCCCTCGCCGACCTGGTCCGCCGCCGGCCCGACGCGCTCGTCGTCGAGATGGGCCTGCCGGCCGAGGACCGGCTCGGCGCCGTGCACCTGTCGACCCACGGTGCGACCCGCGTCTCCGGCATCGCCGCGGCGGAGGTACTGACCGGCGCGGTGTGACGGCAGTACGAGAGAAAGTCACCTCTGGAGGACGTTCCATGCCCGACTCCGGCCCCTACCTGTACCGCGCCGCCTCCGGCACCCCGTACTTCAGCGCCGACGGCGAGTCCTACCTCGCCCGCACCCCGTTACGGGACATCCGCAAGACCCGCCCGCTGCGCGTGCTGTCCGAGGAGGACTACGCCCACTGGCAGACCTACGGCTACGTCGTGGTCCGGGAGGCGATACCCGCCGAGGCCGCCCAGCGGCTGCTCGACTTCGCCTGGGACTTTCAGGGCCTGGACCCGGACCGCCCCGAGACCTGGTACGAGGACCGCGAGTTCCGCTCCGACCTCGACCGCGACCTGCACGTCTACGGCTTCGTCGAGGCGTACCAGCACCAGCTGATCTGGGACAGCCGGCAGTCCCGCCGCGTCTACGACGCCTTCGCCGACGTGTGGGACGCGGACGAGCTGTGGGTGACCCTCGACCGCCTCAACCTCAACCCGCCCAACGTCGGCAACCGCAGCCGCACCCTGATCGAACCCACCGACACCGGCTTCGACATCGAGCTGCACTGGGACGTCGACACCACCCTCGCGGTGCTCCCGCAGCGCGTCCAGGGCATCATCGCCCTCAACGACACCCGCCCCGACCACGGCGGCTTCCAGTGCGCGCCCGAGCTGTTCCGCGACTTCGAGAAGTGGAAGCTCGCCCAGCCCGCCGGCCGCGACCCGATCCGGCCGAACACCGACCGCGACGAGTTCCCCGTCGTACGCCCCGACCTGGCCGCCGGCGACCTGCTCATCTGGAACGGGCTGCTGGCCCACGGCGTCGCCGCGAACTCCTCCGACAGCGGCGTACGGGCCGTGCAGTACCTGGCGATGATGCCCGCCCTGGAGGAGCACGAGCGGCTGCGCCGCTCCCGCGTCGAGTCCTGGCGCACCCTGGCCACCCCCGACTGGAACGCCACCCTCCTCGGCGACGCGCGCCGCCCCGAGTCCGAGCGGTACGGGCCCGCCGAGCTGACCGGCCTCGGCCGCAGGCTGCTCGGGCTCGACTCCTGGCGCACCCCGGAGCCCGCCGCCGGGGCGGCGGCCGGGGCGAGGGCCGGGGCGGGGACGGCCGGCGGGGACACCGAGGAGCGGACCGGGGAGGCGGCGGCGTGGCGCGCATCTGCCTGACGCTCCCCACGAACCGGGCCTGCGCGGCCACCATCGCCGTCGTGCACGAGGAGGCCGTCCACGCCGCCGCCCACTTCGGCGCCGAGGTGCACTTCCTGATCCTCGACTCCGCCGCCGAGCGGGACCGCGCCGGACACGCCGCCGCCGTCGCGGGGCTGCCCCGGGTGCCCGACGTCGTCGTCCACCACCTCGGCGAGGCGGAGCAGCGCGCGTTCCTCACCGCCGCGCTCCGCCGCGCCCGGGTGCCCGGCGCCGAGCGGCTGCTGGACCTGCTGCTGCCGGACGCCGTCTCGTACGGCGCCTGCACCGACCGCGCGTTCCTGCTGGCCGCCGCCCTCGGCTGCGGCTCGGTGCACCGCCGGGACTCCGACAGCCGCTACCAGACCGCCGCCGGCCGGCCCGTCTTCCCCGTCCACCACGAACTCGCCACCCTCGGCCTGCCCGCCGCCGACGCGGCCCGCCGGGTGGACGCCGACGCGCTGAACCCGCTCGACGCCCACAAGCCCGTCTCGCTCGTCGGCGCCTCCTTCGTCGGCGAGATGTCCGTCGACATCGCCGAGATCCACGACCTCGACCCCGCCGTCTACCACGACGTCGTCAGCCTGTGGGCGCCCCTGCACTGGCCGGAGGAGCGCAAGCGGGCGCTGGTCGAGGAGTCCTTCAAGGGCGCGGGCACCGAGCCCTTCGGCGGCGACCACGCCGTCCTCGGCGCGGTCGACCCCATGCGCGTGGACATGTGCAACATCGCGTTCCACCGCGGCGTGTACGAGACCGTCCCGCTGCCGCCCGCCACCGACACCATCGGCAGCGACTACTTCCTCTTCCACCTCGTGCACGACGCCACCCTGCCCGGCGTCCTGCACAACCGGCACATCGTCAACTACCACACCGACGAGCGGAAGACCGGCGCCGGCTTCACCGCGTACCAGCTGCGGTTCGCCAAGTTCCTGCTGTCGATGCTCTACTTCAACTTCGTCTACGACGAACTGGCCGCCGCCGGCGCCGCGCTCCTCGACGACCGGCACCGCCTCCGCGCCGCCGCCGTCGGCGACCTCGTCGCGCGCAGCACCCGGCTGGACCGCGACGAGAACGTCATGCGGCTGACGGCGCTGGAGATCGCGTACCGCAAGCTGGGCGGCAGATACGCCGAGTTCGCCGGCCTGCTCGCCGCCCGCGGCCCGGACCTGCTGGACGAGGCCCGCCGCGACATGGCCGGCTTCGCCCTCCTCATCGCCGCCTGGGAGCCGCTGGTGCGGGCGAGCGCGGCCACCGGCGTGCCGGGGTCCGCGCGGTGACCGCGGCGGTACGGAACTCCCAGGCGGGCCAACCGGTCCGGGCGAACGAGCCGACCCGGGCGACCGAGCCGCCCCCGGCGGCCCAGCCGGCGCCCCCGGCGGCGGCGACCGCCGTGGCCGCGCGGCTGCGCGCCGCCCTCGCCGCCGCCGAGGACGACCGCGTCATCTACGACCTGCCCGGCATCGAGGAGCGCTACGACGAGCTGCGGCGCCTGCTGCCCGGCGTCGACGTGCGCTTCGCGATGAAAGCCTGCCCGGTGGACGACGTGCTGGCCCGGCTGGCGCAGAAGGGCGCCGGGTTCGACGCCGCCAGCCCCGGCGAGGTCGACCAGGCGCTCCGCGCCGGCGCGCCCGCGACCCGTATCCACTACGGCAACACCGTCAAGTCCGACCGGAGCATCCTCGCCGCGCACCGGCTCGGCGTCCGCGACTTCGCCACCGACAGCCCCGAGGACGTCGCGGCCCTCGCGGCCCTGGCGCCCGGCGCCCGGGTGTTCTGCCGGCTGGCCACGACGGGCGAGGGCGCCCTGTGGGGGCTGAGCCGGAAGTTCGGCTGCACCCCGGAGGAGGCGGTGCGGGTGCTCGCGGGGGCGCGCGACGCGGGGCTGACCCCGGCCGGGCTGTCCGTGCACGTCGGCTCGCAGCAGATGACGGCCGCGGCGTGGCGGCGCGCCTTCGACATGTTCGCGGACGTGCTGGCGGCCCTCGCCGCCGACGGCATCGACCTCGACCACGTCAACCTCGGCGGCGGCCTGCCCGCGCTCGGCTACCGCGACCTGCGCGGGCGGCCGCTGGTGCCCGACCTGGACGACACGTTCGCGACGATCCGCGCGGGCATGGCACGGCTGCGCGCCGCGGTCCGCGGGCCGCTGCGGTTCGTCGTGGAGCCGGGCCGGCACCTGGTCGCCGACCACGGCGCCATCCGGGCGCACGTCGCGCGGCTCGCCTCGCGGCGGCGCGCGGACGGCGGGCGCGGCTACTGGCTCTTCCTCAGCTGCGGGAAGTTCAACGGCCTGTACGAGGTGGACCAGTTGCAGTACCCGCTGGTGTTCCCCTCCCACGGCGCCGCCGCGGAGCTGGTGCCTGCGGTGGTGGCCGGCCCCACCTGCGACAGCGACGACGTCGTGGCGGAGGGCCGCGTACCGGTGCAGGTGCCCAGGGCGGCCGCGTCCGGGGATCCGGTGTGGATCCTCTCCAGCGGCGCGTACGCCGTCAGTTACATGACCCGGGGGTTCAACGGCTATGGCCCGCTACCGCACACCTGCCTGCGCGCCGGCTGACGTGCGCGTCCGGCACATCGCCCGCCGCGACTGGGGCGCCATCGCCGCCCTGGAGGACCGCGCGTACGCCGGCCGGGCCCTCGCCGAGGGCCGGGCGGCGCTCCAGGCCCGCGGCCGGGCCTCGCCCGGCACCTGCTTCGTCCTGGACGCGGACGGCGCGCCGGAGGGCTATCTCCTCGCGCTGCCGTACCCGCTGTTCCGCTGCCCGGAGCTGCACGCGGCCGGGGACACCGGCCACGCCGCCCCGGGCGGCTCCGGCGGCGCGGGCAACCTGCACCTGCACGACGTCGTCGTCGCCGAGCACCTGCGCGGCGCCGGGCTCGCCGGGCGCCTGATCGCCCGGCTCACCGCCACCGCCCGCGCCCGCCGGTACGAGCGGATCTCCCTGGTCGCGGTCGCCGGCAGCGCGGACTTCTGGTCGCGCCGCGGCTACCGCCCGTACGCCGACGTCACACCGCCGGCGGACTACGGCCCGGGCGCGGTCTACATGTCCCGGGCGGTCCGCCCGGCCGGGGAAGAGGGCTGATCATGGTGCTGCCGATGCGCGACGACTTCCGCCGGGCCCAGGTGGCCATCGCGGCGCTCTTCTGCTTCCTGGGCTTCCAGTACGTCACGTGGGTGTCCCGGCTGCCGCTGGTCAAGGACGAACTCGGCCTGACGGAGACCGAGCTGGGGCTGCTGCTCATGGCCTGCGGCGCGGGCGCGGCGGCCTCCTTCCCGCTGGTCGCCCACCTGATGAAGGCGATGGGCGCGAAACGGCTCGGGTACGCCGCGGCCGCCGCGCTGCTGCTCTTCCTCCCGGCGTTCGCCGCCGCGCCCACCTACCCGGTCGCGCTGGCCGTCGTCGCCGCCGACGGCGTGGCCGTGGGCTGCCTGAACGTGGCGATGAACGCGCAGGGCGCCGCGCTGGAGGAGCTCCACGAGCGCACCGCCATGGCGAAGATGCACGCCACCTTCAGCGCCGGGTCGCTGGCCGCCGCGCTGCTGGCCTCCCTGGTCCAGACGGTGACCGCGGGGCTGGCCGCGCACTTCGCGGTGGCCGCGGCGCTGCTGCTGGCCATGCTCGGCGTCACCCGCACCGGGCTGCCGGCCGGGGACCGGCCCGCGCCGCAGCACGGGCCGGAGAACCCGGCGGAGAAGCGGGCGGAGAAGGAGCGCCGCCGGTGGCGGCCGCCGTCGCGGCTCACGCTGTGGATGGGGTGCGCGATGGCGTTCGGCACGATCACCGAGGGCGCCATGAACGACTGGTCGACGCTCTACCTGGAGGACGTCGCGGACGCGGCGCCCGAGGTGGCGCCGCTGGGCATCGCGGTGGTCTCCGTGATGATGGTCGTCGCCCGCCTCTTCGCCGACGGCTGGCGCACCCGCTGGGGCGACGGGCCGGTGGTCGGACTCGGGAGCGCGCTGGCGGGCACCGGGCTGGCCGTCGCCGTGCTGGCGGGCGGGGTGGTGCCGGCGCTCCTCGGGTTCGCGTGCGTCGGCCTGGGCGTCGCGGCCGTGACGCCGTGCGTGTACGTCGCGGCGGCCCGCGAGGGCCCCGACGCGCTGTCCCTGGTGGCGTCCATGGGCACCACGGGGCTGCTGGGCGGGCCCGCCGCGATCGGCTTCATCGCGGGCGCCGCCGGGCTGGCGTGGGGCATGGCCGCCGTCGCCGCGTCCGCGCTGCTCGTCTCGCTGTGCACGACGCGTATACGCTGGCCCGCGCTGAGCAACGCCTGACCGCCGGCGCGCGCCGCGCGGACGGGCGCGCGGGCGACGGCACGGCGGCGGTGCGGAACGGGGGTGGGGCGGCGTGGCGGAGCACGTGGCGCGACGGGCGCCGGAGCCGGCCGGGGGCGTACCCGGAGACGCGGCGGAGGCGGCGGCGCGCGCGGCGGACGCGGCGGGGAGCGCCCTCGCGGGCGCCGGCGCCCCGCCCGGCGCCCCCTCCGGCGCCCCCTCCGGAGTTCCGCCCGCGCTCCCGTCCGGCGGCGGTGGCGGTACGCCCCCGGGGCTGCCCGCGGGCGTGCGGCTGTGGACCTTCGACGCCGGTCCCGGTGCCGCGCCGGACCTGTCGGCGCTGGACGGCGAGGAGCGGCGGCGGCACGCGGCCTTCCTGCGCCCGGCCGACCGGATCCGCTACGGCGTCGCACACGCCGAACTGCGCCGCCTCCTGGGCGAGCTGACCGGCACCCCGCCCGCGGACCTGCGCTTCGGCCGCCGGGCGTGCCCCCGGTGCGGCGGTCCGCACGGCCGCCCGGTGCTCGAACGGCCCGCCGGCGGGCCGGAGTTCTCCCTGTCGCACGGCGGCGAGCTGGTGCTCGTCGCGGTCGCGCCCCGCCGGGTCGGCGTCGACGTGGAGCCGGTCCGGGCCGTGCCGCCCGAGCCGGGCCTGGTGGAGCGGCTGCACCCGGCGGAGCGCGCGGCGCTGCGGGCGGCGCCGGAGGCGGGGCGGTGCGCCGCGTTCGCGCGGCTGTGGACGCGCAAGGAGGCGTATCTCAAGGGCCTCGGCGTGGGTCTCGGGCGCGCCCTCGACGCGGACGACGTCTCCGTCTCCGTACCCGGCTGGCGGCTGGTCGACCTGACGCCCGGGAAGGGCCACGCGGGGGCGCTCGCGGTGGCGTCGGCGGCCGCCGGAGAGGAAATCCGGGAGTTCCGGGAGAGCGGCGGCGACTTTCCCTGACCCGGGCGGCGCGCCGCCGCCGCGGCTCATTCCGGTTCCGCCCGGCGGCCCGGTTCGCCGCCGAACGCGTCGCCGAGCCCGAAGGGCGGCATATTGATATAGCGGGCCTCGTAGGAGCCGGGCTGTATGTGGTAGAGCTCGTGCCAGATGCCGACGTCCCCGCCGCTGCCGACGGTACGGTTGAACCACTTCCAGTACGCCCGGTGACGGCGCTCCTGCGACTTCGAGAACTCCATGATGTGCTCGGCCGTACGCCAGTACTGCACGACCGTGATCGTGCGTCCCTTGCGGCTCATTCTGCTGCCCAGCAGACCGAGTTCCGGATCCTCGCCCAGTTCCACCAGCATCTTCGGCATCGCGGTGAAAGCAGGCCACCATCTGTGCACCTTCCAGAGGTAATTGATCCGCATTCCGACCAGGAAGAGCACGAATCCGTGGCCGGTATCGACATTTACCCTGCCCTGCTCTATCCGCGGCATGTTGTCCGGGTCCTTTCCGGGGGTCGTCGTGCGTGCCGATCCGGTCGCCCGCCATCGTAGAGCGTCTGTCGCGTCCACAACATCGCTTGTGTCGACGCTGGTTGGGGCCCTATAAGGGCAACATCCGCCGATACCCCCTGAGTCGTACATGTCCGACAAAGGTTTTGCGAAAAAAGAATGGTTCAGACCAACCGACTGCATGTACGATGACGCTCGCCCGACCGTCAGACGGAACGTGCGATGGCCCCCTGTCACCGCGCGACTACTCATTGTATCCCCCTGGACACGGCACCACATAACCCTCGCTGCACGGCCTGAAGTTCATCTTTCACCGAACGGACAGCTGCTTATGTGGAAGGCGGCACGCGTGGAGATTCCGGTGGACTCCGCGCAACAGCCGGAACGAAGCAACGACGAACTCAACGACGGCGTGACGACGTTACCGACACGGCGGCGTACGGCTACTGACGAGTTGTTCCCGGAAACCCCCGGGACGGGCGTGAGCGGGGCGCATTCCCTGCTGAATGTGGGATTCCGCGTCCTCGGCGACCCCGGCCGGCCGCGCTCGCTCGACGTCCACGCCGTGCTGTTTGACATGGACGGCACACTGGTGGAATCCGCGGCCGCAATGGAGCGGCATACCCGCATGTGGGCCAGGCGCCATTCCCTCGATCCCGAGACGGTCATACGCGCCTCCCACGGGCGCCGCGACATCGACTTCATCCGCGAACTGGCCCCGCACGCCGACCCGCACGCGGAGCTGGCCTGGTTCGACCACCTGTCCTGCACGGACGCCGACGGCGTACACGCCGCCCCCGGCGCCCCCGGGCTGCTCGACACCCTGCCCCGGCGCCGCTGGGGGCTGGTGACCTCCGCGACCCGGAGCGTCGCCCGCAGCCGGATGGCGGCCGCGGGGCTGCCGCTGCCCGACGTCCTCGTCTGCGCCGAGGACGTGACCGCCGGCAAGCCGAGCCCCGAGGGGTACCTCGCGGCCGCCGGCCGCGTCGGTGCGCCCCCGGCACGCTGCCTCGTCGTCGAGGACGCCGAGGTCGGCCTGCGCGCCGCCCGGGCCGCGGGCATGCCCGCGGTCGCGGTCGCCGGCCCGCCGGGCCCCGTCCACGGCCACCGGATCGCGGGCCTCGACGCCCTCTCCGTCACCGCCGACTGAACCACCACCCGGCCGTCCGCGCCGCGCTCGCCCCGCCGCCGGGGCCGCGGCCGCGGCTGCCGTTCTCACGCCACGCGAAGGGGAGGCGGAGATGGACCTGAGAACCGCACTGCTGCTGCCCGGCCAGGGCGCCTACCGGCCCGGCGCGTTCGCCGGACCGGTGAGCGCCCCGGTCGCCGACCTGCTGGACGTCGTCGACGCGGTCGCCGCCGAGTTCGGCCACGACCCGGTCTCGCCGCTGCTCACCGACCCCGGGGCGGCCGACGGCCGCCGGCTGGCCGAGACCGACCCGTTCGCGCTCCAGCTGGCGATCTACGCCGCCGCGCTCGTCCACGCCCGCGAGGTCGACCTGCGGGAGCCCGCCGACGTCGTCCTCGGCCACAGCATGGGCGAGATGGCCGCGGCCGCCCACGCCGGCTGCTTCACCCCCGCCGACGGCGCCCGCATCGCCGCCCACCGGGCCCGCGCCCTGGAGCACACGGCGGCCGAAGCCGGCGGCATGCTCGCCCTCACCCTGCCGGCGCGCCGCGCCACCGCGCTGCTCACCGCCGCCGAACTCCCCGGCGCCCGGCTCGCGGTCGTCAACGCGCCCCGGCACGTGGTGGCCTCCGGCCCGGAGCCGGCCCTCGGCCGGCTCGCCGCGCTCGCCGACGTGCTCGGCGTGCGGGCCGTCCGGCTGACGGCGCCGTACCCGTTCCACAACCCGCTGCTGGCCACCGCGCAGGCCGAGTTCGCGGCGGCGATCGAGGGCGTCGCGGAGCGGCCGGCGCGGCGGCGGCTGTACTCGCCGGCCCTCGGCGGGCTGGTCACCGAGGACACCGACGTCAAGGCCGCGCTGGTCGCGCAGCTCACCCGCCCGGTGGACTTCCTCGCCGCGCTGCGGGACCTGCAGACCTACGGGCTGGAGTCGGTGGTGGAGTGCGGGCGCGCGGGGCTCGGCGAACTCGTGCGGCAGGCGGCGGGGTGCCGGGCGGAGAGCGCGGAGCGGTGGCTCGCGGAGCGTGCGGGGGAGGCGGGCGCGCGGGCGCGCGGCGCGGCGCCGGTGGCGGCGCCCGGTGCCGTGGGCGCGGAGGTGCCCGACGCCCTTCCGGCGGACCCGGCCGGGGCACCGGCCGCGGCCGTGCCCGCGGGGGCCGCATCCGTCGCCGGGCCGGGCTCCGGGCGGCCCGTGGCGCCGGCGCCCGGGGCGCACCCCGGCGCCACGCCCGCGGCAGCGGGCCCCGTACCCGCGCCCCGGGAGTCCGCCCCCGCTTCCCCCACCGACACCGGGACCGCGGTCCCCGGCCCCGTGGCGGGCCCCGCCCCGTCTCCGGGCCCCGCCGGTGGCGGGCCGGTGCCCGCGGCTGCGGCTGTTGCCGCGGCGCCGGCCCCGGTGGCGGGCGGGCCGGTCCCGGAAGCGCTGGCCGCGCCTTGGGACTCCGCCTCGGTTTCCCACCCCGCCGCCGGGCCCGCGATCCCCGTCCCCGCGGCCGCGTCCTCCGCGCCCGCCGCGGGCGACGACGTTCTCGCCACCCTCCAGCAGGTCTACGCCGACCGCCTCGGCTACCCCGTCGAGGCCATGGACCCCGACGCCGACCTCGAAGGCGACCTCGGCATCGACTCCCTCAGACGCATGGAGGTGCTCAGCACGCTCATCGACCGCTTCGGCCTGCACCACGTCGCCGACGACACCCGCTTCGCCCTCCAGTCCACCCTCGGCGGCCTCGCCCGCCTCATCGACGAGACCGGCACCACCGCCGGCGTACGGACCGATGGCTGACGGCGCCGAGGGCGGCGCCGCCCGCCCGCTCCGCTACCGCGTCGAGGCCGCCGCCGCCGACCGCGCCGCCGCCGAGGCCGCCGCGGCGGCGCTGCGCGCCCGGGGCATCGACGCCGCCGTACGCACCGCGGGCTCCCTCCCGTCGCTCCCCGCCGCCGACGGCTCCGCGCCGCCCGCCGCCGACGCGATCGTGGCCGTCGGGATGGGCCTCGCCGTGCCCGGCGCCCATTCGCCCGACGAGCTGTGGCACCTGCTCCGCGACCGCGAACCGCAGTTCAGTGAGCCCGGCGCGCGCATGGACATCGACGCCCTGTGGTCCGCGGACGCGGCCGCGCCGGACAAGACGTACACCCGCACTTCCGGCTTCATCCACGACCTGACCCCGCACCCGCGGCTGCGCGCCGAACTCGCCGCCGGCCGCGCCCCGCAGCGCGAGGTGAGTGGGCTGTGGCTGCGCCACAGCGTCATGCAGGCGCTCGACGGGGTCCGGTGCGACGCCGGGACCCGCACGTTCGCCGCCGTCGGCATGACCGCGGACGGCGGCCACGCCGCCGAGCACAGCCTCGTCCGGCACGGCGCCCGGCTGCTGGCCGGGCCGGGGGCCGCCGCAGATCCGCTGGCCGCGCTCTACCCGGCCGGGTCGCCCGAGCCGGCCGACACCGCGCCGTACCGCGTGGTGCGCGAGGCCCTGGCCGGGCTCGCCGACCCGGTGGAGACCGTCGTCGTCGACACGGCCTGCTCCTCGTCCCTCTACAGCTTCGACTTCGGCATGCGCGCGCTGCGCGAGGGCCGCGCCGACATCGCCCTGTGCGGCGGCACGTACGCCGTCAACGCGCAGACCATGGTGCTGTTCGCCAAGCTCGACGGGCTCGCCGCGGGCGGCCGGGTGCGCTCGCTCGACCGCGGCGCCGACGGCGTGCTCTTCGCCGACGGCGCCGCCGTCGTGGCGCTCAAGACGTACGCGCGCGCCCTGGCCGACGGCGATCCGGTCCTCGGCTTCGTCCGCGGCTTCGGCGGCTCGTCCGACGGGCGCGGCAAGGCGGTGTACGCCCCGAACCCCGCGGGGCAGCGGATCGCCCTGGAACGGGCCTGGGCCGCCGCCGGCGTCGCCCCCGACGACGTCGACTGGGTCGTCGCCCACGCCACCGGCACCGCGGCCGGCGACCAGGCGGAGCTGGCGGCGCTCACCGCCGCCGCGCCGGGGAAGCGGTGGACGCTGACGTCGAACAAGTCCCTGATCGGGCACACCGGCTGGGCCGCCGGCGCGGTCAACGTCATCCACGCGCTGCTCGCGCTCCGCCACGAGGCCATCCCCGCCCAGCACCTCTACACCGAACCGCTCGCGGGCGACGTCACCGTGCCCGTACGGACCCTGCCGTGGCGCCCGGCGCCGGACGGCCGGGCCCGTACCGCGGGGGTCTCGGCGATGGGGTTCGGCGGCACCAACGCGCACCTGGTCGTCGGCGACCGCCCGGCGCCGCCGCCCCCGCTGCCCGCCCCCGAGCCGGTGGCGGTCGTCGCGACGACCGCCCTGGAGCCGGAGTCCGGCCCGGTCTTCGGCGCCTCGTTCCCGGCGCCGGAGCCGCTTCAGGTGCGGCTGCCGCCGACGGTGCTGGAGCGGCTGGACCGCAGCCAGCTGATGGCGCTGCGGTGCGCGCTGGCGCTGCGCGGCGCGTGGGGCGAGGCGGACGGCCGCCTGCTGGCGCGCACGGGGGTGTTCGTCGGGCACAGCGGCCAGGTGCGGCAGGCGCTCGCGTGCACGCTGCGCGCGTACCTCGACGACATCGAGGCGCGGGCGGGGGCGGACGTCGACGTGGCCGCGCTGCGGGCGGGCGCCGCCGGGCTGGCGCCGGCGGGCAACAGCGACTCGCTGCCGGGCCTGATGCCGAACGTCATCGCCTCCCGGGTGGCCCAGCTCCTCGACCTGCACGGCCCGAACATGACGCTCGACGCCGGCCCGGACTCCTCCCACGCGGCGCTGGCGGCGGCCTGCCGCCGCCTCGCGTCGGGGGAGCTGGACGCGGCGGTGGTCATCGGCGCGAACGCGGCGGCGGAGCTGGTGACGCCGCCGCCGGGCGGGGTGACGACGGAGGCGGCGGCCGCGGCGGTGCTGATGCGCCGGGGCGAGGCCGAGGCGCGGGGGCTGCCGGTGCTGGGGGAGCTGGCGGTGGCCGGCGGGCCGGGCGTTCCGCGCGGCGCGGGCGACCGGGTGGCCGGGGAAGCGCCGCCGTCGCCCGGCGCCGCGGGCGAGCGCGGCACGGCAGCCGGCGGCCCCGGAGGCGCGCGGGCCGCGGAACCGGCCGCCCCGTGGCCGTACTTCCACGCCGCCGCCGGGCTCGTCGCCCTGCACCGCGCCGTCCGCGCGAACGCCGCGCCGGCGGAGCTGGCCCCCGTGGCGCCCGGCACCCCCGCGCTCACCTACGCGCCCGAAGCCCCCGGCGCCCCGGACCGGCTCGGCGAACTGCGCCCGTACGTCCTGCGCCTGAAGCGGCTGGACCGCCCCGCGGTACGTGCCCCGCTGCCCGCGGTGCCGCCGGACACCCTGGTGCTGACGAACGCGCCCGCGGAGCTGGCCGGTGTCCCGCTGCCGCCCGGCTGCGTCGTCGCCGTCCCGCGCGACGCGCGCACCGGGGCGACGCCGGACACGCACGTGGTCGACGCCCCGGAGGGCCTGGCCGCCGTCCTGGCGGCCCGCGGCCTCCGCCACGTACGCGTCCTCTTCGACACGCGGGCCCCGGCGGACGCCGCCCCGACCCGCGCGCCCGGGCCCGCCACACCGCCGGGCGGCGAAGCCGCCTCGGCGCGCGCGGAGTCCGCGCCGCACGACGCCCCCGCCGTGTCTCCCGCCGCCGATCCGACCCCCTCCGGCGCGGCCCGGCCCGCGGCCTCCGGCGGCGCCGGCGGCGACGCCCTCCCGGCCGCCGCCCTCGCGCTGCACGAGAGCGCGTTCACCGCCGCCCACCTCCTCGCCGACCCCCTCGACGCCGGCGGCTCCTTCGCCGTGCTCGTCCTCGACGCCGGCGTGCCCGCGCCCGCCCCCGCCACCGGGCTCTTCACCGGGCTCGTCCGGGCCCTCGCCGCCGACCTGCCCGGCGCGCTCGTCTACGCGGTCGTGGCCGACGACGACCGCCTCGCCGGCGGGCTCGACGCCCTGGCCCGCGAGTCCGCCGTCGACCGGCACCTCGCCGTCGCCCACCACCGCCGCGGCCTGCGCGCCGAACCCGTGCTCGCGCCCGCCGGGGAACGCACCCCGCCCGCCCCGCTGCCCCGGGCGCCCGTCGTCGTCGCCACCGGCGGCGGCCGCGGGATCACCGCCGAACTCGTCGACCAGCTCGCCGAACTGACCCGCCCCGCCGCGATCTGGCTCCTCGGCTCCGGCCCCGCCCCCGGCCCCGCCGACGCCGAGGCCGACCCGGACCCCGCCGGCCGGCCCGCCGCCCTGCGGCGGCTCATGGCCGCGCACCCCGGCGCCAAGCTCGCCGAGCTCAACCGGCGCTACAACCGCGCCCTGCACGCCGCCGAGCGGGCCCGTACCCTCGCCCGGCTCGCCGCCCGCCACGGCGCCGACCGCGTGCACTACCGGCGCTGCGACGTCCTCGACCCGGCCGCGCTGCGGGCCGTCGCGGACGAGATCGCCGCGGCCGGCGGCGCCGACGCCGTCGTGCACGGCGCAGGCGTCGAGCGGGCCACCGCGCTGCGCCGCAAGACGCCCGCGGAGTTCCGGGCCGTACGGGACGTCAAGGTACGCGGCTGGCTCAACCTCCGTGCCGCCTTCGCCGCCCACGACCCCGCGCTCTGGCTGGCGATCAGCTCGGTCACCACCGTCGTGGCCCGCCCCGGGGAGGCCGACTACATCTCCGCCAACGAGTTCCTCACCCACGCCGCCGCCCACGCCCGGGCCGCCGCCGGCGCCGACGCGCACGCGCCGGTCTCCGGCCTCTGGACCGAGAGCGGGATGGTGACGCACACCCAGGTCCAGGACGCGTACCTCGCCCGCGAGGACAACTTCACCCACCTCGACGACGCCCTCGGCCGCCGCTACTTCCGCACCGAGCTGCTGCACCGCCGCCGCGACCCGCTGACCTCGGTGTGGCTCGGCGAGACCGAGTGGCGCATGCTCGGCGCCACCGCGCCGGAGCTGCGCGCCGCGGGCGAGGTGCGACCGGACCCCGCCGGGGCGTTCGTCCGCGGACCCGGCGCGCCCGCCGAGGGCGGCGGCACGGCCTGGGAGGTGCGGCTCGGCCTCGACGACCACGGGTACGTGCGCGAGCACCGGGTGGACGAACGGCCCACGCTGCCCGGGACGTTCCTCATGGAGATCGCCGCCGAGGCCGCCGCCGCGGTGGCGCCGGGGCGGCCGGTGGCGATCACGGACGCCGTGTTCGCGCGGTTCGTGCGCGCGGCGGAGGAGCAGTGGCCGCGGCGGCTCGTGGTCACCGCCCGCGCGGCGGCGCCCGCGCGGGTGGACGTGGTCGTCGCCAGCCCGCCGCGGGGCCCCATACCGGCGCAGGAGTACAGCCGGATGACGGTCCACCTCGACTCCTCGTACGCCCCGCCGCCCCGGCCCGGGCCCGCGCCGGACACCGGCGCCCCCGCCCGCGACGCCTACGCCCTGCCCGGCTCCCCGGTCCGGCTCGGCGGGATCTTCGACTCGCTCCGCGACCTGCGCGCCGGGCCCGGCGGCGGCTCCGCCGTCCTGCGGCTGCCCCCGCCCGGACACCTCGGTCCGCTACGGGACTTCCTCCTCCCCGCGCTGGCCCTGGACAGCCTGCTCCGGGCGACCGCCGCCGTGCCCGCCGAGCCGGGGGAGGCCGCCGGCCGCGCGCCCGTCCCCGTACCCGTCCGCATCGACCGGCTCGACCTCCACGCCCCCGGCAACGACGCCGTGCTCGCCGAGGCCCCCGCGCCGGTGGACCTGCGCCACCGGACCGCGGCCGACGGCACCCCCGACCGCTGCGAGGCGGTCGGCGACGGCGGGCGGGTGCTGTTCGCGTTCAGCGGGCTCACGACCCGCGACAAGCGGGCCCCGGCGACGCTCGCCGCCGCCCCCGGCCCCCGGGAGCGGCCCGCGGCCCCCGCACCGCCGGCGCCCCCGGCCCGTACCGCCGCCGCCCCGGCCACCGACCCCGCCGCAAGGAGCGCCCGATGACCGCGCTGTACGACGTCGCCGCCCACGTGGCGCCCGTGTCGGTGCCCATCGCCGACCTCGCCCCCCGCCTCGGCGTCGGCGACCGCGACCTCGCCCTGTTCCACCGCTACTTCGGCCTCCGCGACGTCCGCATGTCGCCCGGCGCCGGACTGCGCGAGATGACCGTGGCCGCCGGCCGCGAGCTGACCGCGCTCCCCGGCAACGAGCACCGCGTCTCGTACGTCGTCAGCGCCCGCACCATCCCCATCGGCTCCCGCGCCTCCCACAACCCCGTGCACGACGCCGCCGACGCACTCGGCCTCGGCCACGCCGCCGTCTTCACCGTCACCCAGCAGGCGTGCTCCTCCGGGCTCGCCGCCGTGGACCTCGCCGGGCGGCTCCTCGCCGAGGACGGCGACCCCGACGCGCTGGCGCTCGTCGTCGCCGGGGAGAAGGCCGACTGGCCCACCGCCCAGCTCATCCCCGGCACCACCGTGATGGGCGAGTCGTCGGCCGCCGCGCTGGTGTCCGCCGGCGGCGGCGGGGACGTGCTGCGCAGCTACGTCACCCGCACGTACGGCGAGTACCACGACGTGAAGCTGCCGCCGCCGCGCGGCGAGGAGTTCGAGCGGCGCTACGCGGAGCGGCTGACGTCCGTCATCCGCGAGGCGGTGGCCGCGGCCGGGATCGCCGTGGAGGACCTGGCGTGGATCCTGCCGCACAACGTCAACCGCATCTCCTGGGCGAAGGCCGCGCAGCTGCTGGACTTCCCGCGGTCGCGCATCTGCCTCGACAACGTGGCCGAGCTCGGGCACTGCTTCGGCGCCGACTCCTTCATCAACTACGTGACCCTGCGCGACGCCGGCCGGCTGCGCCGGGGCGACTGCTACCTGATGGCCGCGGTGGGGCTCGGCGCCACCTTCGCGGCCGCGGTGTTCCGCCACTGACGCCGGGCACACCCGCACCCGCATCGTACGAACGCCAGGAGAAGGGGGACGACATGACCGGCAACCCGCCGGCCGCGGACTTCATGAGCGGCGTCCGGCGCGCCTGCACCGGCGACCCGGGGGCAGCGCTCGTACTGCTCGGCAACATCGAGGTCGAACGCGACTGGGCGCGCGGCGAGCCCGGGGTGCCGGCCGTCGGCGACAACGCGCCCAGCCCGGTCGTCGCGCGCATGGACGAGTTCGCGCTGCTGCTCGGCGGGGCGGACGACCACGTGATCCTCAAGTCCGCGCCCGACCCCGGCTATCTGGACTACCTGCGCGGCCTCGGCCTCGACCTGCCGCACGTGCAGGTCACCGACGGCTGCCGGCCCGCGGTCCCCGTCACCGAGGAGGCGCTGGACTCGCCCGGCCTGCTCGCCCGGCTGCGCGGCGTCGCCGCCAGGCTGCTGCCGCACGGGATGTCCGCCGCCGAGGAGGAGCTGTGCCGGCGGGCCGGGCTCACCGCCGCGCTGCCGGACGCGGCGCTCGCCAAGCGGGTCAACAGCAAGGTCTACAGCCGCCGGGTCACCGCCGAGCTGGGCCTGCCGCTGGCCGAGGGCTGGGAGTGCGAGTCGGTCGCGGAGTTCGAGGCGGTCGTGGAGAAGGCCGCGGCCCGGATCGCGGAAGGCGCCGTCGTCGGCGTGAAGGACGCGTACGGCGTCTCCGGCAAGGGCATCGTCGTCGCCGACCGCGCGCGGCGGCTGGAGCAGCTCGTACGGATGGTGCGGCGGCGCGCCGAGCACACCGGGGACGACCGGCTCGCCGTGGTCGTCGAGGTGTGGGCCGACAAGGCCGCCGACCTCAACTACCACCTCACCGTGGGCCGGGACGGCTCCGTGCGCTTCGACTTCGTCAAGGAGGCGCTGACCGCCGGCGGCGTCCACCAGGGCCACCGCTTCCCGGCCCGCCTCACCCCCGGACAGCACGCGGCCGTCGAGGACGCCGCGCGGCTCCTCGGCCGGCGGCTGGCCGCGGACGGCTACCACGGGCCCGTGGGCGTCGACGCCCTCGTACGGACCGACGGCTCGCTGCTGCCCGTGCTGGAGATCAACGCCCGCAACAACATGTCCACCTACCAGACCCGGCTGCAGGAGCGCTGCGTCCCGGCCGGCGCGGTCGTCGTCGCCCGCCAGTACGACGTGCGGCTGCCCGCCCCCGTCCCGTTCGACCGGCTCGCCGCCGCCCTCGGCCCGCTGCTGTTCGACCGCGCCGCCGGCGGCGGCGCGCTCCCCGACAACCACGCCACCGTCAACGCCGCCTTCGCCGGCCCCGAAGCGTCCCCGGCCGCCCCGGCGGACGGCCGCTTCTACTTCCTGCTCGCCGCCCCCGGCCAGGCGGAGGCCGACGCCCTCGACGCCGCGGTGGCCGAGCGCCTGACCGAGTTCGGAGACGTACGATGACCGAGACAGAGACCGGGACCGGGACCGACGACCCGTCCGCCACCCACCGCCAGGGCCTCGCGCTCACCGACCTGGCCGCCGAGTTCGGCACCCCGCTCTACCTCTACGACGCCGACCGGCTGCGCGCGCAGTACACCGGCCTGCGCGAGCGGCTGCACCCGGCGCTGCGGCTCTTCTACTCCCTCAAGGCCAACCCCAACGTCGCCGTCACCCGCACCATGCACGAGCTGGGCGCCGGCCTCGAACTGTCCTCGCTCGCCGAGCTGGCCACCGCGCAGCGCGCCGGCGCCGCGGGCGCGGAGATGCTGTTCCTCGGCCCCGGCAAGAGCCGCGACGAGATCGCCGCCTGCCTCAAGGCCGGCGCCCGGCTGATCGCCGAGTCGCTGCCCGAGCTCGCCGTCATCGACGAGGAGGCCCGGCACCGCGGCGGCACCGCCGAGGTGCTGCTCCGCGTCAACCCGGCCTTCGCGCTCAAGGGCGGCGGGCTGACCATGGGCGGCATGCCGCGGCAGTTCGGCGTCGACGAGGAGACGCTCGCCGCCCTCGCCCCCGCCGACCTGCGGCGGTACGCAAACGTGCGGGTGACCGGCGTGCACGCGTACATGGGCACCCGCATCCTCGCCGCCCCCGCGGTCGTCGAGAACACCCGGCGCATCCTCGCCCTGGCCGAACGGCTCGCCGGGCGGCTCGGGTTCGAGCTGGGCACCGTCGACGTCGGCGGCGGGCTCGGCGTGGCGTACCACGCGGCCGAGAGCGACCTCGACGTGGCCGGGCTGACCGCCGGGATCAACGACGCCGTCGCCGCCTTCCACGCCGCGCACCCGGACACCCGGCTGGTGATGGAGCTGGGCCGCTACCTCGCCGCGCCCGCCGGCACGTACGTGACCCGGGTCCGCTACGTCAAGGAGTCGCGCGGCGAGCGCTTCGCCGTCTGCGACGGCGGCACCAACCACCACATGGCCGCGGTCGGCATCGGCTCGCCCTTCCGCCGCAACTTCCCCATGGCCCGGGTCGGCGGCGGCGGTCCGGTCGTTCCGTGGAACGTCACCGGGCCGCTGTGCACGCCCAACGACACGCTCGGCAAGGCCGTCGACCTGCCCGCGGACCTCGCGCCCGGCGACCTCGTCGCCGTGGGCCGCTCCGGCGCGTACGGGCCGAGCGCCTCGCCCGTGCTCTTCCTCAGCCACGGGCACCCCGCCGAGGTGCTGGTCCGCGACGGCCGCGCGCACCTCGTACGGCGCCGCGACACCGTCGACGACCTGCTGGCGGCGCAGTCGGACTGCGCGCCGTAGCCCCGCCCCCGACCCCGTCCGACCCGTCCGCCACCCCCCGTCCCGCCCGCACCGACGCACCACCGCACCGCACAGGAGGCAGAGCATGACCACGCACGTCGACGAGGCCCGGTCCGACCTTCAGGCCAAGGTCATCAGATCCCTGGAGGTCGTGCTGCGCAAGGACCTCGGCGAGGCCACCGCGCAGACGAAGCTCTTCGAGGAGCTGGGCCTGGACTCCACCAGCGTCCTCGAACTGCTCATGACGCTGGAGGACGACCACGGCATCGAGATCGACCCCGAGACCCTGGAGCCCGAGCACCTGGAGACGGTCGGCGCGGTGTGCGCGTTCATCGAGGTGTCCGCCGTCTCCGGCGCGGAGGGCTAGGCGGTGGCCCCGCCCGTCGGACTGGAGCGGCTCACCACGGTCGGCGCGCCGCCGGCCGGGCACGGCGGCACCACGGCCGCCGACCTCGACGAGTACGCCCGGGACCTGGAGACGGTCTACGGGCCGCTGCCCGACCGCGGCTGGCTGGAACGCGGCGAGCGCGTCTCGTACGCGGACCTCGTGACGGCCGTCGCCGGCGTGCTCGGCGGCCCGGACAGCGGCGTGGACCTGCTGTTCACCGTCACCCCCGTGCCGGACTGCCAGGCCCGGGTGCTGCCCGGCTGTCTGCTGGCCGGGCTGCTGGGCGGACGGCCGCAGGTCGTCGGCGTCAACGACCAGGGCGCGGCCGGGGCGTTCACCGCGCTGCGGCTGGCGCGCGGCCGGATCGCGGGCGGCGAGGCCCGCCGGGCCGCGGTCGTCGTCATGGAGCAGTCCACGCTGCCGCCGGAGCCCGGGTACGCGCTGCCGCCGGGCACCGGCGCGGCCCTCGTGGTCCTCGGCGCGGCCCCGGGCCCGGGCCCGGACTCCGGCGCCGGGCTCGGGCTCGCGGAGCTGACGGTCCGCCGGCTGCCCGCGGCGGAGCGGCACCCGGAGCGGCGGCGGCCGGACGGCTGGCTGCGGCCGTGGTACGAGGCCGCCGTACGGCACGCCGCCCACCCCGGCGCCGCGCTCGCCGTCGCCGACCGGGACGAGGCGCTGGGCTACGACTGCCGGGCGCTGTTCACCCCGGTCCCGGCCGCGCCGCAGCCACCGCCGGGCGGCGCCGCGTACGGGCGGGCACACCCGCGCCGGGCGCCGGGGCCCGCCGGACCCGGCCCGCTCACCACCCCGTTCCCGCAGCAGACCGCACAGGAGGCGTGGACGTGACCGCACCACCACCCCCGCAGCCCGCACCGACCCCCACCGGCGCGGCGCCCGGCGCGGCGCCCGGCCCGGCGCCCGGCCCGGCGCCCGGCGGCGTGCCCGGCACCGCGCTCGGGCTGCGCTGCCGCGCCCGCGCCAAGGCCGAGGGCCCCGCCCCCGCCCTCGCCGAACTCCGCGCCGGGCTCGGCCCGGGCGCCCGCCCCTGGGGCCCCGGCGGACACGCCGTGCTGCCGCTGGCCGGCGCCGGAACACCCGGCGGCGCGCCGGTCGCCACCCTGGAGTTCGCCTCCGGCGACCTCGGGGTGTGGCGCGACGAGAGCCGCCGCGACGGCGCCGCCGGGCCCTGGACCGCGGGGGTGCTGTGGATCCGGCTCGGCCTCACCGAGCAGCTGCTGCGCACCGCCGCCGACTACCTGGCGGGCCGCCGCGTGGGCGGCGAGGTGCTGGCCGAAACGCCGTCCGTACGGACCGTGCTCGGCGAGGCCGCCGCGGACCTCCTGGAGGCCCGCCTGCTGCTGGAACACGGCGCGGACGGCGGCGCGTCGGGCACCCCGGCGCCGCCCGCCGGACCGGCCGCCGCGGCAGCCGCGGCCGGTCCCGGCGCGTCCGCGCACGACCCCCGGCCCCCCGGCGCCGCCGAGCCGGGCTCCGCCGCCCGCGCGGCCGACGTGCTCGTGCGCGCGCAGCGCACCGCGCTGCGGCTGCTCGGCGCCTCCGGCTATCTCGACGACGGCCCCGGCCGGCTCGCCCGCGCCGTCGACCTGCTGGCCGACGTCCACCCGGTCGCCGCCGACCCGGCGACCGGCCGCCCCGCCACCGAGGTGAGCCCATGACCGCCGCACCGGCGCGCACCGCGCCCGCCGTACCGCGCACACCGCCCCCCGACCCCGCGCGGCTGCGCGCCGCCGTCGAGGAGTACGCCCACGCCTTCCGCGCCACCGCGCTGGCCATGGACCGGCCCGGCGCCGACCCCCGGACCCTCAACCCCGTCGTCCGCGACGCCTACTTCCCCGTCCTCCTCGGCCTGCCGCCCGCGTACAACCCCGACCCGCTGATCGTCGACGGCCGCCCCTGCCACCTGCACTCCTGCGTCGAACGCGCCGTCGTCTACGAGCGGCTCGCCTGGGGCGACGCCGCGCTGATGGTCGCCGCCCCCGGCCCGTCCCTCTCCGGCGTGCTCACCGAGGAACTGGGCGACGACGACCAGAAGGAGCGCTACTACACCACCCTCGCCGCCCGCCCCACCTGGACGTTCTTCGCGCTCACCGAGCCGCACGCCGGCTCCGACGCCACCGCCCTGACCACCGCGCTCACCGAGTCCGGCACCCCCGGCTCGTACCGGCTGAGCGGCGTCAAGAAGTACATCGGCAACGCCGTCCGCGCCGACCTCGGCGTCGTCTTCGCCCGCATCAAGCCCGGCCCCGTCGGCGTCGTCGCCGTGCTCGTCGAGCCCACCCGGCCCGGCTTCACCGCCACCGCGCTGCCGACCACCGGGATGCGCGCCATCGGGCTGAGCGAGGTCCGCCTCGACGACGTGCCCGTCGCCCGCTCCGACATCCTCGGCATGCACCTGTCCGCCACCCGCCGCGGCATCGTCGGCGCGATGCGCACCTTCAACCGCGCCCGCCCCGTCGTCGCCGCCATGGCCCTCGGCATCGCCCAGGCCGCCTGGGACTACGCCGCCACGAACCGCCGCGCCCTGCGCGCCGACGAGTCGTCCGCCATGGAACGGCTCCGGCGCCGGCTGGCGGGCACCCGCCGGCTGGTGCTGGCCGCCGCCGAGCAGGCCGACCGCGACCCCGGCGACGGCACGGTCGCCTCGGCCGCCAAGTACCGGGCCGCCGAACTGGCGCTGGAGACCGCCGAGTACGCGCTCGGCCTCTGCGGGCCGGGGGCCCGGCTGGAGCACCCGCTGCTGGACAAGCTGCACCGGGACGCCCGGGCCTTCGAGTTCATGGAGGGCACCGGCACCGTGCAGCGGCTCAACCTGGCCCTGGGCCACCGGAAAGGCAGGATCCTCGATGACTGACGTCAAGGAGCACGGCGACCCGGCCCCGGACCCGGCCCCCGGCGCCGCCCCGGCCCCCGTCTCGCCCGCCGGCCTGCGCGGCCGGCTGCGCGGGCTGGCCGTCCCCATCTGCCTGGGCGTGGTCACCGGCCTCGGCGCCCAGTTCGCCATCTCGGCGCTGCTGGGCAACATGGGCGGCGACGCGCTCTACATCCGGGCCCTGTTCATCCCCGTCTCCTTCTTCTTCCTGGCGCTGGAGGAGGGCATCGAGATCAGCAGCCAGGTCGTCTCCGCCCGCCGCCGCGGCGCCGACGCCGCCGACGACTCGCAGCCGCCGCTGGTGCGCATCGGGGCCATCGCCCTCGGCTGCTTCGCCGTCGCCGCCGCGGTCATCGCGCTGGCCGCGCCGCAGATGGCGGGGACCCTCGACGTGGACGCCGCCTCGCACGACGACTTCGTGCTCTTCGCCCGGCTGGTGGCCGCGTCGTTCCTGCTGGCCGTCCTCACCTCGGTGGTCGCGGGCACGCTGCGCGGCTGGGGCAGCGCGCGGTCGGCGTCGGTCATCACCATCGCGGTCGCCGCGATGCAGGTCCTCGGCGTGTGGCTGCTCGGCTTCTACGCCGGCATGGGGGTCTTCGCCGTGCCGGCGTCCATCGCCGGCGCCTCGGTGGTGGGCCTGGCGTCGGGGCTGGTCCTGCTGGCCCGCAACGGGCTGCTGCGCTTCGGCGGGCGGGCGGAGCCGCTGCGGCAGACGGTGTCGATCCTGGTCACCGTCGGGGTGCCGGTGGCCGTGTCGTACCTCTTCATCGCCGGCATGAACTACACCTCGCTGTGGGTGCTGTCGGACTTCGGCTCCGACGCCGTCGCCGGCTACGGCGGCGCGCACGCCATCCAGGTGCTCTCGCTGTCGCCGGCGATCGCGCTCGGCTCGGCCGTGGCCATCACCATGAACCAGTCGCTCGGCGCCGGCGAGGGCCACCTGCTGCGGCCGATCCTGCGCGAGGGCGTGCGGTACGTGCTGGGGGTGTACGCGCTCCTGGCCGTCGCCGGCTTCGCGCTGGCCGGGCCGCTCGGCCGGCTGATGAGCGACGACGGCGGCACGGCCGCGTTCACCGACGACTACCTGACGATCGTCGCGCCGAGCTGGCTGGCGTTCGGGCTGCTCAACATGGTGACGATGAGCCTTCAGCAGGTACGCAACGGGCACATCACCATCGCCTCCGACATCTTCTATCTGGGCGCCGTCAACGTCGGCGGCGGCCTGATCGCCCGCGCCGTGGACCACGCGGAGGCGTACTTCGCCGCCCTCGCCGCCGGCAACGTCGTCATCGGCGGGCTGCTGCTGGCGACGGCCTGGCAGCGCTTCGGCCGCGCCGCGGAGGCGGCCTAGGTGCCCGGGGACACCTCCGGGGAAGCGGCCGGGGAGGAGGACGGCGGCGCGGTACGGGCCCCGGTGCGCATCTGGGACGTCGACCTGTCCGGCGACGCCGGACCCGCCGGGGAGGCCGCGGCCGACGCGCTGCTCACCGACGCCGAACGGGCCCGGGCCGCCCGGCTCGCCGACCCCGCACGCCGCACGGCGCTGCGCCGCTCGCACGCCGCCGCCCGGCGGCTGCTCGCCGGCGAACTGGGGCTGCCGCCCGGCCGGATCGGCTGGGCCCCCGGCCCGTACGGCAAGCCGGCGCTGACCGGCGCGGGCCGCGGCCGCGCGTGGAACCTGTCCCGCTCCGGGCCGCGCGCCCTCGTCGCCGTCGGCGGCACCGCGCCCGTCGGCGTCGACCTCCAGGCCGAGCACCCGCACGGCGACCCCCTGGCGCTGGCCCGGCGGTTCTTCGCCCCCGCCGAGGCGGCGCAGCTCGCCGCGCTCCCCGCGGGGCCGGCCCGGACGCGGCGGCTGTGCCTGCTGCTGGCGCGCAAGGAGGCGTGGGCGAAGGCCGCCGGCGGGCGGCTGCTGGACGTCCTGCGCCGCGACGTAGGCGGCGTGCCGGCGCCGTACGGGACGCCCCGCCGCCTCGGCGGCGCCGACTACGCCGTCGCCGACCTCACGATCGGACCGGGCTACGCCGCCGCGGTCGCCACCACCGGCCGCACGCCCGGCCGTATCGACTACCGCAGCTGTGACTGGAGGGACCTGTGCGTACGGAACTGAGCGAGGTGGCGGGCCACACCGCCCGCGTGGTCACCGTCGGCATCACCCGCGCGCCCGCCGGGGAGGGGCCCGTGACCTGGGGCCAGTGGGCCATCCGGCGGGCCATGCTCGACACCGAGCCCGACGACCACGGCACCAACGTCAAGCTGGTGCTGCCCGTCGACCCCGCCCTGACGACGGACCGCGCGGTCGAGGCCGTGCGCGGGCTGCTCACCGTGTACGACGCGCTGCGCACCCGCATCCGCGTGGGCGACGGCGGCGTCATGCGGCAGGAGCTCGACGGCGCGGGCACGTTCGACGTGTACCTCTTCGACGTGGAGGACTCCGAGTACGCCGGGGCCACCGGGGCCAACGGAGCCGCCGCGGCGGCGGACGGGCTCGCGGACGCCGTCGAACGCCGGTGGCGGACCGTGCGGTTCGCGTACGACGGGGAGTGGCCGGTGCGCGCCGCGCTGGTGCGCGCCGGCGGGCGGGTGGTGCGCGCGGTGCTCGTGCTCGCGCACGTCGCCACCGACGCGATGGGCCTGACCCTGGTGCACGGCACCCTTGCCGAGCTGCTGCGCGGCGCCGACCCCGCGGCGCTGCGCGCCGCGAGCCGCGGGCACCAGCCGCTGGCGGAGGCCGGGTACCAGGCGTCCGAGAAGGGCCGCAAGCGCGACCGGGCGGCGCGGGCGCACTGGGTGGAGTCGCTGCGCGACGCCCCCGAGCGGCTGTTCACGCGCCGGCCGGGCGCGGACCCGGCGTACCGGCAGGCGGTGCTCGCCTCGCCGGCTCTGCCGGGGGCGCTGCGCACGCTCGGCGAGCGCTGGCGGATCAGCACCGCGGCGGTCCTGCTCGCCGCCGCCTCGGCGGCGGTGGTCCGGGAGTCGCGGTCCGACCGCGCCGTGTTCCAGGTGATGGTGAGCAACCGGTTCCAGCCCGCGCTGCGGGAGACGGTGAGCACGGTGACGCTGGAGGGCCTGTTCACGCTCGACGCGGCGCTCGACGCGGACGCCGGGCCCGCCGGCTTCGAGGCGCTGGCCCGGCGCGCGGCGCAGGCGGCGATGAAGACGTACTACCACGCCTACTACGACAAGTCCGCGCTGCTGGCGGACCTGCGGGCGCAGGACGAGCGGCGCGGCGGGCCGGCGGACCGGACCTGCTGGTACAACGACCTGCGCGACCTGATCACCGAGGCGCGGACGGTGGACCGGCGGGAGGAGGCCGCACCCCCGGAGAAGTCGGTGATCGAGTGGCAGACGCTCGGCCGGCAGTCGGAGACGTCGGTGGCCTGGCACGTGTACAGCAGCAGGCACTTCATGCCGGTGTCCCTGACGGTGGACACCGGGCTGATCGACGAGCCGGCGGCGGAGGCGATGCTGACGGGGTTCGAGGCGCTGATCGTCGACGCGGCGCGGGCCGCGGAAACGGGAGAGCCGGGGGAGTCCGCGGCGGGCGCCGGCGGCCCGGCCGCCGCGGCCGCCGGGGGCGGCCGTGGCCCGGCGGCGCGCGCATGACCCGGCCGCCCGTGCGGCTCAGCACCGTCGTCATGTGCCACCCCACGCGCCTTGCCGGCGCCGAGCGGGTCGCCGCCGAGTGCGCCCCGCTGCCCGCCCGCGTCGTCCGGGACCCGGACCCCGACGGGCTGCCCAGCCCGCTGCGCACCGCGAAGGTCGCGTGGGCGGCGGTCGCGCCCGGGGCCACGCATCACCTGGTGGTGCAGGACGACGCCCGCCTCGACCCCGGCTTCGCCACCCACGTCACCGCGCTGCTCGAACGGCACCCCGACCGTGCCGTGTCGCTGAGCGTGCTGTGGGTGTCGCCGTACAACTCCTACCGGGTGCGGCAGGCGGCCGTCGGCGGCTACGCGGCGGTGCGGCTGGCGCCGTGGGAGTGGGTGCCGTCGCTGGGTCTCGCGCTGCCCGCGGACACCGCCCGCGAACTCGCCGCGTACCTGGCCCGGTTCCCCGACGACACCCGGGACGACGACGAGCACATCGCGGTGTTCTGCGCCGAGCGGGGCATCCCCGTCGTCGCGCCGGTGCCGCACGTGCTGGACCACGGCACCGGGCCGTCCGTCGCGGGTAACGACCACCACGGCGTCCGCCTCTCGGTGGCCCGCGCGGACGGGCCGGTCGGCACCGCCCACTGGGCCGGGCCGGAGCTGGCGGACCCCGCGCGCCACGGCGGCCTCGGCTACGCCGTCGAACTCGTCGCCTCCCGCTGCCACGTCCGGCTCCGCCGGAGCGGCGCGCAGGAGGCCGCGGAGCAGCCGTTCACCTGGCCGTGGCGGCCCTGGTCGGCGCTGCTCGGCGTGGCGCACGAGACGATCGGCGCCGCCGCCCGCGCGGCCGGACCGCCGCCGGCGGCCCTGCCGGCGGAGGCGGCCGGCGAGGTGTGGGCGGCGGGGTACCTGCTCGGGGCGCTCACCCCGGACGCCGGGGACGCGCGGCCGGAGCACCGGCGCGTGCGCGAGAGCGCCCGCGCGGCGGCGCTGCGCAGCTGGATCACCGCCGGGCTGCGGCCGGCCGACCTGGCGGAGCTGGGGGAGGAGGGTCGCGCGGCGGCGGCCGGGTGGGCCGCGCGGGCGGTGGCCGCGGGGCGCGCTGCGCGCGGCACGGAACGCGCTGCGCGCGGCGCGGGCGGACGGGCGGCGGATGAGGGCGTGCGGGCCGGGTACGAGGGCGTTGCCGAGGCGTGCGGGAGCACTTCGGTGGCCCAGGGGGACGCCCCCGCGGCGGATGAGGGCGTGCCCGAGGCGTGTGGTGCGGGGGTGCGGGCCGGGTACGAGGGCGTTGCCGAGGCGTGCGGGAGTGCTTCCGTGGCGCAGGGGGACGCCTCTGCGGCGGACGAGGACGTGCCCGAGGCGTGTGGTGCGGGGGTGCGGGCCGGGTACGAGGGCGTTGCCGAGGCGTGCGGGAGTGCTTCCGCGGCCCACGGGGACGCCCCCGCAGCGGACGAGGACGCGCCCGCCGGGCGCGAGGCGGCGAACCGCGACGGCGCCGGGCGCACCGCCCGCGCCGCCGCGGCCCACCGGGCCGCGGTGGAGCGGATGGCCCGCCGCGAGGCCCGCCTCCTCCTCGGCACCGCGCCCGGGGAACTGCCCGACATCCGGCTCAAGGTCGTGCCCTGCCCGGAGCACCCCGCCGCCGGCGACGACGCCGCGCTGCCCACCCGCGACCTGCCGGTGCGCTGGCTCGGCGAGCACCTGAGCGAGGCCGCCGGCGACTCGACGCTCGTCGTCCTCGCCTGCGAACGCCTCGAACCCCGCCCGCTCGCCGGCCTCGCCGCGCTCGTCGACGGCGGCTGGAAGGGCACCGTCGAGACCCGCGCGGCCACCGCGGTCCGGCTGCGCGCCGCCGGGCTGCGCGGCGCGGCGCTGACCGCGGCGGTGGACGACGCCGAGCGCCGGTTCGCGGCCGGCGACGGCGGCACCGTCACCCTTCCGGCGGCCTGCCGCGCCGCCGGCGGCACCCCGCGCCGGATGTGGCCGCACGACGACCCGGAGCTGTCCGCGGACGACTCCCGCTACGCGCGGCTGCGGCTGCGGTTCGTACTCCAGACCGCGCCGTAGCCGCGCGGCAGCAGACCCGCCGTACCCGAAGGGGCGGCCGGAGCCCGGTGGACCACCGGTGCTGCGGCCGCCCCTTCGGGTGTTCGTGCTGAGCGGTCCGGGGGAAATCCGTGTCGCATCTCTTGACGGTCTCCGGGTGACGTGCCTAACGTGCTTGATAACACATTCTTAGACAGTGATAACCCGATCGTCCAACTCCGGTGTCGCTCCGATGCGCGGAGAGGAGCTTTCCATGGAATCCATGGGGATTTCAGCGCAGGGTATCGCAATGCGTTTCGCTCGGCGCGAGCAGGAACAGACGGTTCTGGAAGACCTGGATCTCGACATCACGCCCGGCAGCTTTGTCACGCTGCTCGGCCCCTCCGGCTGCGGCAAGAGCACACTGCTCAAAATTCTGGGCGGAATTCTCGAACCCACCGAGGGCACGGTGCGGATCGGCGGGCAGCCGGCCGGGGACGCGGTCAAGGGCCGCGGCATCGGCCTCGTACCGCAGCGGCCCGCGCTGCTGCCGTGGAAGTCCGCGCTCGGCAACGCGGGCATGCTGCGGCAGATCGCCGCCGGCGAGCGCGCCTCCGACGCCGCGCCCGCCGCGCGGCGGGCGCTGGAGCTGGTCGGCCTCACCGCGGCGGCGGACAAGCTGCCGCACGAGCTGTCCGGCGGCATGGCGCAGCGCGTGTCCATCGCCCGGGCGCTGGCCATGGACCCGGCCATCCTGCTGATGGACGAGCCCTTCGGCGCGCTGGACGCCATCACCCGGGACGAGATGAACCTGAAGCTCGCCGAGATCTGGGCGACGACCGGCAAGACCGTCGTCTTCGTCACCCACTCCATCTCCGAGGCGGTCTTCCTCTCCGACACCGTGCACGTCATGGGCCTGGACCGGGGCCGGTTCCTGGAGAGCCTCGACGTCGCCCTGCCCCGGCCGCGCACCCGCGAGGTGCTCGACGACCCGGTGTTCACCGAGTACACCGGGCGCCTGCGCGGCCACCTGGAACCGAAAGCGACGGTCTGACGATGGCGCTCGCACCGAACGACGTGAAGAAGCCCGCCGGGCGGCGCCCGGGCGGTCCCGCCCGCGGCGGCGCCGTGCGCTCCTGGCTCCGCCGGGTCTGGCCCAGCTTCGCCGTGCTCGTCGCCGGCTTCGTGCTCTGGGAGCTGGCCGTCGAGGTCTTCGGCATCTCCAGCTTCGAGCTGGCCAAGCCGAGCGAGTTCTTCGCCGAGATGTGGCGCTCGCGCGACATGCTCTGGGACGCCACCTGGGTCACCACCCAGGAGATCCTCTACGGCTTCCTCCTCAGCTTCGCCATAGGCGTGCTGCTCGCCGTGCTCATCGTCCGCTTCGGCTGGCTGGAGCGCGCGCTGTACCCGCTGATCGTGCTCTTCCAGGTCGTCCCCAAGGTCGCCCTGGCGCCGATCTTCATCCTCTGGTTCGGCTACGGCCTCGCGCCCAAGCTGCTGCTCATCGTGGTGATCACGTTCTTCCCGATCACCCTCAACATGATCGTCGGCCTCAAGGCCATCGACCAGGACCTGCTGCTGCTCATGCGGTCCGTGGGCTCGTCGCGGAACCAGATCCTCACCCGCATCCAGATCCCCACCTCACTGCCGTACCTCTTCGCCGGCATGCGCATCGCGATCACCCTCGCCGTCATCGGCGCGGTGGTGGCGGAGTTCTCCGGCGCGGAGAACGGCCTCGGCTATCTCATCCAGTTCGCCTCGACGCAGCTGGACACCCCGCTCATGTTCGCGGCCCTGACCCTCGTGTCCCTGCTCGGCCTGATCCTCTATTACGGGATGTCGCTACTGGAGTTCGTGCTCCGCGGGCGCTTCCCGCACATCACGGCCGACACCACCCGCTGAATCCGGCTAGGCATTCTCTCTCTCCTGCGCTAGGAGCCCCTCATGTTCCCCACCGGAAAGAAATTCAGGCAGAGTAGGAAAACCGTCGCCGGTATCGCCGGGGCGACGACCGCGGCACTGGTACTCGCCGGCTGCGGCGGCGACTCCGGCGACGGCGACTCCGCCGAAGGCGGACTCGACAAGGTGAGCGTCCAGCTCGACTACCAGGTCCGCGGCAACCACGGCATGTTCTACGTCGCCGACGAACTCGGCTACTTCGAGGACGAAGGCATCGACGTCGAGGAGATCAAGACCGGCACCGGCTCGCCCGACGCGCTGCGCATCGTCGGCACCGGGCGCGCCGACTTCGGCTTCGGCGACCTGCCGTCGCTCGTCACCGCGCGCTCCCAGGACGTACCCGTCACCGCCCTGGCCGCCGTCAACCAGACCTCGCCGCTGGCCATGTGCACGGTCAAGGACGAGAACCGGCTGCGGTCCATCGACGACCTCAAGGGCATGACCGCCGGCATCCACGCCGCCGGCTCGACGTTCATCTTCTACCAGGCGCTGCTCGCGGCCAACGGCCTGGACCGCGACGACCTCAAGGAGGTCAGCGTCACCCCGCCGTACGAGAACTATCTGATCCAGGGCAAGGTCGACACCGTCCCCTGCTACATCGACGCCGAGGTGCCGCAGCTGGAGGACGCCGCCGGCGGCGAGGGCTCGCTCGACGTCCTGCTCGGCTCCGAGCACGGCTACGAGGGCTACGGCTCCGGCCTGTTCACCAGCGACGACATGGTCGAGAACGACCCCGACCTGGTGCAGCGCTTCACCAACGCCTACATCAAAGCGTTCGCGTACGTGGAGAAGAACCCGGACAAGACCGCCGAGATCCTCGCCGACTCGTCCCCCGAGCTGAGCGACAAGGCCGACCTGTTCGAGCGCCAGCTGCAGGCCGACATCGACCACACCTTCACCAGCGACGTCACCGAGAAGCACGGCCTCGGGGCGATGGACCGGCAGGTGTGGCAGGCGACCATCGACACCCTCGCCGACCAGGACGTCCTCAAGGGCGGCACCCCCGACGTCCAGGACGTCCACGAGGAGAAGTTCGTCGAGAAGGCGGCCAGGTCCGGGGCCGGGTCCGGCGCCGGGAACGACGCCGGCAACTGAAGCGGCGGGCCGGCCGCCCCCGGCGGCCGGCCGGCCCGACGAGTGAGAGCGGAGCTATGGAAACCACGGTTGACAGGCGCGGACGCCACGCGGAGGTGTCCGGCGCGGGGTTCGCGGGACTGACCGCCGCCACGGCGCTCGCCCAGCGCGGGTGGTCGGTGCGGGTGCACGAGAAGGGGACGGAGCTGCGCGAGCAGGGGGCCGGCATCGTCCTGTGGCACAACAGCCTCAAGGTGCTCAAGGCGATCGGCGCGTACGAGCCGGTCCTCGCGGGGTCGATGACGCCGCCCTACTACGAGACCCGCTTCCAGCACGCCACCGTCTCGCACGAGGACTTCGGCGGCCTGCCCTGGCGCACCATGACCCGGCCGTACCTGCACAAGTGCCTGCTGGACGCCGCGCTCGCGGCCGGCGTGGAGATCCGTACCGGCTCCGAGGTGGCCGCCGCCGACCCGCGCGGCCGCGTCACCCTCGCCTCCGGCGAGACCCTGTACGCCGACCTCGTCGTCGGCGCCGACGGGGTGAAGTCGAAGGTCCGCGACTCCATAGGCTTCGAGCAGGAGCGCTGGAAGTCCCGCGACGGGATCACCCGCTTCCTCGTGCCGCGCCACCGGGCCGAGCTGGGGCCCGGCGAGTGGGACAACGTCATCGACTTCTGGAACCTCGAACCCCGCTATCTGCGCGTGCTCTACGTGCCCTGCAACGACCGCGAGCTGTACATCGCCCTCGGCGCGCCCCGCGCCGACGAGCAGGGCAGCCGCACCCCCATCGACCTGGACCTGTGGACGTCCGCGTACCCGGAGCTGACCCCCGTCCTGCGGGCCGCCGCTACCGCCGCGGACCCCCGCTACTACGGCTACGAGACCACCTCCGTCGCCGAGTGGCGCCGCGGCGCCGTCGCCCTGGTCGGCGACTCCGCCCACGCGATGCCCCCCGCGCTCGCCCAGGGCGCCGGCTGCGCGATGGCCAACGCCTACACCCTCGCGGTCGCCGCCACCGAGGCCGCCGACGGCGAGATGGAGGAGGCCCTGGTCCGCTGGGAGCAGCTGGAGCGCCCCTACACCGACCGCTGCCAGCGCCGCTCCGCCGACTTCGCCGCCACCCGCGCGATGTCCGAGGGCAACCAGTTCACCCTGGAGAACCTCGAAACCGCGCTGTACGACCCGACCAACCCCAACCGCCACGCGCTGACCGCCGGGCGGAGCTGACCGGCTCCGCCGGGGCCGCGGGCCGGGTCCGGCGGCCGTGCCGGCACCGGACTCCACCGAGACCACTGAGGAGATGATCCCGATGACCCCCGAGGAACGGGTGACGAAGGACTACCAGGTGCGGCGCTGGGTCGGCCTGGTCGAGGAGACGCTGCACGAGAACGGGCCCGTCGCCGCCCGGCCGCTGCTCAAGGCGGTGTGCGGCGTGGTCGTCAGGAACCCGTTCGCCGGCCGCTACGCCGACGACCTGTCCGCGCTCACCGCGCCGAGCGCCGCGCTGGGGACGGCGCTCGGCCGGCGGGCCGCGGCGCTCCTCGGCGACGCGCCGGTGGAGAGCTACGGCAAGGGCGGCCTCGCCGGGCTGGCCGGCGAGCAGGAGCACGTCGTCGCCTGCGTCACCACCGTCTTCGGCGACGCGCTGCGCGAGGCCGTCGGCGGCGGCGCGGCGTGGATCTCCTCGGCGACCAAGACCGCCGCGGCCGGCGCGAGCCTCGACATCCCGCTGGCGTACAAGGACGAGGTCTACGTGCGCTCCCACTACGACGCCGTGACCGTCTCCGTACCCGACGTGCCGCGCCCCGACGAGCTGTTCGTCTGCGTCGCCGTCGCCAGCGGCGGCCGGGTGCACGAGCGCGTCGGCGGCCTGACCGTGTCCGAGGCCCGCGCGCAGGCCGCGTCCGGGCCCGCCCGGTGAGCAGGAGGTAACCCCATGCAGACCAGCGACGCGCTGTACTCCCAGGACGACTCGGTCGCCAACGTCCTCGACAACCTCGCCCGGGCCCACCGGATCCTGGAGATGGAGGGCCACGGCGACATGTCCATGGGCCACCTGTCGTACCGGGACCCGCACGGCCGCGGGCTGTGGCTCAAGCGCGGCAACCTCGGCATGGAGGAGGTGGGCGCCGGCGACCACATCCTCATCGACTTCGACGGCAACGTCCTCGAAGGCCAGGGGCTGAGGCACCTCGAATGGCCGCTGCACGCCGAGATCATGCTCGCCCGGCCCGACGTCAACGTCGTCGGCCACTCGCACCCGTTCCAGGCCACCGTCTTCGGCGCCGGCCGGGCGCGGATCGAGCCGGTGAACAACCACGGCGTCTGGTTCGCCGAGCACGGCGTCCCGCGCTTCGACGCCACCAGCCACATCATCACCACCGTGGAGCTGGGCAAGGCGCTGGCCCGCACGCTCGGCGACGCCGACGCCGTGCTCCAGGCCAACCACGGCGCCTCGTTCACCGGCCGCAACGTCCGCGACGCGACGCTCGCCGGGATCTTCCTGGAGAAGGCGGCCGCCTTCCAGCTCGCGCTCGCCGCCTCCGGGCTGCCGTACGACCCGCCGGACGCGGACGAGAGCGTCGAGAAGAACCGCCGCATCTACCCCGAGCGGGCCCGCGACAACTACTGGATGTACTTCAACCGCAAGCTGGACCGGCTCGAAGCCGCCCGCTGAGCCGGACCCGCCGCCGAAGCAGCACAGCCCGAAAGGAACCACCGTGAGCATTCCCACCACCAGCGCCGTCCTCGGTTCGGGGAGCATGGGGCCCGGCATCGCCGCGCTGCTCGCCCGCTACGGATCCGACGTACGGCTCCACGACGTCAGCGAGGAGGCCCTGGCGCGGGCGGAGGGGACCTGCGCCGGCGTCGTCGCGCACCTCGACCGCCTCGACGTGCCGGTCACGCCCGGCGGCTCCGTCACCTTCGAACGCGACCAGGCCAAGGCGCTCGACGGCGCCGACCTCGTCATCGAGGCGGTGCCGGAGCAGCTGGAGCTGAAGAAGACGGTCCTCGCCCAGGTCGAGGCCGCGGTGCGGGACGACGCGATCATCGCCACCAACACCTCCGGCATCCCGATCTCCGACATGGCCGTCGACATGGCCCACCCCGAACGCCTCATCGGCATGCACTGGTCCAACCCGCCGCACCTCATCCCGATGATCGAGATCGTCCGGGGCGAACGCACCGGCGCCGCCGTCGAGGAGCGGCTCGTCGGCATCGTCGAGGCGTTCGGCTACGAGGCCGTGGTGGAGAAGGAGGTGCCCGGCTTCGTGGAGAACCGGGTGCTGTACGCCGTGCTGCGCGAGTGCATGGCCCTCGTCGAGGAGGGCGTGGTCTCCCAGCGCGACCTGGACACCGTCGTGAAGTGGGGGGTCGGCTACAAGCTCGCGGTCATCGGCCCCATGCGGCTGGTCGACATGGCGGGCCTGGACATCTACCAGGCCGTCGGCTCCTACCTCAACCGCGACCTGTCCGCCGAGTCCGGCGTCTCCGCCCTGGTCACCGAGCTGACCAAGGAGGGCAAGCTGGGCATGAAGACCGGCGGCGGCCTGTACGAGTACGGGGAGGGCGAGGTCGCCGCGAAGCGGGCCGACATCGTCGACGGCCTGGTGAGCGTCCGCAAGGCGCTCTCCGCGATCAAGCCGGTGTGAGCGGGGGAGCCGACCGTGAACCCCCGGCCGCAGCCGCCCGACCCGGCGCCGCACGCACCGTCCGCGGCGGCGGCACAGCCCGACGCACCGACCGGCCTCGCCTACGTGCGCGCCGGGGAGGTCGAGCTGTGCGTACGCGACTCCGGGGCCGGCCCCGCGGTGCTGCTGCTGCACGGCACCACCGCCAGCCTCGGCGTCTGGGACGCCGTGGTGGAGCGGCTCGGGCCCGCCGTGCGGACGGTCGCCGTCGACCAGCGCGGCCACGGCCGCAGCGGCAAGCCCGCCGACGGCTACGACGCCGCCGCGTACACCGCCGACCTGCGCGCGCTGATCCGCGCGCTGGACTGCGGCCCGGTGGTGGCCGTCGGCCACTCCCTCGGCGCCCGCAACGCCGTCGTGCTCGCCGCCGAGCACCCCGAGCTGGTCGCGGGCGTCGTCGCGGTGGACTACACCCCGTACGTCGAACCCGCCGTGCTCGACGCCCTGGAGACCCGGGTGCGCGGCGGCGACCGCGCCTTCGCCTCGGGGACGGACGTCGAGCTGTACCTGCGCGAGCGCTACCCGCTCCTGCCCGCCGCCGCCGTCCGCCGCCGGCGCCGCTACGGCTACGCGCCGGCCGGCACCGGCCGCGGCGGCACGCTGCGCCCGCTCGCCGACCCCGGCGCCATGGTCCGCACCGTCGACGGACTGCGGCGCGACTTCGCCGCCGCCGCCCGGGCCGTCCGCGTCCCCGTCACCCTGCTGCGCGGCGAGCACAGCGCGATCGTCTCCCCGGCCGCCTTCGCCGCCACCCGCGAACTGCGCCCCGACTTCCGCGCCGTGGAGCTGACCGGGCTCGACCACTACGTGCCCGAGGAGGATCCGCAGACCGTCGCGGACGAGACCGTCCGCATGCTCGACCGGACGGCGGGCCGCCCCGGCCCGTCGTCCCGCCACCGAGAGGACTGAACAGACATGCCCGTGAACATCAAGGACCTCGCCGTCGCCGTCCGCGGCTTCGGGCCCGGCGAGCGGATCCCGGACCGGCACGCCGCCGACCACGGCAACGCCGCCCCCGAGGTCGTCATCACCGGGATCCCCGCCGGCACGGCCGAACTCGCGCTGATCGTCCACGACCCGGACGCCCCGTTGCCGCACGGCTTCACCCACTGGGTGGTCTACGGCATCGACCCGGCCGCGCCCACCGTGCCCGGCGCGGGCCGTACCGGCCCCAACTCCCTCGGCGACAAAGCCTATTCGGGACCCCAGCCGCCGCCGGGGCACGGCACCCATCACTACTATTTCCAGGTGTACGCCCTCGACACCCCGGTCGTGGGCGAGCCGTCGCGCGAGGAGTTCCTGAGCGGGTACGGCGACCGCGTCATCGAGCAGAACCGGCTCGTCGGCACGTACTCCGCCTGACGCGTCCCCGGGGCCACACCCACGAGCAGAAGGGCGAGCGCATCGTGTCAGAAGGGCGGGAGCGGACCCCCGGCGTGGACAGCGCCAGGAGGGTGCTGAAGATCCTTCTTCTCTTCACCGAGAAGGGGCCGGAGCTGAGCGTGGAGGAGATCGCGCACTCCGTCGGGATCTCGGTCCCCTCCGCCTACCGGTTCGTCTCGCTGCTGCGCGAGATGGACATGGTGGAGGACAACGGCGGCGGTACGTACGTGCTCTCCCCGCGGATCTTCCTGCTGGCCCGCAGCGCGGAGCAGGCGTTCCCGGTCTCCCGGGTCCTCCGCCCGCTCGTCGAGCGGCTGTCGAAGGAGACCGGCGAGGCCGCGCTGGTGATCCGGCGCGTGGGCGACTTCGCGACCTGTGTGGAGATGAGCCACCCCGAGCACACCATCCGGCTGTCGTTCGAGCCCGGGCAGATCATGAGCCTGCACCGCGGCGCCGGGCCCAAGGTGCTGCTCGCGTCGATGGGCGAGGCGTGGGCGCAGAGCTACTTCGAGCGGCTGCGCCCGGCGCCGTCGGCCGCCGAGCGGGACGCGGTGCTGGCGGACGTGGGGTCGGTGGCCGCGCGGGGGTGGTCCAAGAGCGAGGCGGAGGTCGACGAGGGCGTGTGGGCGGTCGCGGCGCCGATCGGGGTGGGCGAGCAGGTGGTCGCCGCGGTCACGGTCGCCGGGCCGCACTTCCGCATCGACGACGAGCGCGCCGAGCACATCACCGAGCGGGTCGTCGCCGCGGCGGCGGAGCTGTCCGACTCGCTCAGCACCTGGCGGCGCTAGCGCCGGCCCCGCGGGGTGCCACCGCCGGCCTTGCGTGGCCCGGTGGCATCCCCCGGGGCCGGATGCGGCCCCCGGCCGCCGTCAGCCCGCGGGAACGGTCCCCATGAGGGCCGCGAACGCCGCCGGGTCGGCGTCGAAGCCGTGCACCACCGGGCGGAAGACCCAGGTGCCCGACTCCTCGCGGACGAACTCCGCGACGGTGGCGGCGGTGGCGTCCGCGACGCCGGCGAAGTCGTCGGCGGCGAGTTCGTCGTAGCCCTCGCGGATCTGCACGGCGGTCCGCGCCACCTCGCCGAAGGTGCGCCGGCCGTCGCCCTGCTGGATCGCGACGCCGACGACCACGCGGCCGTACGCGGCGGCGAGCCGCGTGAACTCCAGGGTCAGCACCTCGTCGGCGCCGAAGCCCTGGCCGGTCTGGCTGTGCCGCTGGAGGGTGATCGTGCCGTCGGGGGAGCGGCTGTCGAAGTGCACCAGGTAGGCCGGCTCGCCGCGCGGGTCGTCGGCGGGGTACGTCGCCGCGATCAGGTCCAGGTCGTGCGGAGGCGCGCCGAGGGGACTGGGGTCCCAGCTCAGCGCGATCTCGACCTTGCCGACGCCCCTGTTGAGACCGGTCACCTTCGCTCCCTCTCCGTACTCCTGTGCGCGGTCGGCACAACCGCCCGGCGCGGTACGCCGGTTGCCCCTATCGTGTCACGTCCCGCCGGGCGCGGGAGCGGCGTGCGGGGAGCGCGGGGCGGCACGCGGACGGCACGAGCGCCCGGGTCGTACGGCGGCGGGCACCGTCCCGCGGACCGCCTTGCGCGGCGGTTACACCACAGGACCGGTCCACTGGCGCCGCGGCGCCCGTTTGACCGGGCGGGGGCGGCGCGTCACGCTCGGGCCGTCCGCCACACGTGTCCCTCCGGCGGGCTCTCGGCACCCGTACGACACCCCCACATGGCACCTCTGACTGTCATGTACGGGACACAGCGAAGGGAGCTCGAACACATGGCATGCAGTACGAACTACCTCTGGCGCGGCGAAGCCACCTGGTTCTGCTGCGGCGCCGCCTGGGGCCCCTGCGGCTCCGCCGGCGGCGGCGCCTGCGGCAACTGCCGCTCCGCCTCCTACCACGGCGCCTGGCCCAACGCCTCCGCCGCGTGCTGGGACATCACCCGGCCCGACCTGTGCGGCGAGGGCAACATCCCGCGCCGCGGCTGCGGCGCCGTCATGCGCGTCGTCCAGCAGTGCTCCCAGGCGGCCGTCTGCATCACCATCGCGGACTGCGGCCCGCGCACCAAGAGCTTCTGCGGCGAGGCGTCCTGCTGCGACGGCACCTGCCGCACCAACCGCATCCTCGACCTGACGCCCGCGGCGTACTCGCGGATCGCGAGCCTCAGCTCCGGCAAGACCGGCGTCTGGATCTACGAGTGAGGGAGGCGCGGCCATGAACGACGCAACGGGCTCGACGTTCGACAGGCGGCGCTTCCTGTCCGCCAGCGCACTCGGCGGCGCGACCGTCGTCGGCGCCACCGCGCTCGGCGCCGTGGACCCCGACGCCGCGTTCGCGGCGCCCACCCCGCCGCTCGACCCGGCGGTGGCCGACACCTCGTTCGCCGAGGGGCTGATCACCGGCATCGAGGGCGGCACCCTGCTGCACGTGGCGGGTTCGTACGGCGAACGGCACCGCATCCAGCTCACCAACGCCACCAGCATCTGGAAACTCCACCCCGCCACCGCCGCCGACATCGAGACCGGCGACGGCCTCTACGCCCGCGGCCTGGAGATGCCCGACGGCACCATGGCCGCCGACGCGGTCTGGGTGAACATCGTCAACCTCGACGTCACCGTCCGCGGCATCGGCAAGGACCGGCTGCAACTCGGCTACCACGGCGGCGAGCTGATCGGCCGGGTCGTCCCGGGCCGCACCACCGCCTCGTACGCGGGCGCCGCGCTCACCGACGACCTGTCGGGGGTGCGGATGGGGCAGCACGCCCTGGTGCTCGGCGCCTGGCGCCCGAAGGACGGGGCGGTCGACATCGCCAGGATCACCGTCGGCCACTGACAGGCCGACGGACGCAGCCACTTCGAGGACGGAGGCAGCATGATCGCACTGCTGGTCGGCGGCGTGCTCGGCTGGACCGGAAGCACCAAGCTGTTCGGACGCGACACCCCCGTGCAGGCGTCGGGCACCGTGCTGGAGCGCAGGCTCGGCGGGCTGCCACGGGCCACGGCCGCGCTGCGCGCGGTCGGCGCGGCGGAGCTGCTCGTCGCGCTCGCGCTGGTGGCGCTGCCGAGGCCGGCGGCCACCGGGGCCGCCGCGGCGCTCACGGGCGCGGCCTTCGCGGCGTACCTCGGCTACGCGAAGGCCGCCGCGCCCGGCTCGTCCTGCGGCTGCACCGCGCGGGACAAGGCGCCCATCGGCGTACGGGCCTTCGCGCGGGCCGGCTTCGTGCTGGCCGGCGGGGCGGTCGTGCTGGCCGACGGCCCCGCCGCCGGCGGCGTTCCGGCGCCGGCGGGCGGGCCGTGGTGGGAGTCGCTGCGGGACCGGCCGGGCGCCGCGCTCGGCCTGCTGGCCGCGGGTACGGCGCTGGCGTGGCTGCTCTTCGGCGACCCCGACCGCGCCGTCCGGCTGCCGCTGCGCCGGCTGCGGCTGCGGCTCTTCGGGCACCCGCTGCCCGGCGGGCCGGGCCCCGGCGGCGACCCCGGCGCGGTGCCCGTCGAGGGCTCCGTCGAGCTGCTGGAGCGCTCGCTGGCGTGGCAAACGGTGACCCACGTCGTCCGCTCCGGGCTGCGCGAGCACTGGGACGACGCGGGCTGGCGCTTCCTGCGCTACACCGGCCTGCACGACGCCGGCGACGGCGGCGACGGCGAGGGCGCCGGGCGGCCGGTGTCCGTGGTCTTCGCGATGGACGCGACGGCCGGGCTGGACAGCCCCCGGCCGCCGGTGATCCGCGTCGGCGTCGTCGACGAGGAGACCGGCGCGCGCGTGGACCTCGCCGCCGGCCGGCAGCGCCCCGGGGCGCTGCTCGGCGAGGGCGGCTGAGGGCGCTCGGGCGCGGTGCCCGGAGCCCCCGCGGGGCCGGGCTCCGGGCACCGCCCCGGACGGCCTGTTACGCGCCGGAGCCGCCCCCGGCGTCGGCCCGCATGCCGTAGGCGTCCGCGATCAGCTCGTACGAGCGCAGCCGCGCCCGCGGCCCGTGCACGTTCGTGGTGAGCATCAGCTCGTCGGCCCCCGTGCGCTTCTGGAGGTCGCCCAGGCCGGTGCAGACCTCGTCCGGGGTGCCGTGCACCACGCGCCCGATCCACGAGTCGGCGAACTCCCGCTCCAGCTCGCTGAACGGGTACCGCTCGGCCTCTTCCGGCGACGGCACCAGGCCGGGCCGGCCGGTGCGCAGCCGCAGCATGCTCAGCGCCCCGGCGGTGACCTGCCGCCGCGCCTCCCGCCCGTCCTCGGCGGCCAGCACCGAGACGCCGATCAAGGCGTACGGGGCCGCCAGCACGGCCGACGGCTGGAACGCCTCGCGGTACAGCTCCAGCGCGGGGCCGGTGTGCTGCCCGGCGAAGTGGTGGGCGAAGGCGAACGGCAGGCCCAGCTCCGCCGCGAGCCGGGCGCTGAACATCGACGAGCCCAGCAGCCACACCGGCGGCCGGTGCGCGGACTGCACCCCGCCGGCCGCCGTGCCCTGCACCGGGCCCGGCACGGCGTGGATCCGGGCGTACGGGTGGCCCTCGGGGAAGTCGTCGTCGAGGAAGCGGATCAGCTCCGCGAGCGCCTGCGGGAACTCCTCGGCGCCCTCCTGCAGCCGCTCGGTGCGGCGCAGCGCCGCCGCGGTCGCGCCGTCCGTGCCGGGCGCCCGGCCCAGCCCCAGGTCGACGCGGCCGGGGGCGAGCGCCTCCAGCGTGCCGAACTGCTCGGCGACGACCAGCGGCGCGTGGTTGGGCAGCATCACACCGCCGGAGCCGAGCCGGATCGTCCCGGTGTGCGCGGCCAGGTGCGCCAGGATCACGGCGGGGGAGGAGGAGGCGACGCCGGGCATCGAGTGGTGCTCGGCCACCCAGTAGCGGTGGAAGCCGCGCGCCTCGGCGAGCCGGGCCAGCTCGACGCCGGTGCGCAGCGCCTCGGTCGCGGTGTACCCGGCGCCCACCGTGGCCAGGTCCAGCACGGACAGCGGCACGGGCGCCGAGCCGCGTACCCGGCCCCGTATCTCGTCCTGCGGGCCGGGTGCCGTCACGTCCGCTGCCGCCACGTGTTCCTCCTGATCGTCCGGTGTCCGGGGGTCCTCCCCATGCGGACAACGGGAGGGGGCTCCGTATTCCCGGGCCGGAGGCCGGCGCTGCCGCCCGCGGTGACGGCGCGGGCGGCAGCGCGGGAGCGGCGGGCGCGGGGCGGGTGGTGACGCGCCCGCCGCGGTTCGGCAGCGTCACCGAGACCCGGTGGTAGTCGGAGGGGTGCCGGGCCTTCCGCGGTCCGGGGGAACCGGGAACCGGGGGCCGGGGAGCCGGGGAGCCGGAGGTCAGGGGATCCGGCGTCCGGCGGGGGCCGGGGTCAGCAGGCCCCGACGTCCTGCCAGACGCCCCACTCCCCGGTGGTGCCGGGCTCCTGCCCCTGCGTCCACCAGCGCGCCCGCCAGACGCGGCCCTGGTGGGAGACCTCGGCGCCGGAGTTGTACACCGTCGCGCTCGCCCACGCGGGCGCGGTGCAGGTGCCGGGGTCGCCCCCGCCGCCGCCCGGGTCCCCGGGCGTGGTGCCGCGGGCCAGGTCGCCGGCGAGCGCGAAGGTCGTGCCGCCGAGCGTCACGGTCCAGTTCGACGGCGTGGAGACGGGCAGGTAGTAGACGAACGCCATGTCCACCGACGCGCCCGGCGCCAGCGACTGATGGTTCGGCAGCGTCACCGAGACCCGGTGGTAGTCGCCCTTCAGCCCGCCGACGTTCCCGGTGCCCGGATGGTCGCTGCGGATCACCCTGGCGCCCCAGCCGGACTGGTCCCGGGCGTTGGCCGGCGCGGAGGTGGCGTAGTCGAACCGGAACTCCGTGCCGCCGGGGATGGTCACCTTGGTGTTGTTGGTGAACCGGACCTTGGGGTTGAGGGGGTAGTTGGAGTCGCCGAGCGCGAAGCCGTGCAGCTCCACGCCGATGTCCACGGTCTCGGTCGGCATCGGGGTGGTCGCGCGCTTCGCGGTGTAGCCGGGCGCGGCGGTGAAGGCGTCGTGCAGCGTCGTGGTGAGCGTGTCGCCGGGCTCGTACTGGCCCTTGGCGGCGTTCCAGCCGTAGTCGCCGGCCAGCTCCCAGATCATCGCCCCGCCGAGGCCCTTGTCGACGATGTACTGCGCCTTGGCGGCGACCGACTGTTCGTCCTCCGTCGACAGGAACACCTTTTTCTCCGCGTTCCACAGCCACGGCGCCTCCATCGTGGCGCTGTACTTGCGGGCGTACGTGCCCGTCAGCTTCGTGTCCGCGGGCAGCCCGAAGTCCGGCAGGTAGTCGCCGGCGACGCCGCGCTCCAGGTTCTTGGCGTGCCACATCGGGTTGAACCCGGCCGGGGACTCCTCGCCGTTCGCGTCGAGGTCGTGCCAGATGTTGTCCACCCCGACCGCGCCGTCCCCGCAGCTGGTCAGCCCGGACCCGGCCGGGCAGGTGGAGGTCTTCGCGGTGCCCCAGAGGCCGTCGGTGCCGCCGGTGACGTTCTTCCAGCCGCGGGTGTAGTAGGGCAGCCCGAGGTTGATCCGGCCGGGCGGCATGAGGCCGCGGTAGTAGTGGTACGCCCAGTCCCCGTTCAGATAGCCGATGCCGCCGTACTGCGGGGTGGTGTAGACGTTCCAGCGGGCGAGTTCGGCGTCCCGGCCGTCGTCGTGGAGGGCGGCGTTGGGACCGACGAACTCGTTCCAGGTGCCGTGCAGGTCGTACGACATGATGTTGACGTAGTCGAGGTACTTGGCCGTGTCGTACGTCTCCATGCCGCGCAGCAGGTAGCCGGAGGAGGGCCCGGCGGCGGTCAGCAGGTAGTGCGTGCCGTCCGCGGCGCCGGCGCGGTCGAGCTTCTCCCGCAGGGTCTTCATCAGCACGGAGTAGCTCTTGTTGAGGCCGCCGCGGCGGCCGTTGGCGAGCTGCCAGTCCAGCGGGTTGCCGGCGTCCTTCATCGAGGTGGGGTACTCGTAGTCGATGTCGACGCCGTTGAAGCCGTAGGTGCGGACGAAGTCGACGGCGGAGTCCGCGAAGGTCTCGATGCCCGCCCGGTCGACCGAGCCGTCGGCGTGGGTGGTCATGGTGTAGAAGCCGCCGGAGTCGACCCGCGTGCCGGTCTCGTCGATGTACCCGCCGGTCTCCGCCCAGCCGCCGACCGAGACCAGGGTCTTCACGCCCGGGTGCTGCTTCTTGTACTTGTTCAGCAGGTTGAAGTGCCCCTGGTACGGGTACGCCGGGTCCATCTCGGCGCCGGGCACGCCGGGCCAGGTCATGCCGGTGCTCGGGTTCCGGGGCGTGTCCTTGCCGACGGAGAGCCGGTTGTCCGCGCCGACGTGCGCGAAGGCGTAGTTGAGGTGGGTGACCTTGTTCCAGGGGATGTCGGAGGCGAGGTAGCGGTCCCGGCCGTTCCCGCCGGTGCGCCAGTTGGCGAAGTAGCCGATGGTGCGGCGCTTGTTCCCGTTGGGCAGCAGCTCGCGGCCCTCGGTGTCGTAGACGCTGCAGTACGGCACGTCGACGCCGGGGGTCTGGTAGAGCCCGTCGGGGCGGCAGGCCGCGTCCGCGGCCGGGGCGGCCGGGGCGGGGTGGGCGGCTTGGGCGGTGGTGTGCGGGGAGACCAGGCCGAGCACGAGCCCGGCCAGGGCGGTCGCGGCTCCTGCCAGGGTGCGTCTCGCGCGACTGGGGAATGGCACGATCATTCCTCCCGTAGGGGTGTGTCGATCGAGCGGGGCATGTGCGCGTCCGGCCGGGCGTGCACGCCCGGCCGGGCACCTCTGAGGCTGCCGAGCAGGCTAAAAGGACTAGACCAATGCGTCAAGAGGTCTGTACCTCTGCACTTTTCCGCGCGGGGGGCCGGGGCGTGGGAAAGGGGCGCCGCCGCTCAGCGGCCGGCCGGTGAATCACCCAACAGGCCCGCGTCGGCGGCCGTCACGGTCGGCCGCCACCAGGCCGTTTGGCGCAAAATTGGCGTGAACCTGCCACTTGTGGGGGCGTCCGGCATGCGAGACGCTGCCGGGAGCGCCGCCCGTACCTGGGCGGGCAACCCGCACCGCACTGCACCTCCTTGCCCGTGATCCGGTCAACGAAAGGTTCTGGTGCACCAGATGAGACTCACCCCCACACCCCTGCGCCGCTCCGTGACGGTACTGGCCGCCCTCGGCCTCGCCGCCGGCCTCCAACTGGCCGCGGGAACCGGCGCGCAGAGCGCCCCCGCCGACGGCGACCTCCGTCTCGCTCCGGCCGCGACGGCCATCGACGGACAGTGGATCGTCGTGCTGAAGAACGGCGAAGTCGCCCGGTCCGACACCCGCGCCGTGGCCCGCGACCTCGCCGGCGCCGCGGACGCCCGGCCCGAGCACGTCTACCGCTCCGCGTTGCGCGGCTTCTCCGCCGGGATGAGCAGGGCGGAGGCGGCCGAACTCGCCCGCGACCCGCGGGTGGCGTACGTCGAGCAGGACGCCGTCGTCACGACCGCGGCGACCCAGGCCGACGCCACCTGGGGCCTGGACCGCATCGACCAGCGCGACCTGCCGCTGAGCACCACGTACACGTACGACACCACCGCGCCCGACGTCACCGCCTACATCATCGACACCGGCATCCGCACGGGCCACGACGAGTTCGGCGGACGCGCCTCGGTCGGCACCGACACGGTCGGCGACGGCCGGAACGGCCAGGACTGCAACGGCCACGGCACCCACGTCGCGGGCACCGTCGGCGGCAGCACGTACGGCGTGGCCAAGGAGGCGGACCTCGTCGCCGTGCGCGTCCTGAACTGCAACGGCTCCGGCAGCACCGCCGGCGTCGTCGACGGCATCGACTGGGTGACCGCGAACGCGAACGGCCCCTCCGTCGCCAACATGAGCCTGGGCGGCGGCGCCAGCGCCACCCTCGACGACGCCGTCGAGCGGTCGATCGACGCCGGTGTGACCTACGCCGTCGCCGCCGGCAACGGCAACATCTTCGGCTGGCCGCAGGACGCCTGCGGCTACTCGCCCGCCCGCGTGCCCGGCGCCCTCACCGTCGGCGCCACCGACGACACCGACCGGCGCGCCTCCTGGTCCAACTACGGCACCTGCCTCGACCTGTTCGCGCCCGGTGTGAACATCACGTCGAGCTGGTCCGGCTCTGACACGGACACCAACACCATCTCCGGCACCTCGATGGCCACCCCGCACACCGCGGGCGTCGCCGCGCTGTACCTCCAGCAGCACCCCGCTGCCACCCCCGCGCAGGTCGGCCGGGCGGTCGTGGACAACACCACGCCCGGCAAGGTGCAGGACCCGCGCAGCGGCTCGCCGAACCGGCTGCTCCACTCGCTGTTCTGAGCCGCACCCCCCGGCCCGCTCCGGCCCGCCCACGGCCGCGAAGACGAACGTGAACGTCGCCGGGCGCGCGGGCAGTTCGTACCGCGGCAGCACGCCGGGGCCGCAGGACGCCGAGCCGATGCCGTGCCGGGCGTGGTCCAGCGTGACGTGCACCCGGTCGCCCGGCACCAGGTCCGGCCGGTGCGTCGCGGCGTCCAGCTCCGCGGTGGTCCAGCGCCGCGCGGTCAGCGCGAACTCCGGCTCGCCCTCGACCCGCAGCCCGGTGCCGGCGCCGGACAGCTCGGCCCACCGCACCCGGGCGCGCGCCCCGTTCTCCTGCGGGCGCACGTACGGCGTCTGCAACTCGTCCACGGTCGCCGACCAGCGGCCGAGCAGCGCCGCCGACCCGGTGTCCGGGTACGCCTCGCCGGGCCCGCCGCCGTACCAGCGCACCGCGCCGTAGTCGGCGGGCAGCGCGAAGCCGATCCCCAGCCGCGGCAGCGGCAGGTCGCCCCAGTCGCCCTCCGGCGTCACCGACACCGTCAGCGTCACCCGGTCCGCGTCCGCGGTCCACCGGTACGCGGCGGCCAGGCCCAGGTCGGTGGCCGCGGGCGCCACCCGGGTACGGACCGTCAGCGCGCCGTCCGCGGCCTCCACCGCGTCCGGCCGGTGCCGCAGCCGGTGCAGCCCGGCCTGCCGCCAGCGCCGCGCCAGATCGGTCCCCGGCTGCCACTCGGCGCCGAGGTCGTTGTCGGTCGGTGCCCGCCACACCGCCAGCCGCAGCCCCTGCACCGGCACCCCGGCCAGGGTCCGCGGCTCGCCCGTCTCCCCGTCGAAGGCCGCGGGCCCGAGCCGGATCAGCGCGCCGTCGCGTACGGGGGAGGCCCCTGCGGGCCGCGGCAGCGGCGGGCGGGGCGCGGCCGTCCACTGCCCGCGCGCCACGACGTGCCCGGCCGGCGCCCAGGGGGTGTCCGCGGCGAGCCGGGCGGTGACGGTCCACCGCGCCTCGCCGCCGGGCGGCGCGGGCGGCACGGGCAGCTCGACCGTCGCGCTCTCGCCCGGCGCCAGCTGCGGCACCGCCGCCGAGCCGCCCTCGGTCTCCGCGCCGTCGACGGCGTACGACCAGGTGAACGCGAGGTGGTCCAGGCCGGCGAAGTCGTGCAGGTTGGTGACGACGGCCTGGCCGGGGGAGTCGCCGCCCTCGATGCGCACCGGCTGGATCACGTGGGCGAACTCGGTGAGCCCCGGCGAGGGCGTGCGGTCCGGGAACAGCAGCCCGTCGCAGACGAAGTTGCCGTCGTGCAGCTCCTCGCCGAAGTCCCCGCCGTAGGCGAAGCCCAGCTCGGGGTGGGCGATGCCGTGGTCGATCCACTCCCAGACGAAGCCGCCCTGGCAGCGCTCGTACGTCTCGAAGAGCCGCTGGTAGTCGGCGAGCCCGCCGGGGCCGTTGCCCATGGCGTGCGCGTACTCGCAGAGCACGAACGGCTGCGCCCGCCGGCGCGCGTCCAGCGCGGGGTCGTCGAGGGGGTCCTCGGTGCGCTCGCCGATGCGCCGGACCTCGTCGTGGGCGGCGTACATCCGGGAGTAGACGTCGGCGTCGCGGCTGGTGCGGTCGCCCTCGTAGTGCAGGAGGCGGCCGGGGTCCCGGGCGCGGATCCAGTCGGCCATCGCGGTCAGGCCGGCGCCGGCGTCGCACTCGTTGCCGAGCGACCACATGATGACCGACGGGTGGTTCTTGTCCCGCTCGACCATGCGCGCGGCGCGGTCCAGCAGCGCCGGGGTCCAGCGCTCGTCGGCCACCGGGTTGCCGCGCCAGCCGACGGCGTGGAACCCGTGCGTCTCCAGGTCGCACTCGTCGATGACCCAGAGGCCCAGCTCGTCGCAGAGGTCGAGGAACGCTGGGTGCGGCGGGTAGTGGCTGGTGCGCACGGCGTTGATGTGGTGCCGCTTCATCAGCAGCACGTCGGCGCGCATCGTCGCCGCGTCCACGGAGCGGCCGTGCTCGGGGTGGAACTCGTGCCGGTTCACGCCGCGCAGCAGGATGCGGCGGCCGTTGACCTTCAGCACGCCGTCCTCGACGGCCACCGTGCGGAAGCCCACGCGCAGCGGGATCCGCTCGCCCGCGGTGGCCAGCTCGGCCACGTACAGCCGCGGCACCTCAGCGGTCCACGGCTCGACCGGCAGCGTGACGGACTCGCCGGTGGCGATGTCGAGCCCCAGCTCCGGCACGGTGACGCGGCCGCCGGGCGCGCAGTCCACGCGCAGCGTGCCGGTGCCGGCGGTGTGGTCGTACGAGGCGTGCACGAAGAAGTCGCGGACGGCGTCCGCGGGCCGGTGCAGCAGGGTGACGTCGCGGAAGATGCCGGGCAGCCACCACTGGTCCTGGTCCTCCAGGTAGCTGCCGGAGGACCACTGGTGGACGCGGACGGCGAGCACGTTGCCCGCGGGCCGCAGCAGCGCGCCGACGGCGAACTCGTGCGGCAGCCGGGAGCCCTTGAACTCGCCCAGCTCCGTGCCGTTCAGCCAGACGCGCGCGTGCGACTCCACCCCGTCGAAGCGCAGCACGGCCGCGTCGCTCTGCGCGCCTTCGCCGCCCGCCGGCCAGCCGGCGGGCAGGTCGAAGGTGCGCAGGTGGTCGCCGGTCGGGTTCTCGGCCGGCACCCGCGGCGGGTCGACCGGGAAGGGGTAGAGGGTGTTGGTGTACGCGGGCGCGCCGTGCCGGCCGCCGCCCTGGAGCACCCAGTGGCCGGGCACCGTGATCTCGTCCCAGCCGGAGGTGTCGTGGCCGGGGTCGGCGAAGGAGGTGTCGTGGGTGGTCGCGGTGGGGGAGAGCCGGAAGCGCCAGGCGCCGTTCAGCGGCAGCCGGGCGGCGTCGGAGCGGGCGTACCAGGCGCGCGGCGGCAGGGTGCCGGAGCCGGGTGCGGGGTCTTCGTGGGCGGGGAGGGCCGGATCGTGCATGAGATCCATCTGATCCCGCCCGGGGGGCGCGGCACAACCGGCGCCGCGCCCCGGTACATGGACTTTTCGGGCACCGGTTGGACTTCCGTGCCGGACGCGTGCGCCGGCTGGGCCCGCGCCGGCGGACGCGGGCCAGCCGGCGCGGTTCCGGCCGGCGGGCGGGTCAGCGGCCCTGCACGGACCGGACGTTGTCGCCGAAGCTCCAGCTCCGCGAGCCGTCCCAGTTGATCGACCAGGTCATCAGGCCCTTGAGCGCGCCGCCGAAGTGGTTCCACGCCTGCGCCACCTGGCCCGGCGACATGTGGCCGCCGCCCGCGCCGGGCTGCGCCGGCAGCCCGGGGGCCTGCTTGCCGTACGGGACGCGGATGGTGGTGCCCTGCACGACGAGGCCGCGGTCCAGGCACTCGGTCTGGGCGACGAAGCCCTGGACGGTGCCCGCCTGGTACGAGTCGCCGGAGCAGCCGTACATGCTGCCGTTGTAGTACTGCATGTTGAGCCACCACAGCCGGCCGTTGTCCGCGTACTTCTTGATGATCGGCAGGTACGCGCCCCAGATCGACCCGTACACGACGCTGCCCCCGGTGACGTACGCCGTCTCCGGCGCCATCGTCAGGCCGAAGCCGTCGGGCATCCGGGCGAGGACGCCGTCGATGATGCGGATGAGGTTGGCCTGGGAGGTGGACAGCCGGTTGATGTCGCCGCTGCCGGTGAGGCCGGTCTCGATGTCGATGTCGATGCCGTCGAAGTTGTACTCCTTCAGGATCGGCACCAGGGTGTCGACGACCCGGTCGGCGACGGCGCTGGAGTTGAGGTTGACGCCGGCCGTGGCGCCGCCGAGCGACATCAGGATCGTGGCGCCGTTCGCCTTGGCCTCGCACATCTCGGCCGGGGTGGCGACCTTCACGGTGCGGTCCATCCCGTCCTCCCACTTGACGGTGCCGTCCGGGAGGATGACGGGGAACGCGGCGTTGAGGACGTTGTAGCCGTGGTTCCGGATGTCCGGGTCGGTGATCGGCGTCCAGCCGAAGGGCGGGTGGACGCCGTTGGCGGCGCCGTCCCAGTTCTCCCAGTAGCCCTGGAGGATCTTGCCCGCGGGTCTGGGCTTGGTGGGACAGGTCTCGGCCGCATTGGTTCCGGGTGCCGCCGCTCCGGCCGCCTCGGGCGGGGTCTCCGCTGCGGCGGGGAGTTGGGCGGCGGGGAGTTGGGCGGCGAGCACCAGCGTGAGGCCGATGCCGAAGAGACGCAGCGTCCGGCTGATCGCAGACTGCATGACACGCTCGCCTTCTGGGCTTGTGGGGTTGCCAGGGAGGTACGTGTTGCGCTGCGGCACAAAGTAAGTTGGTCCAGACCTTTCGTCAAGAGGTCTGGACCAAAGGTCGCGAGCCGGCGGGCGGACCGGTGCGCGGTGCGGCTGTTCGTGCCGCGTTCACCTGCGAGTTCGCGACGTTGCTCTCACGTGCCGCCCATGCCCGACTCGTACGGCACGGGAGCCCCCGGCGCCCCGGCCGCCCCCGAAGCCCCCGAAGCCCCCGCCCCCGGTGCTCCCGACGCCGACCGCGCCGCGGCCCCGCCGTCCCGCCGCCGGGTGCTGCGCGGCCTCACCGCCACGGCCGGCGCCGCCGGCCTCGCCGCACTGGGCGCCGCCCCGGCGGTGGCCGGAGACGCCCGGCGCGGGCGCCCCGGACGCCCGTTGCGGGTGCTCGTCGCCACGAACGAGCCCTGGGGCACGTACCACGTCAGGCCGCTGCTCGCGGAGGCGGCGCGGCGCGGCGTACGGATCACCCAACTGGTGCCCGACACCGCCGGCGTCGAGCCCGGCGACCCCGTACCCGTCGCGACGCCCGGGACCGCGCCGCGCGCCGATCTGCTGGTCGTCACCGGCGCCGGTGACTGGCCGCTGGAGTGCGCCGCGCACTTCCCGCGGCTGCCGGTGGCGGCCAGCTCGCTGGCGTACCTCGGCCCGCGGCAGGCCCCGGGCGCCCGGCTGCTGCGCGGCCGGCTGCGCGCGGTGACGTCCTCCTCGCCGGCCGAGGCGCGCGCCTTCGGCGGCTACCTCGGCATCCGCCGACTCATCAGGATGGTCGGCTCGCCGCAGACCGACGCGCTGCCGGCCCACCGGCCGGAGCCGGGGCTCGTCCTCGTCCTGACCAGCGTCACGCACCCCGACGACACCGGCGGCGCCGCGCCCGGCACCGAGCTGCTCCTCGACGCGGCCGGGCGGCTGCGGGCCGCCGGCAAGCGGATCCTGGTGGGGCTGCACCCGCGCGAGGACCCCAAGCTCTGGGACGCGTACGAGATCAGCGACGTGCCGTCGGTGCGGGCGGCGGCGCGGGCGCAGGCCGCGGTCGGCATCCCCGGCACGGTCTTCCCGCTGGTCGCCGCGGTCGGGGTGCCGCTGGTCGGGGTGACGGACCCCGGGCTGACGGTGCCGGAGTACCTGCTGGCGGTCTGCTCCTCGACCATCGACGACCCGGCGGAGGCGGTGCCGGCCGTCACCTCCGCGCGGCTGCCCGCGCCCGACGTCCTGGCCGACGCGGTCGGCCCGGTCGGCGGCTCGGCCGGCCGCCTGCTCGACGTCTGGAGTCACGCGGCGCACCCGCACCACCCGCACCGTCCGGGCCGCGGCCGCGGCTGACCGGGGAGCGCGCGGCGGCGGCCTGGCGCAACGCCCGCGGGGCCGGGCGGAGTCCGCCCGGCACCCGCGGGACCTGGGACCCTCACCGTCCGCGGCCCCGGCGGCACCCGGCGTACCGGCTCGAACACCCATCCCGTAGCCTCTGTGGCCCCGGTACCCGCGGCGCCCGCCGCGGCACAGGAACTCGCCCGGCGGCGCGCCCCCTCCGCCGGGGCGCACGGGAGGTGGGCCGATGACCGTCGCGGACACCGACAAGGCCGCGCCCGTGCCGGACGCCGGACCGGTCCTCTCGCTCGGCGCCGTACAGAAGCGCTTCCCCGACGGCACCCGCGCCCTCGACCCCGTCGACCTCGACGTCGCGGCCGGCGAGTTCGTCTCGGTCGTCGGCCCGTCCGGCTGCGGCAAGACCACCCTGCTGCGCATCGCCGCCGGACTCGTCGAGCCCTCCGCGGGCGCGGTCGCCGCGCGCGCGGACCGCCTCGGCTACGTCTTCCAGGACCCGACGCTGCTGCCCTGGCGCTCGGTGCGTACCAACGTCGAGCTCTTCGGCGAACTGCGCGGCGTCCCGCGCGCCGAGCGGCGACAGCGCGCCGACGCCGCGCTGGAGCTGGTCGGCCTCACCGACTTCGCCGGCCACCGGCCGCGCGCGCTGTCCGGCGGGATGCGCATGCGCGTCTCGCTGGCCCGCTCGCTCACCCTGCGCCCGGAGCTGTTCCTGCTGGACGAGCCGTTCGGCAGCCTGGACGAGATCACCCGCGCGCGGCTGGACGACGACCTGCTCGGGCTGTTCGCCGCCGAGCGGTTCGCCGCCGTGTTCGTCACGCACTCGGTGCTGGAGGCGGTCTACCTGTCCACCCGGGTCGTGGTGATGTCCCCCCGCCCCGGGCGCGTCTGCGGCGAGTTCACCGTGCCCTTCGGCTATCCGCGGACCGAGAAGCTGCGCTACGACCCCGAGCTGAACCGGATCGCGGCCGACGTGTCCGCGTGCATGCGCGCGTCGGCCCGGTGACGTCCGGCCCCCGCCCCGATCCGCTCCCGACCCCCACCCGGAGGACCCCGATGACCCCGACGACCCCGACCGCTCCGCAGAGCCGCCCCCGCTCCTTAGCCGTGCCGCTCGTCGCCGCGATGGTGCTGATCGCCGCCGCCTGCGGGGACGGCGGCGGCGGTGAAGCCGACGACAGGGCGTCGGCGCCCGCGGCAGAGAGCGGCGCAGCCGCACTCGGCGGGGTGTGCCCCGAGACGGTGACCGTGCAGACCTCGTGGCTGCCGAACGCCACGTCCTTCGGCCCGCTGTACGCGCTCCTCGGCGACGACCCCGAGGTGGACGCGAACCGCAAACGGGCCACCGCGCCCCTGGTCGTCGACGGCCGGGACACCGGCGTCTCCCTCGAACTGCGCGCCGGCGGCCCGGCGATCGGCTTCTCCTCGACCACCGCGCAGATGTACGCGGACGAGGACATCGACCTGGGGGTGGCCGGCGGGTTCGACGAGATCGTCCAGAACTCCGCCACCAAGCCCACCCTCGCGGTGCTGGCGCTGCTGGAGAAGGACCCGACGATGATCTACTGGGACCCGGAGACCTACCCGGAGTTCGAGACGATCGAGGACGTCGGCGAGGCCGGCACCACGGTGCTCTACTTCGGCGGCGACACCTACATGGAGTATCTGACCGGCGCCGGGATCCTCGACGAGGACCAGGTGGACGGCTCCTTCGACGGCTCCCCGGCGCGCTTCGTGGCGGCCGGCGGCAAGCTGGCGTCCTCCGGGTACGCGGCCGAGGACCCGTACATGTACGAGCACGAGATCGACGACTGGATGAAGCCGGTCAAGGGCCAGCTCGTCTACGAGGCCGGCTACCCCCTCTACGGGCCCTCCCTGGTCATCCGCCCCGAGCGGAAGGACGAGCTGGCCCCCTGCCTGGAGAAGCTGGTGCCGATCGTCCAGCGGGCGCAGGTCGACTACCTCCGCGAGCCGGACGCGACGATCGCCACCATCGTCGGCATCGCCGAGCAGTACCGGGGCGGCGACGTGCTCACCGAGGGCATCGCCCGCTACGGCATCGGCGAGATGAAGAGGCTCGGCATCGCCTCCGACGACGCCGAGGGCGGGGACACCACCGTGGGGAACTTCGAACCGGAGCGCGTCCAGCGGATCATCGACATCGGCGAGCCCCTCTTCGCCGAGCAGAAGAAACCGATCAAGGACGGCCTGAAACCGGCCGGCGTGGTGACCAACGAGTTCGTCGACCCCGCGATCGGACACGGCCGGTGACCGGCCGCCCGCCCGCGGCGGCCGCGTACCGCCCGCACCGCCGGCCGCGCCGTGGAGTAATCTCGCCTGTCAGCCCGTACCCCGGTGCGCCGGGGCACGGCCGCAGCGACGGGCGGCGGACGCGGAGAGGTTCATGAGCGACAACGGCATGGCCGACGGGCCGCACGGCACGTCGCCGCTGCCCGACCCCACGGCGCCGCACGCCTCCCGCACGTACGACTACCACCTCGGCGGCGGCGACCACCTCGGCCCGGACCGCGCCCTGGTGGACGAGGTCGAGTCCACCTTCATGCCGGACGTGAAGATGCGCGTGCGGGCCCAGCGGCTCTTCCTGGAACGGGCCGTGCGCTACCTCGTCGAGGAGGCCGGCCTCCGCCAGATCCTCGACATCGGCTGCGGCCTGCCGCAGCGGCGCATGCCCAACGTCCACGAGATCGCCCACGGCATCGCCCCGGGCACCCGGGTCGTCTACGTCGACGCCAACCCGGTCGCCGTCGCGCACATGCAGGCCCTGCAGACCGACGGGGACCTGACCGTCGCGTTCACCGGGGACGTGCGCCGGCCGGAGCAGATCCTCGGCCACCCGCAGGCGCGCGCCGTGCTGGACTTCGACCGGCCCGTGGGCGTGCTCATGGTCGGGCTGCTGCACTTCCTGCCCGAGGCGACCGCGCCGGCGGACCTGGTGGCGCGGATCCGCCGCGGCGTGCCGCCGGGCAGCCACCTGGTCGCGTCCCAGGTCTCCGCCGAACTCGACCCCCGGGTCCACCGGCTCACCGAGGTCTGGGCGCGCGGCGCCACCCCCATGGTGCAGCGCGGCCGCGCCGAGCTGGAGCGGATCATCGACGGCTGGGAGCCGGTCGACCCCGGCGTCGTGGTCGCGCACGAGTGGCGGCCCGCCGGCGGGGACCGCACCGAGGGGAACGCCTACACCGTGGTGGCCGTCCGGCCATGAACCTGCGCCCGCTGACCCGGAGGCTGCCGGCCCTGCTGGTGGCCGGTGCCGCCGTGGGGGTGTGGTACCTGATCAGCATGGTGGTGCTGGCCGAGGACCGGCGCTTCCTCTTCCCGCCGCCGCACGACGTGGTGCGCGTCGGGTTCCTGGACGGCGGCAACCGTGCCGAACTCCTCGACGCGCTGTGGCTGTCCGCGCAGGTCGCCTCGCTGGGGCTGCTCATCTCGGCGGCCGGGGCGATCGCCATGGCCGTCCTGATGAGCCAGGCCCGGTGGCTGGAGCGCTCCCTCTTCCCGTACTTCGTCGTCCTCCAGGTCACCCCGATCCTCGCCCTGGTCCCGCTCTTCGGGTTCTGGTGGGGCTACGGGTTCTCCACCCGGGTGCTGGTCTGCGTCATCATCGCCTTCTTCCCGATCCTCACCAGCACGCTCTTCGGCATCCGCTCCGCCGACGCGTCGTACCACGACCTGTTCCGGCTGCAGAACGCCGGCCGGCTGACCCGGTTGTGGAAGCTCCAGCTGCCGGCCGCGCTGCCGAGCATCTTCACCGGGCTGCGCATCGCCGCGGGGATGTCCGTCGTCGGCGCCATCGTCGGCGACTTCTTCTTCCGCCAGGGCCAGCCGGGCATCGGCGTGCTCATCGACCTCTACCAGTCCCGGTTGCAGTCCGAGCAGCTGCTCGCGGCGGTGATCCTCTCCTCGCTCTTCGGCGTGCTGGTCTTCTGGTTCTTCGGCTGGCTCGCCCGGATCGTGGTCGGGAGCTGGCACGAGTCGGCGGACGAACCGGGCGTCACCGGCTGATAAGCCCCCGGCCGGCCAGACGTATCCGGACGAAGGTTCGGTACGTGGCTCCGACGGGGTATGATTCCGCGCTGGCGGCGGGATGGTGAACTGACCGGCGGGGGAGGGGAGATGACGGCGTCAGTACCGGTGGCCGGCGGGAGGCGTCTGCCCGGCGCCGGCCCGGACCTCCCCCGGGGCGGACCGACCATACGGCGGATGGTCCTCGGCTCCCGGCTGCGGCGGCTCCGGCTGCGGCGCGGCGTCGGGCTCGACGCGGCGGCGCAGGCCATCAGGGCGTCGGTGCCCAAGATGAGCCGGCTGGAGCGGGGCCAGGGCGGCTGCAAGGAACGCGACATCGCGGACCTCCTGACGCTCTACGGGGTGGCGGACCTCCGGGAGCGCGAGGCGTACCTCGCGCTCGCCCGCGGCGCCAACACCCCCGGCTGGTGGCAGCAGTACGGCGACCTCACGCCCCGCTGGCTGGAGCCGTACCTCGGGCTGGAGGAGGGCGCCGCCCTCATCCGCGGCTACCAGGCGCACCGCGTGCCCGACCTGCTGCAGACCCCCGCGTACGCCGCCGCGCTGGCGCGGCTGACGTACCCGGACGACAGCGCGAACGCCGTCGCCCGCCGCGTCGACCTGCTGGAGCGCCGGCAGCAGGTCCTCGCCCGGCCCGACGGGCCGCGCTGCTGGCAGCTGGTCGACGAGGGCGCGCTGCGCCGCAGCGTGGGCGGGCCGGCGGTGATGCGCGAGCAGATCCGCCATCTGATCCGGCTGCACGGCCCGGAGTTCCCCGAGATCGCGGTGCACGTCGTGCCGCTGGCGACCTCCGCCGCGACGGCGCTCGCCGGCTCGGTGACGCTGCTGCGCTTCGCCGAGGCGGACCTGCCGGACATCGCCTATCTGGAGCAGCTCACCGGCGCGCTCTACCTCGACGCACCCGACGACGTCGAGCGGCACCGGCTGGCCGTCGACCGGCTGGCCGCGCCGGTCATGGAGCGGGTCAGCACCGAGGCGTTCCTGCGCCGGCTGCTGCACGCCACCTGACACCCCGCCCGCCGCTCCCTCCCGGCGGGCTACCCGCCGGGTCCGTACGCCGCGTGGGCCCGAATCGATCACCGTGCGCCCACGCTTTCTGAGCGCTCGGTGATACCTCGATGAAATTTCATCTGTAAGTGCATCCGCAAGCACACACGCAAGTACAGTACGGAAAAGATCAGTTGGAGGGAGCTGCCATGCAGGTAGACAACGGTGTGCCCGCGGGCCGGCTGGGAAGCGTCGAGTGGCGCAAGAGCCACCACAGCAACCCGAACGGCGAGTGCGTGGAAGTGGCCGGGCTGTCCGGCGGGCAGGTCGCGGTCCGCAACTCGCGGGATCCGCACGGCCCCGCGCTGGTGTACGAGCCCGCCGGGCTGGCGGCGTTCCTCCGGGCCGCCAAGGACGGGGACTTCGACGACCTCGTCACGGACCGCGGCGCCGCCGGCGGCTGACGGCGGCTGACGGCGGTCGCCGGCGGGTGCGGCGCTACGGGCCGGGCTCGCCGGCCAGCGCGCCGACGCGGGCCGCGCTGCCGCAGCCGGAGGCGAGCAGCCGGCCCCGGGCCACGGCGTACGCGCGGCCGAGGACGGCGCGCTCCTGCGGTGACGCGGCGCGGCGGAGCGCGTTGAGGTGGACGCGCTCGCCGGCGGCGATGTGCCCGGCGGCGACGGCGCCCAGGCGGTCCAGCGCCGCGTCGAAGTCCGGCCCGGCGAGGGCGTCGAGCGCGTCGAGGCGCAGCAGCGCCAGCAGGGCCCGCGCGAGCGCCGCCGGCCCGTGCTCCCCGGCGCCGGAGCCCCCGTGACCGCCGCCGTGAACCTCGCCGTGCCCGCCGTCGCCGTCGGCGGGGCAGAGCGGGTACGCCTCCGGGGTCGCCGCCGCCGTCCGTCCCGCCTCCGCGTGCGCGACCAGCAGCGCGGCCAGCTCGTGCAGCACCGCCCGCCGGTCCGCCGCCTCGCTGCGCAGCGCGCTCAGCAGGTGCTCGGCCCTGCGGTGGTCGGCGAGCACCAGGTCGACGACGTCGGCCCCGGCCGGCGGCGGGCTCTCCGCGGGCCGGGTCCAGCCGAACGTCAGGCCCACGGCGTGACGCCAGTTGGCGTACTCCGCGGCCCGCCGGCCCGCCGCCATCTCCGGCAGCCACTGCGCCGCCCGGTGCCAGTTGCGCCGCAGCCCCTCCAGGTCCGGCCAGTAGCCCACGGCCAGCCCCGCCGCGTACGCCGCGCCCAGCGACACCGTCTCCGCCATCATGGGCCGTACCACCGGCACGTCGAGGACGTCGGCGACGAACTGCATCAGCAGGTTGTCCGCCGTCATCCCGCCGTCCACCCGCAGGGTGGACAGCGCCAGGCCCGAGTCGGCGTTCATCGCGTCCACCACCTCCCGCGTCTGCCAGCCGGTCGCCTCCAGCACCGCCCGCGCCAGGTGCCCCTTGGTAATGTACGAGGTGAGCCCCGCGATGACGCCGCGCGCCTCGCTGTGCCAGTGCGGCGCGAACAGCCCGGAGAACGCCGGCACGATGTAGCAGCCGCCGTTGTCGTCCACCGTCTGCGCCAGCGTCTCGATCTCCGGCGCGCTGCCGATCAGCCGCAGCCCGTCGCGGAACCACTGCACCAGCGAGCCCGTCACCGCGATCGAGCCCTCCAGCGCGTACACCGCCGGCTCGTCCCCGATCTTGAACCCGACGGTGGTCAGCAGCCCGTGCCCGGACCACGCCGGGGTCGCGCCGGTGTTGAGCAGCAGGAAACTGCCCGTGCCGTACGTGCACTTGGCCTCGCCCGGCGCGAAGCAGGTCTGGCCGAAGAGCGCCGCCTGCTGGTCGCCGAGCGCCGCGGCGATGCGGATGCCGGGGACGACGGTGGTGGTCGTGCCGTACGTCTGCGTGGAGGAGCGGATCTCCGGGAGCATCGCCCTGGGCACGCCGAAGAAGTCGAGCAGCTCGTCGTCCCACGCCAGGGTGCGCAGGTTCATCAGCATCGTCCGGCTGGCGTTGGTGACGTCGGTGATGTGCAGCCCGCCCGCGGGCCCGCCGGTCAGGTTCCAGATGAGCCAGCTCTCCATGGTGCCGAACAGCACGTCGCCGCGCTCCGCCCGCTCCCGCAGCCCGGGCGTGCGGTCCAGCAGCCAGCGGATCCGCGGCGCGGAGAAGTACGTGGCCAGCGGCAGCCCGCACAGCGCCCGCACCCGGTCCGCGCGCGGGTCGCGGGCGAGCCGGTCGGCGATCTCGTCGGTACGGGTGTCCTGCCAGACGACGGCGCGGGCCGCGGGGCGGCCGGTGTGCCGGTCCCACAGCACGGTCGTCTCGCGCTGGTTGGCGATGCCGAGCGCGACGATCTGCCCGGCGTCCGCGCCGGCCTGCGCGAGGGTCCGCGGCACGATGCGCCGCAGGTTCCGCCAGATCTCCACGGCGTCGTGCTCGACCCAGCCGGGCCGCGGGAAGTACTGCCGGTGCTCGCGCTGGACGACGGAGACCAGCCGCCCCTGGGCGTCGAAGAGGATGCACCGGGTGGACGTCGTCCCCTGGTCTACCGACATCACGTACCGCTGCACCGTCACCGCCGGGACGCGCCGAGGTCCCGCGACACCGACCGGGCGGTGCCGAGCACCAGCCCCACCAGGTCCTCGCGCAGCCCCCCGGAGCGCTCGCAGAGCCGCTCGGCCGGGCCGGCGATGCCGAGCGCGCCGACGACCAGCCCGCCCGGGCCGCGCAGCGGCGCCGCGATCCCCGCCTCCTCCAGCCGCCGCTCGCCCCGCTCGCCGGCCCACCCCGCCTCGCGCACCCGGCGCAGCTCCGCCTGGATCGCCGCCGGCGCGGTCAGGGTCCGCGGGGTGTACGGGGCCACGGACGCCCCGCCCGGCGGCGCCGGGACGTGCGCGTCGTACGCGAGCAGCACCTTGCCCAGCGCGGTCGCGTGCATCGGCAGCGTCGAGGCCACGTCGAGGGTCTGCCGCGGGTCCCCGGGGCGGAAGACGTGGTGGACGACGAGGACCTCGCCGTCCGCGGGCACGCCGATGCGCACGGCCTCGCGGCTCCTGGCGGCCAGCCCGTCGGCCCAGTTGAGGGCCCGGGAGCGCAGCTCGTTGGCGTCGACGTGGCCGGAGCGGAGGTCCAGCAGGGCGTCCCCGAGCCGGTACTTGCCGGTGTCGCGGTCCTGCGTCACGAACCCCACCTGCCGCAGCGTCCGCAGCAGCCCGTGGACCGTGCCCTTCGCCAGCCCCAGCGACGCCGCCAGCTCGCTGACCCCGAGGCGGCCGGAACCGCGCGCCAGCAAGTGCAGTATCGCCGCCGCGCGTTCAACCGACTGAACCGGACCTGGCACGCGCCGACCATAAGCCTCCGCGGCCCGCCGGTGAAAGCGGGGTGCAGCAAGTTCGTTCGACAATGTCGGCAGGCCGTCGTTGACGGCGGGATGCCCCGCTGGTCAGGTACTCACCACGGGCCGGGGCGCCGGCGCAGCGGCGCGGTCCCGGCGACCGACGCGACGTTTCGGAGCAGGAGCAGACCGTGACCGACGAATTCAGCGCCCCCTCCCCGCAGCGCCCCGGCCCGTTCATTGCGGCTATCGATCAGGGGACGACTTCGAGCCGGTGCATCGTGTTCGACACCGATGGCCGGATCGTGTCGGTGGACCAGAAGGAACACGAGCAGATCTTCCCCAAGCCCGGCTGGGTCGAGCACAACGCCGCCGAGATCTGGCGCAACGTCCAGCAGGTCGTCGACGGCGCCGTCGCCAAAGCCGGCATCACCTCGGCGGACGTCAAAGCCATCGGCATCACCAACCAGCGCGAGACCACCCTGCTGTGGGACAAGCACACCGGCGAACCCGTCGCCAACGCCATCGTCTGGCAGGACACCCGCACCGCCGAACTCTGCCGCCAACTCGGCGGCACCGAAGGCCAGGACCGCTTCCGCGCCGCCACCGGCCTGCCCCTGGCCTCCTACTTCGCCGGCCCCAAAATCCGCTGGCTCCTCGACCACACCCCCGGCCTGCGCGCCCGCGCCGAAGCCGGCGACATCCTCTTCGGCACCATGGACTCCTGGGTCATCTGGAACCTCACCGGCGGCCCCGGACGCGGCGTCCACGTCACCGACGTCACCAACGCCTCCCGCACCATGCTCATGAACCTTCAAACCCTCGACTGGGACACCGGAATCCTCGACGCCATGGGCGTCCCCGCCGCCGTCCTGCCCGAGATCCGCTCCTCCGCCGAGGTCTACGGCCGCGCCGCCTCCGGCACCCTGACCGGCATCCCGGTGGCCTCGGCGCTGGGCGACCAGCAGGCCGCGCTGTTCGGCCAGACCTGCTACGCCACCGGCGAGGCCAAGTCCACCTACGGCACCGGCACCTTCCTGCTGATGAACACCGCCGACGAGCCGGTCCACTCCGAGAACGGGCTGCTGACCACCGTCGGCTACCGCATCGGCGACCAGCCCGCCGTCTACGCCCTGGAAGGCTCCATCGCCATCACCGGCGCCCTGGTGCAGTGGATGCGCGACCAGATGGGCATCATCTCCACCGCCGCCGAGATCGAGACCCTCGCCCTGAGCGTCGAGGACAACGGCGGCGCCTACTTCGTGCCCGCCTTCTCCGGCCTGTTCGCCCCCTACTGGCGCGACGACGCCCGCGGCGTCATCGCCGGCCTGACCCGCTACGTCACCAAGGCCCACCTGGCACGCGCGGTGCTGGAGGCCACCGCCTGGCAGACCCGCGAGATCGTCGACGCCATGACCAAGGACTCCGGCGTCGAGCTGACCTCGCTGAAGGTCGACGGCGGCATGACCGCCAACAACCTGCTGATGCAGACCCTCGCCGACGTCCTGGACGCCCCCGTGGTCCGGCCCCTGGTCGCCGAGACCACCTGCCTGGGCGCCGCCTACGCCGCCGGCCTGGCCGTCGGCTTCTGGCCCGACACCGACGCCCTGCGCGCCAACTGGCGCCGCGCCGCCGAATGGACCCCCCGCATGGACGAAGCCACCCGCGAACGCGAATACAACGACTGGCTCAAAGCCGTCCAGCGCACCATGGGCTGGATCCAGGCGCACGACCAGCGCTGACCCGGCGCCGTGCCGCAGCGCCGCGCACCCCCGGCGGCGCGCGTACGGGACGTACCATCGGGCCACGGCGGCGCCCCACGTCCTCGCGCCGACCACGGTTCGCGAGACGAGAGAGACCGAGCATGCCGCAGCCGGACGCCGCCCCGCCCGCCGACCGGACGGTGTGCGACCGCCCCACCCCCTCCGCCCGGTGGACGTTCATCCGCACCGAGACCGGCAGCGCCGCCTTCCTCGTCGCCGCCGCGCTCGCCGCACTCGTCTGGGCCAACGCCGCCCCCGGCAGCTACACCGACCTCTGGCACACCCACCTCTCCGTCGAGCTGGGCGACCACGGCCTCTCCCTCGATCTGCGGGAGTGGGTCAACAGCGGCCTCATGACCGTCTTCTTCCTGGTCATCGGCCTGGAGGTGCGGCGCGAGTTCGACATGGGGGAGCTGCGCGAGCTGCGCCGGGTGACGCTCCCGTTCATGGCGGGGCTCGCCGGCATGGTCGTGCCCGTGCTCATCTTCCTGGCCTTCAACGCCGGTGACCCCGCCGCCTCCGGCTGGGGGGTGGCGATGTCCACGGACACCGCGTTCGCGCTCGGCGTGCTGGCGCTGCTGGGGAAGCGGTTCCCGCGCCGCCTGTACACCTTCGTCCTCACCATCGCGGTCGTCGACGACTTCGTCGTCCTCGCCGTCATCGCCTTCGTGTACAGCGACAGCGTGCACTGGCCCCCGCTGCTGATCGGCGCCGTCGTCTTCGCGGCGATCGTGGGGCTGCGGTCGGCGGGCAGCCGGCGCGGCCCCGTCTACGCGCTGCTGGGCGTCGCCATGTGGCTGGCGTTCGAGGAGTCCGGGGTGGACCCGGTCGTCGTCGGGCTGCTGATCGGGCTCATGACCTTCGCCTACCCGGCGCCGCGCGGCGACCTGGAGCGCGCCAGCGGGCTGTTCCGGTCGTTCCGCGAGCAGCCGACCCCCGAGCTGGAGCGGGAGGCACGCCTGGGAATCGCCTCGGCGATCTCCCCGAACGAGCGGCTGCTGCGGATGTACCACCCGTGGAGCAGCTATGTCGTCGTGCCGCTGTTCGCCCTGGCCAACACCGGTATCGAGCTCGACGGGGACGTGCTGTCGCGCGCGGTCACCTCGGCGCTGACGCTGGGCGTCTTCGTCGCCTTCGTCGTCGGCAAGCCGCTCGGCGTCCTCGGCGCGACCGCGCTGACGACCCGGTGGAGCAAGGGCAGGCTGCGCCCGCCCGTCGGCTGGGCCTCCGTCGCGGGCGGCGGTGCCATCACCGGCATCGGCTTCACCATCGCCGTGCTGATCGCCACGATGGCGTTCGACGGCGCGCGACTGGAGGAGGCGAAGATCGGCATCCTCGCCGCGGTGGTCGGCTCCGTTCTCGTCACCGCGCTGGTCGCCCTGGTGACGAGCCGGCTGCCGAAGCAGCGGCGCATCCGCGCGCTCCTGGGCACCGCGCCCGTCATCGTCGACCTCGCCGTCCCGGTGGACCCCGAGCGCGACCACATCCGCGGCCCGCTCCGGGCGCCCGTCACCGTCGTCGAGTACGGCGACTTCGAATGCCCGTACTGCGGCCGGGCGGAGCCCGCCGTACGCGACCTGCTCGCCGACTTCGGCGACGTCCGCTACGTCTGGCGCCACCTGCCGCTCACCGACGTGCACCCGCGCGCCCAGCTCGCCGCCGAGGCGGCGGAGGCGGCGGCCGAACAGGGCGCGTTCTGGCCCATGCACGACCGGCTGCTGGCCCACCAGGACCTGCTGGCGCCGCGCGACCTGCTGGACCACGCGGCGGCGCTGGGGCTCGACACCGACCGGTTCGCCCGGTCGCTGCGCGGCCGCGGCGGCGCGGGGCGGGTCGACGAGGACACGGAGTCCGCGGACCTCAGCGGGGTCGCGGGCACCCCGACGTTCTTCGTCAACGGCCTCCGCCACCGCGGCGCGTACGACATCGCCAGCCTGTCGGCCGCGGTGCGGGCGGCGCGGGCGCGGGCGATGCTGGCCGAGGAGGAGACGTGAGCACGGCGCGCGGAACCGCGCGGCGACCGGCCGGTACCCGACGGTGCGCCCCGCCCGGCGCGGGTCCTCTACCGGCGGGCGCGGGGGGTGGGGAACCGGAGGCGGCGGGCGTCAGGTTCCGCCGCCCCCGGAGACTGCGGTGAGCAGCGCCAGCGGCGTGGCGGCCGCCCACGCCTGCGGGGAGCAGGCGTGTGGATACGGTACGGGTGCCGGATGGTCGCGACGTGCGTAACCGGCCAGCACCTCCGGCAGCCGCCAGCCGTGCGCCTCGGCGGTGGCGAGGAGCCCCCGGGTCAGCGTCCCGACCTCGGCTTCGAGGCCGTAGCGGGCGAGGCCGAGGGCGATGACCGCGTTGTCGTGCGGCCAGCAGCTCCCGCGATGGTACGACAGCGGGTGGTACGGCCTCTGACCGGCCGCCAGCGTACGGACCGCCCACCCCGAGAAGAAGTCGTCGGCGAGCAGCCGCCGCCCCGTGCGCACGCCGTGCTCCCGGTCCAGGATCCCGGACCACAGCAGATGGCCCGCGTCCGAGGCGAGCGCGTCCGCCCGCCGCCCGCGGCCGTCCAGCGCCAGCGCGGGGAAGTCCGCGGCGGGCAGCCAGAAGTCGCGGTGGAAGCGGTCGCGCAGACCGGCGGCGAGGGCGTCGAGCCGGTCGGCGTACGGGGCGTCGCCCCAGACGGCGCGGGCGAGGCGCGCGGTGCGCACGAGGGCGTCGTAGGCGTAGCCCTGCGCCTCGGCGACGGCGACCGGGCCCCCGGCCGGGGAGCCGTCCGCGAAGCAGATCGCGCCCGCGGAGTCCTTCCAGTTCTGGTTGACCAGCCCGCCGGGGTCGGGGGAGTAGACGAGCCAGCCGTGCTCCGCCAGCCCGCCGTCGCCCAGCAGCCACGCGACGGCGGCCCGCGCCTGCGGCTCCAGCCGCGCGGCGAGGGAGGTGTCGCCGGTGGCGTCGGCGTGCGCCTGGAGCAGGACGAGGAAGAGCGGGGTGACGTCGACGGACCCGTAGTAACGCCCGTACGGCACCTGCCGGAACGCGGACAGCTCGCCGTGGCGCAGCTCGTGCGCGATGCGGCCGGGCTGCTCGGCGGAGAAGGCGTCGTGCCGGGTGCCCTGGGTGGCGGCGAGGGCGAGGAGGGTGTCGCGGGCGAGGGCGGGGCGGTAGGGCAGGGCGAAGAGGGAGGTGAGCACGGAGTCGCGCCCGAACAGGGTGAGGAACCACGGGATTCCGGCCCCGGGCACGGTGAGCGCCTCCGCGCGGGGCCCGGTGGCGGGCACGCGCAGCAGCGCGAGGTCGGCGAGCCCCTGCGCGCAGGCGCGCGCGAGGGCGGCGCGCTCGCCGGGGGAGAGGGCGGGGGGCCCGGGGCGCGGGGGTTCTGCTGCGGTCCCGCGGGGGGTGGGTGCGGAGGGCGACGGCTGGGCGGGGCGCGGGCGCTCCGGGGGTGCCGTGCCCGGGTGCCGGTGGTGCGGGGGCGTTTCGGCCCTGCGGGGGGTACGGGTCGTGGCGGTGGGGGCCGGTGCGGCGGGGCGGCCGTGCTCCGGTGGGTCCGCGCCGGGAGTCCCCGCGTGCGGTGTGCCGGGACCCGGTCCGCCGCAGGCCCGGCCGGTCGGCACCGGCGGGTGCGTGAACGCCTCGATCCCGGCGCGGAGTTCCGCGGCGGCCTGCGCCGGGGTCGCGGCGTCCGCGACGTCCGGCGCGCCGTGCGGGCGCGCCTCGACGCGCAGCACCAGTTCGGCGGTGCCGTGCGGCGGCAGCGTCAGCGCCCACACCAGCCGCCGGGCCGTGCCGGCGCCGTGCCCCGCGGCGCGCTCGGCACGCGCGGCGCCCGAGGTGTTCGCGCACGCTTCGCCCGTGTCCGCTCCTTCGGCGTCCGAGCCACTGCCCAGCCCACCGGGGCCTCCGCCCGCGGTGTCCGCGCCACGCTCTCCCTGCCCCGCCCACTCCTCCGGCACCCCCGACACCTCCGCCGGCGGCGGGTCGCACCTGACCGTCGTACGGGACAGCCAGTCCTCGCCGCGGCGGTACGTGAACTCCACGCCGTCCGCCCGCTCCCGGGCCTCCCGCACCGCACCCGCCGGGCGCGGGTACGCGCGGCCGTCCGACCGCAGCTCGAACTGGTCGGCGAAGTCCGCGTCCGCCACCAGCTCCAGCCGGGCCCTCACCCGCTCCGGCCGGTTGCCGACCAGGCGCAGCCGCTCCACCAGCACGCCCGAGGCCACCGCCTGCTCGCGGAACACCGTGTACGCCGCGGGCTCGTCGCGGCCGCCCGGCGGGGTGAGGACGGACGCGGCCGGGAGGTCGCCGTCCCGGGCCGGGACCAGGACCGCCGGTTCGGCGCCGTCGACCGTCAGCCGCCAGCGGCTCAGGTGCCGGGTGTCGCGGCGGAACAGCCCGTCCGGTGCCGTGCCGCGCCGGCCCGTGACCCCGCCGCCGGGGGTCAGCGCGGCGAACGTACCGTCGCGCGCGAGCAGGACGCGCCCGTCGCCGCTCACCGCGCCCCCGTCCCCGCCGCGGCCGGGGCCGCCGCTTCCGGCCATCCGCCGGCCGCCGCCGCCAGGTCCAGGGCCAGCGCCGCCGTCCAGCTGAAGTCCCGCGCCCCCCGGCCCGCCCCGGTCAGCGGATCCACGTACTCCGCGAAGCCCGACGCCGCCGCGCCCGCCGGCACCGCGCGCCGCAGCGCGTCCGCCGCCCCGTACGCCCCGTGCCGCCGCAGGCCGCGCTCCAGCAGCCAGGCCGTGTTGAACCACGCCGGACCGCGCCAGTACCGGGTGCGGTCGAACGCCCGCCCCTTCAGGTCGTACGACGCGACCAGCGGCAGCTCCCCGAGACGGAAGTGTTCGCCCGCCAGGGTGTCCCGCAGCGCCCGCACCACCGCGGGCGGGAGGCCGGAGGCCAGCAGCGGGGTCAGCCCGGCCACGCCGTACTCGTCGACGGGCCGGTCCGCGCGCAGGTCGCGGGCGCGGAAGACGCCCGCCGCGGGGTCCCAGAGCCGGGCCACCAGCGCTTCCGTGAGCCGCGCGGCCCGCTCCCGGTGCACCCCCGGGTCGGCGGCCGGCGCCGTGCCCCCGGCCCCGGCCCCGGCTCCAGTCCCGGCCGCGACTTCGGCCGCGATCTCGGCCAGCGCCTCCTCCGACGCGATCAGCAGCGCGTTCACGCACGGGTCTTCGACGGCGAAGCCGTGCCGCGCCCCCGCGTCCGCGTAACCCGTGTCGCGGTAGTCGGCGGCGAGCCGGACGTAGCGCCCGTAGTCGAGGTCGGTCGGCCGGTCCTCCGGGTCCCCGTGGTCGAGGTCGGCCCGGCGGAACGACGACGGCGCCGCCGGCTCGATCCGGGCCAGCGGGCCGTCCCAGGAGGGGCTGTTGTCCATCCCGGACTCCCAGGGGTGGACGATCGCCGCCAGCCCGGCGCCGCCGAGGTCGCGGTCCGCGGTGAGGTAGCGGTGCCAGGCCAGCAGCCGGGGGTAGACGCGGCGCAGGAACCCGCGGCGCGCGGAGGACGCCGGATCCGCCCGGTGCACCAGCAGCGCGGCGAGCGCGTGCACCGGCGGCTGCACGATGCCGGAGGACTGGAGGTACGCGGGCGCGCCGGCCCGCGCGCCCGCGCCCGTCGAGCGCCAGAAGTCCGGCCCCGGGAAGTACGCGTCGTGCGGCACGGCCGGGTTGAAGACGATGTGCGGGACACGGCCGTCGCCCCACTGGGCGCCGAGCAGCATCTCCAGCTCGCGCTGCGCCCGCCGCGGCGACAGGTGCCGCAGCCCCACGGCCACGAACGCCGAGTCCCAGCTCCACTGGTGCGGGTACAGCGTGCGCGACGGCACGGTGGAGGCGCCGGTCCAGTTGCCGAGCAGCACCGCCGCGGCGGCCCGCCCCGGGCCGTCCGCGCCCGCCCCGGCGCCGGCCGGCGCCGTCATGCCCCGGCCCGGCGCAGGAAGCCGGGCACCGCGGCGACCGCCGCCGCCGGGTCGCCGGCCAGCCGGCACTCGGCGGCCAGCCAGCCGGTGTAGCCGGCGGCGTGGAGCGCGCCGAGCCAGGCGGGCCAGTCGAGGTGGCCGGCGCCGGGCTGGAGGCGGTTGGAGTCGGAGACCTGCGCGTGGCCGATCCAGGGCGCGTTGTCGAGGACGGCGGCGGCGGGGTCGGCCTCCTCGATGTTCATGTGGTAGCTGTCGATGCCGATCCGCACGCTGTCCAGGCCGGTGGCGCGGATCAGTTCGGTGGCCTGCTCCAGCCGGTTGACCATGTGGTCCTCGTACCGGTTGAGCGGTTCCAGGAAGAGCGTGACGCCCTCGCGGCGCGCGTGCTCGCCCAGCTCCGCCAGCCCGTCGAGCAGCACGGCCCGGTCCCCGGCCGGGTCGCGCGGCGGGGTGAAGGGCGGCAGCCGGGCGGAGAACATCCCGTACGAGGCCGGGGTCTGCGCCCCGACGCCGCCGATCTCGGCGATGACCGACAGCTGCGACTTCAGCTGCGCCACCGCGTCGCGGCGCCGGTCCGCGTCGAAGTCGCCGAAGAAGTGCAGCATCTCCACGCAGACGGTGGGCATGACGACACCGTCGGCGAGCGCCCGCTTCAGCTCGGGCAGCCGGGCGGCGAAGCGCATCTCGCCCTGGGCGCGCAGTTCGATGCCGGCGTAGCCGGCGGCCTGCGCGAACTCCCACTTCTGCTGGAGGGTGTCGCCGGGCAGCAGCTGTTCCTGGGCCGCGAGGGAGAACATGGCGGGGCGGGTGGCCTTTCTGCGGGGGGAGCGGACTGCGGGTTCGGGCACGGCGTCTCAGAACTCCAGGACGACCTGGAGGGCGGCTTCGGGGCGCTCGTCGAGCAGGGCGTACGCGCCCGCCGCCTCGGCCGCCGGCACCACGTGGCTGACCAGCGGGAGCACCTCGACCCGGCCCTCGGCGACCAGCCGCAGGAACGTCCGCTGCAGCCGCCCCTGGTCCCACCGCCCGGCGAGCTGCGGCGGGACGCCGCCGATCTGGGAGCAGACGAGCTGGACGCGGTTGTGGTGGAACTCGTCGCCGAGCCGCAGCCCGGCGGCGTCGCCCTGGTAGAAGCCGGCGGCCACGACCCGGCCGTCGACGACGACGGAGCGCAGCGCCTCGTGCAGCGCCGGGTAGGCGCCGCTCAGCTCGATCGCGGCGTCGGCGCCGCGGCCCTCGGTCGCCGCCCGGATCCCCTCGGCGACCGCGTCGGCACGGGCGTGCAGCGTACGGGCCGCGCCGTGCGCCCGGGCCCGCTCCAGCCGGGCGTCGAGGGCGTCCACGGCGGTGACCGTGGCGCCGCTCAGCGCGGCCAGCCGGGTGGCGAGGAGCCCGATGACGCCCTGGCCGAAGACGGCGACGTCCTCGCCGACGTGGATCCCGGCGGCGAGGACCGCGTTGTACGCGATCGCTCCGACCCGGGCGAACGACGCCGCGAGCGGGTCGAGCCCGGCGGGCAGCGTGTGCCCGGCCAGCCGCTCGGCCGGGACCACGCCCTCGCTGCGGTGCCCCCAGATGCCCCAGACCAGGTCGCCGGCCGCGGGCAGGCCGGGGGTGCCGGCCAGCTCGGGGGAGACCTCGGTGACCTCGCCGACCTCGGAGTAGCCCCAGCCGGCGACCGGGTACGACAGCCCGGCGGCGTCCTCGCGGAACAGCCGGGCCTCCGGGTCCCAGGAGCGGGTCAGATACGGGTTGGTGCCCCGGTAGGCGGTGAGTTCGGTACCGGCCGAGATGCCCGAGTACCTGGTGCGGACCCGCAGGTGGCCGGGTGGCAGCGGGGCGCGCTCGTGCTCGGCGACCTCGACCTGGCGGGGGGCGGTGAACTGGACGACGCGTTCCACGGTGGGTGCTCCGGTGGGGCTGATCGGGGGCACGGATCTTCCTGGCTTGCGTCGAAGATATCCCAGACTTATGTCTTGTCAACAAGAAAAAGTAGTGGTGTGATGCAGTCCGCTCAGGCTTAAGTCGATCCAAGGACAGTCAAAGGATCTGGAACATGCGCACGTGGACCCGGCGGTCGAGGACCTCGGCCCTGCTCGCGGGCACCCTCGCCATGGGGGTGCTCGCCGGCTGCGCCACCGACGCCTCCGGTCCGGGCAAGCCCGACCGGAAGATCACCGTGTGGTCGGAGGAGAGCCTCACCGACCGCATCGCCCACACCCGGAAGGTCATCGACGGCTTCGAGGAGGAGACCGGCGTCGAGGTCGAGCTGGTCGGCGTGGACGAGAACCAGCTCCCGCAGCTCATCATGTCCGCCGCCGCGGCCGGCGACCTGCCGGACGTGATCGGCGCCGTGCCGCTCGGCCAGACCTGGCAGATGTACAGCAACGAGCTGCTGAACACCCGCATCCCCGCCGAGGTCGTCGACCGGCTCGGCGAGGACACCTTCGACGCCAACGGGCTGCGCCTGACCGCCGACGGCGGCACCCGGCTCGGGGTGCCCTCCGACGCCTGGGTGCAGATCGTCGCGTACCGCGAGGACCTGTTCCGCGAGGCCGGGCTCGACGTCCCCGACGACTACGCGAGCCTGCTGAAGGCCGCCGAGCGGCTGGACGTCCAGGGCCGCGACGGGATCTCCGTCGCCACCGACCCCGCCGACGTCTTCACCCAGCAGAGCTTCGAGGACCTCGCCCTGGCCAACGGCTGCGACCTGGTCGACGGCGCCGGCGACATCGCCCTGGACTCGGAGAAGTGCCGCACCGCCTTCGAGACCTACGGTGCCCTCGCCCGCGACCACGGGCCGCCCGGGCTCCAGACCGTCGACACCACCCGGGCCACCTACTTCGCCGGCCGGTCCAGCATGATCATCTGGTCCTCGTTCCTGCTGGACGAGCTGGCCGGGCTGCGCAACGACGCCCTGCCGAGCTGCCCCGCGTGCACGGACGACCCCGGCTTCCTCGCGGCGAACAGCGGCATCGTCACCGCGCTGAAGGGCCCCGGCGGCGCCGAGCCCGCGCAGTTCGGCGAGATCACCTCGTGGCTCGCCACCAAGACCGCCGAGACCGAGGCGTCCACGCAGTTCATCGAGTACATGATGAGCGCCGGCTACGAGGACTGGTTCGGCATGGCGCCCGAGGGCAAGATCCCGGTCCGTACCGGCACCCCCGGGCGGCCCGGGCGCTACGTGGACGCCTGGCGCGCCAGCGACATGGGCGTCGACACCCGGAAGTCCATGGAGGAGGTCTTCTCCCCGGAGCTGCTCGACCAGCTCGTCGCCGGCGTCGGCGACATGAAGCGCTGGGGCATCGACCAGGGCGAGGGCGCGCTCGTCGGCGCCACCAACGGCGAACTGCCCGTCGCCAAGGCGGTCGGCGCCCTGACCTCCGGACAGACGAGTCCCGAGGAGGCCGCGCGCGAGGCGTACGAAGAGGTCGACGCGCTGAAGACCTCCCTTGAGTAACCGGCCGGCCCCGCCACCCCCGAGGAACCCGCACCGAGGTAACCGCAGATGACCACGACCGACAGCCGCGGCCCGGCGGACTCCGCCGCCCCGCGCCCGCCCGCCGGCGGCCGGCCCCGCGCCCGCCGCCCCCTGACCGCGAGCCGCCGCGAGAACCGCGCCGGCCTGGCCTTCGTCACCCCCACCTTCCTGGTGGTGCTCGTCGTCGTGATCGTCCCGATCCTCTGGACGGTCCTGCTGGCCTTCCAGGACGCCAAGCTCGTCGACATTCAGGGCATGGGCCTGTTCGGCAACTGGTCGCTGGAGAACTTCTCCGACGTGTTCGCCTCGGCCGGATTCTGGTCCAGCCTCGGCACCACCCTCGTCTACACCGTCGGCGCCACCGCCGGCTCCGTGCTCCTCGGCCTCGTCGCCGCCCTCGCGCTGCGCCGCCCCTTCCGCGGCCGCGGCCTGCTGCGCGGCTCGATGCTCCTGCCGTACGTCGCCCCGGTCGTCGCCGTCGCGTTCGTCTGGGAGGTGGCGCTGAGCCCGCAGTACGGCGTCGTCAACGAGTGGGGCCGGGACGTCTTCGGCTGGGACGATCCCGTAGCGTTCCTGTCCACCCGGCAGTACGAGGTGAACCTGCTGGGCTGGCACGTCGACCTGCCGCTCGCCCTGCTCACCGTCATCGCCTTCGAGATCTGGCGCTACTTCCCCTTCGCCTTCCTCTTCCTCCTCGCCCGGCTGCAGGCCGTGCCGGACACCCTGGAGGAGGCCGCGACCGTGGACGGGGCCACGATCTCGCAGCGCTTCCGGCACGTCCTGCTGCCGCAGCTGATGCCCGTGATCGCGCTGCTGTGCGTGCTGCGCTTCATCATGACGTTCAACAAGTTCGACGACGTCTACCTGCTCACCGGCGGCGGCGCCGGCACCGACGTCGCCGCCGTGCGCGTCTACGACTTCCTCACCTCGCGCTTCGACGTCGGCGCCGCCGCGGCCCAGGCGCTCGTTCTCGCGCTCGTGCTGACGCTGCTGCTGGGCGTCTACTTCAAGTTCTTCGCCAAGCGGGTCCAGGAGGAGGCGTGATGACGCGCGCGCGGTTCGAGGAGTACCTCTTCGGCACGCTCCGCCGGCTGGTGATCGTGTTCCTGGCGCTGATCACCCTGGTGCCCTTCTACTACATGGTCATGCTGTCGCTGAAGCCCATCGACGCCCTGCTGGCCGACCCCGGGTCGATCTGGGTGTCGGCGAAGGACCTCACCACCTCGACCTACCGCGACGTGCTCAAGTCCACCGAGGACGGCGGCCAGGGCTTCCTCAGGCTGATGCTCAACTCGGCGCTGGTCTCGCTGGGCACCGTCGTCCTCACCCTCGCCGCGGCCGTGCCCGGCTCGTACGCCGTCAGCAGGCTGCGGTTCTTCGGCGGCCGCCAGGTCAGCGCGGTGTTCCTGGCCGTCTACCTGTTCCCGGCGACGCTGCTCGCCGTCCCGCTGTTCGTGATGTTCGCGCGGATCGGCCTGTCCGGCAGCCTGGTGGGCCTGGCGATCGTGTACGTGGCGCAGACCGTGCCGGTCTCGATCTACATGCTGAAGAACTACCTCGTCACCATCCCGTACTCGATCGAGGAGGCGGCGGCGCTCGACGGGTGCAGCCGGCCGCAGACGCTGCGCCGGGTGGTGCTGCCGCTGGCCCTGCCCTCGCTGATGGCCACCGGGCTGTACGTCTTCATGATCGCCTGGAACGAGTTCCTGTTCGCCCTGCTCTTCCTCGCCGCCGACCCGGAGAGCTGGACCGTCTCGCTGGGCCTGGCGCAGCTGTCCAACGGCATCGAGGTGTCCAAGACCGTACTGATGGCCGGTTCCGTGGTCCTCACCATCCCCGTGGTACTGCTGTTCTTCGCCGCCGAACGACTCCTCACCGAGGGTCTGACCAGCGGCGCCGACAAGAGCTGACCGGGGAGACACCCATGCGCAACCAGGCCAGCGCGGGACAGCTGCTCCAGCTGATCCGCACCGGCGAGGCCACCACCCGCGCCGAACTGCAGGACGCCACCGGCCTGTCCCGCTCCACCGTCGCCGGCCGGCTCGACGCGCTGAGCGCCGCCGGCTGGCTGCGCGGCGCCGCCGGCGTCTCCACCGGCGGCCGGCCCTCCGTGCGGCTGGAGTTCGACACCGCCCACGCCGTCGTGCTCGCCGCCGACCTGCAGACCCGGCACGGCCGCGCCGCGGTGCTCGACCTCGCCGGCCGGCCGCTCGCCGAGCGCACCGGCGCGCTGCGCGTCGGCGACGGGCCGGAGGCGGTCCTCGACGAGCTGGGCCGCTGGTTCGGCCCGCTGCTGGCCGAGGCCGGGCGGGGCGCGGACGAGGTCTGCGGCATCGGCATCTCGGTGCCCGGGCCGGTGGACTTCGGCACCGGGGTCGTCGTGCAGCCGCCGATCATGCCCGGCTGGGACGGCTACCCGATCCAGGACCACATGCGCCGGTCCTTCGCCGGCCACGCGGGCGGCCCCGCGGACGTGCCGGTGCTCGTCGACAACGACGCCAACCTGCTGGCGTACGCGGAGCAGCGCGCCGGCTTCGCCGACTGCGCCGCCTTCGTGCTCGTCAAGGTCTCCACCGGCATCGGCGCCGGCGTCGTCGTCGACGGCCGCATCTACCGCGGCATCGACGGCGGCGCCGGCGACATCGGGCACGTACGGCTGCACGACGGGATGGACGCCCTGTGCGCCTGCGGTTCGTACGGCTGCCTCGCCGCCGTCGCCAGCGGCCGCGCGCTGGCCGGCCGGCTCACCGACCTGGGCGTGCCCGCGACCTCCGGCTCCGACGTGCGCGACCTGCTGGCCGCGGGGCAGCCGGATGCGGTCCGGCTGGCGCGCGCGGCCGGCATGCGCGTGGGCGAGGTGCTGGCCACCGTCGTCACGCTGCTGAACCCGGGCGTGCTCATGATCGTCGGAGACCTGGCCGGCACGCCCTTCCTCACCGGGGTACGGGAGTTGCTGTACCAGCGCGCGATGCCGCGCACGACCGCGCACCTCCAGGTCGTCACCACGCGCCTCGGCGACGGCGCGGGGCTGGCGGGCGCGGGGGCGCTGGTGGTGGAGCACCTGTACGCGCCCGGCCGCGCGGACGAGCGGCTGGCGGCCCGCGGCGGAACCGGCGCGCGATGACGGCCCCGGCACCCGCACCGGTACGGGTCGGGCTCGCCGGCGCCGGGCCCTGGGCCCGCGCCATGCACGCCCGGATGCTCGCCGCCGGGCCGGAGACCGAGCTGACCGCCGTCTGGGCCCGCCGCCCCGAGGCGGCCGCCCGGGCGGCCCGGCCGCACGGGGCCGCGGTCGCCGGCTCCTTCGCGGAACTGCTCGCCGGCTGCGAGGCCGTCGCCTTCGCCGTACCCCCCGCCGTCCAGGCGGACCTGGCCGTACGCGCCGCCGCCGCGGGCCGGGCGCTGCTGCTGGAGAAGCCGCTCGGCCCGGACCTGGCCGCCGCCCGCGCCGTCGCCGACGCGGTCGCCGCGCACGGCGTGGTCTCCCAGCTCGTCCTCACCAAGCGGTACCACCCCGCCACCCGCGACTTCCTCCGCCGTGCCGCCGCCGCGGACGTCACCGGCGCCCGCTCCTGCTACCTCCACGGCGCCTTCCTCGGCGGCGAGTTCGCCACCGGCTGGCGGCTGGCGCACGGCGCGCTCCTCGACCTCGGCCCGCACCTGCTCGACCTCCTCGACGCCGCCGTCGGCCCGGTCACCGCCGTCCGCGGCACCGGCGACCCGCGCCGCTGGATCGAGCTGACCTGCGAGCACGAGAACGGCGCCGTCAGCCAGGCGTCGCTGTCCGGCAGCGTCCGGCTGCCCGCCGCCCGCACCCGCGTCGAGCTGTACGGCCCCGGCGACACGCTCGTCTACGACACCGCCGGGCTCGACCACGAGGAGTGCTGGCCCGTGCTGCGCCGGGAGTTCGCCGCCGCCGTGCGCGCCGGCCGCCCCGGCGCCCTCGACGCCCGCCGCGGACTGCGGCTCCAGGAGCTGCTGGACCAGGCGCTCCCCGGCTGAGACGCCGCCCTCCGGGGACCGGTCCCCGGCGCGGCGCGGGACACTTGCGGGACACGTACCGTTCCGAGAGTCCGGAGGCCGGCGATGTCCCTGCGAGAGAGCCTGGCGCGGGGCGCCGCGCCGTCGCCGCCCGGCACCCTGCACGCCAGCAGCGTGGCCGGCGGCATCCGGGTGCCGCCCGGCGCCGCCCGCGTGGTGAGCTTCGGGCGCGACAAGGACGAGGTCGACCTGTGCGTCGGCGAGGACGACCTGCGGGTCAGCCGCCGGCACGGCGAGCTGTCGTACCAGCGCAGCACCTGGTGGCTGCGCAACACCGGGCAGCAGCTCGTCCGGCTGCCGCGCGGCCGCCTGATGCACCTGAGCACCGAGCCGATCCCCCTCGCGTCCGGCTACACCCCGCTGTTCGTCAAGGGCTCGGGACACCGCGAGCACCTCGTCGAGCTGTACGTCACCGACGCCGGCGGGGACGGCCGGGTGCCGCGGCACCGCGCCGAGACCCTGCCGCCGAAGCGCTGGCCGCTCAGCGACGAGGAGCGGCTGCTGCTCGTCGTCCTCGGGCAGCAGTACCTGCAGTACGAGTCCGAGCCGCGGCCGCTGTCGTACCGGCAGGCGGCCGAGCGGCTGGCCTACCTGCCCGGCGGCGGGGCGTGGACCCGGCGCCGCATCGAGCACAAGATCGAGGACGTCCGCCGGCGGCTGACCCGCGGCGGCTTCCCGTACCAGGTGATCCGCGCCGACGACGGCAGCGGACCGTCCGACAACGACCTGAAGCACAATTTGCTGCGCGGGCTGGTGGAATCCACCACGCTGGTGCCGCCCGACCTCGAACTCCTGGACGAGGATTTCCCGAGCTGAGGGCCGTTTTCGGCCCTTCCGCGCGGCCGCCGCCGGGAAGTCGTGGAGACGTCGTGCCTCCGTTACGCGCACCCGATAAGTTTCGCCCTGCAGACGGGCGAAGGGAGTCGCGGTGCGCGTGGGTCAGCTGGTCGGCGACCGCTACCGGCTCGAAGAGCTGATCGGCGAGGAGGGGCGCGGCGAGGTGTGGCTCGCCGAGGACGGTCAACTGGGCCGCCGGGTCGTGCTCAAACGCGGCGGCGGCAGCGGGGACCGCCCCCGGCTCCTCGGCGTGGCCCGGGCCCAGGCCAAGGCCACCCACCCGCACGTGGTCACGCTCTACGGGGTGGAGTTCGTCGACTCCGGCCCGGACTCCGGCTGCTGGCTGGTCATGGAGCACGTCACCGGCGGCAGCCTGGGGAAACAGCCCCCGATGGCACCGGAGAAGGCGGCCCGGATCGGCGCACAGCTCGCGCGGGCGCTGGAGGCGCTGCACGCCAACGGCGTGGTGCACTGCGACGTCAAGCCCGCCAACGTCGTCATCACCGACGACGGCACCCCCAAGCTCACCGACTTCGACTCCGCCCAGCGCACCGGCAGCAGCGAGACCATCTCGCCGGACCGCCCGCTGAGCTACACCCCCGACTACGCCGCCCCCGAGGTGGCGGGCGGCTCGCCCGTGCCCCACTCGGACGTGTACTCCCTCGCCGCGACGCTCTACAAGGCCGTCACCGGCGTGCCCCACGACGAGGTCGACGGCGACGGGGACGGCGGGGAGGACGACGCCACCCTGCGCGAGTGGAAGGTCAGCCACGGCGTGCTGCGCCGCGAGCGCGACACCGGCCCGCTCGCCCGGCCGCTCGACGCGATGCTCCGCCGCCGGCCCGACCAGCGGCCCGACGCCGCCGGCGCCCGCCGCCTCCTGGAGGAGGCCGCCGGCGAGCGCGGCTGGACCCGGCGGCTCCGCTTCCCCGGCGCGCCGCGCCGGTACCCGCGGGCGGCGGCCGCCGCCGGCACGGCGCTCGTCACGGCCGCGGCGCTCACGGCCGCCTGGTTCTGGTGGCTCGCGCCCGGCGGCGACGACGACGGCGCCGGCCCGCGCGGGACCGCCCCGGGCGACGCCAGGCCGCGCGACGGCTCCGTCATCGGCGACGAGCGCACCCTGGACCCGTGCGCGCTGACCGACCCCGGCGAGTTCGCCCGGTTCGGCGAGACCGTGGAGCGCGACCGCGACTACGGCAACTTCGACCGCTGCGACGTGCTGGTCCACCCGCAGGGCGACGACGGCGGACACATCGACGTCCAGGTGGAGTTCGACTCCGGCCCGGCGCCCGAGTCGCCGGCTCCGGTACGCACGTTCGGCGGCATCGGCATCATCGAGGAGCCGCCCGGGGGCGACGAGTGCGTCCGGGCCCTCGTGCTGCCGGACGAGGCCGACGACGACGTCAGCATCTGGATCTACGTCGACGGCGGCGACGCCCGGTACTCCGGCGGCACGGACACCCTGTGCGCGATGGCCGACATCGCCGCCAGAACCGCCGGCGAGACCCTCGGCAGGGCCCGCGCCGAGAACCGCACCGTCCCGCGCCGCAAGCCCCCGGCGCCGGAGGTGTCGCTGCTGTGGCTGGACGCCTGCCGGCTGCTCGACGCGCGGGCCCTGGAGGTCGTCCCCGGCGTCGACGCCGCCGACCCCGAGGTGGGCTTCGGCAACTGGGACTGCGAGTGGTACAGCACCACCCGCGACATCGAGATCGAGCTGCGCTACGACCGCGACCAGCCCCTCGGCGCCGACGACGGCACGGTGACCCGGCTGGCGGGCCGCGACGCGCGGGTCTCCCCGGAGTACGACGGCGAGGACACCTGCACCGTACGGGTCGAGTACCGCGAGTACCCCGACCAGAACGGGCAGAAGGCCGTCGAACTGCTCTACCTCGTCGTCGACGGCGACGACGAGGCGCAGGACGAGCTGTGCGGGATGGCCACGGAGCTGGCGGAGATCGCCGCCGGGGAGTTGCCGAAGCTCTGAGCCCGGGCGGCCGGGCCCCCGGCCACCGGCTCCGGACGGACCGGGGCGGGCCCCGGGGAGGGGTCCCCGGGGGCAGGGAGGACGGTGGGGCCGGGCGGCAGCAGCCGGCCGCGGCCGAGGGGACCTGCGATGGACCGTATCCGAGGACACCGGGGATGACCGGGCGGGACAGCCTGGCCCGGGGCGTGATACCCGGGCAGCCGGGCACGCTCCACGCGCGCTCGGCCGTCGACGGCATCCAGGTGGCGCCGCTGCCCGGGCTGACCGTGCGGTTCGGGCGCGGGCCCGGTGATGGCGGCGACGGCGGGCACGTCGAGCTGTACGTCGGCCGCAGCGACCAGGGCGTCAGCCGCCGGCACGGCGAGCTGACGTATCTGGAGGGCGGCTGGACGCTGCGCAACACCGGGCAGCAGGCGCTGCGGCTGCCGCACGGCAGGCTGCTGGGCCCCGGCTCGGACCGCACCCCGCTGGCCGCCGGCTACACGCCCGTCTTCGTCAAGGGCTCCGGCTTCCGGGAGCATCTGGTGGAGCTGTACGTGGTCCGTCCCGAGCCGGCGTGCCCGGGCGGCCCGGCGGCCCCCGCGCGGGCGACGCTGCCGGCGGGGTGGTCGCTGTCGGACGACGAGCGGCTGGTGCTGGTGGTGCTGGGGCAGCGGTATCTGCGCCACGAGCCGGACCCGCGGCCGGTGCCGTACCGGCAGGCGGCGGAGGTGCTGGCGTTCCTGCGGCCGGGGGAGCGGTGGGGCGCGCGGGAGGTGGAGCGGCGGGTGGCGGAGGTGCGCCGCCGGCTCGCGGGCGACGGCGCGTACCTGTCGGCGCTGCGGGACGCGCGGCCGCCGGAGGCCGCGGACTGCACGCCGGACCACCGCCTGCTGACGGACCTGGTGGCGGCGACGGCGCTGGTGCCGCCGGACCTGGGGCTGCTGGACGGCGTCGGCTGCTGACCGCCGGGCGCCGGCGGCCGGTTCAGGAGTGCACGTCGCCCGTCGTCGACGAGGAGATCGCCGCCCGCTGGCCCAGCTCGCCCGGCGGAATGCCCGGGTGGTGCGTGCCGTCGTCCGGGCGGCCGCCGGGGGCCGCGGCGCCGAGGGTGAGGCGGGAGAGGAGCCGGTAGCGGTCGCCCCGGTAGACGGAGTGCACGTACTCCACCGGCCGCCCGCGGGTGTCCGTGGTCAGCCGCTCGAAGAGCAGCGCCGGCGACAGCTCCGGCACGTCCAGCAGCCGGGACTCCGCGGCGCTGGTCACCGTCGGCTCGATGTACTGCACGGCCTCGCGCACCTGCACCCGGTGGTGCGCGCGCAGATGCTCGTAGAAGTCGCCGCTCTCCAGCTCCTCCGGCGTCACCCCCGGCACCAGCTCGGCAGGCAGGTGCAGGTACTCGATGGCCATCGGCGCCTCGTCGACGATGCGCAGCCGCGCCACGTACGTGATCTCGGCGGCCGGCGAGACGCGCAGCCTGCGGCCGACGCGGGCGCCCGCGGGGACCCGGGTGAACTCCAGGATCCGGCTGGACCAGGCCCCGGCCGCCGGCGGCAGCGTGAGCGGCCGGCCGCCCGAGACCAGCTCCTGGGTGATCTTGGCGGGGGCGACGAACGTGCCCCGTCCGTGCTCGCGCACGAGCAGCCCGGTGCTCACCAGCTCGTCCACGGCGGCGCGCAGCGTGGGGCGGGAGACGCCGAGCCGGGCGCACAGCGCCCGCTCCGCGGGGATGGCGTCCCCGGGCCGGCGTGACTCGACCAGCTCCAGCAGGTGATCGCGCACCCGCTCCCGCTTGAGCACGCTCGACGAGCTGTCACCTTCCATGGCCGGGACCTTACCACAGGTGACCACTTGCCGGACCAGTGGATTCGGTGCGCACGGCGACCCGCCAGAAAAGACCGATGCACGCACCCTCTTGACGGTGGTATTGGTCTATGCCAGGTTACCCCGGCAGCGAGAGTGGTCAGCTGACCAATTGGTCAATTCCGACTGTCCGTCCCACCCCCGAGGTGCCCATGAAGACCCACCGCCTCCTCGCCGGAGCGACCGTGCTCACCGCGGTCGCCGGCCTCACCGCCTGCGGCGGCAGCGACCCGGACGGCTCCGGCACCGTCACGGTCGACGTATGGCTGATGCGCGACAGCGTCACCGAGGCGTTCTCCGACGCCGTCGCGGCCGACTACGAGAAACGCCACCCCGGCGTCGACGTCCGCATCCAGATCCAGGAGTGGAACGGCATCGGCGAGAAGGTCACCGCCGCCCTCGCGTCCCACGACGCGCCCGACGTCATCGAGGTCGGCAACACCCAGGTCGCGCAGTACGCGGCCAGCGGCGGCGTACGGGACCTCACCGACAAGGTCGGCGAGCTGCGCGGCGCCGACTGGCTCCCCGGCCTCGCCGAGCCCGGCCGGATCGACGGACGGCAGTACGGCATCCCGTACTACGCCGCCAACCGCGTCGTCATCTACCGCACCGACCTCTTCGAACAGGCGGGGATCGAGGAACCGCCGAAGACCCGCGAGCAGTGGCTCGACGTCACCGAGCGGCTGAACGAGGACGGCGTCCAGGGCATCTACCTCCCCGGCCAGAACTGGTACCTGCTCGCCGGCCTCATCTGGGACGAGGGCGGCGACCTCGCCGTACGGGACGGGGACGGGTGGAAGGGCGCCCTCGACACCCCCGAGGCGCTGGCCGCCATGGACTACTACCGCCGGCTCCAGGCCCTCGGGGAGGGGCCCAAGGACTCCGACGAGGCCGAACCGCCCCAGGTCGACATCGTCGCCAAGGGCGACGTCGCCCAGGTCGTCGCCGTCCCCGGCGGCGCGAAGCTCATCGAGGAGGCCAACCCCGAACTGAAGGGCAAGCTCGGCTTCTTCCCCGTCCCCGGCAAGACCGCCGCCGAGCCGGGCGCCGTCTTCACCGGCGGCTCCGACCTCATCATCCCCGAGGCGGCGGGCCGGCCCGACGAGGCGTACGACTTCATCAGGCTGCTCACCGGCGACCGGTGGCAGAAGAAGCTCGCCACCACGATGAGCTACGTCCCCAACCGGACCACCCTCGCCGGCGTCCTCGACGACGACCCCGGCGCCGCCGCCATGGCCGCGGCGGCCGCGGGCGGCCGGGCCACCCCCAACTCGCCCCGGTGGGCCGCCGTCGAGGCCGACAACCCGATCAAGGAGTTCCAGACCCAGGTCCTCACCGGAAAGGACCCCCGCGAGGCCGCCGAGGAGTCGTCCGCGGACATCACCGAGGCGCTGGACGGCTGACGCCGATGACCACCCACCTCTCCGCCGCCCGGCCCCGGCCGGCCCCGCGCCGGCCGGGCACCCGGCGCCCGGCCGGCGCGGCCGGCGCCGTCGCGCCGCCGCCGTGTGGCCGTACCTGCTCGTCGCCCCCACGGTCCTCGGCGCCGCGTTCCTCCTCGCCTACCCCCTGCTGCGCAACCTGGTCATCTCCGTGCAGCACTTCGGCATGGCCGAGCTGATCCGCGGCGGCGCCTCCTTCGCCGGCCTCGCCAACTACCGCGAGCTGCTGAGCGGCGGGGAGTTCTGGCGGGTGCTGGTCCGCACCCTGGTGTGGACCGGCGTCAACGTCGTCCTGATCATGGTGATCGGGACGCTGGTGGCGCTGATGCTCCAGCGCCTCGGCCGGGTGCTGCGGCTGCTGGTGCTGAGCGCGCTCGCGCTCGCCTGGGCCACCCCGCACCTGGCGGCCACCACCGTCTTCCAGTGGCTCTTCGCCTCGCAGCTCGGGGTGGTCAACTGGGCGCTGACGGCGGTCGGCTTCGAGTCGTACGACGGCTACGCCTGGTTCGCCGACGGCCGCGCCACCTTCACCATCCTCGTGCTGCTCGTCGTCTGGCAGTCGGTGCCGTTCGTCGCCATCACGCTGTACTCCGCGCTCGTCACCGTCCCCGCCGAACTGTACGAGGCCGCCCGCATCGACGGCGCCGGCGCGTGGCGCCTCTTCCGCTCCGTCACCCTGCCGCTGCTGCGCGGCGTGTTCGGGCTCGTGCTGTGCCTGGAGGTCATCTGGGTCTTCAAGTGCTTCACCCAGATCTGGGTGATCAGCGAGGGCGGGCCGGACGACGCGACCACCACGCTGCCGGTCTACGCCTACCGCGTCGCCCAGTCCCTGCACCGCTACGACCTCCAGGCCGCCGCGTCCACCGTCACCGTCGCGCTGCTGGCCGTCGCCCTGTTCGTCTATCTGCGCCAGCTGTTCCGGCAGGAAGGGGAGCTGTGACGTGAGGCATGCGAGGCTGCGCCGGCTGCCGCTCAACCTGACCGCGCTCGCGGTGTTCGCCGTCACCCTCTTCCCCGTCTACTGGATGGCCGTCACCGCCTTCAAACCCACCGCCGACATCACCGCCGCGACCCCCGTCTTCCTGCCCACCGACCTCACGCTGGAGCACTTCCGCACGGCCGCCGGCGCCGACGGCTTCGCCCGGTTCTGGCGCAACAGCCTGCTGGTGACGGTGAGCGCCGTGCTGCTCTCGCTGCTCGTCGCGCTCGGCGCCGCGTTCGCCGTGGCCCGGATGCGCTGGCGCGGCCGGCGCGCGTTCGTGCTGATGGTCTTCGTCGCCCAGATGGCGCCCTGGGAGGCGATGCTCATCCCCGTCTACGTCATCGCCCGCGACGCCGGCATGCTCGACCGGCTGTCGATGCTCACCCTCGTCTACTTCATGGTCACGCTGCCGTTCACCGTCATCGTGCTGCGCGGGTTCCTCGCCGGCGTACCCGTGGAGCTGGAGGAGGCGGCGCAGGTCGACGGCTGCACCCGGGCCGGGGCCTTCCGCCGGGTGACGTTCCCGCTGCTCGCGCCCGGGCTGCTGGCGACCTCGCTGTTCGGCTTCATCACCGCCTGGAACGAGTTCGCCTTCGCCAACATGCTCATCGTCAACAGCCAGGACGACCGGACACTGCCCGTCTGGCTCTCCTCGTTCAGCAACACCTTCGGCACCGACTGGGGCGCCACCATGGCCGCCGCGACCCTCTTCGCGCTGCCCGCGCTTGTGCTCTTCCTCGTCCTGCAACGCCGCGTCGCCGCGGGCTTCGCCACCGGCGCGGTCAAGGGCTGACGGGAGGAGACCGATGCTGATACCCCGCCCCCACCGGCTGGTGCGGCTGCCCGGCCGCTTCCCGCTCGGCCCCGGCACCGCCCTGCGCGCCGGCGACGGCGCCCAGCGGGCCGCCGCCCTGCTCCGCGGCTACCTCGGCCTCGACCTGCCCGTCACCCCCGACGGCGCCTTCGTCCTCGCCCTCGACCCCGCGCTGCGCGGCCTCGGCGCCGAGGGCTACGGGCTGACCGTCGGCCGCGACGGCGTACTCCTGCGCGCCCCGCGCCCGGCCGGGCTGCTGCACGGCGTGCAGACCGTGCGCCGGCTCGCCGCCGCGGCCGGCGGCGCGAGCCTGCCGTGCGTCCAGGTCAGCGACCGGCCGCGGTTCGGCTGGCGCGGCGTGCTCCTCGACGTCGCCCGGCACTTCCTGCCCGTCGGCTACCTGCGCGACTTCGTCGACCGCTGTGCCGGCTACAAGCTCAACGTCCTGCACCTGCACCTCACCGACGACCAGGGCTGGCGGCTGCCCGTCGCGGGCTACCCGCTGCTGACCGAGGTCGGCGGGTGGCGCAAGCAGACCGTCGGCGACGGCGTCCCGCACGGCGGCGCGTACACGCCCGCCGAGCTGCGCTCCCTCGTCGCGTACGCGGCGGAGCGCGGGATCACGGTCATGCCCGAGATCGAGCTGCCCGGGCACGCGCGGGCCGCGCTCGCCGCGTACCCGCACCTGGGCAACGTGCCCGGCCGCCGGCTGCCGGTCTGGGAGCGCTGGGGGGTGTGCGAGAACATCTTCGGCGTCCACGACGAGGTCTTCGACTTCCTGCGCACCGTGCTCGGCGAGACCCTCGACCTCTTCGACTCCCCGTACGTCCACATCGGCGGCGACGAGTGCCCGACCGCGGAGTGGGAGACCTCCCCGGCCGCCCGCGAACGCGCCCGCGCCGCCGGGCTCGCCGGGCCGCGGGAGCTGCACGGCTGGTTCCTGCGCCGGGCCGGCCGCCTCCTCCTCGACCACGGCCGCACCCCGGTCTGCTGGGCGGAGACCGGCGCCGCGGGGATGCTGCCGCGCGAGTTCACCGTCATGCCCTGGCGCGACGCCGCCCACGGCCTGGCCGCCGCCCGCCGCGGCCACGACGTCGTCATGACGCCGCACCGCTCCACCTACCTCGACTACCCGCAGTCCGACGACCCCGCCGAGCCCGCCGGGCAGCAGCCCGGCACCGTCACCCTCGCCGACGTCTACGCGGGCGAGCCCGCCCCCGCCGACTGGGAGCCGGCCGCCGCCGCCCGGGTGCTCGGCACCCAGGCGCAGCTGTGGACCGAGTACGCGCCCACCCCCGCGCACGTCGACCACCTCGCCTTCCCGCGGCTGGCCGCCCTGGCCGAGACCGCCTGGTCCCACGAGCGTGACCTCGCCGACTTCCGGCGCCGCGTGGCGGCGCCGGGCACCACCCCACGAACCCCCACCAAGGAGGAACGACCGTGACCAGAACACCGCGCAGGACCGCGCGGCTGCGCACCCCCTCCGCACTCCTCGCCGCCGCCGGACTGCTGGCCGCCGGGGCCGTCACCGCCCCGGCCGCCTCCGGCGCGCCCGCCGCGGCCGAATCCGTCACCGCCCAGTACCACGCCGGCTCCACCGGCGGTGAGCAGGCCGAGCCCTGGCTGAAGCTCACCAACACCGGCGACACGACCGTGCCGCTGAGCGGTCTGACGATCCGCTACTACTTCAAGGCCGACCCCGGCGCGCCCGGCTACCGCTTCGCCTGCTCCTGGGCGGTGCGCGGCTGCGCCCACGTCACCGGCACCTTCGGCTCGCTCGCCAGCCCCACGGCCGACGCCGACCGCTACCTGGAGATCGGCTTCACCGCGGGCGCCGGCTCACTCGCTCCGGGCGGCAGCAGCGGCGACCTGCAACTGCGCTTCCACCGCACGGACTGGCAGTCGATGAACCAGGGCGACGACTACTCCTTCGGCGCGTCCCAGACGACGTACGCGGACTGGAGCAAGGTCACCGTGCAGCGCGGCGGGGCCCTGCTGTGGGGCACCGCGCCCGAGGGCAACGACCCGGGCGACCCCGGCGACCCGGGCGACCCGCCCGACCCGAACGGGCCCGCGCTCTTCGACGACTTCGACTACACCGGCCACACCGACAGCCGCCTCGGACAGCGTGGCTGGACCGTGCGCTCCGGCTCCGGCGGCCCCGGCGCGCCCGGGGTGAGCTGGGCGCCCGATCAGGTCACCTTCCCCGGTGACGGCGCCGCTTCCGCGCTCAACCTGCGCACGTCGACCGACGGCACCGCCGGCGGCACCCGGCAGACGGAGCTGTACCACCAGCGCAAGTTCCAGCAGGGCACGTACGCCGCCCGGGTGCGCTTCAGCGACACGCCCGTCTCCGGACCCGACGGCGACCACATGGTGCAGACGTTCTTCACCATCACCCCGCTCGACGCGCCGATGGACCCGAGCTACGGCGAGCTGGACTTCGAGTACCTGCCCAACGGCGGCTGGGGCGAGCCGTCGAACATCCTCTACGCCACGTCGTGGGAGACCTACCGGCCCGACCCCTGGGAGGCGGTCAACACCCACACCGAGGCGCGGCAGAGCTACGCCGGCTGGCACGACCTCGTGATCACCGTCGACGGCGACTCCATCGACTACTACGTCGACGGACAGCCGTTCGCCGTGCACGGCGAGCCGTACCTGCCCGAGACACCGATGTCCATCAACCTCAACCACTGGATCATCTCCGGCGGGCTCGTGGGCAGCACCACCCCGCGGGCGTACGATCAGCAGGTCGACTACGTCTACTTCGCCAAGGACCAGACGCTGACGCCCGCCCAGGTCGACGCGCAGGTCGCCGCGTACCGCGCGGACGGGGTGACCCACCAGGACACCGTCCCGGCCGGCTGACGGACCACGGCCCCGACCGGTACGCCGCCGCCGCGCCCGCGGCGGCGGCGTACCGCCCCCGGCGCCCGGCGAAGCCGCCGCCGGACGGCCCTTCGCGGCTCACCGCCGGGTTGCGCGGCGTTCATCTTGCGGCCGGAACCTCGGCAGCACCGCCACGTCAGGACTCGGCACCCGGCAGGACTGGGAGGGCGTCATGGGCCAGCGACTTCGTCACCACGACCACCGCCACCGGCACGGCGGCGCCGCCGCCGGCGCCGCGGACCCCGCCGTCCGCACCGCGACCAGCCGCCGCGCATGAGCGGCGGGTACGTCCTCGGCGCCGACTCCGGACTGACCGAGCTGCGCGCGGCCGACCACCTGCTGCACGCGCTCGCCGGCGACCTGCGGCTGCCGCGGACCGCGTACGGCTGCACCCACCTCGTGACGGGGGAGCGGCCCCGCATCGCCGTCTCCCTCGCGCTCGCCGGCGCCGCCGAGGCGGCCGCCGCCTGGCGCTGGCTCACCGCCCGCGGCCACGCCGTCGCCGGGCTGCCGGGCGGCACCCGCCACGGCCCCGGCGAGGCCGCCGCGGCGGCGGCCCGCGCCGCCGCCGAGCACGCCTCGCGCAGCGTCGGGCGGGCGGTGCTCTACCCGGGGGCCGACGCGCTGACCGGGACCATGACGGTCGGCGAGCTGCTGGCCGCCTCGGCGATCGAGCAGGTCGTGCTGCTCGGCGCGCCCGGCGGCCCGCCGGGGGAGGCCCGGATGGTCACCCGCGGGCATGTGCGCCCGCAGTGGCTCGACGGGCGGCTGGTCCTCGCGGTGATCCCGGCGGCGGCGGAGACCCTGATCCCCTTCGAGGCCCCCGCCCCGGCGCCCTGCTGCACGGCCCGCTGACCGGCGGCGCCGCCGCGGGCCCCGCCGGTCCTCGGCGGCCCCCGGGTCAGCCCCCGGTCAGTCCGCGCCGTCCGCGTGCAGCGTCCGGGTCGCCAGTACCTCCCCCGCCGCGTCCACGGCGCTGACCCGTACCACCTTCGCGCCGTCCGGCACCGCGACCTCCGCCGTCGTGACGAAGCCTGCCCGGTCGACGGTGCGGGCCGCCGGCGTCCGGCCCGGGGCGCCGGTCTCGATCCGCCAGGCGTCGACCTCCGTGGCGCCGTTCCAGCTCATCGCGAGCGTGCCGGGGTCGCGCCACTCCACCGTCGGCTTCGTCGCGGGCGTGCCCGTCCAGTCGGCGCGTATCACCCGGTAGCTGTACGTGTCCTGCGGGAACGTCCCCGTGAACACCGGCTCCCCGCCGGCGAACTCCACCATCCGCCCCGCGCTGCCGTAGCCGAGCAGGATGTTGCCGCCCGCCGTCTGCCGCGCCGACCCCGCGAAGAACGTGAAGACCGGCTCCGGGGTCTGCACGTTCTCGACGAGCCGGGCGGTCATCGCCTTTTCGTCCAGCTCGTAGACGGCGCCGCGGGAGTACTGCGGGGTGCGCTTGTTGCCGTTGTCGAAGAGCATCAGCCGCCCGTCCGGGCGGCGCCGGGCGTCGTGCTGGTAGCTGGGCCGCTGCGCGGGGTCGGGGAAGGTGAAGTCGCTCGCCTCGCCGCCGAGGCGCCACCGCACGGCGCCGGTCTCCCGGTCGATCTTGTAGACGGTGCTGGTGTGCCGGGCGCTCATGAGCAGGTCGCCGTCCGCGTCGTACGCCAGGGAGTTGGTGTGGACCGGGTCCACCGTCTCCCCGGTGAGCGGCTCCTGGGTCTCCGTCAGCGGGATGTGGTCCAGCGCGCTCCACTCGAAGAGCACCTCGCCGGTGTCGGCGTCCTGCTCCTGGACGACGGCGTCGATGACCTGGGCGTCCGGCCTCCCGCCGTACTCGGTGAGGTCGCGGGTGACGTACTCGAAGCCGAGCAGCAGCACGCGGGAGCCGTCGGGGCTGATCTCGAACTCGTGGCTGTCGGTGAAGGAGCCGTTCATCCGGTAGGAGGCGATCTCCCGGTAGGCGGAGTCCAGCAGGACGTACTCGCCGCCGAGGTCGGTGTTGTCGTAGACGCTCAGGGCCGGCTCGCCGCGGAAGGTGACGGGTTCCAGGTTCATGTACGGGCCCGGCTTCCACCACACCGGCTCGCCGGTGTTGTCGTAGATGGCCGCGCCCGCGAGGTCGCCGCCGATCGGGGCGGGCGTGGTGAGGAGCACGCCGTCGTCCTCGCGGCCGGTGGTGGTCGTGGTGAGCGCGGGCGGCGCCGCGGCGTCCGGCCGCGCCGTACCGCCGCCGAGCGGCGGCACGGCGCCGTCCGGGGCGGCGGCGCCGGGGTGCGGGTGCGGGTTCGCGGGCGGGGCCGCGGGCGCGGCGGCCGCGCCGCCGGCGAGGGCGACGGGGGCGCACAGCGCCGTCGCGGCGCCGAGCACCCGGGCCCGTAACAGACGGGGGCGCGGGCGGGCGGGGGTCTGCGGTGACCGCTGCTGTTGACGCACGGGAATCTCCTTGACGGTGGGGGCGCCCGGCCGGGCGGGGGCACCAGGCTGGTGGAGGGGGCGGCGGGAGACAAGCCCCTGCCGCCCCCCTCACGTCACTCGTCGGCGAAGATTTTGACCACGATCTCGCCGTCGGCGGTGGCGTACCCCCGGTACATGCCGGAGGTGTTGAAGGTGAAGGCGAGGTTCTTGCGGGAGTCCAGCGCGATGACCCCGCCGGTGTCGTCGCCGCCGATCGCCTCGGTCTTGTCGATCGCCGACCCGGCCGCCTTCGACACCGACCGGTGCAGGTACTCGACCTGCGCGGAGATGGTGTGGGTGACGGCCTCGCGGATGAACAGCTCGCCGGTGCCGGTCGCCGACGCCGCGATGTTGCCGTTCTTCGCGTACGTGCCCGCGCCGACGATCGGCGAGTCGCCGACGCGGCCGACGGGCTTGTTCGTCAGCCCGCCCGTGGACGTGCCGGCGGCCAGGTCGCCGTCCTCGTCGAGGGCGACGGCGCCGACCGTGCCGGTCTCGCCGAAGTCGAAGTCCGACTCGCCCCCCTTGGCGGCCATCAGCGACTCCCAGCGCCGCTCGGTGAAGAAGTAGTCCTGGGTCACCAGGTCGATGCCGCGGTGCTGGGCGAAGCGCTCGGCGCCCTCGCCGCTCATCAGCACGTGGCGGGAGTGCTCCATCATCTCCCGGGCCAGCGAGATCGGGTTCTTGACGTGGGTCACCCCGGTCACCGCGCCGGTGTCGAGGGTCGCGCCGTCCATGAGGGACGCGTCCAGCTCGTTCTCCGCGTCCGTGGTGAACACCGCGCCCTTGCCGGCGTTGAACAGCGGCGAGTCCTCCAGCACGTTGATCGCCGCCTCGACGGCCGCGGTGCTGTCCTGCCCGCCGGCCAGCGCCCGCTGCCCGGTGCGTACCGCCTCGGTGAGCTTGGCCCGGTACTCCCGCTCCAGCTCGGGCGGCATGTCCTCGCGCCGCAGGGTGCCGGCGCCGCCGTGGACGGCGAAGACGACGTCGCGGGCGCGCTCGCTGGTGTTGGGGTCGCCGGACCCGCCGCGGTCCTGGACGGTGCGGGTGCCGGACGCCGCGGCCGGGGACCGGTCGCCGGGCGCGTCCTGCCGCGGCGCGGCGGCCGCGCCGAGGGCGGTGACCGGGATGATCACGACCGCCGCCGCGAGCAGCGCGGTGCGTGCGAGCGTCGATGTCCTGCGAAACATGTGCCGCTCCTCTCGCTGGTGCACGTTGTCACCGGCGGCCGGACGCGCGTGCCCGGCCGCCGGGGGCGAGCATGACGACGTACGGGCCCGCTGCCAAGTGCCGCCGACACCGTTGTCGTACAGGCGACATGTCGCAAGCCCGGCACCGCAGAGATCGTGACAGCCGGCCCGCCGGGGCCGAATGCTTGCCCCGTGCATCTACGACGAGTACAGCTGCCGGCGCTCGCCACCGCGGGCGCGCTCCTGGTCACCCTGGCGCCCTCCGCGGCCCCGTCCGCCGCCGCACCCGGCGGCGCGACGGCCGCGGACCGGGCGCCCCGCTCCTCGCTCAGCGTCGTCACGCTCGTGACCGGCGACCGCGTACGGCTTGAGCGCTACCCCGACGGCCGCCAGGCCGCCACCGTCATACCGCGCGACGGCGCTTCGGACGCCGGCGCGGCCGGCGGCTTCGAGCAGCTGGAGATCGACGGCGACCTGCACGTCATCCCCTCCGACGCGGTGCCGTACGTGGGCTCCGGCGCCCTGGACCGCGACCTGTTCAACATCTCCGAGCTGGTCCGGCAGGGCTACGGCGACGGACGCAGCAAGCGGATCCCGCTGATCGTCTCGTACGCGAAGGGCGCGCGCGCCGCCGACGCCGCGAAGCTGCCCGGGGTACGGGCCGGCGCCGCGCTGCCCAGCCTCGGCGCCCGCGCCGTCAAGACCGGCAAGGACAGCGCGGACCGGTTCTGGGAGGCCGTCGACGACGACCGCAAAAACGTCCGTACGGCGGCGGAGCCGCGGCTCGCCGGCGGCATCGAGCGCATCTGGCTGGACGGCAGAGTCCGCGCCTCGCTCGACCGCAGCGTGCCGCAGATCGGCGCGCCCGAGGTCTGGCAGGGCGGCCACGACGGCACCGGGGTCACCGTCGCCGTGCTGGACACCGGCGTCGACGCCGGACACCCGGACCTCAAGGGCAAGGTTGACGAGGCCCGCAACTTCTCCGACAGCCCCACCACCGGCGACGCCTTCGGCCACGGCACGCACGTGGCGGCCACCGTCGCCGGCACTGGCGCCGGTTCCGGCGGCTCCCGCAAGGGCGTCGCCCCCGGCGCCCGGCTGCTGGTCGGCAAGGTGCTCGGCGACGACGGCTTCGGCTCCGAGTCGCAGGTGCTCGCCGGCATGGAGTGGGCCGCCGGGGCCGGTGCCGACGTGGTCAACATGAGCCTCGGCACCGACGCGCCCACCGACGGCACCGACGCGCTCAGCCTCGGCCTGAACCGGCTGACCGCCGAGACCGGCACCCTCTTCGTCGCCTCGGCCGGCAACACCGGCCCGCGCTCCGCCACCGTCGGCTCACCCGGCGCGGCCGACGCCGCGCTCACCGTCGGCGCCGTCGACCGCGACGACGCGCTGGCCGACTTCTCCAGCCGCGGCCCGCGCGTCGGCGACCTCGCGGTCAAGCCCGACATCACCGCGCCCGGCGTGGACATCGTCGCCGCCCGGGCGGCGGGCACCGCCATGGGCACGCCCGTGGACGACCTGTACACCGCCGCCTCCGGCACCTCCATGGCCGCGCCGCACGTCGCCGGCGCCGCCGCGCTCCTCGCCCAGCGCCACCCCGGCTGGGACGCGCAGCAGCTCAAGGACGCCCTGGTCAGCACCGCGCAGCGGCACGACGAGCTGACCGTGTACGAGCAGGGCGGCGGGCGCGTGGACGCCGCCCGCGCCGACGCCCAGCAGGTGTACGCCACCGGCACCCTCGGCTTCGGCAGCGTCGAGCCGGGCGGCGCGCCGGTCCGCCGCGAGATCACGTACACCAACGCCTCCGACGCCCCCGTGACGCTGCAACTCGACGTCTCCCTGCGGGCGTCCAGCGGCAAGCCGGTCCCGGCCGACGCCGTCGGGCTGCCCGGCGGCGGCACCGTCGAGATCGCCGCGGGCGGCACCGCGACCGTCCCCGTCACCCTCGACCCGGCGGGGCTGAACCCCGGCCGCTACGGCGGGTACGTCACCGCCACCGCCGGCGGCACCGTCGCCCACACCACCATCGGCGCCGTCCGTGAGGCCCCCACCCGCACCGTCACGCTGCGCGGCATCGACCGCTCCGGCGAGCCCGCCTTCGTCAACCCCGTCACCCTCTTCGGCGAGGACGACCGCTACGACGTCGTCTCGTACATCCCCGAGGGCAGGTCGATGACCGTCGAGGTGCCGGAGGGCGACTACTTCCTGCACGCCGTGATCTCCGACAAGGTCGTGAACGGCAGCGTCGACAGCCTCGTCGTCGACCCGCAGCTGACCGTGGACCGCGACCTGGAGGTCGTCCTCGACGCCCGCGAGGCGAACGAGGTGCGGATCGAGACGCCGAAGCCGGCGGTGCAGGAAGCCGCGATGAGCTTCTACAGCCACCGCGAGTTCGGCAGCCGCAGCATCTCCCACGGGCACATGGAGTTCAGCGTCGACGGCCGCAAGCTCTACGTCACGCCGACCGACCGGGCCCGCGACGGCGTCTTCGAGGTCTCCTCCCGCTGGCAGCTGGAGGCGCCGATGCTGACCGGCACCGTGCGCTGGCCCGGCGGGCGCGAACCCGTCGACGCCGTCCGGCTGATGGGCCGCTCCCCGGCGCTGGACGGCACCCGGCGGCTGCCGCTGGCCGACGCCGGCGCGGGCACCGAGGCGGAGTTCGCGGCCCTCGCGGACCGCGGGGTCGACCTCTCCCGCGCCGCCGTCCTGGTCGACGGCAAGAGCCCGCAGGACGAGAACGTCGTACGGGCCGCCGCGGCCGCCGGCGCGCGCTACGTCATCGTCGCCGGCCCCGAGGGCTCGCCGGCCTGGAGCGTGTGGCGGCCCGGCGGCGAACGGCTGCCCGCGGTGGGGGCGATGGTCCGGCACGACGTCGGCGAGCGGCTGCGCGCGGCGCTGGCCGAGGGCCGGACGACCGTCGAGCTGCGGGGCACGCCAGCCAGCCCGTACATGTACGACGTGATGCAGGTGGCGAAGCAGCGGGTGCCCGAGCACGTGGTGCACCGGGTGAGCGGCGCGAACACCGCCACCGTCCGGACCGGCTACCGCGACTCCGGCGGCACCCCCTGGACGAAGGAGCAGCGCTTCGGCTGGCGGCCGTGGATGGACACGGCCATCAACCAGTACCAGCGGCACGTGCCCACCCCGCACGAGCGCACCGAGTACGTGAGCGCCGGCGACACCCTCTGGCGCCACAACGTCCACCACCGCTACACCTACGACACCTTCAACCCGCTGGCGGGCGGCATGATCCAGCCGGCCCGCACCTACCGGCCGGGGGAGCGGGTCCGGGAGACCTGGTTCGCGCCGGTGGTGCGGCCCGCGATCCCGCGCGGGGTGCCGGGGCTGACCTCGTACCGCGAGGGTGACCGGCTCACCGTCCGGATCCCGGAGTTCGCCGACTCCGAGGACGGCCACTACAGCCGCCTCGACGGCGGCGACTGGGGCGGCGTGCCGGCCGACGAGTCGTCCGCGGCGCTCTACCGCGACGGCGAGAAGCTGGCCGAGGGCCGCACGGCCTGGGGCGCGTTCCCCGCGGGCGGCGACGGCGGGAAGGGCGAGTACCGGCTCGACCTCGCGGTCGACCGGACCACCCCGGAGTGGCGCACCTCGGTGAGCACCCGCACCAGCTGGGAGTTCACGGCCGACCGCCCGTCGGCGGGCGAGCAGGAGCTGCTGCCGCTGCTCCAGCTGGACTACGACGTGCGGACCGACGACTGGGGCGCGGCTCGCGGCGGGCGGTTCGCCTCGCTCGGCATCACGGCGCGGCACCAGGACGGCATCGACGGCCGGCGCATCAAGGGGATGGAGGTCGCCGCGTCCTTCGACGACGGCGCCACCTGGGACGACGCCGTGGTGATCCGCTGGTGGGACGGCGGCCACCGGGTCTTCCTGCGGCACCCCCGGGTGGGCGACGACGGCGGCTTCGTCTCGCTGCGCGTGAAGGCGTGGGACGACGCCGGCAACAGCGTCGAGCAGACGGTGAAGCGGGCGTACGCGCTGAAGTGACCCCCTGTGTCACCGGTGCGGCCGGAACCCTCCGGCCGCACCGGCGGCCGCCGTCACCGCGGTCGGCGCCGCGGTCGGTGCCGTCGGCGCGGCCACGCCCCTCACGGCAGCCAGTCGCGGCGGGCCGCCTGCCACACCAGCTGCGCCCGGGTGTCCGCGCCCACCCGGCCCATCATGTCCCGCAGCCGGCGCTGCACCGTGCGCTGGCTGATGCCCAGCTGCGTCGCGATCGCCTTGTCCGCCAGCCCCGCCACCACCAGCGACAGCAGATAGCGCTCGTCCTCCGCGAGGGCCGGGCCCGGCGCCCCGGCGCCGTCCCCGAGCCCGGTCAGCTCGCCCGCCCCGGTGACGTGCAGCGGGGAGGCGGCCGCCCACTGGCTCTCGAAGAGCGCGATCAGCGCGTCCAGCAGCGCGCTGCCGCGGACCACCGCCACCGTCGGCTCGCCGAACCTGCTGTCCGCGCTCGGCACCAGCGGACACAGCGCCAGCGCCCCGTCCGCGATCATCAGCCGCACCGGCAGGGCGCTCGCCGCCCGCGCGGCCTCGCCCGCGCGCACGCCGAGCGCGACGTTGCCCAGCATGCCGGGCTCCTCCAGCAGGGCGCGCTCGTAGATCACCCGGTAGCGCACGCCCTTGGCGAGCATCTCGAACTCCTCGTCGTTGTCCTCCGACGGCATCGCCACGTGCCCCGCCTTGCAGAGCGCCAGCACCTCCCGCCGCGAGCCGTACGCGAGGTCGCGTATCTGCTGCCGGATCGCCGCCACACCCGTGACCACCTCGACGAGCTGGCGCGCGTCGCGCCGCCGGCCGCCCGCCCGGAACTCCTCGGCCAGCTCCGTCACCCCGCGCCGGGCCCGCTCCAGCTCCTCCTGGCCGCGCAGCAGCCGCGGCCCGAGCGCCACGTCCGGCGCCACCGGCACGAAGTGCCCCGCGCCGCCCCGGCGCCGCTCCGGGCCGCTGACCAGACCCTTCTCGTGCAGCGAGGTCAGCAGCGACTCCGCCCGCGACAGGCCGAGGCGCAGCTCCGCGGCCACCGTCTGCGCGTCCGCGCCGTGCAGCCCGACCAGCAGCCGGTACACCCGTTCCTCCGTCGGCTCGACGCCCGCCGGCTCCAGCACCGTCTCCACACTCCCTCCGCCCCGGGCCGCCGCCGCGTGCCGTACGCCCCGTCTGACCAATTGCCGACATGGCGACAAGTCGCCATCAGCAACCGCTTCCAGGGGGCCGGACCAGCCGGTTACAACCCCAGTCATGCATCTTTCGCTCCGGCGTCACCTGCCCGTTCGGGCCGCCGTGCTCGGCTGTCTCGCCACCTTCCTGGCCACCGTGCCCTCACCAGCCACTGCGCTGCCGGAATCGTCAGTGTCACATCCGGCGGCGTCCGCCCCCGCGGCCACCGCCGTCCCGGGCGCCCCCGCCGTACCCGCGTCCGGCCCGGGTGCCGGCGCCGCGGCGGCGGCCGCGCCGGGCACCGAGGTCACCCTGGTGACCGGCGACACCGTCACCTTCGGCCCGGTCACCGACGGCCGTCCGACCGTCTCGGTCGCGCCCCCCGAAGGCGCCGCCGGGGGCGCGTCGTTCACGACCCTGCGGGAGGACGGTGACGTGTACGTCGTCCCCGACGACGTCGCCCGCCTGGTGCCCCGCGTCCTGGACAGGGAACTGTTCAACGTCAGCGCGCTCGCCGCGATGGACTACGACGACGCCGCCACCGACACCCTCCCGCTGATCGTGCGCGGCCCCCGCCCGCTGGCCGCGCTGGACGGGGCGACCGGCGCCCGCCGGCTGCCCAGCGTCGGCGCCACCGCCGTCGAGGTGCCCAAAGAAGCCGCCGCCGCCTTCACCGAGCGGCTCACCGCCCCGGCCGGGCCCCGGGCCGCGGCCGGGGTGACCAAGGTCTGGCTCGACCGCGAGGTCCGGGCCACCGAACTCGACTGGAACCTCGGCATGGTCGGCGCCCCCGAGGTGTGGGAGAGCGGCCTCAGCGGCGCGGGCGTCGACGTCGCCGTCCTCGACTCCGGCATCGACGCCGGCCACCCCGACCTGCGCGGCCGGGTGACCGCCGCCGCGGACTTCACCGGCAGCGGCAGCACCGGCGACCCCCACGGCCACGGCACGCACGTCGCGTCCCTCGTCGCCGGCACCGGCGCGGCCGCCGACGGCGCCCGGCGGGGGGTCGCCCACGGCGCCCGGCTGCTGAACGCCCGGGTGCTGGACGGCGAGGGCCGGGGGCAGTCGTCCTGGGTCATCGCCGGCATGGAGTGGGCCGCGGAGCAGGGCGCCGAGGTCGCCAACCTCAGCCTCGGCGCGCAGCCCGCGGGGGGCGACGACCCGGTCGCCCTGGCGCTGGACGCCCTCACCGCCGACACCGGCACCCTGTTCGTCGCCGCGGCCGGCAACTCCGGCCCGTGGGGCTCCACCGTCCAGTCGCCGGGCGTCGCGGCCAGCGCGCTGACCGTCGGCGCCGCGGTCCCGACGGGGCGGCCGGCGCACTTCTCCAGCGTCGGCCCGACCCGGGGCACGTACCGCGCCAAGCCCGACCTGATGGCGCCGGGCGCCGGCATCACCGGCGCCCGCTCCGGCGGCGGCACGGCCGATCCGTACACGACCATGGACGGCACCTCGCAGGCCACGCCGCACGTCGCGGGCGCCGCGGCGCTGCTGCTGGAGAAGCACCCCGACTGGAGCTGGCAGCGGGTCAAGACCACGCTGATGACCACCGCGGACGGCGACCCCGACCGGACCCTGTCGCAGGTCGCCGGCGCCGGGATGCTCGACCTGCCCGGCGCCGTCTCCGACACCCTCGCATTCGACCGCGGCAACGTCGACTTCGGCTACCTGCGCCACCCCGACAGCGCCGAGCCGCGGTCCGTCGCGTTCTCCGTCACCAACCACGGCGACCGGGCCGAGCACCTGGAGCTCACCGACAACGCCCGCGACGTCTACGACGACGCCGCGCCCGGCGACCTGGTCACCCTGAGCCCCGCCCGGGTCACCGTCGAGCCCGGCGAGACCCGGCGGATCACGGCCACCCTCGACCCCGCGGCGGCGCAGCCGCGCGTCTACCACGGCGGCGTGGTGGTGCGGCGCGACGGGCACGACACCGTCACGCTGCCGCTCAACGTCTACGTCGAACCGCCCCGGCACGACATCCGGCTGACCGTGCTCGACCGCGACGGCGAGCCCTGGGCGGGCGGCACCGTGTGGGTCGCCAACATGGACGACTACCGCCCGGTGACCGGCGGCGGCTCGCAGGCCGTGCATCTGGACGAGAACGGACAGGGCACCGGCCGGCTGCTGCCCGGGCCGCTCAGCGTGCTGGCGAAGGTCGAGACCCCGGCGCGCGACGGCTCCCCGGCCACCGTGGCGTTCGCCGGATCGCCCGAGGTCGTGCTCGACCGCGACATGGAGTACACCATCGACGCCCGGAAGGCGAAGCGGCTGCGGCCCGCGCGGGTCGCGGGCGCCGACACCCGCGTCGGGCACGTCTCCGTCCACTACCAGCGCGGCGACGCCCGCAAGGGCGTCGGCATCGGCGACGGGATCTACGCCACCGGCGAGGAGGTCGAGAGCGGCCGGGTGTTCCTCCAGCCGACCGGGCCGGTGGAGCGCGGCACCGTGGCGTTCGAGACCCGCTGGCGGCTGGAAGCGACGGGGCCGGAGCGCAGCCGCCGGGCCGACGTGTACGACCTGGTGCTCGGCGGCGAGACGGTCGCCGACCCGCCCGCCTACGAGGTCTCCCGCGCCGAGGTCCGCGACCTCGCCCGGCTGCGGGCCGACTACCGCTCGCTCCTCGGCCGCCCCGACGGCTACGTCGAGACCCGGGCCGCCTACTCCTCCCGGATCTCCGCCGCGTACTCCATGAGCGAGCCGCTGGACGTGCCGCGGCGCCGGACCGAACTGGTCACCGCGGGCCCGGAGGTGAGCTGGCGGCACTGCGTGGCGGCGCCGGCGGCGGCGGACACCTCGCTGTGCGGGGCGACGACGTCGTACGAGCAGGGGGAGCGGCGCTCGCCCGTGTGGTTCCGGGGCACGGCGCCGGCGGTGGTCTCCGGCGTCCACTACGGCGGCAGCATCTCGCTGCCCTTCCGGCACCTGAGCGACGGCGAGCACCACGGCGTGGTGGGCGACGCCGACGCGCTGGGCACCGGGACCCGGCGGCTCTACCGTGACGGCGTCGAGGTACCGCCGCGCGGGCCCCGGAGTTCGTACTACGACGTCCCGCCGGAGCCGGCGACGTACCGCCTGGAGCACACCTCGCGGCCGGACACCGCGCTGCTGCCGATCGGCACCCGCACCCGCACCAGCTGGACCTTCCCGTCCCACGGGCCCGAAGCCGGCGGCCCGGCCACCCATCCGCGGCTGCTCGCCGTGGACTACCGGCCGCCCACCCGCGCCGACGGCTCCCTGCGCGCCGGGGTCCCGCTGCTGATGGGGGCCCGGATGGTGTCCGCCGCCGAACCGACCGACTGGCGCGAGGAGAACGGCAGGCTGCGGCTGTGGGTGTCCACCGACTCCGGTGAGCGCTGGCACCGCATGGTGGTCGTACCGCTCCCGGACGGCTCCGTGCTGGCCGCCGCGGTGGGGGTGCGGCTGCGCGCGGGCGACACCGTGTCCGTACGGGCCGAGGGCCGGGCCGCCGAGGGCCGGGCGATCGACCAGACCATCGTCGACGCCTACCCGGTGCGCTGAGGCGCGCCGGGGGCGGAGACGGTGGCGGGGGCCGCTGCGTGACCGGCGGGCGCAGCGGCCCCCGCACCCCGCACCGCGATCCCGGTCATAGATCCGATGAATTCCCCCCGAGGTGACGGATCTTCGCTCCGCGGGGTGTCGAAGACGGCGATCGATCTGATAAACATGCAGTTCGTGCTACGTGCCCGTGTGTGCCGCGCCTGACGGATCCGCGCACACCGGGAAAGTCGTCGGAGGACGGGAGGCCGGTCAAGGATGAGGGACTTCGACGGACTCAAGGCCGTGGTGACCGGCGGGGCTTCGGGCATCGGCCTGGCCACCGCGCGGCTGCTGGCCGAGCGCGGCGCCCGGGTCGCCGTCCTCGACCTCGACGCCGAGGGGGTACCGCACCCCCTGCTCGGCCACCGCGCCGACGTCTCCGACGACGCCTCCGTCGCCACCGCCGTCAGCGACGCGGCCGGCGCCCTGCGCGGCATCGACGTCCTCGTCAACAACGCCGGCATCGGCGCCGCCGGCACGGTCGAGGACAACGACGACGACGAGTGGCACCGCGTCCTCGACGTCAACCTGCTCGGCGTCGTACGCACCACCCGCGCCGCGCTGCGCCACCTCCGCCGCTCCGCCCACCCCGCGATCGTCAACACCTGCTCCGTCGCCGCCACCGCCGGCCTCCCGCAGCGCGCGCTGTACTCCGCGACCAAGGGCGCGGTGCTGTCGCTGACGCTGGCCATGGCCGCCGACCACGTGCGCGAGGGGATCCGGGTCAACTGCGTGAACCCCGGCACCGCGGACACCCCGTGGGTCGGCCGGCTGCTGGACCGGGCCCCCGACCCGGCCGCCGAGCGCGCCGCGCTCAACGCGCGGCAGCCGATGGGCCGGCTGGTCACCGCCGACGAGGTCGCCGCGGCCGTCGCCTACCTGGCGAGCCCCGCCGCCGCGTCCGTCACCGGCACCGCGCTGGCCGTCGACGGCGGGATGCAGGGCCTGCGGCTGCGGGCACCGGAGCCCGACCGGTCCTGACCGGCCGCGGCCCGCCCGCGGTCACGCCCGCGGCCCGACCGCGGTCACGCCCGCGGCGCCCGCCCCGTACCTCCGCACGGCGCGCCGGCCGTCAGGCGCGCGCCTCCTCGATGGCCTCCGGCGCCGTCGTCCACTCGACCCCGCCCCCCACCGGCACCAGCCACGCCATCCGCGGCCCGGCGGTCTGACGCGGCGCGGGAGCCGACCACGCCGAACGGGTCTCGGGCTCGGGGCAGATGGCGCGGAGTACGCCGGTGCGGCCGGAGGTGCGGTCCAGCACGAGCTTGCCCAGTAACGGATGGCGTTCGTGTCCCAGGCCGAGGCCCAGTCTGCTGCTCACGATGCGCTCCTCGGAGGTTCGTACGCGGTCGAGGATGTGCCCCCTCCCGGCCGTGGTCGCCGACCGGGTTCCGGAGTCGCCAACTGCCGTGCGACCGGACCGCGGTGGTGTGGGGGCCGTGGGCGCGGTCGGCGTGGCAGGCAGGTCACCACACTATGACCCTCGACAACGGCAGTCCGCAAGCATCGGCCTGATAATTTCAGAATGTGTGCGGCCCCCCTGTCAGTCTCAGACGGGGCATGACACACTCCCGGAGTAGCAGCCGTGCCGGGAGGGGAGGAACGTGGGCGATACACGCTCGGGTGGCGGAAGCGCCCCGACCGTGCTGCGCATGGTCCTGGGCAAGCGGCTGCGGCACCTGCGCGAGCAGGCGCGCGTCAGCTTCGAACAGGCCGCCGAGGCCATCGACGTGACGCCGCTGACCGTGCGGCGGATGGAGAAGGCGGAGGTCGGCCTGCGCATCCCGTACGTGCGGGAGCTGCTGCGCACCTACGGCGTCTCCGGCGCCGAGACCGACGACTTCCTGAGGATGGCGAAGGAGGCCAATCAACCGGGGTGGTGGTACAAGTACCGGACCGTTCTCCCCGACTGGTTCCGCGCGTACGTGAGCCTGGAGAGCGACGCCACCGTCATCCGCATCTACGAACCGCACTACGTACCCGGACTCCTGCAGACACCCGACTACGCCCGCACGCTCTTCCGCATCGGCTTTCCCAACGAGCCGGACGAGGACATCGAGCGGCGGGTGACGCTGCGCACCACCCGCGCGGACCTGCTGACCGCGCCGACGGCGCCCGCGATGTGGGCCGTGCTGGAGGAGTCGGTGCTGCGCCGGCCGGTCGGCGGGCGCGAGGTGATGCGGGCGCAGATAGACCGGCTGATCGAAGCGATCGAACTGCCGAACGTGAAGATGCAGATCATGCCGTTCTCGGCCGGGCCGCACCCCGGCGCGTTCGGCCCGTTCCACTACTTCCGCTTCGGCTTCACCGAACTGCCCGACATCGTCTACACGGAGAACCTCACCGGCGCGGTCTACGTGGACCAAGCCGACGACGTCGTCGGGTATCTGGAAACACTGGACCGGATGGCCGTCCAGGCCGATCCGGTGGACCGGACCAGGGCACTCCTGGTGGAGATGCGTAAGGAGTACTGACCATGCGAGCCGACCCCCCGACCTTCCGCACCGGCGTCCCGGCTACCGAACTCGGCACCGAGGGCTGGCAGAAGCCCTGGAGCGGCACCAACGGCGGGAGCTGCGTCGAGGCCAAGCGGCTGCCCGACGGCAGCGTCGCCCTGCGCCAGTCCACCGACCCGACCGGCCCGGCCCTCGTCTACACCCGCGAAGAGATGGTCGCCTTCCTGGAGGGCGCCAAGGCCGGCCAGGCGGACTACCTCGTCGCCTGACGAGCCGCGGGACCGGCCTTCTGCCGGGGGAGTGGACCGGGGCGTACGGCACCGCCCGTCCGCCCCGGTCCGCCCCCGGCGAACGGCCGAAACGGTCCGTACGACCGAGCACTGAACAGTAAGTTGGACGGCACGCGAGACGGCGGCACCCGAGCGCCGCAGGGCAGGAGATTCCCGATGGCAGAAGGCCGGGCCACCCCCGCGGAGGGGGCCCTTTCCAAGATCGACACAACGGTGCCGCACTCGGCCCGGATCTGGAACTACTGGATGGGCGGGAAGGACAACTACGCCGTCGACCGCCAGGCGGGCGACGAGTACCGCGAGATCGCCCCGAACATCGAGACGATGGCCCGGGCCTCGCGTGACTACCTGATCCGCACGGTGACCCACGTGGCCGGCGAGGCCGGCATCCGCCAGTTCCTCGACATCGGCACCGGCCTGCCGACCTACGACAACACCCACCAGGTCGCCCAGCGGCTCGCGCCCGAGTCGCGCATCGTCTACGTCGACAACGACCCGTTAGTGCTGCGGCACGCCCAGGCGCTGCTGACCAGCACCCGCGAGGGCGAGACCACCTACGTCGACGCCGACCTGCACAAGCCGGAGACGATCCTGGAACAGGCGCGCAGGACGCTCGACTTCTCGCAGCCGGTGGCGCTGATGCTCATGGGCATTCTCGGCCACATCAAGGACTACGAGGAGGCCAAGTCCATCGTCCGCCGCCTCCAGGCGGCGCTGCCCTCCGGCAGCTACTTCGTCCACTACGACAGCACCGCCACCGACACGGCCCTCCAGGAGGCCCAGCAGGGGTACGACGACACCGGCGCCGTCCCGTACGTGCTGCGCAGCCCGGACGACATCACGGCGTACTACGACGGCCTGGAGCTGATCGAGCCGGGGATAGTCTCCTGCCCCCTGTGGCGACCCGAGGCCGGCACGGAGCCGGAGCCCACGGACGTCTACGGCGGGGTGGCGCGCAAGCGCTGACCGGGGGTGGGCTGGGGCGCCGGGCTACGGCCTCCGCTCGTCCGGACGCCGCCCGGCGGCCAGCGTCTCCGTCACCCGCGCCAGCTGCGCCGCCCGGCTCTCCGCCGTACGGGCCCGCAGCAGCCGCAGGATCACCCGGTAACGGTCCGTCTTCCCGAGCCCGTCGAAGAAGGCGGCCGCCCGCGGGCTGCCCGCCAGCGCCGCGGCGAGGTCGGGCGGCACCTCGGCGTCCTTCTGCGACGCGTACGCGGCCTCCCACCGGCCGTCCGCCTGCGCGGCCCGCACCGCGGCGAGCCCCGGCGCCCGCATCCGGCCGGCCGCGGTCAGGACCCCGACCCGGTCCACGTTCACCTGCGACCACTGGCTGCGCGCCCGGCGCGGCGTGATCTTCTGCAGGTAGTGGGAGTCGTCGAATCCCTTGCGCAGGCCGGTGATCCAGCCGTAGCACAGCACGGCGTCGTCGACCTCCGCCGACGTGACGGAGGCGATCCCCGAGCCCTTCTTGGCGACCTTGAGCCACAGGCCCGACCGCAGGTCGTGGTGTGCGTCGAGCCAGGACTCCAGCCCGGCGGCGTCGGCGAACGCGCGGACCGGCGCGCCGTCGGGGGAATCGGCGCCGGAGGAGTCCGCGCCGGGGGATTCGCTGCCGGTGGCCGCCATGGGTACGTGTCCTTTCACCGCCGCTACGGCCACCGTACGTCGGGCCGGGGTACTCCGCCGTGGCCCGCGCGGGCGGATGTCGTACCCCGCGGTTAGCGTGGGGGACATGACGACGTACGACGAGCAGCCCACGCTGCGGCCCGCCCGCCCCGGGGACGCGGCGGAGGTGGCGCGCATCTGGCAGAGCGCGTGGCGGGACGCCCACCTGGGCCATGTCTCGGACGAGCTGGTGGCGATGCGCACGCCGGAGTCGTTCGCCGCCCGGGCGGCCGCGCGGGTGCCGGACACGGCGGTCGCCGAAGCCGGCGGCGCGCTCGCGGGGTTCGTGACCGCCGTGGGTGACGAGGTGGAGCAGCTCTTCGTCGCGGCGGAGCACCGCGGCACGGGAGTGGCCGCGCTGCTGCTGGCGGAGGGGGAGCGGCGGGTGGCCGCCCGGGGGTACGGGCGGGCCTGGCTCGCGGTCGTCACGGGCAACGCGCGGGCGCGCCGGTTCTACGCGCGGCAGGGATGGGCGGACGAGGGCCCGCTGGACTACCGGGCGGAGGGACGCGACGGCCCGGTGACGGTGGACTGCCACCGGTATGCGAAGCCGGTGACGGGCGGCGCGACCCCCGGGGCGTGACGGCCGCGGCCCGCGCGGGCGCCGCGCGGCCCTGCTCACGGAAGGGGACGGAGGCGCCGGCGCACCCGCGCGTCGAGCCGCCCCCGGAGCGGCCTCCCCGCCGCCGCGGGCGGGCCCGTCACGGCTCGCGGCGCGGGAGCACCAGGACGGCGCCCGTGCGCGGGTGCGTGAGGACCTCCACCGGGTGCCGGTAGACCGCGCCGAGCAGCGCGCCGTCGAAGACCTCCGCCGGCCGCCCGGCGGCCGCCACCCGGCCCCCGTCCAGCACGGTGACCTCGTCCGCGTACGCCGCGGCCAGGCCCAGGTCGTGCAGGACGACCACGACGGCGTCGCCCGCGGCGGCCCGCTCCCGCGCCAGCCGCAGCACCAGCTCCTGGTGCCGCAGGTCGAGCGCGGCGGTCGGCTCGTCGAGAAGGAGCAGCCCCGCCCGCTGGGCCAGCACGCGCGCGAGGGCGACGCGGGCGCGCTCGCCCCCGGACAGCTCGGCGAAGGGGCGCCGGGCGAACTCCGCGGTCTCCGTCACCTCCAGCGCCCACGCCACCGCCTCGTCGTCGGCGTCCTCGGCGGGGGTGCCGGCCCAGGGCGCGCGGCCCATCCGCACGACGTCCCCGACGGGGAACGGGAAGGCCAGGGAGGCGGACTGCGGCAGCACCGACCGGCGCAGCGCCAGCTCCGCCGGCGACCATCCGGCGATGTCCCGGTCGCCGACCCGTACCTCCCCGGCCTCCGGCGTGAGGTCGCCGGCCAGCGCGGCCAGCAGCGTCGACTTCCCGGCGCCGTTCGGCCCGACGAGGGCGGTGAGGCGCCCGGCGGTCGCGGTCAGCCGCACGCCGTCGAGCACGGTCCTGCCCCCGAGGCGTACGACCAGGTCCCGGGCCTCGGCGGCGGTGGTGCCCGCCGGCAGCGGCGCCGGGAGGGACCGGCCCGGCCGGGCGCCCAGCAGCGTACGGATCATGCCCAGCCCCCCTGCCGGCGGCGGGTCCTGCGCAGCAGCCAGAAGAAGAACGGGCTGCCCACCAGCGCCGTCAGCACCCCGAGCGGCAGCTCCGCCGGATCCGCCACGGTGCGCGCCGCGAGGTCCGCGACGACCAGCACCAGCGCGCCGCCCAGCGCGCTGCCCGGCACCAGGAACCGGTGCCCGGGCCCCGCCGCCATCCGCAGCAGGTGCGGCACCACCAGCCCCACGAACGTGATCACGCCCGCCACCGCCACCGCCGCGGCCGTCAGCAGCGCGACCACCAGCACCAGCGCGATCCGCAGCCGCTCCACGTCCACCCCGAGGTGGCGCGCGGGCCGTTCGCCGAGGGCGAGCAGGTCCAGCTTCCGCGCGTACAGCGGCGCGACCGCCAGGCCCACGGCCGCGCAGGGCAGCACGGCCAGCACCTTCGGCCACGTCGCCTGCGAGAGCGAGCCGAGCTGCCAGAAGGTGATCTGCGTGACCTGCGCGTTGTCGGCGAAGAAGACGAACAGGCCGATGAGCGCGCCCGCGAAGGCGTTGACGGCGATGCCGGTGAGGATGAGCGTGACGACCTCGGTGCGCCCGCCGGAGCGGGAGAGCGCGTAGACCAGCAGCACGGTGGCGAGCCCGGAGAGGAACGCGAAGGCGGAGACGGTCCAGTTGCCGAGGACGTCGGCGCCGAGGGCGATGGCCCCGACCGCGCCGACCGCGGCGCCCGACGAGATGCCGATCACCCCGGGCTCGGCCAGCGGGTTGCCGAACACGCCCTGCATGAGCGCCCCGGCGCAGCCCAGCGACGCCCCGACGAGCACGGCGAGCACGACGCGGGGGAGGCGGACGTTCCACAGCACGCTCTCGCCGACGCGGCCCAGGTCCCCGCCGCCGAGCCGCAGGCGGTGGGCGGTGGAGGAGAGGACGTCGCCGGGGGAGATGTCGTACGCGCCGATGCCCGCGGCGAGGACGACCGCCGCGAGGAGCGCGGCGGCGAGGGCCGCGGTGAGGACGGCGGCCCGGCCGCGTACGGCGGCGGGGGCGCCGGGCGCGGGCGGCGGGCCCGGGGTCTTCGTACGGTACGGGGCCGGGGCGCCCGCCCGGCGAGCGGCAGGGTCGTCCGCCGGGGCCCCGGCGGACGGCGGCAGTTGTGCCGAGGAGGTCACCGGCCCTCGCCCGGGCCGTGGATCTGCGCCACCAGGCTGCGCAGCACGGCGTCCGTGCGCGGCCCGTAGTTGAGCAGCACGCCGTCGTCGACCGACGCGATCCGCCGGTCCATCGCCGCGGGGGTCTGCGCGACGCCCGGCAGCTCCACGAGCCCGTCGACCCCGCCCACCGACTCCAGCCCCTTCGTCATCACCAGCAGCACGTCCGGCGCCGCCTTCGCCAGCGCCTCGCTGGTGATCGGCGTGAAGTCCTTGCCGAGCCCGGACTCCTTGCCGGCGTCGACGCCCCCCGCCGCCTCGATCAGCGAGGACGCCCCGGAGCGCGCGCCGCCCAGCAGGTACACGGAGGCCGAGCCGCGCACGTACAGGAACGCCACCCGCGGCTTGTCGCCGCCGTCCGGGATGTCGCCGCGGGCGGCCTCGATCCGCTCCGCGGTGTGCGCGCGCAGCCGCGCGCCCTCGTCGGGGACGCCGAGCGCGGCGGCCACCGCGTCGATGCGGCCGGCGACGTCGTCGAGCCCCGCCGCGGGTTCGAGGACGACGAGCGGCACGCCCGCGGCGCGTATCTGGTCGACCGCCTCCGCCGGCCCGGTGGTCTCCTCGGCCAGCACCACGTCCGGCTCCAGCGACAGCACGCTCTCCGCGGAGACGTCGTGCGCCTGCGTGACCACCGGCAGGTCGCTCGCCTGCTCGAACGTGGCGGTCACGTCGCGGGCGACGACGCGGTCGCCGAGCCCCAGCGAGAAGACGAGTTCGGAGAGCGAGCCGCTGAGCGGCACGATCCGGTCCGCCTCGGCGACGGTGACCTCGCGCCCGTCGGCGGACGGCACGGTCGCGGGCAGTTCGGGTACGGCCTTCGCGGTGACCGGCTCCACGCGGTCGGCGGGCGCCTTTGCTCCCGTGCCCGCGCCGCCGTCCCCGGAGTCCGCGCCGGACGTGCCGCCGCAGCCGGCGAGGGCGAGGGCCAGGGCGGCGGCGGCCGCAAGGGCGCGGGAGATACAGGGAGTTCGCGGCACCGGTTCCACCTTCGGCGTTCCAGGGGGCTCGCAGAGCCGGGGGCTTCCGGCCTGCTCGGCGATAGCTTAGGTTAGCCTCACCTAAGAAACCAGATCGGAGGGGACCCATGCTGCGGCGCCTGCGCGTCCTGGCCGCCACCTTGCTGCTCACCGGCGCGCTCGCGGCGGGCGCCGGCGTCGCCGTCGCGCCGCCGGCGCAGGCGGCGGCCCGCACCGTCGACGGCGGCCGGCTCGACTGGGGCGTCAAGGAGTCGTTCCTGACCTACGTCACCGGGCCCGTGGCGCAGGGCGGGTGGACCCTGCTCGACGGCGCCGCCTCCGGATTCCGCTTCCACTCCGCCACCGGCTCGTACGACCCGGAGACCGGCGCGCTCACCGCCGCGTTCGGCGGCGGCGTGCGCTTCACCGGGCACGAGCAGAACGGCACCCACCGGCTCGACCTGACCCTGCGCGCGTTCACCGTCCGCATCGCGGACGGCCGCGGCACCCTGCACGCCGACGTCGCCGGCAAGGACCGCGAGACCGGGCGGACGAGCACGTCCAGCCAGGCCGCGCTGGCCACCCTCGACCTCGGCGGGCTCGACATGCGCGGCGCCGGCAGCCCGATCGCGCTCGACGGCGTGCCCGCCACGCTCACCGCCGAGGGCGAGCGCGCGTTCGCCGGCTACTACCCCGCCGGCACGGCACTCGACCCGGTCAGCCTGTCGGTCGACGTCCGCGCGCCCGGGGCCGGTTCGGACGAAGAACCCGCTCCGCCGGAGAAGCCGGCCGACGGCAGCGGCGAGCGAGGCGAGGGCGCCGGGAAGGCCGCCGCCGGGAAGATCCTGGACGGCGCCGTCGACTGGGGCGTACGCCGCACCTTCCGCGACTACGTCACCGGCCCCGTGGCGCAGGGGAGCTGGCGGCTCGGCGGCGGCGCCGAGGACGGCGGCGCGCTGTTCCGCTTCGGCCGGGCGGAGGGTTCGTACGACGCGGAGAAGCGGCGCCTCGACGCCCGCTTCGCCGGCACCCTGCACTTCACCGGCGAGCGCCTCGACCTCCGGCTGAGCGGCGTCTCCGTGACCGTACGGGACGGCCGGGGCACCCTCGTCGCGGACGTCACCGACGACGGCGACACGGCCGGGAACACCCCGGTCGTGACCTTCCCGGCCGGGCGGCTGAAGGCGGCGGAGGGCCTCGTCGCCGTCACGGACGCGCCGGCGAAGCTCACCGCGGCGGGCGCGCGGGCCTTCGGCGGCATGTACGAGGCGGGCACCGCCATGGACCCCGTCTCCGTCGCCGTCGCGCTCGACGCCGGCGCCGACCTCCCCGCCCTGCCCGACCTGGGCAGCGACCCCGGCCCGAGCGCGAGCCCGCAGCCCGCCGACGCGGCGGGGAAGCGGCGCGCCGCGGCCGGCGCCGCCGGGGAGACCGGCTCGTCGTCCACGTCTCCCGCGGTGCCGCTGGGCGTGGGCGCGGCGGGCGTGCTGCTCGCGGCGCTGCTCGGTTACGCGGCGGTGCGCCGCCGCCGTACGGCGTCCGCCGCCCCCGGTCCCGAAGCCACCGAAGCCACCGATGACGCCGGGAAGCCCGGCACGACCGACTGAAGCACCGACACTCCTGAGGAGAACCACGACATGACCGCCACCCCGCTGCGCCTCACCGCAGCCATCGCCGCCGCGACCGCCCTGGGCGCCGTCGCGCTGGCCCTGCCCGCCGCGGCCGCCGGCGGCGAGACCGGGGCCGGGGCCACGGCCGTCGACCTGACCGACGGCACCCTGACGTGGGGCGTGAAGCAGTCCTGGCGCAGCTACGTCGTGGGCGTCGCGCACGGCGGGATCACCACCGCGACCGGCGCGGAACAGGCGCCGGACAACGGGCTGTTCACGTTCACCGGCGGCACCGGCACGTACGACCGGCCCACGCACGCGGTGGACACCTCCTTCGACGGCAGCGTGCGCTTCGTCTCCACGCAACACCGCTTCGACATCGAGCTGGCGGACCTGAAGCTCACCACCGAGGACGCCACCACCGGCGCGATCACGGCCGACGTCACCGCCGCCGGGCGGACGGCGCAGGACGTGGAGTTCGCGGACCTCGACCTGTCCGGCGTCCGGCCCGGCGGCGGCGCGGACGGCGCGATGACGTTCGCCGACATCCCGGCGACGCTGACCGCCCAGGGCGCACAGGCGTTCAACGGCATGTACGCGGAGGGCACCGAACTCGACCCGGCGACCCTGTCGGTGCGTGCCGCGGGCGACGGCGGCGCGGACGGCGGCGCCACGAACGGCGGCGGCACCGGCGGCACGGCGGGCTCGGCCGGCGGGTCGGACGGCGGCGGAACGGGCGGGACCGGCGGAACCGGCGGAACCGGCGGAACCGGCGGAACCGGTGGGACCGGCGGGTCGGGTGGCGGCGGCGACCAGGGCGGCACCACGGCGACCGGCGGCTCCACGGGCTCCGCCGGCTCGTCCGGTACGGACGGCGGCACCGGGCAGGGCCCGCAGACCCCCGGGGCCCTCGTCGACGGCCGGCTGGACTGGGGCGTGAAGAAGTCCTTCCGCGACTACGTCACCGGCCCCGTCGGCCACGGCAGGATCGACGTCTCCGGCGGCGCCGCCGAGAACTCCGGCGGCTTCCGCTTCCCCGACGCGCAGGGGGAGTTCGACGCCGACGGGCCGTCGCTGGACGCGGCGTTCGGCGGCGCGGTGCGCTTCCGCGCCCACGAGGAGGGCGGCGCGTACGCGCTGGACCTGAAGTTCGGCGACCTGAAGGTGCGCGCGGACGGCGACGGCGCCGCGCTGGTCGCGGACGTCTCGTCCAAGGACCGGGAGAGCGGCGAGGTCACCGAGAGCGACGACGTCGCGGTGGCCGACCTCGACGTGGCCCCCGCGGAGCTGACGCCCACCGACGACGTCGTCCGGCTGACCGACATCCCGGCCGCGCTCACCGAGGACGGCGCCGCCGCCTTCGGCGGTTTCTACGAGCCGGGCGCCGCCCTCGACCCGGTGAGCCTGGCCGTCACCCTCGACGAGGACGCCGAACTCCCCGGCACCGGCGACCCCGGCGACGCGGCCGCCGGCGGCGCCCAGTCCACCGGCGGCGCCGCCACCGCGGGCACCCCCGCCTCCGTGGGCGGCGCCGGCGGCTCCCTCGCCGACACCGGCAGCGGCACCCCGGCCACCCCCCTCATCGCCGCCGCCGCGGCCATGACCACCGCCGGCGCGGCCGCCGTGTACACCATGCGCCGCCGCCGCCCGGCCGCCGGCTGACGCCCCGCCACCGGGAGCGCCGCCCGTCACCCACGGCGACGGGCGGCGCTCCCACCCGAGCCGTACGGCGGGTCGGACGGCGATTGGCGGTCCAGACCTTTCGTTGCTAGTCGGCAACAATCTTCGGTGGATTACACAGACGGCCCTCCTGTCGCTACGATCCCATCGACCCCATCACGTACGTCTGTTGGAAAGCCGCGCACCAGCACCACGTACCACCCGCGTGCGCGCGCCCGAGGTTTCGATGAACATCGCAAGGCAGTCGCCGCGGCGCCTCCGCTTAGCCGGGCCGCCCGGCCCCCTGTCGCGTCGCCCCACCCGCGGGCCCGGGCCGCCGGATCCCGCCCGCGCCGGGGGGCGCCGTCCACGTACGCACGCACCGCACGCGCGAGTCAGCGCGCTCCGCGGGGGGTGGTGATGGCGCGCGGCGGTGCCTCCGGCCGTGGCGGGGACTTCCGGCCCGTCTACCATCTCGCCGGCCTCGACGACGACTTACGGGCCGTCGTCGACGACCTGCGCGTCGGCCGGTGGATGTCCATGCGGGCGCTGCTCGCCCGCACCGGCGCCGACTGGGCGGCGCGTACCGCGCGCTCCCAGGTGCTCGGCGTGGTGGCCGCCAAGTCGGCGGTGGTGCAGATCTGGCTGGACGAGGAGCCGGAGAGCGCCGACGCGCGGATGATGCTGGCGCGCGTCGCCGTCGGGCGCGCGGTGCAGGCGCACCGGCAGCGGCACCCCAGCGCCGGGCAGCTGGAGGAGGACGCGCGGCAGGCGTGCCGGGAGGCGGCGCTGCTGCACCCCGGCGATCCGGTGCCGTGGGTGTGCCTGCTGGCGCTGGCGCAGGCCGACCCGCGCCAGCTGCGCCCCGAGCACCGCTCGGGCCCGCCGGAGAACCTGCTGCCGCGCGGGCCGTGGGGGCTGCTCGACGAGGTCGTCAAGCGCGACCGGTACAACCGCGAGGCGTACCACCGCGTGCTCCAGCTCTGCGCCGCCGCGGGCGGCTCGCAGGCGTACGCGATGGACTTCGCCCGCTGGGTGGGCTCCTGGGCCCCGACCGCCTCCCCGCTCCTCGTGCTGCCGCTCTTCGCGCACGCCGAGCACTACCACTTCGAACGCCGCCGCGGCCGCGGCGACGCGCTCGTGCACCGCCAGTGGTCCCGCGAGGACATCCTGCGGGACTCGCTGCGCGCGCTCGACGGCTGGTTCGACGTCACGAACGCCGACGTGCGCTCCGTGCTGGACCTGAACCACCTGGCCCACGCGCTCAGCGCGGCCCGCGAGTTCGACGGGGCGGCCCGGGTGTTCACCGCGCTGGGCCCCTACGCCACCCTTCTGCCCTGGGCGTACGTGTCCGAGGACCCCGACCGGCAGGACCTGGCCGAGGCCGAGTTCTTACGCGCCCGCTCGCTGGCTCTCGGTAGCGGGTGACGGCCGTACCTGTCCCCTTTTGACTGTCATGCCCCTGCCACTCCCCATCGGAGGTCACCCCATGTCACAAGCGCCGGTCAGCACCGCCGGCACGTCCCGGCGCAAGGACGACGACGCCCACCTCCGCGATCTCGGCTACGAGCCGGAACTCGCGCGGCGCATGGGCCCGTTCGGCAACTTCGCCATCTCCTTCTCGGTCATCTCGATCCTCTCCGGGTGCATGACCCTGTACGGCTTCGGGCTCAGTACCGGCGGCCCGGCCGTCATGATGTGGGGCTGGGTGGCCGTCGGGCTCTTCGTGCTCTGCGTCGGCATGGGCCTGGCCGAGGTGACCAGCGCGTACCCCACCTCCGGCGCGCTCTACTACATGGCCCACCAGCTCGGCGGCCCCCGCTGGGGCTGGTACACCGGCTGGCTCAACCTCCTCGGCCTGCTCGGCGCCATCGCCGGCATCGACTACGGCTGCGCGCTGTTCCTCGGCGCGTTCTTCAACCTCCAGTGGGGCTTCGAACCCACCGCGGAGAAGACGCTGCTGATCTTCGCCTGCATCCTGGTGCTGCACATGACGCTGAACCTGCTGCGGGTGCGCGTCGTCAGCCTCCTCAACTCGATCAGCGTCTGGTGGCACCTGGCCGGCGTCGCGATCATCGTCGCCGTCCTGATCATCGCCCCGGACAGCCACCAGTCGGCCGGCTTCGTCTTCGGCGAGTTCAACAACGACACCGGCTGGAACAACCCGTTCTACGTCACCGCCATCGGACTGCTGCTCGCCCAGTACACCTTCTCCGGCTACGACGCCTCCGCCCACCTGTCCGAGGAGACCACCCAGGCGCAGGTCAGCTCCGCCAAGGGCATCGTCCGCGCGATCTGGGTCTCCTGGGTCGCCGGCTTCGTCCTGCTCGCCGGGCTGACCTTCGCCATCCAGGACTACGTCGGTACCCAGAACTCCGTGACCGGGGTGCCACCCGCGCAGATCTTCATCGATGCCATCGGCGAGGGCGGCGCCAAGGCCCTGCTGCTCATCGTCATCTGCGCGCAGCTCTTCTGCGGCAACGCCGAGACCGCCGCCACCGCGCGGATGGTCTTCGCCTTCTCCCGCGACGGCGCGCTGCCCGGCTCCAAGCTGTGGCGCCGGGTCTCGCCGAGCACCGGCGTGCCCACCCGGGCGGTCATGCTGTCGGTCGCGGTCGCGTTCTGCCTGGCGCTGCCGTCGCTGTACTCGGAGACCGCGTACGGCGCGGTGGTCGCCATCAACGTCATCGGCATCACCCCCGCCTACGCCATCCCCATCTTCCTGCGGCTGCGCGCGAAGAACCGCTTCGTGCCCGGGCCGTGGAACCTGGGCCGGTGGAGCCCGGTGGTCGGCTGGATCGCGGTGTGCTGGGTGGCCGTGATCACGGTGATCTTCTGCCTGCCCCAGGAGTCGCCGGTGAACGTGAGCAGCTTCAACTACGCCTCGGTGGCCCTGGCCGCGGTCCTGCTGCTGGCCACCGTCTCGTGGTGGGCGGCCGGCCGGCGCTCGTACAAGACCCCCCTCTACACCGCCGACCCCGAGATGGCAGAGCTCGGCAAGGACCTGGTGTGACGGCCGCCGGGCCGACCGAAACCGACCAGCGCTCCGTGAGGTCCGATGTCCGCATCCACTCCCACCGCTCCCGGCGGGCGTCAGCTGCGCCTGCGCACACTCCTCCGCTTCCTGGCCGCGGTCGTCGTGGCGGCGCTGACGGCGCTGGCCGCGACCGGCGCCGTCCGGGAGCTGAACCGGGCCGGTGCCGTGCAGGACTACGCCGACACCCTCGACCGGCTCCAGGAGCCGTCGTTCGCGCTCGTCGCCGAGTTGCAGGCGGAGCGCCGGATGACCGCGCTGCACTGGGCCCGCGGCCCGGTCAACGCCGCCCAGCTCGGCAACCAGCAGGCCCTCACCGACGAGGCGGCCGTCGAACTCCGCGAGCTGGCCGCGGAGCTCCCCGACGCCTCCGCCCGCCCGCCGGTCGAAGCCGCCCTGCGCCGCGTCGCCGCACTCGGCGCCGTACGCGAACGGGCCGCCGCCCGCTCCGGGGACCGCGACGAGGTGCTGACGGCGTACACCGACGCCATCGGGGAGACCATCGGCGTGCACTCCCGGCTGCGCGCCCACAACGGCGACCTCGCCCAGGGCGCCCGCCCGGTGACCGCCCTGCTCCAGGCCGGCGAGTCGCTCGCGCTCCAGGACACCCTGCTGGCCGGCGCGCGCGACGGCCGGCTCCGGGCCGCCGACCACGCCCGGTTCGCCGAGGCCGCCGGCGTGCAGCGCTTCGCGTACGGGACGCTGGCCGGACCGCTGCTGCCCGGCGGGGAGAAGGACCGCTACGACGCCCTCACCGCCTCGGCGGAGTGGGCCGCGAAGTCCCGCATCGAGGACGCGGTGATCGACGCGGGCCGCGACTCCGGCGGGGCGGTGGCGCTGCCCGCCGCGGCCGAGGGGTGGTCGCGGGCGTACGAGCGCGTCGGCCCGAGCCTCGCGGGCCTGGCCACCGCGCGGATCCAGGCGCTCGCCGACCGGGCGGCGGACCGGGCCGACGAGCTGCGCCTGACGGCCTACGCCATCGCCGCCGGCGGCCTCGCGCTGGTCGGGATCGTGCTCGGCGTGGTGCTGTGGATCAGCCGCACCATCGTCCGGCGGGCCGAGGAGGTGCGCTCCAGCGCGCTGGCCGTCGCCCGCCGGCAGCTGCCGCAGATGATCGTCCGGCTCCAGCGCGGCGAGGAGGTCGACCTGTCGGCGCTGCCGACGCAGGTCGCCGCCGCCGACGAGTTCGGCGAGATCTCCAACGTCGTCGCCCGGCTCGCGGAGGAGGTGGTCGAGGCGGCGCGGATCGTGCACGAGGAGCGGTTCGGCTTCGAGAAGTTCGCCGAGGGCGTCACCATGCGGGCCGTCACCCTCATCGTCGCCGTGCTGCGCACCCTGGACGAGCTCCAGCACCGCTACGCGGACACCGACCCCGCGCTCCTCGCCGAGCTGTACGAGCTGGACCACCTCACCGTGCGGGTGCGGCGCCAGCTGGAGAACCTGCTGGTGCTCTCCGGCGGCGCCGTGGCCAACCCGCACACGGAGCCCGTGCACATCGCCAACCTGATCGTCGACGCGGCCGGCGAGTCCCGCGGCTTCGCGCAGGTCACCAAGGAGTTCCGGGCCGAGGCGTGGGTGGTGCCGGAGGTGGCCGGGGAGCTGACCCACCTGATCGCCGAGCTGATCGAGAACGCCACCACCTACTCGCCCAGCGGCTACGAGGTCTTCGTCCGCGCCACCGACACCGCCACCGGCGTCGCGATCGAGGTCGAGGACAAGGGCCGGGCGCCGGAGAGCTGGTTCTTCGAGGCGCTCAACGGGCGGCTGCTGGACGTCCCGCCGTACGCGGTGCTCGCCAAGTCCTCCGACCAGCTCGGCCTGTTCGTCGTCGGGCAGCTCGCACAGCGGCACGGGATCCGGGTCACGCTCCAGCAGGGCCGCTTCGGCGGCGTGCTGGCGGTGGTGCTGGTGCCGTCCGCGCTGCTCAGCGGCCCGCCGGAGCAGCTGGCCGACCGCACCCCGGCGCGCAGGTCGCTGCCGGGCCGCTCGGGCCCCCGGCCCGCGAGGCGGCGGGAGCCGACGGCGGCCGGCCTGGTGCGCCGCGAGCCCGCCCGCCCCGGCGGCGCCGCGGGTCCGGTACGCCCCGTCGATCCGGCCCCCGACGCCGCTCCCGACACCGCCCCCGGCGAAGGCGACGGCGGCGCGCCGGCCCCGGAGCCGCGCGGCCTGCCCGCCCGCCGGCCGGCCGCGCCCGCGGAGCCCGCCGCCCCCGAGCACGTACGAGCCGAGGAGCCCCTGCCCGTACGCACCAGGAAGCCCCGCCCCGGGCCGGGCCCCGGGACCCACCCCGAACCGGCCGGTGAACCCGCCCACGAACCGACGGAGGAAGTGCCCCTGACCGTCCCCGCCACCCCCGGGACCGAGACCGTCCCGCCGCCGCACGCGCCCGAGCCCCAGCCCGGGGCCGAACGCCCCGCCGCCCGGGCCACCGGGCTGCCCCAGCGGGTGCCCGGCTCCAGCATGGCCGGCCAGCTGCGCGACGGCAGACGCCGGCCCGCCACCGCCATGGACGGACGTCCGCTCGACAGCATCGAGTCGGCGTTCACCCAGCTTCAGGAAGCCCTGACCGACCCGGAGGAAGACAGCGACCGATGAGCAGCCTCAGGCACGTGAAGAACGTCATCCCCGCGAGCCCGGAGGACGCGGCCGTCTTCGACAACCTCCGCGACAACCTGCAACTCGTCCCGGACCTCACCGGCTTCGTGCTGCTCGCGGACGACGGCCTGGCCCTCTGCGGCTACGGCCTGGACTGGAGCCGCGACGACGTCCAGACCATCGCCGCCGCCTGTTCCGGGCTCGCCAGCCTCGCCGACGGCCTGTCGATGCCGGTCGACGGCGGCTCCGTACTGCACCTGAACATCACCATGGAGCGCAGTCACCTGATCCTCACCGCCTGCGGAAACGGCAGCACGCTCGTGGTCTACACCTCGGGCCCGGAGTCCATCGGTCTCGCCATGCGCGAGACGGTCCGCGTCGCCCGCGCCTTCAAGCACCAGCTCGGCGTCGGGTCCCGCAGGGACCGCATCCGGTAATGAGCGCGCCACGGGGAACGCGCAGAACGCGGACGTTCGCGCTCACCGGCTCACGCACCGACCCCGCGCCCGGTGAGCAGTTCACGATGCACTCCACGGTCCGCGCCGCCGTACTGGCCGACGACGTGCGCAATATCCCCGAGGAGTGGCAGACCATCCTGCGGCTGTGCAGCGGCCCCGGCATCGCCGTGGCCGAGCTGGCGGCCCGTATCGAGATGCGGCTGACCCCCGCCGCCGTCCTCCTCGCTCAGCTGCTGGAGCAGGGGCTCATCGAACACAGACCGCCGATGAGCGATCCGGACGCCATGAACATCGACTTCCTCCGACGAATCAGGAGCGGCCTTGAACGAGCCTGACACCCGGGCCCCCGACGCCGTCTGGGACGCCTACCTCCCACCCGTCAAGATCCTCGTGGCCGGCGGGTTCGGGGTCGGCAAGACCACGGCGGTCGGCGCCGTCAGCGAGATCACGCCGCTGCGCACGGAGGAGCAGCTGAGCGCGGCCGGGGTGGGCGTGGACGACCTGTCCGGCATCGAGCAGAAGTCCGCGACCACCGTGGCCATGGACTTCGGGCGGATCACCCTGGACGTGGCGGTGCTGATGCTGTTCGGCACGCCCGGCCAGGAGCGGTTCTGGTTCATGTGGGACGACCTGCTGCGCGGGGCGCTGGGCGCGGTGGTGCTCGTCGACACCCGGCGGCTGGACCGGTCGTTCGCGGCGGTCGACTTCTTCGAGAGCCGCGACCTGCCGTTCGTCGTGGCCGCGAACTGCTTCCACGGCGAGCAGGACTACGATCCGGAGGAGATCCGCGACGCGCTCACCCTGAAGGAGCCCACCACCCCGATCGTCCTGTTCGACGCCCGCGAGCGCGAGTCGGTGCGGGGCGTGCTGCTCGCCCTGATGGACCATCTGATCGCCGCCGCGGAACCGGCCCACGCCCAGCGACCGTAGGAAGGCCCGCCCGCCATGACGACCGTGCTCGCCATCGACCAGGGCACCTCCGGCACCAAGGCCCTCGTCGTCGACCCAGCGGCTTCAGGCGACGGCGGTGCCGGCGGCGCCGGGGTCCTCGCCCTCGCCGAGGTGCCGGTGACCCCCGACTACCTGCCCGGCGGCGGCGTGGAGCAGGATCCGGCGCAGCTGCTCGCGTCGGTGCTGGCCGCCGGGCGGCAGGCCGTCGAGGCCGCCGGCCGGCCGGTGGACGCCGTCGCGCTCGCCAACCAGGGCGAGACGGTGCTCGCCTGGGACCGCGCCACCGGCAAGCCGCTGTCCCGCGCGGTCAGCTGGCAGGACGCGCGCTCGCAGCGGCAGTGCGACGAGCGCGCGGACGCCGCCGGGTGGGTCGCCCGGCGCACCGGGCTGGTGCTCAACCCGTACTTCTCCGCGCCGAAGATGACCTGGCTGCGCGAGAACGCCACCCGCGAGGGCGTCGTCACCACCACCGACACCTGGCTGCTGCACCACCTCACCGGCGCGTACGTCACCGACGCCGCCACCGCCAGCCGCTCGCTGCTGCTCGACCTCGACGCCGTCGACTGGGACCCCGAGCTGGTCGCCCTCTTCGACCTCGACCCCGCCGGGCTGCCGCGGATCGTGGCCTGCGACGAGGTCGCGGGCACCACCGCCGCCTTCGGCGCCGAGGTGCCGGTGGCCGGGCTGGTGGTCGACCAGCAGGCGGCGCTGTTCGGCGAGGGCTGCCTGACGGCGGGCACCGCCAAGTGCACCTACGGGACCGGGGCGTTCCTGCTCGCCAACACCGGCGAGGCCGCGGTGCGCTCCGGCTCCGGGCTGACCACGTCCGTCGCCTGGCGGGCCCGCGGCGCCACCCCGTACTGCGTGGACGGCCAGGTGTACACCGCGGCCTCCGCGGTGCGCTGGCTCACCGAGCTGGGCCTGGTCGGCTCGGCCGCGGAGCTGGACGAGGCGGCGGCCGACGACGCCGCGGGGGTGGTGTGCGTGCCGTCGTTCGCCGGGCTCGCCGCGCCCTGGTGGCGCTCGGAGGCCACCGCGTCGTTCGCCGGGCTGACCCTGGCCAGCCGGCGCGAGCACCTGGTGCTCGCCGTGCTCCAGGGCGTCGCCGCCCAGGTCGCCGAGGTGACCGGGCTGGTCGCCGCCGACCTCGGCGGCCCGCTGACCCGGCTGCGCGTCGACGGCGGGCTCACCCGCAGCCGCACGCTGATGCAGGCGCAGGCCGACCTCTCCCAGGTGCCCGTCGACGTCTACCCCTCGCCGCACGCCACCGCGCTGGGCGCCGCCGCGCTCGCCCGGATGGCGCTGGAGCCGGGGCTCCCGGCCGCGGACGCGGTGCCGCGGTGGACGCCGGGCCGGACGTACGAGCCGCGCTGGCCGCGGGCGCGGGCGGAGGAGTTCCTCGACCGGTGGCGCACGGCCGCGGGCGCCGCGCTGCCGCGGCAGGACGCGCCGGCGGGCGACGGGCATGGCTGAGCCGCCCGGCCCGTACGACGTGGCGGTGGTCGGCGCCGGCGTCGTCGGCTCCGCCGTCGCCCGCGAACTCGCCGGCCACGAGCTGTCCGTCGCCCTCCTCGACGCCCGCGACGACGTCGGCGAGGGCACCAGCAAGGCCAACACCGCGATCCTCCACACCGGCTTCGACGCCACCCCCGGCACCCTCGAATCCCGCCTGGTGCGCCGCGGCTACGCGCTGCTGTCCGAGTACGCCGCCGCCACCGGCATCGCCGTCGAGCCCACCGGCGCCCTCCTCGTCGCCTGGACCGACGAGGAGCTGGCCGCCTTGCCCCGGCTGCACGACAAGGCCGCCGCCAACGGCTACGAGCACTGCGCACGCCGCACCGCCGACGAGGTCTACGCCGAGGTCCCCGCGCTCGGCCCCGGCGCCCTCGGCGGGCTCGCCGTCCCCGGCGAGTCCGTCATCTGCTCCTGGAGCACCACCCTGGCGCTGGCCACCGAGGCCCGGGCGCGCGGCGCCGCCGTCCTCCTCGGCCACCGCGTCGAGGCCGCCGAGCCCGGCCCGGCCGCCACCGTGCTGCGCACCACCGCCGGCGACGTCACCGCCCGCTGGGTCGTCAACGCCGCCGGCCTCGCCGCCGACACCGTCGACGGGCTCTTCGGCCACGACCGCTTCACCGTCACCCCCCGCCGCGGCGAACTCCTCGTCTACGACAAGCTCGCCCGCCCCCTCGTCCCCCGCATCGTGCTGCCCGTGCCGACCGCACGCGGCAAGGGCGTGCTCGTCAGCCCCACCGTCTACGGCAACGTCATGGTCGGCCCCACCGCCGAGGACGTCGCCGACCGCGGCGACACCGCCACCACCGCCGCCGGGTACGACCACCTGCTGGCCCGGGGCGCGCGGCTGCTGCCCCGGCTGCGGGAGGAGGAGGTCACGGCCGCGTACGCGGGCCTGCGCGCGGCGATCGACCGCGACGACTACCTGGTCGAGGCCGACCCCGCGCGGCGCTACCTGCTCGCCGGCGGCATCCGCTCCACCGGCCTGTCCGCGTCCCTCGCGCTCGCCGAGCACGTCCGCGACCTGCTCGGCGCCGCCGGCCTCGCGCTCGTCCCGCGTACGGAACTGCCCCCGCCGCCGCGGATGCCGAACCTCGGCGAGGCGGGGCCGCGTCCGTACCGCGACGCGGAGCTGATCGCCCGGGACGGCGCGTACGGCCGGGTCGTCTGCTTCTGCGAGCGCGTCACCGAGGGCGAGATCCGCGACGCGCTGCGCTCCCCGCTGCCGCCCGCCGGAGCCGACGGGCTGCGCCGCCGCACCCGCGCCATGAACGGCCGCTGCCAGGGCTTCTTCTGCGCCGGCGAGGTCGAGGCCCTGCTGGCCGGCGGCCCGGCCGCCGCCGCGCCCACCGCCCCCGACCCCGCCCCGGAGCCCGGCCGATGAGCACCGCACTCACCCCCGACGTCGTCGTGGTCGGCGCCGGCCCGGCCGGGCTGACCGCCGCCGCCCGGCTGGCCCCGCGCCTGCCGCCCGGCCGGGTCCTCGTCCTCGACCGCGAACGTGCCGCCGGCGGCATCCCCCGGCACAGCGACCACACCGGCTACGGTCTGCGGGACCTGCACCGCCTCCTCGACGGCCCCGCCTACGCCCGGGAGCTCACCCGACGCGCCGTCGCCGCCGGCGCCGGGATCCGCACCGGCGCCACCGTCACCGGCTGGGCCGGCGAACGCGCCCTGGACGTCACCACGCCGCGCGGGCTGCTGCGCGTCGAGGCCCGCGCCGTGGTGCTCGCCACCGGCGCCCGCGAGCGGCCCCGGCCCGCCCGGCTCATTCCCGGCGACCGGCCCCCGGGCGTGCTGACCACCGGGCGGCTGCAGCACCTGGTCCACCTGCACGGCCGCTCGCCCGGCCGGCGCGCGGTGGTCGTCGGCGCCGAACCGGTGAGCTGGTCGGCGGTGCTCACGCTGCGCGCGGCGGGCTGCCGGACGGCGCTGATGACGACGGAGCACGCCGTGCCCGAGTCGTACGCCGCGTTCACCCGCCCCGGGCGGCTGGCGCTCGGCGTGCCCGTGGCCACCCGCACCCGCGTCGTCCGGATCAACGGCCGCGGCCGGCTCACCGGCGTCGAGATCGAGCACCTGGACACCGGGCGGCGCCGCACCGTCGCCTGCGACACCCTCGTCCTCACCGGCGACTGGGTCCCCGACCACGAACTCGCCCGCACCGCCGGGCTCGACCTCGCCCCCGGCAGCGCCGCGCCGCTCACCGACACCGCGCTGCGCACCAGCGCGCCAGGGGTCTTCGCGGCGGGCAACCTGCTGCACCCCGCCGACACCGCCGACGTCGCCGCCCTCGACGGGCGGCACGTCGCCCACCAGGTGCTCCGCGCGCTCGCCGGGCAGGAGCCGGCGCCGGGCCCGGGCGTGCCGCTGATCGCCGACCCCCCGTTCCGCTGGGTCGCCCCCGGATTGCTGCGCCCCGGCGACCCGCCGCCGCCCCGGGGCCGGCTGCTGCTGTGGTCCGGCGAGCTGGTCCGGGTGCCGCGGGTGACGGTACGTCAGGACGGGCGGGTCCTCGGCCGCCGCGCCCTGCCGTGGCCCGCCTCGCCCGGCCGGGTCTTCCGGGTGCCGTGGCGCCTGGCCGCGGGCGCGGACCGGCGCGGCGGGCCGGTGCACATCGGCCTGTGACCCGGCCCGGCCTTCGCCCGCGGGCGGCGCTTGCTACCGCCCGCCGCCGAGCCGGAGCCGGGTGACCACGCCGGCGTGGTCGGACGGCCAGTAGCCGGTCGGCTCCGAGCGGTCCGCGTCCTCGTCGCCGATCACCTCCGCCGCGTACGCGCGGGGGCCGCCCGGGCCGTACAGGACGTGGTCGATGCGGTGGGAGAGCGCGTTGGCGTCCCGCAGCGAGCCGCGCTGGCCCGCCGTCCAGCCGCCGTCCGGGTCGCCGCCCGCGGCGGTCCAGGCGTCGGCGTAGCCCGCCGCGGCGAGGATCCCGTAGGCGCCCTCGGCGTCGCCGGGGCGGGAGTTGAAGTCGCCGGCCAGGACGACGGGGTGGGGCGAGCCGGCGAGGGCGGCGGCCAGCTCGCGGGCCTGGGCGGCGCGCACGTCCGGGCTGCCGAACGCCTCCAGATGGGTGTGGGCGAAGCGGAACGTCTCGCCCCGCACCGTGACGTCCACCGACGACCAGCCGCGCGGCACCACGAAGGACAGCCCGGGAATCCCGGACGGCAGGACGGCCTTCGCGTCGTACGCGGCGGAGACGGCGTTGGCCGTCCGCAGCCGGGCGGCGGGCAGCCCGTCCCGTACGACGATCACGTCCCGGTCGGTGAACCGCGCCTCCTCGGTGGCCGACACGGGCATCCGGCCGGTGAAGTTGTCGTTGGCGGCGACGGCCCGGTAGGGCGTGCCGCGCGCGGCCAGCTCGTCGAGCAGCAGCGCCAGGAAGTCGTAGCGCACCTCCAGCTGTCCGCCCAGCGGCCCCCGCTCCCAGCGGGCCACCTCCTGCAACCCCACGACCTCGGGCCCGTGCGCGGCGAGCAGGTCCGCGATCGCCGTCGCGCGCTCACGGAAGTCGGTCGCCTCCATCGCCGCGTACACCTCGCCCGCGCGCTCCGTGAGCTCCGCGCTGCTGCCCGCGGCGAACAGGGGCTTCAGATCGGCGCCGAGGTAGACGTTGTACGTCGCCACGCCGACGGCGCGCGCCCCGCCCGTCTCCCGGCTCTCGCGCGCCTCCCGGCTCTCCCGCGCCCGCTCCGTACCCTGCACCTCGTGCTCCCGCTGTCCGCCGTCCCGGTCCGGCCCGCCCGTCCCACCGCACCCTGCCACCAGCGCGGCCACCAGCGCCGCGGCCAGCGGGCCCGGCGCCGCCGCCCGGCGCGCCCGGCCGCCGTGCCGTATGCCCCGCATCGCTCCGCCTCTCCGCCGCGCCGCCGCTCTCCGCCTCCGCGCCCGGGCCCGTACGCGCACACCGCATCCCAGCATCCGGCGCACCGCCGGGCAAGCATCGTCATTCCCTGACCACGCGCCCTTGAGGTGATCGTCAGCTTTGTTTAACGTCACGTCCTCAGCCTCGGCAGCACCACCAACACCACGAGAGCGAAGGTCAATTGTGAAGCTCGTGAGATCCCTGCTGCGGGCGGCGCCCGTCCTCGCGGCCCTGACGGCCACCGGCGTCCTCGCCGGCGCGTCCGGCGCCCAGGCCGCGTCCGCCGGGCCCGACGTCATCGCCCACCGCGGCTCCTCCGGCGTGGCGCCCGAGAACACCGCCGCCGCCACCCGGCTGGCGGTCCGCCAGGACGCCGACTTCGTCGAGATCGACGTGCAGCGCACCAAGGACGGCAAGCTCGTCAACTTCCACGACTGCACGATGGAGCGGACCACCGACGTCGAGGAGGTCTACCCGGGCCGCCCGAGCTACCACGTCTCCGACTTCACCTGGGCCGAGCTGCGCGAGCTGGACGCCGGCTCCTGGTTCTCCGACCGGTACGCCGGCGAGCCGCTGATCACCGTCGACCGCGTCATGGACATCATCGACCGCAAGTCGGGCCTGCTGGCGGAGATCAGCCCCTGCGGGCACTACGACGCGAGCCTGCCCGCCGACCTCGCCGAGCTGCTGCGGGCCAACCCGCGCTACACCGCGCGCGCCCTGGCGAACGACCAGCTCGCCGTGCAGTCCTTCGAGCTGGACGACGCGCAGGGCTTCAAGAACCTCATGCCCGAGGTGCCCGTCGGCCTCCTCGACGCCGACCGGCCCACCGAGGCCGAACTGCTCGCGCTGAGCGAGTGGGCCGACCAGGTCAACCCGCAGTACACCGTCACCGACCAGGCGCTCGTCGACCGCGTTCACGAACTGGGCATGGACATCAACGTCTGGACCGTCGACGAGCCCGGCGCGATGCGCAGGATGGCCGGACTCGGCGTCGACGGCATCATCACCGACTACCCGCAGTCCCTCACCTGAGCCCGCCGGGCCGCCGCAATGGCGCGTCCCGCCAAAACCCGGGGCAGCCGCTTTGGGGGATGTCCCCTGCCCGGGCCGGGGCGGAGCGGGCAGACTCGGAGGCGTACGCCAGGCGCACGGAACCGCCGCGGAGGAGACCGCCCATGACCGGATCCCGGATCGTCGCCCTCGGGCACTACCAGCCCGGGAAGGTGCTGACGAACGACGACCTGGCCGCGTTCGTCGACACCAGCGACGAGTGGATCCGCTCCCGGGTCGGCATCCGCGCCCGGCACGTCGCCGGGGACGACGAGACCGTGGACCTGATGGCCGCGCACGCCGCCGCCAAGGCGCTGGCCGGCGCCGGCACGAAGCCCGGGGACGTCGACCTCGTCATGGTCGCCACCTGCACCGCGGAGAACCGGGTGCCGAACATGGCCGCCCGGGTCGCCGAGCGGCTCGGCATCCCCGCGCCCGCCGCCATCGACGTCAACGTCGCCTGCTCCGGCTTCTCCCACGCCCTCGCCCAGGCCGACCACGCCGTCCGGGCCGGCGCCGCGAGCCGCGCCCTGGTCATCGCCGCGGAGAAGCTGACCGGCGTCACCGACTGGACCGACCGCTCGACCGCCGTCCTCACCGGCGACGGCGCCGGCGCCGCCGTGGTCGCCCCCGCGGCCACCGCCGCCGAGACCGGCATCGGCCCCGTCGTCTGGGGCTCCGCGCCCGAGATGGGCCCGGCGGTCCGTATCGAGGGCACCCCCGCGGTCTTCGCGCAGGAGGGCCAGGCCGTCTACCGCTGGGCCGTCAAGGAGCTGCCGCCGATCGCCCGCCGCGTCTGCGAGCGCGGCGGCGTGGCGCCGACGGACCTCGCCGCGGTCGTCCTGCACCAGGCGAACCTGCGGATCATCGAGCCGATCGCCCGCGGCCTCGGCGCGCCGCAGGCCGTCGTCGCCACCGACGTCACCGAGTCGGGCAACACCTCGGCGGCGAGCGTGCCGCTGGCGTTCTCGAAGCTGGTGGCGCGCGGCGAAGTGGAGTCCGGCGCGCCGGTGCTGCTCTTCGGCTTCGGCGGCAACCTGTCCTACGCGGGCCAGGTCGTGCGCTGCCCGTAGCCCGGTGGCCCCCGCCGGCCGCCCGCGGCCCGGCTCAGCCGCCGATCGCCGACAGCCGCGCGAACTGCTCGTCCGACAGCACCAGGTCCCGCGCCGCCATGTTCTCCGCCAGGTGGCCGGTCGACGTCGTGCCCGGGATCGGCAGCACGTTCGGCGCCCGGCGCAGCAGCCACGCCAGCGCCGTCTGCGCCGGCGTGGCGCCCAGCTCGGCCGCCACCTCCGCGACGGTCCCGCCGGGCGCGGCCAGCTCGCCGACGGCCATCGGGAAGTAGGGCAGGAAGGCGATGCCCTCGGCGGCGGTGTAGTCCACCACGGCCTCGTGGTGGCGCGTCGCGAGGTTGTAGAGGTTCTGCACGGAGGCGATGGCGGCGACCTCGCGGGCCGCGCGCAGCTGGCCGACGTGCACCTCGGACAGGCCGATGTGCCGCACCTTGCCCTCGTCCTGCAACTCCCGGAGCGCGCCGACCTGGTCGGCGAGCGGCACCTCGGGGTCCACGCGGTGCAGCTGGAACAGGTCGAGGCAGTCGGTCCGCAGCCGGCGCAGGCTCAGCTCGGCCTGCTGCCGCAGGTACGCCGGCCGGCCCAGCGGCTCCCACATCCCGGGCCCGGGCCGGGTGAGGCCCGCCTTCGTGGCGACGACGAGGCCGTCCGGGTACGGGTGCAGCGCCTCGGCGACGAGCTCCTCGACGGCGCCGAGCGCGTAGGAGTCGGCGGTGTCGACGAGCCCGACGCCGAGGTCGACCGCGCGGCGCAGCACGGCGACGGCCCCGGCCCGGTCGCGCGGCGGCTCCCAGATGATCGCGTCGGACGGCGGGATGCCGGGGTGGTCGGTGAGCCGCATCGTGCCGTACCCGATGCGGCCGACCGGCGCGTCGCCGCCGATGCCGTACGCGGTCCCGGCGGCGCCCGGCGGCCGGGCGGGCGGTGAGTTCGTCATGCCGACGACGCTACCGCCCCGGACGGCGGGCGGCGGCCCACCGACGCGGGGGTGTCCGGCCGCCGCTCAGCCCGCGGCCTCCGGGAACAGCATGGTGAACGGCTCCAGCATGCCGGCGGAGTCGCGGACGTAGGGCTGGTCCAGCTCCCAGACCAGGAAGAGCAGGAACGCCAGCAGCCCGCTGTGCAGCCCGGCGAGGATCAGCTCGCGCGCCGAGCGCTGGATCTGCAGGGCGAAGACCATCCCGACGGCGACGAGCCCGCCGGCGATCAGCCCGAACCACACCAGCGACGGCATCGTCGGCCCCGAGTTCAGCGCCCGTTCGTTGCGGGCCTCCTCGGCCGCCGCGATCCGGTCGCCCAGCGCGTAGGCGGCCCGGTTCTCGGCGTCGGTCACGGGGACGTACGCGAACACGCCGCGGCGCACCTCGTCGAGCAGTTCGTCGCCGCGCTCGTCGAGGCCCTCGCCGTCCTGCATCCGCGGCCACTCCTCGTGCACCGCGTAGGCGACGTACGCCGTCACGTCCGCCCGGATCTCGGCCCGCACCGGGGCCGGGTACCCGGCGAGCCGCTCGACGGTCTCGTGCAGCGCGAACGCCTCCCGCCGCACCGTGTCCTCCGCGCTGCCCTTGGCCTCCCAGACGCCGGCGATCGCCAGGCCCAGCACGATCGCGAACACCACCCCGATCATCATCGTCATGTACTCGATGACGTCCGGGGTCTCGTCGGGGTCGAAGTCCTCGTCGGGGCGGCGGTTGCGCAGGACGGTGACGAGCACGACGACCGCGATGGCGGCGGCCATCGCCAGGGTGAGCATGAGCCATTCGGACACGGGCGGCCTCCGGCGGGGCGGGCTGCGGGGCGGTCAGGAGCGGTTGCGGGCGGCGGAGCCCGAGCCGCCGAGCGCGGCGGCGGCCAGGACCGCGGGGGCGACGAACAGCAGGGTTCTGGTGACGGGCGAGGTGCCCTCGTCGACCTCCCGGGGCGGCGGCTCGTGGTACAGGGGCCGCAGCGACGGCGACGGCGTCGGCGTGGGGGAGGGGGTGGGGCCCGGCGTCCGGCCGGGGGAGGGCGCGGGCCGTACGGGCGTGGCCGCCGGCGGCGCGGCGGGCTCCGGCGCCCCGGGCTCCGGCGGGGCGGGCGCGGGCGCCTGCGGCGCGGGGGTACGGGCCGGCGGAGGCGGCTCGGGCGTGGGCGTCGGTGGGGGTGGCGGTGTGGGCGACGGGGCAGGCGGGACCGGCGGGGCAGGCGGGGGCGCGGGCGGCGGCGCCTCCCGGCCGCACCCCCGGCGCACCGCCTCCCCGACGCCCTCCTCCCGCGCGATCCGCCCCAGCTCCGCCAGCGGCAGGTCCCCGCCGACCCGCACGCACCCGTCGCCGGGCACGGCGAGACCCCGTACGGCGGGGGCGCGCGGCGCGTCGGCGGCGGCCGGTGCCGCCGCGGCGCCGGCGGCGGCGAGCGCGGCGAGCAGCGCGGCGGCGCGTACGGCGGGCCGTGCCGCGCGCGGTGTCTCGTCCCGGGTCACGGCCGGAAGCTGCTCAACGCCGCGCCGGACTACACCCTTCGCGCGCGTAATCCACCCGCAGGCGCGAGCCGCGGCGCGCCCAGGTCGCACGCACGCTCGCGGACCGTACATCCTCCGGACGGCCGGAGGCGTTCTTCACCGCCGGGCGGCGGGGTGACGCGCCGGTCGGTCGCGTGACCGGCGTGCCCGCCGCCCGGCGCCGCTCAGCGGGCTTCCGGGGCGTCGAACCGGAGCGAGCGGAGCTCCAGCGCGTCCCGGGCCGGCCTGCCGTGCGCCTTCAGCCGCCACTCGGGGCCGGTGCAGTTCGCGCCGCGGTAGACCGTCACGGCGGTGTCGGTGTCGTTGTGCGGGCCGTAGCCGGGCGTCTTCTCGTCGTCGCCGACGGCGTACAGGTTGACGCACTTCCCGCTCACCGGGTCGTGCAGGGCGACGTGCTGCTCCTGGCCGAAGCCGTCGACGTACGTGTAGTGGAAGTCGCCCTGCGCCGCCTGCGCGGGCCCGGCCGCCGGCAGGACGAGGGCGAGGGCGGCGAGACAGGCGCCGAGGGCGGTGCGCAGCTTCATGACGTGCCTTTCCGGAGGGGATCGGGGATGGTGCGGCCCCGACCCTAGAAGGGCGGCCGCGGGCGAATCGGTTCCGCCGGATCATCCGCTCCGTGCGTCCCGCGAGCACCACCCGTTCGGGCCAGAATGATCACCATCGGACGATCGGCGGCAGGCGCCGCCCGGGCCGGGCCCCGGAGGACTCGCCACCCCCCCCGTGCCCGCCCCGGCGCCTCCGCGCCCGTACGCTGGCCGCCGCGGAGATCAGGAGGGTCACGTGCCGTCATTCATCCTCTTCGACCTTGAGTTCACCACCTGGCCGGGAGCGCAGGAACGGGACTGGGGAGGGCCGGGCGAACTGCGGGAGATCGTGCAGATCGGCGCGCTGCGGCTGGGCCCGGACCTCGCGGTGGCCGACGAGTTCGAGACCCTGGTCCGGCCGGTCGTCAACCCGCGGCTGTCCCCGTACTTCACCGAGCTGACCGGCATCGACCAGGAGACCGTCGACCGCGAGGGCCGCGAACCGGCGGCGGCGCTCGGCGACTTCCTCGGCTTCTGCCAGGGCCGCTCCGTGCTCTCGTACGGCAACGACATGGTCGTGCTCGGCGAGAACGTCGGCTGGGCCCGGGCCCGCGGCGAGCAGGTCGCGCACGGCTTCCTCCACCACGGCTTCGTCAACGTCCGCCCCTGGCTCAACACCGTGGCGCCCGGGACCGCCCCGGCCAACGTCGGCCGGCTCTGGCAGGTCCTCGGCCTGCCGCGGCCCGCCGCCGGCGCCGAGCACTCCGCCCTCTTCGACTGCCACTCCTTCGCCGCCGCGCTCCGGCACCTCCACGCCGCGGGCGTCCCGCTCCCCGCGGGCTGCCTCCAGGAGCCGCCGGCGGCGCCGCCGCGGCCGGCTCGTACGCTCCACCCATGACACCTCTGGGAGCGAAGGACCTCACCGGGGTCTGGGGGACGCTGCTGCTGCCCCTGGACGACGGCGACGCGATCGACCGGGGCCGGCTGGCCGGGCAGCTGGACGCGCTGCTGGCGGCCGGCCTGCACGGGATCTACGCGCACGGCACCGCGGGCGAGTTCCACACCCTGGCCGAGGACGAGTTCGACGCCGTCAACGAGCTGCTCGCCGAGCGCTGCGCCGCCGCGGGCGTGCCGTTCCAGATCGGCGCCTCGCACCCGGTCGCGCAGACCGCGCTCGCCCGGGTGCGCCGCGCCCGCGAACTCGCCCCCGGCGCGCTCCAGGTGATCCTGCCGGACTGGCTGCCGCTCGCCGACGACGAGGCCGTCGCGTTCCTCACCCGCGTCGCCGAGGCCGCCGACCCGGTGCCGCTGGTGCTCTACAACCCGCCGCACGCCAAGACCCCGGTGCCGCCCGCGCTGCTCGGCCGGCTGCTGGCCGAGGTGCCCGCGCTCGTCGGGCTGAAGACCGCGGGCGGCGACGACGCCTGGTACGCGGCCGTGCGCCCGCACACCGACCGCTGCTCGGTCTTCGTCCCGGGCCACCTGCTGGCCTCCGGCGTCGCCCGCGGGGCGCACGGCAGCTACTCCAACGTCGCCGCGCTCGCCCCGGCCGGCTCGGTCCGCTGGTACGAGTCGATGCGCACCGACCCGGCCGCCGCGCTCGACGTGCAGCGCCGGATCGCCGAGCTGTTCCGCCGGCACGTCGCGCCCTTGCAGGCCCGCGGCCTGTCGAACCCGGCGCTCGACAAGTTCCTCGCCGCCGTGGGCGGCTGGGCCGGCACCGGCCTGCGCACCCGGTGGCCGGCCACCCCCGCGCCCGAGGAGGCCGTGCTCCCCGCCCGCCGCGACGCCCACGAGCTGGTTCCGGAACTTTTTTCTCTGGCGTGACAAAGTATGGACACGTCAAGACGAAGTCTTTAGGCTCGGCGCCGCACCCGCCCGGATTCCACAGGTTCTTCCGCCCCTCTTTCGCGTCTGGAGGAACGAATGTCCGCACGGCTGTACCGGCGTGTCCGCAGACGGATGACCACGGTGCTCGCGGCGGCCTTCCTCGTCGGCGGCTTCTGGACCGCGCCCGCCGGCGCCGAACCCGCACCCGACCCCGAACGGGCCCCCGGCCCGCAGAACCAGCCCTTCGCCGAACTCCCGCCACAGGAGCCCGGCGTCACGCTGCGCACGTACGACGTCCAGGTCCCGCTCGACGAGATCTGCACGCTCAAGCCCGCGCAGACCCCGAACGTCGACAAGCTCATGCCGCAGATCGACTTCTCGACCGCCGGGGACTTCGGCTTCGAGGACAACTTCGTCTCGCACACCATCGCCAATGTCGACGTGCCCGAGGACGGTACGTACACCTTCCGCCTCACCAGCGACGACGGCGCGCGGCTGCTCATCGACAACCAGGTCGTCATCGACCACGACGGGCTGCACGGCACCGATCCGCCCAAGGACGGCACGGTCGACCTGACCGCCGGCTACCACTCGCTGTTCATCGAGCACTTCGAGCGCGGCGGCGGGCAGCAGGTCACCCTGGGCTGGCAGCCGCCGGGCGCGGACGGCTTCACCACCGTGCCGAACTCGGTGCTCAGCACCGACGCGGGCGTCGTCCGCGTCACCGCGCCGGGCCGCAAGCTGTGCGAGGGCTACACCGACTCGCCCGGCGACGGCCTGCCGCTGAATGGCGTCCACCCCGACTTCGAGCTGACCGACCTGCGCCCCGAGGGCTTCGAGCCGCAGGTCTCCGCGATGGACTGGCTGCCCGACGGCCGGCTCGCGGTGGCCACCTGGGGCGGCACCGACAACGTCGCCGGCGAGGTCTACCTCCTCGACAACGTCACCGGCGACACCTCGCCCGAGCAGGTGACGGTGGAGAAGGTCGCCGAGGGCCTGAAGGAGCCGATGGGCGTCACGTACGTCGACGGCGACCTCTACGTCTCGCAGAAGCACGAGCTGACGCGGCTGAAGGACACCGACGGCGACGACGTCACCGACGCGTACGAGACCGTCGCCACCTGGCCGTTCAGCGACAACTTCCACGAGTTCGCCTTCGGCCTGCTCTACCGGGACGGGTTCTTCTACCTGAACCTCTCGGTCGCCATCGACTACGGCGGCGCCACCACCGACCCGCAGCCCTCCGAGAACCGCGGCACGACCATCAAGGTCAACCGCGAGACCGGCAAGGTCTCCTACGTCGCCGGCGGGCTGCGCACCCCCAACGGCATCGGCAGGGGCCCGGACGACGACCTCTTCGTCCTCGACAACCAGGGCGGCTGGCTGCCGTCCTCGAAGCTCCTGCACGTCAAGCAGGACCGCTTCTTCAACCACTACACCAACCCCGGCGGGCCGTTCGACGACCGCCCCGTCACCGAGCCCGTGCTCTGGCTGCCGCAGAACGAGATAGCCAACTCGCCCAGCACGCCGCTGTACCTGAAAGAGGGCACCTTCGCCGGCCAGCTCCTCTTCGGCGACGTCACCTACGGCGGCATCCAGCGGGCCGACCTGGAGAAGGTCGAGGGCGCCTACCAGGGCGCCGTCTTCCGCATGACCCAGGGCCTTGAGGCCGGCGTCAACCGCATCAGCATGGGCCCCGACGGCGCCATCTACGCCGGCGGCCTCGGCGCCGGCGGCAACTGGGGCCAGCCCGGCAAGCTGACGTACGGGCTGCAGAAGCTGACGCCCGGCGGGAACGACGCCTTCGACATCGTCTCGATGGACGCCACCGGCACCGGCTTCGAGATGCGCTACACCAAGCCGCTGTCGCAGGAGACCGCCGACGGCCTCGCCGCGAAGTACTCCGTCACCCAGTGGCGCTACGTCCCCACCCCCGACTACGGCGGGCCCAAGGTGGACGAGGAGGTGCTGCCGGTGACCTCCGCGGAGCTGTCCGACGACCGGAAGACCGTCACCCTTCAGATCCCGGGCCTGAAGCCCGGCCACGTGGTGCACGTCCGCTCCCCGCGCCCGTTCACCGCCGAGGGCGGCACGGAGCTGTGGAGCACCGAGGCGTGGTACACGCTGAACAACATCCCCGGTGACGAGGAGCGCGCGCCCACCGCGTACGAGGCCGAGGAGGCGGCGCTGGCGGGCGGCGCGAGCCTCGCCACCGACCACGAGGCGTACTCCGGCCGCGGCTTCGTCGCCGGCTACGGCACCAAGGGCGCGTCCACCACCTTCGACGTCACGACCGGGAAGGGAGGCACCTACGACGTCGGACTGCGCTACTCCAACGGGCCGAACCCCTTCACCGGCACCAAGACGGTCAGCATGTACGTCAACGGCAAGAAGGTGAAGCAGCTCCCGCTGGCGTCCACCGGCACCTGGGAGGAGTGGACGAGCCGGACCGAGAAGGTCCGGCTGCGCGCGGGCCCCAACACCATCCGCTACGTCAACGAGGGGGACGACACCGGTCACGTCAACCTCGACATGATCACCGTCCACCGCAGCGGCGAGGCCCACATCCTCTTCGACGGCGCCGACCGCTCCGCCTTCCAGCACGTTGACGGCAGAACGCCCGAGTGGCCGCTGCTCGACGGCGAGGCCATGGAGGTCTGCTGCGGCGACATCCGCACCAAGCACGCCTACCGGGACTTCAAGCTGCACGTGGAGTTCTGGCTGCCGGAGCTGCCGCCGGACGTCACCGGGCAGGACCGCGCCAACAGCGGTGTCTACCTCCAGGAGCGGTACGAGGTCCAGATCCTCGACTCGTACGGCAAGGACCCGCTGGCGAACGACGACGCCGCCGCCCTCTACAAGAAGAAGGCGGCCGACGTGAACGCGGCGAAGCCGCCGGGGACGTGGCAGACGTACGACATCACGTTCCGCGCGGCCCGCTTCGACGCCGACGGCAACAAGACCGAGGACGCGCGCATCTCGGTGGTGTGGAACGGCGTCACGGTCCACGACGACGTCGCCGTCGACGGCCCGACCGGGGCCGGGAAGCCGGAGACGCCGGTCGCCGGCGCCATCAAGCTCCAGGACCACGGCAACCCCGTCCGCTACCGCAACATCACCGTCCAGCCCCTGTGACGCGGCGGTGAGCCCCGCCGGCCCCGGAGCCCCCGGCTCCGGGGCCGGCACGCGTCCGGCACCGCCGTCCGGCAGGCAGCGACGAAAGTCGTAGCCGCCGGCGCGCTCCGCAGACCTTCGGCCGATCTCCGCCGCGCCCCGCGTCCGTAGCGTCGTCGGGGACGGAAGGAAGGACGACCGACGATGGATTCCGGAGCACCCGCGATGTCCCGTGACGACCGCCTCGCCGAACCCGCCGCCACCGTGGGCCCGGGGCTGGTGTACCGCCTGCTGCTGCTCGCCGGCCTCCCCGCGCTCGGCGCGCTCCTCGGCTGGCTCGTCCCGCGCATAGCCGACCGGGTCGCCGGACTGCCCTGGGCCCCCATGCAGGGCCCGTTCGAGCTGGTCGCCTCCTTCGACGACGGGCGGACGGCGGTCGCCGGCCCCGCGGCCGGGCTGGTGCTGGGGCTCGGCGGCGGGCTCCTGGCGTTCGCGATGGCCATGCGCGTGACCTTCGAGGACGACACCGTACGGATCCGCAAGGACGGCGAGTCGCGCATCCTGGCCCGCGCCGAGGTCGCCGCCGCCTTCCTCGACAAGGACCGGCTGGTGATCCTCGACGCCGACTCCCGCCAGCTGGTGCGGCGCTCCTGCGACCTGGAGCCCGGCGACCTCGACCGCGGCTTCACCGCGCACGGCTACCGGTGGCTGCACGAGGACCCGTACGTCGGCCGCTACCACCGCTGGGTGCCGGACTCCGCGGAGCTGTCCGCGGCGGCGAACGCCGTGCTGAAGGCCCGGGAGCACGCGCTCCGGAAGAAGAACGGCACCGATGCGGAGGAGCTGCGCGAGGAGGCGCAGCGGCTCGGCTACGTGCTGCGCGAGGAGGGCGCGCGCCAGTACTGGCGCCCGCTGCGGCCCGGGGCGGCCGAGGGGTGAGCGCGCGGCCCGGCCGCGCGCCGGTGCCGCGGAAGCACCGGCCGTACGGACCGTGCGGCGCCCCCGCGCCTCAGCCGTCGCCGGGCAGGGCCGCGAGGCGCCGGTGGTCGGCGGGGGAGTCGCGGCGGTCGAGCCGGGTCTCCAGCAGCCGCCGCGCCGCCTCGCACCGGCCGCCGGACACCAGCGCGAACAGCAGCGTCTCCTCCACCACCTCGCGCTGCGCGGCGCTGCCGCCGACCTTGCGCAGCACCGGCCGGATCGCCTCCAGCCGCGCCACCGCGTCCGGCCAGCGCTCTTCCAGCACCGCCTCCAGCGCCTCGCACAGCGGCGCCACCACCTCGCGCTGCACCGGGTCCGCGCCCGCCGCGTGCGTCCGCAGCCGGCGCAGCGCCGGCAGGTCGCCCGCGGCCGTCAGGGCCACCGCACCGTGCATCGCGGTGAACGGCGTCGCCGGCCGCTCCACGACCTCCCGCTCGACCGCCGCCAGCACGCCCTCCACGGGCTGCTCCCCGGTCCAGCACCCCGACATCCGGGCCCGCCACAGCAGCGACCCCGAGTCCACCAGCGCCCGCACCCCGCTCACCCGGCCCGGCGCCAGCTGCGTGAACCAGCGCCGCCGCACCGCGTCCGGGTCGTCGAGCGCCAGCTCGTGCAGGGCGACGTGCCAGGAGAAGTGCGCCCGGTGCGTGGCGCCGCGGCCCTGGTCGCCGATCCAGCCGTCCAGCCAGTCCCGGCCGCGCGCGTGCGCCCCGGTCTCGTAGTGGACGTGGGCGAGCGCGTGCACCGCGTGGCCCGCGGCCGGCTCCACGGCCAGCGCCCGGCGGGCCAGCTCCGCGGCCTCGTCGAAACGGCCGTCGTCCTGGCGCATGAAGGCCAGCAGCGAGGTGTGGAACCAGTGCCCCTCGTACGCGGGCGTGGTGCGCTCCACCAGCCGCCGGGCCATCGCGCCGTCGAGGTCGGTGACGCCGGAGAACGCGATGGTCGGCACGGCGGCGCTGAGCGCCAGCGCGTCGCCGGGGTACGCGGCCAGGTGCCGGGTCAGCGCCGCGTCCCCGGCGTCGCCGGAGCCGGCGATCCGGTGGGTGACGACCTCCACGAAGGCCCGCTCCCGGTCGTCCGCGCGCTCGCGCGCGGCCCGCTGCGCGTCGGCCAGCGCACGCGGCACGTCGACCCCGGCGCCGCACTCGTGCCCGACGAGCGCGAGCGCGGCGTGCCCCAGCGCGAAGCCGGGGTCCAGCTCCACGGCGCGGGCGAAGGCGGTCTCGGCGCCGGCGCGGACCTTCAGCAGCCGCTCCAGGCCGGTGCGGTACGCGGCGGCGGCCGCCGCGTGCGTCGACACGGGCAGGCCGGTGACGTCGGTGGGCCGCCGCCGGCCGCGTACCGGCTCGCGCAGCGGCTCCAGCACGGCGGCGGCCACCTCGGCGGCCTGGGCGCGGATCTCCGGGACCGCGGTGGTCTCCCACAGCTCGCCGCGGCGGGCGGAGCCGAGGGTGAACAGCGGCGGGGGCGTGTCGCCGGGGCGGGGGCCGGCCGCGGGGGAGCCGGCCCGTCTCGCGGGAGCGCGGCCGGGGGCCGGGCGCAGCCGGCCGGCGTCGGTGGCGACGCCGATGCCCAGCGGGCCCGGCACGGCCGTGCCGTCGGCCAGCAGCCCCCGCCACAGCGGGTCGGCGCACTCCTCGACGCGCAGGCCGGGACCGGTGCAGTCGACGACCCAGCCGACGGCCAGCGTCCGGCCGCCGCTCAGCGTGACGTCCAGGCCCCCGTCCGGCCGCTCGGCGACGTCCCCGACCTGCCCCCGGTGCAGCCGCAGCCGGCGGGCCGCCAGCGCCCGCCGCACGGCCTCGGCGGTGGCCGGGGGCATGCGGTGGCGGTGGACGTTCCAGCGGGAGGCGTCCCGGGCCAGGAAGTCCGCCCGGTCGGCGTCGGAGAGGCGGGCCCACACCGCCTGCGTCAGCGGGCGCAGCCCGTCCACGGCGGGGCGCCAGTCGCCGTGGGCGCGTACGGCGGCGGCGACGTGCCGGCGGACCGCGGCGCGCAGCTCCGCCAGCGGCAGGCCGGGCAGGTCGGCGGCCGGCTGGAGCGGCGGGAGCGCGATCAGCGCGTGCGGGCGGGGCAGCTCGCCGCCGCGGGAGACGGCGTGCACCCGGCGGCCGGGGGCGGCCAGGGTGAGCGCGACGTCGACGGCGGTCAGGCCGGTGCCGACGAGCAGCACGTCGCGGGCGCCGCCGGGGGCGGCCCCGGCGGCGCCGGCGGCCTCGGCGGTATCGGTGGCGAGGGCGTCCAGGGCGCCGGGCGCCCAGGGGTCGGCGACGAAGCGGTCGCCGGCGCGCAGCGCCGCCGGCGCCCAGGCGGGCGGGCCGGGCGCGGGGCCGGTGGCGATGACGACGCTGTCGGCCCGCTGGGTGCGGCCGTCGGCGAGGCGCAGGGTGGCGGGCCCGCCGGGGGCCCACGTACAGCCGGTGGCCCTCGTCCGCAGCCGGCGCACCGCGACGGTGCCGTGGGCCCGGATGACGGCCTGGCCGAGGGAGTCGGCGAGGTAGGCGCCGTAGCGGTGCCGGGTGACGAAGTCGCAGGCGGAGGCGGCGGGTTCGCCGTGGGCGTGGAGCCAGCGGACGAAGTGGGTGGGGTCGTCCGGGTAGCAGCTCATGCCGCCGGCCGGCACGTTCAGCCGGTGCCGCGGGTCGGGCGTGGCGTACGCGACCCCGCGGCCCGCCTCGGGCGCCGGGTCGATCAGCACCAGCTCCAGCGGCGTGCTGCGCCGGACCGCGGTCTCGCAGAGCTGCATCGCGGTCAGGGCGCCCGCGGCGCCCGCGCCGACGACGGCCACGACGTGGCGGGCGGGACCCGCGGCGGTGGGGGACGAGGGCGCGGCCACGGTACCTCCAGCTGAGCCGGGAACGATGTCGTCCATGATCTCGCGTCTGCGGGGCCGGTCCACCCCCGGGCTCCCGTCGACGTGACGAGGCTACTGCCTTCCTATTCCTAGCACACCGGTGGGAATAGTAGGAATCTCGTGCGGGGAGGCGCACGGGGGCGCTAGCGGGGCGGGTCCGGCCGGAGGCGCAGCGCGGCGATGGCGGTGGCCAGCATCTCGTAGTGGCCGGCGAGCAGCAGCAGCTCGATCGCCGCCTTCTCGTCCAGGTGGGTACGCAGCTCCCGCCAGCCCGCGTCGTCCAGATCCCGGTCGTGGTGCAGCGCGTCGACGGCGGCCAGCAGCGTGCGCTCGCGGTCCGTCCAGCCGGCCGCCCCGGGGCCCCGGGCGACCCGCTCGACGTCGGCGGGCGTGACCCCGGCCCGGCGGCCGAGCCGGCGGTGGTGCTCGAACTCGTAGCGGCAGTCCCGCAGATGGGCCACCCGCAGGATCACCAGCTCGGTCTCCCGGCGCGGCAGCGTGCCGCGGGGCATCAGCCGGCCGGCGAACCGCAGCCAGCCGCGGAACAGCCGGCGGTGCCGGCCGAGCACGAGGAACAGCGCGGGCGGGCGGGTGCCCGCGACGCGGCCCGCCGCGCGGCTGAGCAGCCAGGTGGCCAGGCCCACGTCGCGGCGCCTGCCGGGGGCGATCCGCGGCGCGCTCACCGCGCGTCCCGGTCCGCGGGCGGGGCGGCGACGGCGCGGCGCAGCAGCCGGTGGGTGGCGGCGTTCATCGCCCGCATCGCGAGCGCGTACAGCGGCGGGGCCGCGCGCTGGAGCGCGTGGGCGGCGCGTACCCGCCCGGAGGTGTGCACCAGGTAGCGGTTCCGCGCCATGCCCGTGAGGATCATCGCGGCGACCTCCTCCGGCGACTCCGCCTGTCTGCGGAAACCGGCCTGGAGCCGCCGGAACGCCCTGCTCTCCTTGTCCACGCCGACGATCTCCACCGTCTCGGTGAGCGGCGTGTCCACCGCGCCCGGACAGACCAGGCTCACGCCGATGCCGTGCCGCCGCAGGTCGAAGCGCAGCACCTCGGAGACCCCGCGCAGCCCGAACTTGCCCGCGCTGTACGCCGCGTGCCAGGGCAGCCCGAGCAGGCCCGCCGCCGACGAGACGTTGACCAGGTGGCCGCCCCGCCCGCCCGCGATCATCGGGGGCACGAAGGTCTCGATGACGTGCACCGGGCCCATCAGGTTGACCTCGACCATCGCCCGCCAGTGCCGGTGCTCCAGATGCTCCACCGTGCCCCACGCCGAGATCCCGGCGACGTTCATCACCACGTCCATCGGCCCGCCCGCCGCCGCGTGCACGGCGCCGGCCACGGCCCGTACGGCGTCGAGGTCGGTGACGTCGGCGGCGCCGGTGTAGCGCACGGTGCCGCCTCGCGCGCGGATCCCCGCGGCGGCGGCGTCGAGCCGGTCCCCGTCCAGGTCGGTGAGGAACAGCTCCGCGCCCCGGGCCGCGGCCAGCGCGGCGGTCGCGCCGCCGATGCCGCCGGCCGCGCCGGTGACGAAGATCCGCCGTCCCGTCAGGTCCCGCAACCCCGGTCGCCTCATCTACCGAACGGTAACGTTCCGCGCCCGCGGGCGGAACAGGGCGGGCGGCACCGGGCGGGCGGCGACGAGAGCCCGCGGGCCGCGCTGCGGCGGCCCGCGGGCGGGGTCGTGCCGGGGTGCCGGGGCGTCAGCCGGCCGCGTCGAGCCGCTGGACCGCGCCGCCGATGCCGAGCACGTACAGCTCGTTGTCGCCGTCCTGGACGAACGAGATGACCTCGCCGCCGCTCACGCCGAGGTCGCTCTCGCCGGTCACCTCGCCGTTCTCGACCGTGAGGGCGCGTACGGTGCCGTCGCAGTAGTCGCTGAACAGGTACTGCCCGGCCAGCTCCGGGATCGCCTCGCCGCGGTAGACGAAGCCCCCGGTGACCGAGCAGCCGAGGCCGTCACGGCCGTACTCGTGGACCGGCGGCACGTGGTTCGCCGGCTCCTCACCGTCGAAGACCTCCGAGCCCTCCATCCGGCCCCAGCCGTAGTTCTCGCCGCCGGGGCTGCCGGCCGGGGCGTGGTCGATCTCCTCGACCCGGTTCTGCCCGACGTCGCCGATCCACAGGTCGCCCGTCCCGGCGTCGAAGGAGAACCGCCACGGGTTGCGCAGCCCGTACGCCCAGATCTCGCCGCGCGCCTGCGGGTCGCCGGCGAAGGGGTTGTCCTCGGGGATCGCGTACGGGTCGCCGCCGGACGGGTCGATCCGCAGCAGCTTGCCGAGCAGGGTGCCGAGGTTCTGGCCGTTGTCGTGCGGGTCGCCGCCCGCGCCGCCGTCGCCGAGGGCGATGTAGAGCATCCCGTCGGGGCCGAAGGCTATCTGGCCGCCGTTGTGGTTGGAGTACGGCTGCTCCTGGGTGAGGACGGTGCGCCGCGAGTCCGGGTCGAGCGCGCCGTCGGCCGCGACGGCGAACTCGTCGACGGTGCTGGTGCCCTCCCGGTCGGTGAAGGAGAGGTAGAAGTGCTCGAAGGCCGGGTCGAAGGCGATGCCGAGCAGCCCGCGCTCGCCGGTGACGGTCGTCTCGTCCGAGATGTCGAGCACGGGTTCGCCGAGGCCGGAGTCGTCCAGGACCCGTACCGTGCCGGCGCGTTCTGCGATCCAGACGGTGCCGCCGGGGCCCGCGGTGCCCGCGGTCGGGTTCCGGGCCTCGGCCACGGTCGTCAGCTCGACCGCCGCCGGCGCGGTGTCGGCGGGCGGGTCCGCGCTGGCCGCGGACAGCGCCACGCCGGAGACGGCGAGGCAGAACCCGGCGGCGATCGCCGAGATGGTGCGCACTCTCATGGTGACCCTCCTGGGGTGGGGTTGAGGGCGTCGTGGGGGAACGGTGCGTGCGCTCGCACTGGCGGGGGGATGCCCCTGGTGGGCAGGAGGATATCCCGCGCGCCGGTCCCGATGAATACCGCAACCCCGGCCCGGGAGGGCCGAGTCCGCATGCCGTGGTCCGCCGTGCCTGCCGTGGGCGGAGTGGAGCGCCGCGCGCCGCGGGGGACTTCGTACCGACGGGAGGGGCAGGTGGTTCCCGCGGCCCGGCCGCGGCGCGCGGCGCGGTCTCTCGGAGGCTGCCGGTCAGAGGTTGCCGACGCCGGCGCCCTCGGTCACGGCGGCCTTGACGCCCTCGGCCGGCTGCACGTCGTAGTCGTACGGGATGTCCGCGACGGAGCCGCCGGCCTCGCCCGTGCCGGAGCTGGCGAAGTGGTTGTCGCGGGCCTCGATGGTGCCGGGGCCCGAGTCGCCCTCGCCGAGGTGGAAGGGGTCCTCGGTGTTCTCGAAGTAGTTGCCCTCGATCAGCACGCCGGCGTCCTCGGTGGAGGCGACGCCGTAGGAGCCGATGTCGTCGTAGTAGTTGTTGAGCACGTGCACCGGGTTGCCGAAGCGGACCCGCGGGTTGCGCTGGTTGGTTCCGTCGAACCAGTTGAAGGCGTACGTGACGTGCAGGGCGTCCGCGTCCTCGTCGCCGTTGTCGTCGCTGTGGCCGAGCAGGGCGTTCTTGTCCTGGCCGTGGAAGTGGTTCCAGGAGACGGTGATGCCGTCCGACGCGCGCTTGATGTCCAGGTTGCCGTCGCCGGCGTCCGTGAGCGTGTTGTGGTCCAGCCAGACGTCGGTGGCGTACTGGACGTTGATGTTGTCGTCGTCGCTGCCGGAGATCGTCATGTTCCGCACGACGACGTTGCCGACCTCGCTGATGTTCAGCCCGCCGCCGCTGATGCGGCCGCTGGTGCCCACGCCGACGATGGTCTTGTCGGACGCGACCTTGGTCATGCCGTCCAGCTCGACGGTGCCGTCGACCTCGACGACGCGCGGGCCGTCGCCCTGCACCGCCTCGGTGAACGCGGCCGCGTCCGAGACCCTGACGGTCTCGCCGCCGGCCCCTCCGGTGGCGCCGGCGCCGAAGCCGACGGGCGACGCCGCGGCCGGGGCGGGCTCGCCGGCCGTCGCGCCCGGGATCAGCAGGGCGGCGGTGGCGGCGGCGGTGGCCGTCGCGGCGGCGGCGACGAGCCCGGTGCGGGGCTTCCTCCTGTGCGTGCGCATGTGGTGCTCTCCGTCCGGTACGGGTACGGGTGGGGGGATGCGCCCGCCTGCCGGCGGCACGCTCCGGCCGTGGGTCGCCGCCGGACGGCGGGAGGTTGCCGGTCGCCCGGCCCCGGTGCCGCGGGCCCCGCCCCGCCCGGCCCGGCCCGCGGCTCCGGTCCGGGCGGGGCTACGGCCGGGCGGGGGCCTCCGCGGGCGCCGCCGTGCTCTGCCGCACCACCAGCCGGGTGGCCAGCTCCATGCGCAGCTCCCCCTTGCCCGGTTCGCGCGGGCGCAGCAGCATCTGCGCCGCCTCCTCCGCCATCTGCCGCAGCGGCTGGTGGACGGTGGTGAGCGCGGGGCTGGACCACTGCGCGAGGGGCACGTCGTCGTAGCCGACGACCGACAGCTCGTCCGGCACGCTCAGCCCCTTCAGCCGGGCCGCCTCCATGACCCCGAGCGCCTGGAGGTCGCTGCCGGCGAACACGGCGGTGGGCCGGTCGGGCCCGTCGAGCAGCTCCCGGGCGTGGTCGAAGCCGCCCTGCACGTGGAAGTCGCCGTAGCGGATGTGGGCCGGGTCGGCGTCGAGGCCGGCCATGGCCATCGCCGAGCGGTAGCCGTCGAGCCGGGCGAGGGAGCACATCATGTCCTCCGGGCCGGTGATGATGGCGATCCGGCGGTGGCCGCGTTCGATGAGGTGGCGGGTGGCGGCCATGCCGCCGGCCCAGTTGGCGGAGCCGACGGAGGGCACGTCGGGCTCGGGGTCGCCCGCCGGGTCGACGATGACGAACGGGATGGCGCGCGAGCGCAGCTGCTTCTTGACCCGGTCGGGCAGGGTGGAGAAGACCAGCACCACGCCCAGCGGCCGGCGCCGCAGGACGCCCTCGATCCAGTCCGGGTCGGGCGCGTGCCGCGTACCGCTCTCGGTGAGCACGACGCTCGCCTGGTTCTGCTTGGCGACGTTCTCCACGCCGCGGATCAGCTCCATCGCCCAGACGCTCTCGAGCTCGTGGAAGACCAGCTCGATGAGCGGGGCCTGCGGGGCCGCCTGCGCCCGGCGGCGGTAGCCGTGCGTCTCCAGCAGCCGCTCGACTTTCGTGCGCGTGGGCCGGGAGACGTCGGAGCGCCCGTTGAGAACTTTCGAAACCGTCGAGAGTGACACCCCGGCCTGGGTCGCTACCTCGGCCAGGGTCACACGGCCGTCCACGTCGTCGTCTTCACGCATGGTTCGAAGGATAAGGCACGGTCAGCGGTAACGGTTTGGTCGCGCGGCCACGGGCCCGTTGACCGCCCGCGGCGGCTCGCCTACTGTCCAGCCCTACATCGACTTTCGGTGTTCGGGACGAAATTTTCGAGAGGCATACGTATGAAGACTCGAAGGCGGATGCCCCGCATACTCGCCGGCGGCTGCGCGCTGGGACTCGCGCTGACCGTGGCGGCGTGCGGCGACGACGGCGGATCGGGCTCCGGCGAGAACGAGTTCACCGTGCTCGTCTACGGCGACGCCACCAACGAGGTGGAGAAGGAGCTCGTCGCCGAGTTCAACAAGACGTCCGAGGTCAAGGCCCGCTTGGACACCATCCCGGGCGCCGACTACCAGACGAAGCTACAGACGATCATCAGCACCCCGCAGGCCCCCGACGTCTTCTTCCACTGGGGCGGCGGCAGCATCAAGCCCTTCGTCGACGCGGACCTGCTGCTGCCGCTCGACGACTTCATCAAGAAGGACCCGGGCCTGAAGGAGAACTTCCTGCCCTCGGTCTTCGACGCCTCGGTCGTGGACGGCAAGGCGTACGGCATCCCGATGCGCGGAACGCAGCCCGTGCTGCTGTTCCACAACAAGAAGGTGCTCGACGAGGCCGGGGTGCAGCCGCCCGAGACCTGGGAGGACCTGCTGGCCGCGGTCGAGAAGCTGAAGGACTCCGGCGTCACCCCGATCGCGCTCGGCGGCGGCGACCAGTGGCCCACGCAGATGTGGTTCCAGTACCTCTACGACCGCATCGCCGGCCCCGAGCTGTTCCAGAAGGCGCTGAGCGGCGACAAGGAGGCGTGGGCGAGCGAGGACAGCCGGCGGGCGCTCGGCATGATCCGGGAGCTGGTCGACACCGGCGCCTTCGGCGACGCGTACGACTCGGTGAAGTACACCAACAACGGCTCGGTGCAGCTGGTGGCGGAGGGCAGGGCCGCCTTCGAGCTGATGGGCTCCTGGTACTACTCCGCCCAGCAGAGCCTGAACGAGCAGTTCGCCGCCGAAGACCTCGGCTACACCTCCTTCCCGACCATCGAGGGCGGCAAGGGTGACCCGGCGAACCTCGCGGGCAACACCAACAACTACTACTCGGTGATGAAGAAGGCCGAGCACCCCGAGGCGATCGCCGAGTTCCTGAAGCTCATGTACTCCGACAAGTTCGTGAAGGACCAGCTGTCCATCGGCAACCTGCCGACCACGACCAACACCCCGGAGTTCCTCGACGAGTCGGCCAGCCCGGACTACTCGAAGTTCCAGTACGACCTGGTCGAGAAGGCGCCGCACTTCCAGCTCTCCTGGGACCAGGCGTACCCGCAGTCCGCCGCCACCGACATGCACAAGGCCGTTCAGCAGTTCTTCAACGGACAGCTCGACGAGGACGGCTTCATCTCGGCCATGCAGGCCCTGCCGATCTCCTGACGACTCCATGACCATACAGAAGACGCGCGTCCGCCCCGCCGCTCCGCCCGCGAAGCGGCGGCGGACGCCGACCACGAACGTGGCCGACGTGGGCCGCCCGGGATTCCTCTGGGCGGCCCCCGCCACGCTGTTCTTCGGCGCCTTCGCCGTCATACCGCTGATCATGGTCGCGGTGCTGTCCTTCATGTCCTGGGACGGCATCGGCGACCCCGAGTTCGCCGGGCTCGACAACTGGCGGCGCATCCTCGACGACCCCGTGATGATCGAGAGCATCTGGCTGAGCCTGCTGCTCACCGGGCTCGGGGTGGCGCTCCAGACGCCGCTGAGCATCATGCTCGGCGTCTGGGCGGCGGGCCAGCAGCGCAACCGCGCGGTGCTCTCGGCCATCTACTTCGTCCCGCTGCTGCTGTCCGCCACCGCCGTCTCCGTCGTCTGGCGCGCCCTGCTCGACCCCAACTTCGGCGTGCCCGCCGAGGCCACCTGGCTCTTCGGGGACGGCAACCTCTTCGGCGAGCAGGCGTCCGCGATCGGCGTGCTGGCCTTCGTCAGCACCTGGCAGTTCACCCCGTTCCACACCCTGATCTACCAGGGCGCGGCGCGGGCCATCCCGCCGGTGCTCTACCAGGCGGCGGAGATCGACGGGGCCGGGCGCTACCGGCAGTTCTTCCACGTCACGCTGCCGCAGCTGCGCAACGCGATCATGACGTCGATGATCCTCATGGTCGTCGGCGGCCTCACCACCTTCGAGACCGTCCTCATCCTCACCCAGGGCGGCCCGGGGACCGACACCACCATCAGCGCGTACTACATGTACGAGAAGGCGTTCAAGAGCTTCGACTACGGCGCCGGCGCGGCCATCGCGCTCGTCCTGGTCCTGGCCGCGACGGCCATCTCGCTGATCATGGTGCGGCTGTCCGGCTACGACAAGATGCGCAGCACCACGGAGGGCCTGTGATGAGGCGACGTCCCCACTACCTCGCCGGCGCGGGCTCGCTGATCTGGCTCTTCCTCATCGGCCTGCCGCTGTACGTGATGGTCACGGCGACGCTGAAGACCCAGTCGGACTTCGCCGACACCGGCCCGCTGGGCCTGCCCAGCGACGTCACGTTCGACAACTTCACCGGCGCCTTCGACACCGGCTTCGGCCGGTACTTCCTCAACACCCTGATCGTCACCGTCTGCGTCGTCGGCATCGTGCTGCTGCTCGTACCGCCGCTGTCGTACTCCATCGTGCGCAGCCGGGGCCGCATCACCACCGGCGTCTTCCGGCTCTTCCTCCTCGGCCTCGCCATCCCGCTGCAGGCCGTGATCGTCCCGATGTTCTACCTCATCAGCGAGGCCGGGCTCTACGACAACCTCATCGGCGTCATCCTGCCCACGGCCGCCTTCGCCCTGCCCGTCTCCACGCTCATCCTCAGCGGGACCATGCGGGACATCTCCCGGGAGCTGTTCGAGGCCATGGCCATGGACGGCGCCACCCCCCGGCGGATGTTCTTCCAGCTGGTGCTGCCGCTCTCCCGGGGCGGGATCGCCACCATCGTGGTCTTCTCCGCCCTCCAGGCGTGGAACGGCTTCCTCTTCCCGCTCGTCCTGACCCAGTCCGAAGAATCCAAAGTGATCACGCTCGGCCTCTACAACTTCCAGACCGAGCGCGGGATCGACGCGCCCGGGCTGCTGGCCGCCGTGCTCCTGTCGATGATCCCCGTCCTGCTCGTCTACCTGTTCGCCCGCCGGGCCCTCGTCCGGGGCCTCATGGGCGTCGGAGGAAAGTGACCGCGAACGTGGCAGTTGAGACACCCCGGGCAGACGCCCCGGACACGGCCACCCCCGTGTGGAACGACCCGGCCCACGACGTCGACACCCGCGTGGCGGCGCTGATGGCCGCCATGACCGTGGAGGAGAAGGTCGCCCAGCTCTTCGGGGTCTGGGTCGGCGCCTCCGCGGAGGGCGGCGAAGTGGCGCCGTACCAGCACGAGATGGAGGAGGTCGTCGACCTCGACACGCTGCTGCCGGCCGGACTCGGGCAGCTGACGCGGCCGTTCGGCACCGCGCCGGTCGACCCCGCCCTCGGCGCGCTGTCCCTGATGCGCACCCAGGCGCGGGTCGTGGCCGCGAACCGCTTCGGCATCCCCGCCCTCGCCCACGAGGAGTGCCTCGCCGGCTTCGCCACCTGGGGCGCGACCGCCTACCCCGTGCCGCTGTCCTGGGGCGCGACGTTCAACCCGGCGCTGGTGCGGCGGATGGCCGCGGCCATCGGCCGGGACATGCGCGCCGTGGGCGTGCACCAGGGCCTCGCGCCGGTGCTGGACGTGGTACGGGACGCGCGCTGGGGGCGGGTGGAGGAGACCGTCGGCGAGGACCCGTACCTCGTCGGCACCGTCGCCACCGCGTACATTCAGGGCCTGGAGTCCGCCGGCGTGCTCGCCACGCTCAAGCACTTCGTCGGCTACTCCGCCTCCCGCGCCGGCCGCAACCTCGCCCCGGCCGCGATGGGCGAGCGCGAGCGCGCGGACGTGCTGCTGCCGCCGTTCGAGATGGCGCTGCGGGAGAGCGGCGTGGGGTCGGTGATGAGCTCGTACACCGACACCGACGGCGTGCCGGCGGCGGCCGACGCCGCGCTGCTGACCGGGCTGCTCCGGGACACCTGGGGCTTCGACGGCACCGTCGTGGCCGACTACTTCGGCATCTCCTTCCTGCGCACGCTGCACGGCGTCGCGGACGACTGGGCCGGGGCCGCCGGCGCCGCGCTGGCCGCCGGGGTGGACGTGGAGCTGCCCACGGTCAAGACCTTCGGCCCGCCGCTGCTGGCGGCGCTCGCCGACGGCCGCGTCGACGAGGCGCTGGTCGACCGCGCGCTGCGCCGGGTGCTGGCGCAGAAGACCCGGCTGGGGCTGCTCGACGGCGACTGGTCGCCGGTGCCGCCGGCGCTCGCCGCCGCCGGCGTCGGGAGCGCCGCGGCGGCCGACCCGGACGCGCTGCGCGGCAGCGTCGACCTGGACCCGGTCGGCAACCGGGAGCTGGCGCGCGAGGTCGCCGAGCAGGCCGTGGTGCTGCTCGCCAACGACGGCACGCTGCCGCTGCGCCAGCCGCGCCGCATCGCGCTCGTCGGCCCCAACGCCGAGGACCCGCACGCCGTGCTCGGCTGCTACTCCTTCCCCGTCCACGTCGGCGTCAAGCACCCCGAGATCCCCGTCGGGATCGGGCTGCCCACGCTCCACGAGGCGCTGCGCCGGGAGTTCCCCGCCGCCATCGTCACCGTCGCCGCCGGCTGCTCGGTCGACGGGCCGGAGACGGACGGCATCGCCGCGGCCGTACGGGCCGCGCGCGAGGCCGACGTCGTGATCGCGGCGCTCGGCGACCGCGCCGGGCTCTTCGGCCGCGGCACCAGCGGCGAGGGCTGCGACGCGGTGTCGCTGACGCTGCCGGGCGTCCAGCAGCAGCTGCTCGACGCCCTGCTGGACAGCGGGACGCCCGTGGTGCCGGTGCTGCTGGCCGGGCGGCCGTACGCGCTGGGCCGGGCGGCGGACGAGGCGGCGGCGATCGTGCAGTCGTTCTTCCCCGGCGTGGAGGGGACGACGGCGCTGGCCGACGTGCTCAGCGGCCGGACGAACCCGTCGGGCCGGCTGCCCGTGGGCGTGCCGCGCGGCCCGGGGGCGCAGCCGGCGACGTATCTCGCGCCCCGGCTGGGCCAGGCCACCGAGGTGTCCAACGTCGACCCGACCGCCGCCTTCGCGTTCGGCCACGGGCTGTCGTACACGACGTTCGCGTGGTCGGACCTGGCGGTGGTGGCGGCGGAGGCGCCCACGGACGGCGAGTTCGCGCTGTCGTTCACCGTCCGCAACACCGGCGACCGGGACGGCACCGAGGTCGTGCAGCTGTACCTGCACGACCCCGTGGCCTCCGTCGTGCAGCCGGTGCAGCGGCTCGTCGGCTACACCCGGGTGGCGCTGCGCGCGGGGGAGGAGCGCCGGGTGCGGGTGGTCGTGCCGGCCGACGTGGCCGCGTTCACCGGGCGCGACGGGCGCCGGGTGGTGGAGCCGGGCGGGCTGGAGCTGCGGCTGTCGGCGTCGAGCGCGGCGCCGCGGCTCACCGCGGCGGTGACGCTGACCGGCCCGCCGCGGTACGTGGACCACACCCGCCGGCTGCACGCCGAGTTCGACCCGCACCGGGACCCGGAGGCGGACCCCGACGCCCCCGACGAGGCGCCCGGCGGCTGAGCGGCCCCCGACGGCCCGGCCGCCGGCCGGGCAGGCGCGCCGCACCGGACTCCTCCCGGTCCGGTGCGGCGCGCGCCGGCGCTCCGTCACCCCCGCCGCGCGAGGCCGCCGAGCGCCTCCGGCAGCTCGCCGGCGTACACCACCCCGAGGCGCTGCGTCGCCCGGGTCAGCGCCACGTACAGGTCGCTGCCGCCGAACAGCGCCGGCTCCGCCACGACCACCGTGTCGAACTCCAGCCCCTTCGCCTGCCGCGGCCCCAGCAGCACCACCGGCCGCGTCAGGTCCGGCGCCGGGCCCGCCGCCGCGTCGGGCAGCGCCGCCGCCAGCGCCGGCAGCAGCTCCGCCGGCGCGATCACCGCGAGCCGCCCGGCGTCCTCCGACTCCCGGGCCACGGCCGCCGCGACCGCCGCCGGCACGTCGCCGGACGCACCCCCGGCGCGCTCCGCCCAGGGCCGTACCCCCGTGGCCCGCACCGAGCGCGGCGGCGCGTACCCGGGGTCCGCCGCCCGCGCCACCGCGGCCGCGACCTCCATGATCTCGGCGGGCGTCCGGTAGTTGACGCCCAGCGTGAGGTGCTCGTAGCGCTTGTCCACATACGGGCCGAGGATCGCCTCCCACGACCCGCACGCCCCCGGCTCCGCCGTCTGCGCCGGGTCGCCGACCAGCGTCATCGACCGGGTCGGGCAGCGCCGCATCAGCAGCCGCCACGCCATCGGCGACAGCTCCTGCGCCTCGTCGACGATGATGTGCCCGAAGGTCCAGGTGCGGTCCGCCGCCGCCCGCTCGGCCGCCGTCCGGTGGTCGGCCTCCTCCTGGCGCTCGGCCAGCCGCTCGGCGTCGATCAGGTCGTGCGCCGCCAGCACCTCCGCCTCGTCGTCGCCGCGGTCCTCGAACTCCTGGGTGCGCGAGCCGTACGACATCTCCAGCACACCCTGCGCGTACGCGATCCGCTCCTGCCGCTCCGCCTCCGCGCGCGCCCGCGCCGCCGCCCGCGCGGGGCCGTCGTCGCCGAGCAGCTCCGCCGCCTCGTCCAGCAGCGGCACGTCGGCCGGGGTCCAGGGCCCGCCGGCGCGGCGGATCAGCTCCGCGTCCGGCTCCGGCAGGTGCGCCGGCTCGGCGAGGAAGTCCGCGACCAGCTCCTCGGGCGTCAGCAGCGGCCACAGCCCGGCGATGGCCGCGTGCACGTCCTCGTTGGCGGCGACCGCCTTGCCGAGCTGGGCGACGTCGTCCGGGCCGAGCAGGTTCTCGTCGCCGAACGGGTCGTCGCCGAGGCGCTCGGTGAGCTGCCGGGTCAGCCCGTCGATGACGTTGAACGCGAAGTGCGGCCGGGCCGCGTTGTGCGGCAGCCCGGTGGCCCGGGCCCGCTTGCGGGCCGCATTGGCCAGCCAGTGGTCGAGGTGCAGCTCGCCGTCCTCGTGCGGGATGACGACGGTCTCCGCCGGCAGCCGCTGCCGGTCGGTGAGGTACGCGGCGAGCGCGTCCGCCATCGCCGTGCCGCCCTTGACCGCCGCCGCCGCGGGGGTGTCGGTGCCGGTGGCGCCGACGCCGGGGAACAGCTCGCCGGGGGTGGCCAGCAGCACGCCGGTCTCGCCGAGCGCGGGCAGCACCTCGGAGATGTAGCCGAGGAAGGCGGGGCCCGGGCCGACGACGAGCACGGCGCGGCGGGCGAGCTGCTCGCGGTGCGCGTAGAGCAGGTAGGCGGCGCGGTGCAGGGCGACGGCGGTCTTGCCGGTGCCGGGCCCGCCCTCGACGACGAGGACGCCCGCGTGCGGGGCGCGGATGATGCGGTCCTGGTCGGCCTGGATGGTCTGCACGATGTCGTGCATCCGGCCGGTGCGGGCGGCGTCGAGGGCGGCCAGCAGCACCGCGTCGGCGTCGGCGCCCTCCAGGCCGGTGCGCTCGGGGTCGGTGAGGTCGAGGATCTCGTCGTGCAGGGCCGTGACCCGCTGGCGGCCGGCGACGCCCGCGGTGGAGATGTGCCGCCGCCGGCGCAGCCCCATGGGGGTGTGGCCGGTGGCGAGGTAGAAGGGACGGGCCACGTCGGCCCGCCAGTCGACGACGAGCGGGGTGCGATCCTCGTCGTCGGCGCGCATGCCGATGCGGCCGATGTGGTGGTCGCGGCCGTCGCGGAAGTTCAGCCGGCCGAAGCACAGACCGTGCTCGCCGGCGTTGAACGCGGCCAGCAGCCCGGACTGTTCGGCCACGAGGACGTCCCGCTCCAGCCGGGCCTGGAGGGTGCTTCCCCCGTCCCGGGCCAGGGCCGTCCGGACCCCCGCTTCGGCGCCCTCGCGCAGCTCCGCGAGGCGCTGCTGGAGCAGGTCGAGGAATTCCTGCTCGCGCCGCATTTCGTCGTTCGGCACCTCGTTTGACAATTCAGCTCCCGCACGGATAGAATGCCCGCATCGCACTTTCCCCCAACGCCAGTTCAAGAGAGACGAATTCGCGCAGAGAATTCCTCACGATAGCAGTTTCACAGCTCCGGCCGAAAACGGCGGAGCTTTTTTTCGTGCCCGCCCGGGTTACGCTCGGGGCATGAGCACTCCAGACACCCCCGAAGACGTGGCACACCTGCTGGTGCGCTGCCTGGAGGCCGAGGGCGTGACGCACGTCTTCGGCGTGCCGGGCGAGGAGAACATCCGCTTCGTCGACGCCGTCAACGCCTCCCCGTCCATCGACTACGTCCTCGTGCGCCACGAGCAGGGCGCGTCGTTCATGGCGGAGATGTACGGCCGTATCACCGGCCGCGCGGGGGTGTGCTCCGCGACCCTCGGCCCCGGGGCCATCAACCTGCTGCTCGGCGTCGCCGACGGGCAGACCAACAGCACGCCGGTGGTCGCGCTCGCGGCCCAGGGCGGCGAGGACCGGATGCACAAGGAGTCGCACCAGGTCATCGACCTGCCCGCGATGTTCGCGCCGGTCACCCAGTTCTCCCAGCCGGTACGCACCCCCGCCGCGGTGCCGGAGATGGTGCGGCAGGCGTTCAAGACCGCGCAGAGCGAGCGGCCCGGCGCGGTGTTCCTCGCGCTGCCCGAGGACATAGAAGGCGCCGTCCCCGACCCGCCGCTGGACCCGCTGCCCATCAACCGGCCGCGCCCCGAGGCCCCGTCCCCGGCGCAGCTGGAGCGGGCCGCCGAGGTGCTGGCGGGCGCCGCGCGCCCCATCCTGCTGGCCGGCCACGGCGCCACCCGGTCCGGCGCCACCGACGCCCTGGTCCGCTTCTCCGAGCGGCTCGACATTCCGGTGGCGACCACGTTCAACGGCAAGGGCGTCTTTCCCGACGACCACCCCAACGCCCTCGGCGCCGTCGGCTTCATGCGCCACGACTACACCAACTTCGGCTTCGACAACGCCGACGTTCTCATCTGCGTCGGGTACGAGTTGCAGGAGTTCGACCCGGTCAAGATCAACCCGCAGGGCGACAAGAAGATCCTGCACCTGCACCACTTCCCGGCCGAGGTCGACGCCCACTACCCGGTCGCGGTCGGCGTGCTCGGCGACCCCTCCGCCGCGCTCGACGGCCTCGCGGACGCCGTCGGCCGCACGTTCCACGGCGACGGCCGGCTCATCCGCGGGCTGCTCGCCGAGGAGCTGGCGCACGGCCGCCGGAACGCCGCGTTCCCGCTCGCGCCGCAGCGCGTCGTCGCCGACGTCCGCGAGGCGCTCGGCCGCGAGGACGTGGTGCTGGTCGACACCGGCGCCGGCAAGATGTGGATGGCCCGGCTCTACCCCACGTACGAGCCCAACACCTGCCTGATCTCCAACGGCCTGTCCACCATGGGCTTCGCCGTCCCCGGCGCCATCGGCGCCAGGCTCGCCCGGCCGGAGGCCCAGGTGCTCGCGATGACCGGCGACGGCGCGTTCCTCATGAACTCGCAGGAGCTGGAGACCGCCGTCCGCGAGGGCATCGCGATGACCGTGCTGGTCCTCGTCGACGACGAGTACGGGCTGATCACCTGGAAGATGGAGCTGGACATGGGGCGGCACTCCCACACCCGCTTCGGCAACCCGGACCTGGTGACCTACGCGGAGAGCTTCGGCGCCCGCGGGCACGCGGTGAAGTCCGCCGACGAACTGCTGCCCGTCCTGCGCGACGCGCTCGCCCACGACGGCGTGGACGTCATCTCCTGCCCCGTCGACTACACCGAGAACCTGCGCCTGACCGACCGGCTCGGCGCCCTCCAGGGCCCGTTCTGATCGGCCCCGCCCCGGTGGTCCTCAGCCGGCCGGGCTGAGGATCACCGACCGGGTCAGGTGCCGCGGCTCGTCCGGGTCGAGCCCGCGGGCGGCGGCCAGCGCCACCGCGAGCCGCTGCGCCCGCACCAGCTCCGCCACCGGGTCGAGCCCGCCGGTGACCCACAGCGCGCCGGTCGCGTGCACCTCGTCCTGAAGGCCCGTGGGCGCGTCGCCGATCATCCAGGTGGCGGTGCCCGAGGTGGTGATGCTGATCGGCCCGTGCCGGTACTCCATCGCCGGGTACGACTCCGTCCACGCCAGCGCCGCCTCGCGCATCTTCAGCGCCGCCTCGTGCGCCAGCCCCACGGTCCAGCCGCTGCCGAGGAAGGTGAACTGCCGGGCGTCGAGCAACGCCCGCGGCAGCGGCTCGACGAGCGCCAGCTCCGCGTCCTCCACCGCCGTCGCCGGCTGCGCCCCGAGGTGGGCGCGGAGCAGCGTCAGCGCGGTGGTGGCGAAGCGGGTCTGCACCACCGAGCGCTCGTCGGCGAAGTCCAGCACGACGGTGTCGTCCGCCGCCCCGGCCACCGGCGTCGCCCCGTCCGCGACGATCGCGGTGGTACGCACCGAGCCGCCCAGCGCGGACAGCAGCCGCAGCACCTCGGTGGTGGTGCCGGAGCGGGTCAGCGCCACCACCCGGTCGTAGCGCCGGCCGGCCGGGAACGCGGAGGCGGGGAAGGCGTCCGTCTCGCCGTGGCCCGACTCCTCGCGCAGCGCCGCGTACGCCTGCGCCATGAAGTACGACGTGCCGCAGCCGACGGCCGCGACCCGCTCGCCGGCCTGCGGCAGCAGCGCCCCGTACCCTCCCGCCAGCTCCGTCGCCCGGCGCCAGCACGCGGGCTGGTCGGCCAGCTCAGCGGCTACGTACGTCATCTTCATCGCCCGCCCTGTGTGAGAACCATTGTTCAATCATGCATGCTAAGGCAGAATTCCAAGCATCTTCAAGCATCGCCGGGTGGAAGGATTCGGGTTGAACCAGCACGAACGGCACGGCGCGCTGCTGCGGCTGCTCGCCGAGCGCGGCCGGCTCGACGTGGAGTCCGTGGCCGTCGAGGTGGCGGTGTCCGCCGCCACCATCAGGCGCGATCTGGACCAGCTGGCCGAGCAGCAGCTCCTCGTCCGCACCCGCGGCGGGGCCGTGCCGAACGACGTGGCGTACGACCTGCCGCTGCGCCACCGCGCCGGGCGGGACGCCGCGGAGAAGGAGCGCATCGGCCGGGCCGCGGCCGCGATGGTCGAGCGCGGCATGGTGGTCGGCCTCAACGGCGGCACCACCACCGCCGCCGTGGCCCGCGCGCTCGCCGCCCGCGCCGACTGGGGCGACGCCGCCGAGAGCGCCGGCGACGGGCAGCCCGCCGTCACCGTCGTCACCAACGCGCTCAACATCGCCGCCGAGCTCGCCGTGCGGCGCAGCGTGAAGGTCGTCGTCTCCGGCGGGGTCGCCATGCCCTCCTCGTACGAACTCGTCGGCCCGCTCGCCGGCCACATCCTCCGCGAGATCCGCCTCGACATCGCCTTCGTCGGCGCCGACGCCGTCGACGCCGAGCACGGCGCCAGCGCCCGCGACGAGCACGAGGCGAGCATCAACGCGCTGCTGGCCGCGCAGGCCGCCCGGCTGGTCGTGGTCGCCGACTCCACCAAGCTCGGGGTGCGCACCTTCGCCCGGATCTGCCCGCCGGCCGACATCGACGTGCTCGTCACCGACGACCGGGCGCCGGAAGTGGCCGGCGAGTTCGAGGACAAGGGGATGACCGTGGTGCGGGCATGAGCGGGCGCGGCGGCATCGTGACCGACCTCCGGCTGGGGGTCGTCGGCCTCGGGCTGCGCGGCGACCTCGCCGACGCCGCCCACCGGCCCGGCGTGGGCTCCGTCGTCGCCGCCGTCGCCGACACCGACCCGGCGGTGCGGGCGGGCGTCGCCGGGCGCTTCCCCGGCGCCGTCGCCTACCCCGACCACCGCCGGCTGCTCGACGCCGCGGACGCCGACGGCGTCGACGCGGTCGTCGTCGCCACCCCCGACGACACCCACGCGACCGTCGCCCGCGCCGCGCTCGAAGCCGGCCGGCCGGTCTTCGTGGAGAAGCCCCTCGGCATCACCGTCGAGGAGTGCGACGCCATCCTGCGCACGGCGTACGAGACCGGCACGCCGCTGTACGTCGGGGACACCATGCGGCACTCCGCCGTCGTCCGGCTGATGCGCGACATCGTCGCGCGCGGCGACATCGGCGTGCCGCGCACCGTGTGGGTGCGGCACTTCGTCGCGTACGGCGGCGACTACTACTTCAAGGACTGGCACGCCGAACGCCGCCGCACCACCGGGCTGCTGGTGCAGAAGGCCGCCCACGACATCGACGTCGTGCACTGGCTCGCCGGCGGCTACACCAGCCGCGTCCACGCCCTCGGGGCCCTCATGCTCTACGGCGACCTGCCCCGCCGCCCGCCCGGCACCCCGCGCCCCGCCGTCCGGCCCCGGGACGACGCCTGGCCGCCCGCGGCGCGCCGCGACCTGAACCCGGTGGTGGACGTCGAGGACGTCTCCGTGATGAACATGCGCCTCGACAACGGCGTCATCGCCGCCTACCAGCAGTGCCACTTCAGCCCCGACTACTGGCGCAGCTACACCGTCATCGGCACCGAGGGCCGGCTGGAGAACTTCGGCGACCGCCCCGGCGACGAGGTCCGCGTCTGGCACACCGGCCCCTCCGGCTACCGCCCCGGCGCCGACGCCATCCACCGCGTCCCCGCCGCCGACGGCGCGCACGGCCGGGCCGACGAGCGGGTCGTCGCCGAGTTCTGCCGCTTCGCCCGCCTCGGCGGCGCCACCGACACCTCGCCGCTCGCCGCCCGGATGAGCGTCGCCGCGGGCGTGCTCGCGACCCGTTCGCTGCGCTCCGGGGGCATGGCGTACGACGTGCCGCCGCCCGACCCGGCGCTCGCGGCGTACTTCGCCGCGGGCCAGCCCAGGCCCGCGCACCAGCACTGAGGACCGATCACCGCCTTCCCGGAGGGAACCGATGAGCGTGCACCGCAGGCACTTCCTGGCAGGGACGACGATCGCCGGCGGCGCCGCGCTGCTGCCGGCCCTCGGCGCCGCGGCGCCGGCGTCGGCGGCGGCGCGCGGCGGCGGGGCCGGGGACGGCCCGTACGGCGGCGGAGGCGGCGACGGCGGCGGAGGCGGCGACGGCACCGCGGGCGCCCGGCGGGCGCTGGCCCGGCTGCTGCCCCGCCACCACCGGCAGTTCGAGCTGTCGCTGCTCCCCGCCTTGGGCCCCGACCACTACCGCGTCACCGGCACCCCGGGCCGGATCGCCGTCGCCGCCACCGGTACGGGCCCGCTGCTCACCGGCGTCGGCGCCTACCTCAAGCGCACCGCCCGCGCGCACGTCTCCTGGAACGGCGACCAGCTCGACCTCCCCGGCCGGCTGCCCGCCCCCGACCGCCCGCTGGCCGGCGAGGCGCACGTGCCGCACCGCTTCGCGTACAACGACACCCACGAGGGCTACACCGGCGCCTACCGCGACTTCGCCGCCTGGGAGCGCGCCCTCGACGTGCTCGCGCTGCACGGCGTCAACGAGGTGCTGGTGTGCGTCGGCACCGACGCCGTCTACTACGAGACCTTCCGCCGGTTCGGCTACTCCGACGCCGAGATGCGCGCCTGGATCCCCGCCCCCGCGCACCAGCCCTGGTGGCTGCTGCAGAACATGGCCTCCTTCGGCGGCCCCGTCTCCGCCCGCCTGCTGCGCCTGCGCGCCGAGCTGGGCGCACGCGTCACCGCGCGGGTGCGCGAGCTGGGCATGACGCCCGTACTCCCCGGCTACTTCGGCACCGTCCCCGACGGCTTCGCGGAGAAGAACCCCGGCGCCCGCGTCGTCCCGCAGGGCGGCTGGGTCGGCTTCGACCGGCCCGGCTGGCTCGACCCCCGCGACCCGCACTTCGCCGAGGTCGCCGCCGCGTTCTACGGCCACCAGCGCGACCTGCTCGGCCCGGCCGGGATGTACAAGATGGACCTGCTGCACGAGGGCGGCGACCCCGGCGACGTGCCGGTCGGCGCCGCCGCCCGCGCCGTGGAGGCGGCCCTCCGCCGCGCCCACCCGGACGCGCTCTGGGCGATCCTCGGCTGGCAGACCAACCCGGACCGGGAGATCCTGAAGGCCGTCGACCGCGACCGCATGCTCGTCCTCGACGGCCTCTCCGACCGCTTCCCCACCGTCACCGACCGCGAGGCCGACTGGCTCGGCACCCCCTACGCCTTCGGGTCCATCTGGAACTTCGGCGGCCACACCGCCCTCGGCGCCAACACCCCCGACTGGGCCGCGCTCTACCCCGCCTGGCGCGACAAGCCGGGCAGCGCCCTCGCCGGCGTCGCCATGATGCCCGAGGGCGCCGGCAACAACGCCGCCGCCATGTCCCTGCTCACCGAGCTCGCCTGGACCCCCGGCCGGGTCGACCTCGACGCCTGGTTCCGCGAGTACGCGACCGCCCGCTACGGCGCCGACGACCCGCACGCGGCCGCCGCCTGGCAGGTGCTCCGCGAGACCGCCTACGGCACCACGCGCGCCGACTCCTGGAGCGAGGGCGCCGACAGCGTCTTCTGCGCCCGCCCGGGCCTCGACGTCCGCAGCGCCGCCGCCTGGAGCCCGCCGGAGGACCGCTACGACACCGCCGCCTTCGACCGCGCGCTCACCGAACTCCTCGCCGTCGCGCCCGGGCTGCGCCGCTCCGCCGCGTACCGCTACGACCTCATGGACGTCGCCAGACAGGCGCTCGCCAACCGCGGCCGCCCGCTGCTGGCGCGGATCAGGCAGGCGTACGAGGACGGCGACCGGGACCGGCTGCGCGAGCTGACGTCCGCCTGGCTGGGGCTGATCCGGCTGCAGGACCGGGTGGTGGGCACGGACGCGCGGCACCTCCTCGGCCGCTACCTCGCCGAGGCCCGCGCCTGGGGCGCCGACCGTGCCGAGCGCGACCGGCTGGAGTACGACGCGCGCTCGCTGCTCACCACCTGGGGCCCGCGCGCCGGCAGCGAGGCGGGGCTGCACGACTACGCGAACCGCGAGTGGCAGGGCCTCCTCGGCGACTTCTACCACGGCCGCTGGCAGACCTACTTCGCCACCCTCGACGAGGCGCTGCGGACCGGCACCGAACCGGCGGCCGTCGACTGGTTCGCGTACGAGGATGCCTGGGCGCGCCGCACCGACCGCCACCCCGAGCGGCCGCGCGGCGACATCCGCCGGCTGGCCCGGCAGACCGCGCACGTCCTCGCCCGCCACCCGCTCGCCGCGCCCGTCGGCTGAGCGGCGCGGCCCCCGGGGCGCACCGGCCGGCGGCACGGGTACGGGAGCCGCCCCCCGTACCCGTGCCGCCCCTCACACCCGCCGCTGGACGTGCAGCAGGTACTCCTTGCGGTCCAGCGGGTTGTGGTCGGTCCGCGGCCGCTCCGGGGCCGGCCCGCGCACCTCCCGGTAGCGGCCGAAGGCGCTCTCCAGCACGCCCTCGCCGCGGGTCAGCCCCGGCAGCCGCCGCTCCAGCCCGTGCACCCGCGCGGCCGGCACCTCGCCCTGAAGCACCGCGACGCCGCCGCGCACCTCCTGCGCGTCGACCACCGCGTCCAGCGCCGCGAACGCCGGCCACAGCGCCGGCACCGTGTCCTCCGGCGCCTCCAGCCGGAACCGCTGCACCGGCTCGTGCACCCGGGTCCCGGCCCGCTTCAGCGCGTCCGCCAGCACCAGCGGCGTGATGCCGCGGAAGTCGGCGCCGGTGCTCGACATGGCCTTGCTGAAGCCCTGGTGGGCGTGGCTCTGCCGGGGCCAGTAGCCGGAGTGCGTCATGGTCACCCGCACGTCCGGGATCTCCCAGCCGCTCAGGCCCTGGCGCAGCGTGGCGCGCACGGTGTCCTCGACGGCCTTGAAGAACGCGTACGGCATGGAGCCCAGCTCCACGGCCAGTTCGAAGAGCACGCCCGTGCCCGGCGGTGCCGGCTCGACGCGCAGCCCGACGGTGGCCAGGAACGGGTTCGTGTCCGTGTCGCCCTTCTCGTACGCCGCGCCCGCGCCGGCCAGCCGCTCGACGTGGATGACCGACGACTCGCGGAAGGACACCGGCAGGCCGTACTCGTCGGCGAGCGTGGCGCCGATGACCTCCTTCTGCACCTCGCCGTAGAGCGAGACGTACAGCTCCCGCCGGATGTCGTCCTGGCGCAGCGCGATCAGCGGGTCCTGCTCGGCGAGCTGGAAGAGCGCCGCGTGCAGCGCGCCGGTGTCGGACGCCCGGTCCGGCACCACGACCGTCTCCAGCGTCGGCGGCGCGAAGTGGTGCCGCCGCGCCTCACCGGCCCGGCCGTCGCCCGCGCCGGCCGCCGCGCCGACCGCGTCGCCGACGCGCACCCCGGCCAGCCCCCGCACCAGGGCGATGCGGCCGGCCGGCACCCCGGCGGCGGGCACCGCCGCGCCCTGGTCGAAGACCTCGACGCCGGTGACCTTCTCCCTCACCCCAGCGCGGTCGCCGTCCCCGTACGCCAGCTCCCGGCGGGCCCGTACGGTGCCGGCGAGCACCCGCACGTACGCGACCTTCTCGCCGCCCGGCCCGCGCTCGACCTTGAAGACCGTGCCCGCGACGGGCGCGTCCGGGTCCCCGGCCGGCGCCGGCAGCAGCTCGGTGATGCCCGCGGTCAGCTCCGCGACCCCCGCGCCGGTGGCGGCGGAGCCGAAGTACACCGGGTGCACCAGCGCGCCGGCGGTCTGCTCGGCGAGGCTCTTGCGCAGCCGGCGGTACGTCACCGCCGCCTCGTCGGCGACGTAGTCGGCGAGCAGCGCGTCGTCGTGACCCGCGAGGACGTCGGCGAGCCGGCCGGTGAAGCCGGCGTCCCCGGGGCCGTACGGGGTGAAGGCGGCGGCGCGGGTGCCGAGCGCGCGGACGGCGCCCATGGCGACGGCGCCCGGCGCGAGCTTCGCGGCGACGTCCCGGACGAGCGCATCGGCGCGCGCGCCGCGCCGGTCGGTCTTGTTGACGAAGACCAGGGTGGGGATGGCCAGCCGCCGCAGCGTGCGCATGAGCACCCGGGTCTGCGCCTGCACGCCCTCCACGGCGGAGACCACGAGCACCGCCCCGTCGAGCACGTGCAGCACCCGCTCCACCTCGGCGATGAAGTCGGGGTGGCCGGGCGTGTCGATGAGGTTGACGGTGGTGCCGTCGAGCGCGAAGGAGACGACGGCGGACTTGATGGTGATGCCCCGCTGCCGCTCCAGCGCGAGCGAGTCGGTGCGGGTGCTGCCGTCGTCGACACTCCCGACCTCGTCGACGACCCCGGCGGCGTGCAGGAGCCGCTCGGTCAGGCTGGTCTTACCGGCGTCGACATGGGCCAGGATTCCCAGGTTCAGCGTGTGCACGAAGCGTCATGTCCCTTGTGTGGATGGCGATGGCCTGCTGGGTGGACATGAACGCTGCGCGCATGCGCGTTTCCTTTCCGTACGGGGTCACGGGTCTGCCGTGCCCGGCCAGTGCAGCAGCGGACGGCCGGGCACGGCAACCGAATTAGGGCTCAGCGGCGGCCGAGGCGCTCGATCAGCTCGTGCTGGTAGGCCGTTTGGCCCTCCACCCGCGCGTAGCTGCCCACGGCCCACGGGCCGCCGAGCGGGCCGCCCGGCGCCAGGTCGGCGATCTCGTGCGCCTGCGTCTCGCCGGTGGTGACCACGGCGCCCTCGTGCCGGGTCCAGCGGCGGCCGTCGTAGTGCCAGAAGAGCGGCGGCCCTTCCCAGCCGTAGGGGTCGCCGGACAGCCAGATCCCGCCGCGGCCGTCGCCGGTGACGCTCCCGGCGAAGAGCCCGGCGACCGGGCCGGTGACGTCCCGCCAGGTGCGGCCGTTCCAGTGGTGGACCCGGGGCTCGGCGAACCCGTCGCCGCCGGCCGCCGGGACCCGGCCGGCCACCCAGACGCTGCGCTCGGACTCCACGTGGACGTCGGTCAGCCGCAGGTCCGGCCCGCCGGGGGCCGCCGTCTCGGCCCAGGCGCCGTCCCGCCACCGCAGCACCACGGGGCGGCTCTCCTCGCCGACGTGGAAGAAGCCGCCCACGGCCCAGGCGGTGCGGGAGGAGCGCGAGGTGACGTCGAGCACGTCCACGCCCCGCGGCAGCTTCTCCGACGTCCACGAGCCGTGGGCGTACGTGCTCAGCCACTCCAGGCCCGCGACCCAGACGCGGTGCGGCGCGGCGGCGATCTCCGCGAGGCCGTGGTGCGCGCCGCCGGGCAGGCGGGGCATCGGCACCTGCCGCCACCTCCTGCCGTCGTGGCGGACGGCGTACTCGGCCTCGTCGTTCCAGCCGTACGCCCACACGTGGGACGGCGAGGAGGAGTCCACCGAGTTCCAATGGCGGACGGGCGGCAGGGCGGGGTCCCGCTCGTCGCGCCACCGCCTGCCGTCCCACCGCAGCACGACGCCTTCCGGACCGCCCTCGTAGGCGCGGCCGGTGCCCACGGCCCAGGCGCCGGAGCCGGCGGACGTGACCGACGTCAGCCGGGCGCCGTCCGGCAGGCTGCCGGCGAGGGATATCTGCCAGCGGGGTTCGTGCGCGGAGACGGCCGCCGGCTCCGCCGCGGTCGCCGGGGCGGCGAGCGCGGCGGCGGCGAGCGCCGCGGCCACGGCGACGGCGGTGTTTCCCCAAGTCCTCATCCCTGAGTTCCTTCCTGCGGGCGGTCCGACACGGGGTCAGACCGCCCACAGGAGGCGAGGGTTGTCCAGTTATTTCAGTTATGTCCCTACGTCATCCGGGGTGCCCCGTGAGCTCACCGGGTGTTCACCGGGCGCGTACGGCGTCCAGTTCGGCCACCGAGGCGAAGGTGTCCGACGCGCCGTGCTCACTGAGCACCCGCAGCGCGACGTACCTCGCCGTCACCTCCGCGAACGGCACGGTGAACTCGGTGCGGTCCGCGGGGAAGGCGCCGGCGGCCACGGTCCGCCAGTCCTCGCCGTCGGCGGAGACCAGCACCTCGTAGTCCTTCACCCGGCCGTTGATCCCGCCGTCCTGCCGCGGCATGTAGCGCACCCCCGCCAGGCGCCGCTCGGCGCCGGTGTCGACCGACAGCCGCTGCGGCAGCGCGGCGCCGTAGTCGCTGTGCCAGTGGGTGTACGGGTCGTTGTCCACGGCGGCCGCGGCCCGGCCCGGCTCCCCGGCGGTCTCCTCGCTGGTGGCGGTCGCGGTCCAGCCGTCCTGCCCGTACATGCCGGGGTTGGCGCCGATCTGCGACCGGGGGTCGGCCGGGTCGGCGGCCGTGACCGGCAGCGCGTCGCCGACGCGGTCGTAGGCGTCGAGGAACGGCTGCACGGGGGAGCCGGCCGGCTGCGCCCAGGTGCGGTCGGCGACGACGGCGAGCGGGCGGCGGGCGAAGTAGTCGACCCAGCCCATCGAGTACGCGTAGGTGCGGTCGGACCAGCGGGCCATCCGGTAGCCGAGGATGCCGGGCGCGGACTCGAACGGGTAGTCGCGGTAGACGTCGCGCACGTCGAAGAAGGCGTAGTCGCCGGGCGTGGCGCCGAAGCCCGGGCTCATGTACAGCTTGCCCTCCTCCATGCCGACGGTGGGGTAGCCCTGGGCGGCCCGGCCGCCGGGGGGCGAGAGCCACTCGGTGACCGCGGTGCGCTTGTCCGGGTCGATGCTGGTGGGCTGCCGGAAGTCCCACCACTGCCAGACCTGCGCCGTCTTGCCCTCGGCGCGCACGGCGGCGGCCAGGTCGTCGATGAACTCCACCAGCACGTCGCCGGGGTAGGGGTAGCCCTGCTTCTTCTGGTACGCGACGAGTTCGGGGCACGCCTCCTGCGCCGGGCGCAGCGGGACTTCGTCGGTGCCGATGTGCAGGTACGGCCCGTCGAAGATGTCCGCGACCTCGGCGACCAGCTCGCGGGCGAAGCGGCGCGTCTCGGGCTTGGTGTAGTCCAGCGTCCAGTGGCCGCGGTCGGAGCCCTCCCAGCCGTTGTCCGGCCGGGACATCGACTCGCACCGGAACGCCAGGTCGGGGCGGGCGTCGCCGAGGGAGACGGCGTGCCCGGGCAGGTCGATCTCGGGGACGAGCGTCACGCCGTGGCGCGCGGCGTAGTCCTCCAGGTCGCGCAGCTCGCGCTTGGTGTAGTGCTCCTCGGCGACGATGCCGGGGAACCGGTCGCTCTCGATGCGGTAGCCGTTCCAGTCCGTCAGGTGCAGGTGGAAGGTGTTGAGCTTGTACCAGGCGAGCTGGCGGATCTGCTGCTTGAGGTAGTCCACCGGGAAGTACCTGCGGCCCACGTCGAGCATCACGCCGCGCTCGCCGTGGGTGGGGTGGTCGCGCGCGGTGCCGCGGGCGACGGTGTGCGGCTCGGGGCTGGTGCGCAGGGCCTGGAGCAGGGTGCGGGTGCCGTAGAGCACCCCGCGGCGGTCGGGGGCGGTGATCCGGGCGGAGCCGGCGACGTCCAGCTCGTAGCCCTCGGGGGAGGGGGCGGAGCCGCCGAGGGACAGGCCGATGTCGCCGCTGCCGGGGTGGCCGGTGGCGATCCGCGGGCGCAGCCCCTCCTGCATCCGCAGCTCGCGGGCGAGCATGGCCGCGGTGGGCAGCAGCTTCCCGGCGTCGCCCCGGTCCACCACGATCCGGCTGTCGCGGGTCAGCTCCCACTCGCCCCGGCCGCCCTCCCACGAGCGCACGGACGGGACGGTGACCGGCGCGGGGTTGGGCTCGGCGGCCTGGCTCGCGGGCAGGCCGGGGGCGAGCGGGAGCAGTATCCCGGCGGCCGCGGCGAGCCAGAGGGCGCGGGTGCGGAGGCGTCGTGGGCCGCGGCGGGCGTACGGCCCGGCCTGCGGCTTCGTACGCGAGGACGGTCTCTGCGGCACTGGCGCCGGGGTCTTCTGCGGCATGGCGGCTCCCTCGGACGACGGCAACTTCCCAGGCTTACCAACCCGCCTCCGACCGCGGCCATGGACGGAAGCGCGGCGCGGCGTGGACTTCCGCGCCGGCGCGGGAAGTTGCGGCGCCCCCATTCCCATATCGTGTGAGAATCGGTCAAGCTGTTTGTGAACTAATCGCCCGGTCGAGCGAATCTCGACCGGTTGGTTTGCGCCAACCTTGCCCCTGTCCCGACCTGTCGCAGTACGGTTGGCGGTCCACCCAGGACCCCGGTGACTATGACCTCGGCTGCCCGCCCTCCGGCTGGGCGGAACGGGCCCCGTGGGGGGAGCACGTGGTGTACACAGGCGACGTGAGCGGAGTTTCGTGGCGCGCCGGCGGCGACGACCGCGCCGATCGCGGGGAGTCGCGCTTCGCGCGGAGCTACCGGCGGCACGGTTTCACCGTGCTGGAGTTACGCGGCGAGATCGACCTCGCCGCCCAGCTCGACGTCGGGCCGTATCTCGACATGATCACCGGCGTGCCCGGGCCGCGGGTCGTCGTCGACCTGTGCCCTACGGAGTTCCTCGACTGCTCCGGCCTGCGGCTGCTCGTACGCGCCCGCCTGCGCACCGCCGACCGCGACGGTGAGCTGCGGCTGGTCTGCCCCGAGACCGCCGCGGCGCACCGGATCCTGCGGCACTGCGGGCTGCTCGGCGCGCTGGAACCGGTGCCGACGCTGGCCGACGCCCTCTCCGACGACTACCCCGGAGCGGTCGCCCGTCCCGTCTGAGGAGGGTGTCGCTCCCGCGTTCCACCGGGCGGGAGGGCGGCGCCCCGGCCCGGCCGCGCCCCGCCGGGGGCGCGGCCCGGGCGCTAGGCCGCCGCCACCCGCGGCATCCACATCGGCTCCTTGCCCAGCTCCGCCCAGATGTACTTCAGCAGCAGCTCGGACTTCAGCCCCGCGCTGTCCGGGTCGTCCCACAGGTTGCGCGTCTCGCCCGGGTCCGCGCGCAGGTCGAACAGCTCGCCGTAGGTCCGCCCCTGGTAGACCGTCAGCTTGTAGCGGTCGTCGACGTACGTGCGCAGGCTGACCGCCGCCGGCTCGTGCCGGAACTCGCAGATGACGTGGTCCCGCGCGCGCTGCGCCGCGCCGGTGAGGACCGCCGCCTGGCTGACGCCGGTCATCTCCGGCGGCACCGGCAGCCCGGCCAGCTCCAGGAACGTCGGCGCCAGGTCGACCGTCGACAGCAGCGCGGAGGAGGCCCGCCCGGCCGGCACCCGGCCCGGCCAGCGGGCGAGGAACGGCACCCGCAGCAGGTCCTCGTAGTGGAACGCGCCCTTGGCCTGGAGCCCGTGCTGGCCGAAGAAGTGCCCGTGGTCGGTGGTGAACACCACGATCGTGTCCTCGGCCAGGCCCAGCGCCTCCAGCCGGTCCAGGATCCGGCCGACGTACTCGTCCAGCAGGCTGACCATCCCGTAGTACGTGGCCACCAGCCGCCGCCGCTCGGCGGCCGGCAGCCGGTGGGAGTGGAAGCCGTGCACGTAGTGCCCCGACTCCTGCCAGGGCGAGAAGTCCGGCCGGTCCTGCTGGGTGAGGCCGAAGTGCGGCGGGTTGCCGTCGTGTTCGCCCGCGACGGCCTCGGGCACGGTCAGCGCGTCCGGGTCGTACATCCGGTCCCAGGGCTCGGGCACCAGGTACGGGGGGTGCGGGTCGAAGAAGCTGGCCCAGCAGAAAAACGATTCGCCTCGCTCGGCGTACCCGTCGAGGAGCGCGCCGGTGCGCTCGGCGATCCAGGCGTTGTAGTGCAGCTTCTCGGGGATCGGCCAGGTGTGCCGCGTGTCCGGGTCCAGGGTGCCGGTCGGCGGCCGGAACCAGCGCCGCCAGTCCGCGCGCCCCTGCCGCTGGAGCCAGAGCGCGTAGTGCTGCCCCGCGTGCGCCTCCGCGGTGTGGTTGCGGGCCAGCTCCACGTGGTCGAAGCCGTAGTACGGGCCGTGGAAGTCCCGCCAGAAGTCCAGGTCCTGCAACAGCGGGTACGACTCGATCGAGGGGTGCTCCGGCGTGCTCGCGAGCGGCTGGAAGTGCGCCTTGCCGACCAGCGAGGTGGCGTAGCCCGCGGCGCCCAGGTGCCCGCCGAGCGTGGGCTGGTCCTCGGGCAGCTTGGTGCCCAGCGTCCACGCGCCGTGCTGGCTGGGGTACTTGCCGGTGATCATCGAGGCGCGGGTCGGGGTGCACGTCGGGTTGGGGCAGTAGGCGCGCTCGAAGGCGGTGCCCTGGGCGGCGAGCCGGTCGAGGTGCGGGGTGCGGATCTCGGGGTTGCCCCGGCCCAGGGTGTTCCAGTGCTGCTGGTCGCTGGTGATCAGCAGGATGTTGGGGCGGCGGGCGGGCTGCGTCATACGGTCCGCTTCCTGACGGGGGCGTGCGCGGGAGCGTCAGCGGTCATGGCACCTTTCTACCCCCGGGACCGGCTGCCGCACGCCGCCCGGGTACGGGCCGCCGGCCGCGTCCGGCGCCGGCCGCCCCCGGGTGACGATCCGGCCGCCGGCCGCGTCGATCGTCCGCATCTGCAGGGAGCCGCACTGGCACCGGGTCCAGATCGTCATCCCGCCGGCGGTGCGGTGCCGCGAGACCGTGTGGAACGGCGTGCTGTCCGCCCAGCCGCAGTGGGGGCAGTGACCCTCGAACAACTCGGATGTCCTCTCTCCGCCGCGCGTTCCGGCGGCGCCTGTCGTCGTGACCGCGTTTCCTGCTCCCCAGCATGGAAGCTGTGTTCGTTCAGGTCTAGGTTGGATTTATGGACGGCATCGTGAAGGAGGGTCTACATGATTGATCTGCGCCGGCTCCGCGTGCTGCGCGCGGTCGCGTACTACGGCACCGTGACCGCCGCCGCCGAGTCCCTCCACCTCACCCCCTCCGCCGCCTCCCAGCAGATCCGGCAGCTGGGCCGCGAACTCGACGTCCGGCTGCTGGAGCCGCAGGGCCGCCGGGTGCGGCTCACACCCGCGGCGCGCGGGCTGCTCGCGCACGCCGACGCCATCGAGGCGCGGTGGGAGGAGGCGGAGTCGGAGCTGCACGCGCTGGACGGCGAACCGGCCGGGGAGCTGCGCATGGCCGGGTTTCCCAGCGCGATGTGCCGGCTGCTCGCGCCGGTCGCCGGCGGGCTGCGCGCGCAGTTCCCGCGCCTGGACGTACGGCTGCGCGAGGCCGAACCGGCGGACTGCTACGACCTGCTCTTCAACGGCGAGACCGACCTCGCCGTCGTCGAGGCCTCCGCCGACGCCCCGGCCCACGGGGACCGGCGCTTCGAGCAGCAGACGCTCATCGAGGACCCGTTCGACCTGCTGGTGCCCGAGGACCACCCGCTGGCCGGGCGGGCGGAGATCGGGCTCGCCGAGGCGGCGGGGGAGCGGTGGATCATCGGCCCCCCGGGCGTCTGGTCGCGGCAGCACGTGCTCGCCGCGTGCAGCGCCGCGGGCTTCGGGCCGAACGTGGCCAACGAGGCGTGCGACTTCACCGTGACGGGCGTGATGGTCTCGCACGGCCTCGGCGTCGCGCTCGTCCCCCGGCTCGCGCAGCTCTCCGGCGTGCCGTCGGTCCGCCGGCTGCGGGTGACCGGGACCCCGACGCCGTCCCGGACGTTCCTGACGGTCACCCGGCGCGGCGGCACCGGCAGCCCGGCGGTGCGGGCGGCGCTGGACGCGCTGCGCGTACGGGCCAAGGAGACCGTCGGGTAGCCCCAAGGGTCCGCGGGCCCGCGGGGCACGGACCCCGCGGGCCCGCGGAAGGGGGGGGGGGCGGGGCGGGAGGATACCCCGCCCCCCGGGGAGGGGGGTTGGTGACGGCCGGACGGCAGGCGCTCGGGCACCGCCGGCCGGCCGCCGCTCCGGGTCCCGGCCGGAGCCGGGTGGCCGGGCGGGCCGTTGTGGGGACGGCCCACCCGGCCGGCGGCGGCGCGGCTAGTGGGCGCCCGCGCCGGTCAGGGAGCGGACCTCCAGCTCCGCGTACTTCTTCCCGGTGGCGTCCTCGTCCTTGGACAGGATCGAGCCGAGCCAGCCGAGGAGGAAGCCGGCCGGGATGGAGATCAGCCCCGGGTTCTCCAGCGGGAACCACTGGAAGTCCACCCCGGGCCACATGCTCTTCTCCTCGCCGGACACCACCGGCGAGAACAGCACCAGGAAGACCGAGATGAACAGGCCGCCGTAGATCGACCACAGCGCGCCCCGGGTGGTGAACCGCTTCCAGAACAGGCTGTAGAGGATCGTCGGCAGGTTCGCCGACGCCGCCACCGCGAACGCCAGCGCCACCAGGCCGGCGACGTTGAGGCTGCCCGCGAAGACGCCCAGCAGGATGGCGACCGCACCGATCGCGATGGCGGCGATCCGGGCCGCGGCGACCTCCTCCTTCTCGGTGGCCTTGCCCTTGCGGATGACGTTCGCGTACAGGTCGTGCGCGAACGACGACGACGAGGCCAGCGTCAGCCCGGCGACGACCGCGAGGATGGTGGCGAACGCGACCGCGGAGATCAGCGCCAGCAGGATCGCCCCGCCGGTGGATCCCGATCCGCCGCCGATCTCCTCCGCCAGCAGTGGTGCCGCCGTATTGCCCGCCGGATTGGACTCGATGATCGTCTCTTGTTTGATCAGCGCCGCGGCGCCGAAGCCCAGCGCGATCGTCATCAGGTAGAAGCCGCCGATGATGCCGATCGCCCAGAGCACGGACTTGCGCGCGGTCTGCGCGGTGGGCACGGTGTAGAAGCGGATCAGGATGTGCGGCAGACCGGCGGTGCCCAGCACCAGCGCGATGCCCAGCGAGATGAAGTCGATCTTCGAGGTGGTGTCCACCCCGTACTTCAGCCCCGGCTCCAGGAACGCCGAGCCCTTGCCGGAGTTGTCCGCGGCGGCGCCCAGCAGCTGCGAGATGTTGAAGTCGAACTTCGCCAGCACCAGTATCGTGATCAGCAGCGTGCCCAGGATCAGCAGCACGGCCTTGATGATCTGCACCCAGGTGGTGCCCTTCATGCCGCCGACGGTCACGTAGACGATCATCACCAGGCCCACGAGCACCACGATGAGGTTCTTGCCGGCCTCGCCGGTGATCCCCAGCAGCAGGGCGACCAGCGCGCCGGCGCCGACCATCTGCGCCAGCAGGTAGAAGATCGAGACGACGATCGTCGACACCCCGGCCGCGGTGCGTACGGGACGCTGCCGCATCCGGTACGCCAGCACGTCGCCCATGGTGAACCGGCCCGAGTTGCGCAGCGGTTCGGCGACCAGCAGCAGCGCGACCAGCCAGGCCACGAGGAAGCCGATGGAGTACAGGAACCCGTCGTAGCCCGACAGCGCGATGGCGCCGGCGATGCCCAGGAAGGAGGCCGCGGACATGTAGTCCCCGGAGATCGCCAGCCCGTTCTGGAAGCCGGTGAACGAACGGCCGCCCGCGTAGAAGTCGGTGGCGTCCTTCGTCTTGCGCCCCGCCCACACGGTCACCGCCAGGGTGAACGCGACGAACACCGAGAACAGCGTGACGATCAGCGTGCGGTGCTCACCCGGCTCCGACTGGGCGAGCACCTGCACGGCGCTCGTGGTGGCGCCCGTCATTTCCCGACCTCCGTGCTGTTGCCGGACAGGCGGCCCTCGACCTCGGCCTTGAGACGCTCGGACTGCGGGTCGAGCTTCGCGGCGGCGTGCCGCGCGTACCACCAGGCGATCGCGAAGGTGGTGGCGAACTGCAGGACGCCCAGCACGAACGCCACGTTGATGTTGCCGACGACCTCGGTGCCCATGAAGCCGCCCGCGTAGTTGGACAGCAGCACGTACAGCAGGTACCAGGCAATGAATCCGACGGTCAGCGGAAACGCGAACGAACGGTGCGTGCGCCGCAGCTCCCCGAACTCCTCGCTCTGCTGTACGTCCTCGTACACGTCCGGCGGCCTGCCGGTCGGGGGTGTGCTGCTCATCGCGGCCTCCATGGGGCGCCTCGGGGGACGGGGGTGTCCGGACGGGCCGGGCGCGGCAACCGTAGAAGCGGGTGCGCCGCGGCGCGAGCCGCCGCGCGGCGGTGGTGCCGTGAACGGCGGCGCGGATGCGCCGAGCGGTAGCGGCGGCACGACGAGCGGTAGACGAGCGGGCGGGGCCGCTGCCCGGCGGGGGCCGGGTCTGCGGGCGGGTCTGCGGGCGGGGTCTGCGGGCCGGGTCTGTTGCGGGGGCGCGGGCGAGTCGGGGCGGGTCCGGGGACCGGGCCGGGCCGCCGGGACCGCCGGGCGCGTCAGCCCGTCGTACGGCCCGGGCGGCGCGGCAGGTCCAGCGACTCCGGCGCGTGCAGCCGCAGCAGGGCGTGTGCCGTACCGCTGGGCACGCTGCGCCGCGTCAGCCACGACACCCCCACCATCACCGCGAACGCCAGCGGCACCGTCCACGCCGCCGGCCGCATCAGCAACGCCCCCGGCCAGCCGCCGAGCTGCACCCCGAACATCGTCGCCGCCACCGTCACCAGCGCCGCCCCGCCGCCGGTGAACAGCCCGGCCGCCGCGCCCTGCGGCGTCAGCCCGCGCCACCAGATGCCGAGCAGCAGCAGCGGGCAGAACGACGAGGCCGCCACCGCGAACGCCAGCCCCACCACGTCCGCGACCGGCCGCTCCACCACCACCAGCGACAGCACGCACGGCACCGCCGCCGCGGCCACCCCCGCCAGCCGCAGCCGCCGCACGGTCGCCCGCACCTCCGCCCGCGCGTCGGCCGCCTTGCCCGGCGAGGCGGTCGCCCGCCGCGCCCGTCTGCGCTCCAGCTCCTGCCCCAGCACCCCCGCCACCGACATGGTCAGGCCGGAGGCCGTGGACAGGAACGCCGCGAACGCGCCGGCGGTCAGCAGGGTGCCGAGGGCCGCGGCCCCCGGGCCGCCGCCGAGCAGCCGGTCGGGGAGCAGCAGCAGGGTGGCGTCCGTGCGGCCGGTCATGAGGAGCTCGGGGGTGTACAGGCGGCCGAGGGCGCCGTAGAGCGGCGGCAGCAGGTAGAAGGCGGCCAGCAGCCACAGCACGGTCCAGGTGGTGCGGCGGGCGGCCGCGCCGTCGGGGTTGGTGTAGAAGCGGACGATGACGTGCGGCAGGCCCATCGTGCCCAGGAGGGTGGCGATGAGCAGCGAGTACGTGCCGTAGCCGGGGTGCTCCGTACCGGACAGCGGGCGTGTCCAGTTCAGGCCGTCGACGGGCTCCTCGTCCACCGGGTGCGGCACGTCGGCGCCCGCCGGGAACGTCACCCGGGTCTCCGCGCCGATCGCGTGCTCGCCGCCGCCGAGCCGCACCCGCTCGCCGTCCAGCCGCTCGCCGTCGAGCCGGCCGCGCACCGTGACCCGTACCGGCTCCTCGACCCGCACGTCGATCGCCTGGTGCACGGTCACCGTCGTGGTGTCGCGGAACCGCGGCGGCGCGTCGGCGTCCGGCCACGGGGCGCCGTCCGCGCGCCAGGCGAGCAGCAGGAAGATCACCGGCACCGCGAGCGCCGTCAGCTTCAGCCAGTACTGGAACGCCTGCACCGCCGTCACGCTGCGCATCCCGCCGGAGGCGACCGTGGTCATCACCACCGCCGCCACGGCCACCGGGCCGACCCACAGCGGCGCGCCCGTCACGGTGCGCAGGGTCAGCCCGGCGCCCTGCAACTGCGGCAGCAGATAGAGCCAGCCGATGAGGACGACCAGCACCGAGGCGATCTGCCGCACCCGGGCCGACTGGAGCCGTGCCTCGGCGAAGTCCGGCACGGTGTACGCGCCGGAGCGGCGCATCGGCGCGGCGACGAAGGCGAGCAGCACCAGGTAGCCGGCGGTGTAGCCGACGCCGTACCAGAGCATGTCGGCGCCGTACGCGAGCACCAGGCCGGCGATGCCGAGGAAGGACGCGGCCGACAGGTACTCGCCGCCGATGGCGGAGGCGTTGCGCAGCGGCGTCACGGCGCGGGAGGCGACGTAGAAGTCGGAGGTGGCGCGGCCGGGGCGCAGCCCGTACACGCCGAACAGGGCCGTGGCGACGCAGACGACGGCCACGGCGACGGCGGGCTGGACGGTGTTCACGTGCCGTGCCCGGTGACCACCGCTGCTCCGGGCGCTGCCACGACCGCCGTCACGACCGCTCGACGAGGTCCGCGAACTCGGCCTCGTTCTTGCGCGCCTGGCGCTGGTACACCCACGCCAGCGCGAGGATCACCGGGTGCACCGCGACCCCGATCACCAGCCAGGGCAGGGGCACGCCGGCCACGGTGGTGTCGCGCACGCCCGGCTCGGTCGCCAGCAGCACCGGCAGCAGCCCGAGGACGACGGCGAGCGTGCCGACGACGAGGGCCGCGAGGCGCAGTTGGGTGCGTATCAGGGAGCGCAGGTACACGTCGCCGAGCGGGGTCTGCCGGCCGAGGTCGTCGGCGACGAGGGCGCGGCTGCCGGGCAGCGGGTGGGAGCTGCGGGCCGCGAGGGTGCGCGGGTGGGCGACGGTCACCCGCGGCGGCGGGCCGGCGGGCCCGGGCGCGGCGGCGCCCTCCGCGGCAGCGCCCTCCGCGGTGGGGCCCGTGGGCGCGGCACCCGCGGGTGCGGAGGTCCCCCGGTCGTCCGTCACCCCGACACCGCCGCCGTCGGCGGATGCCGGACCAGCATCTCGCGGACCTGCCGGGTGTGCCGCCGGCTGACCGGCAGCACGTGCCCGCCGAGGACGACGTACGTACGCCCCGCCTCCATCCGCAGCTCGCGCACGTGGTGCAGGGCGACGAGGTGGCTGCGGTGGATGCGTACGAACCCGGCCGCGCCCCACCGCTCCTCCAGCGTCGCGAGCGGGATGCGCACGAGGTGGCTGCCGCCGCCGGTGTGCAGCCGCGCGTAGTCGCCCTGGGCCTCGGCGTAGAGGACCTCGCGGCGCTGGACGAAGCGGGTCACGCCGGCGAGCTCGACGCTGATGACCTCGTCCGGCACCGCCGCGCGCTCCGGCGGCGCGGCGCCCGGCTCCGGCGGCTCGCGCACCCCGGGCGCCTCGGGCGGCTCCCCCGGCACCGGCTCCGCGGCCGACTCGGCGCACCGCCGCACCGCCTCGGCGAGCCGCTCCGGCGCGACCGGCTTCAGCACGTAGTCCGCGGCGCGCAGCGCGAACGCCTCCACCGCGTGGTCCTCGTGCGCGGTGACGAACACCACCCGCGGCGGGTGCGCGAAGCGGGAGATCAGCCGGGCCAGCGCCAGCCCGTCCAGCCCCGGCATGCCGATGTCCAGGAAGACCGCGTCCACCGAACGCCCCGCGGCCAGCGCCCGGTCCAGGGCCAGCAGCGCCTGCTGCCCGTCGCCGGCGGTCTGCACCTCGGCCACCCGCGGGTCGCGGCGGAGCAGGTACGCCAGCTCCACCAGGGCTGGCTCCTCGTCGTCGACGGCGAGAGTGTGCAGCATGCGGGCACCCTATGCGGGGCGCGGCGGCAGCGGAACCCGTCTCCCGCTCACAGCCCGCCGGGGCCGGACTGCACCGCGTCCGGATGGAACTTCGGCACCCGGACGTGCACCGTCGTCCCGGCGCCGGGGGCGGTCTCGATGACGAGCCCGTAGGCGTCCCCGTACACCTGCCGCAGCCGCTCGTCGACGTTCCGCAGCCCGATGCCCGGCGCCCGCGGCGCGTCCCCCGCCAGCTCGGCCAGCTCCGCCAGGTCCCCGGCGAGGGTGCGGGCCAGGGCCTCCGGCTCCATGCCCGCGCCGTCGTCCTCGACGCTGATCAGCGCCTCGCTGCCGCCGTCCGCCGCGGTGATGGTGAGCCGGCCCGGGCCCGGCTTCTTCTCCAGCCCGTGCCGTACGGCGTTCTCCACGAGCGGCTGGAGGCACAGGAACGGCACCACCACGCTCAGCACCTCCGGCGCCACGCGCAGCGAGACCTCCAGCCGGCCGCCGAAGCGGGCGCGCTCCAGCAGCAGGTAGCGGTCGATGCAGCGCAGCTCCTCGGAGAGCGAGGTGAAGTCGCCGTGCCGGCGGAAGGAGTAGCGGGTGAACTCGGCGAACTCCACGATCAGCTCGCGGGCCCGCTCCGGGTCGGTGCGCACGAAGGAGGCGACGGTGGACAGGGAGTTGTAGATGAAGTGCGGGGAGATCTGCGCGCGCAGCGCCCGCAGCTCCGCCTCGCTGGCCGCGGCCCGGGAGCTGTCCAGCTCGGCCAGCTCCAGCTGCGCGGAGACCCAGCGGGCCACCTCGGAGGCGGCGCGCACCAGGCCCGCGGACGGCTGGGAGGTGAAGACGGCGAGGACGCCGTCGATCCGGCCGGCGGCCGTCAGCGGCACCGCGACCGCGTGCCGCAGCGGGCAGTCCGGCCAGGTGCACGCCACCTCGCGGGGGCCGATGACCTGCGTACGGCCGCTGTCGGTCACCTGCGCCGCGGCGCCCGGGACGGCCTCGGAGTGGTCGTGGCCCGGCCTGCCCTCGGGGCCGTCCCAGGCCAGCAGCTCGCCCTTGCCGTCGGCGAGCGCGAGCGCGGGCGCGCCGAGCAGGGCGCGCAGGTGCGGGGCGGCGCGGTGGGCGCTGTCGTCGGTGAGGCCGGCGCGCAGCGGGGGCGCGGCGAGGGAGGCGGTGTGCAGGGTCTCGTACGCGGCGCGCTCCTGCGGCGTGCCGTACTGCCGGTTGCGCGCGACGTACACGCCGATGAGCGCCGCGGCGGCGCAGAGCACCACGACGGCGCCGAGCAGCAGCGCGGCGGTCGCGGCCGACATCCCGGGCATGGACGGACGCTACCGCGCCGGGGCCGGTCGGCGGCAGCCCGCGGCGGCAGCGGCGGCCGGTGGCGGCAGCGGCGGACGGGGGGGACGGGCGGCGGACGGGGGAGCGGGGGCGGCCGGCGGGTCAGCCGGAGGTGCCCGCCGCGGAGCGCGGCAGCACGTTCGCGACGTAGTCGGCGACCGCGGCCTCCAGCCCCACGTCGTGCTCCGCCTGCTCGGCCAGCAGCCACCGGTGCTCCAGCACCTCGTGGTACACCTGCGCCGGGTCCAGCTGCCCGCGCAGCTCCAGCGGCACCGCGCGCACCGTCGGCCGGAACACCTCCCGCACCCAGCGGTGCGCCAGCACCTCCGGCCGGGCCCCGAGGGGGTCGCCGGGCGCGTAGTCGTCCTGGGTGGCCATCCAGCCCTCCAGGTCGTTGAGCAGCCGGCGGGCCTGGTTCTCCTCGGTGTCCATGCCGGTCAGCCGCAGCAGCTGGCGCTGGTGGTGCCCGGCGTCCACGACCTTGGGCACGAACGAGACGGTGTCGCCGCCCGGCGAGTGCGTGATCTGCATCTCGGCGACGTCGAAGCCGAGGTCGTGCAGGCGGCGGATGCGGCGCTCGATGTAGTGCCGCTTGTCGGCGGGGTAGACCGACTCGCGGGTCAGCTCGTGCCACAGGTCGCCGTACCGCCCGGCGATGGCCGCGCCGAACGGGATCGGGTCGATCGACGGGTGCAGCGCCCCGGAGGCCTCCAGGTCCATCAGCTCGCCCGAGATGTTCATGCGGGCCAGCTCGATGTCGTACTCCCGCTGGCCGTGGCTCAGCCGCGGCTGGATCTGCCCGGTCTCGGCGTCCACCAGGTACGCGGCGTACGCGCCGGCGTCCCGGCGGAAGAGCGTGTTGGACAGCGAGCAGTCGCCCCAGGCGAAGCCCGCCAGGTGCAGCCGCACGAGCAGCACGGCCAGCGCGTCCATCAGCCGGTTCACCGTGCCCGGGCGCAGCGTCGTCTCGAACATCGCCCGGTACGGCCGGGAGCCCACCAGGTGCCGGGTGACCAGCGCGGGCTCCAGCGCCTCGCCGTCGGGCCCGGTGCGCCCGGTGACGACCGCGAGGGCGTCCACGGCGGGGATGCCGAGCCGGTCGAGGTCGCGCAGCAGCTCGTACTCCCGGCGCGCGGCGCGCTCCGGGACCTCCTTGATCGCCACCACCTCGGCGCCGGCCTCGGCGAAGCGCACCACGTGCCGCGAGATGCCGCGCGGCAGGTCCACCAGGCAGCTCTCCGGCCAGGCGTCGAGCGGCAGCTCCCACGGCAGGTCGAGCAGCGCGGCGGGGTGCTCCGGGTTGGTGGCGCTGATCTGCAGCTCCGGGCGCACGGCGGGCCTCCTTCGTCGTCCGCTGTCCATCATGCGGGGCCGGTCGCGGCGGCGAGGAACTGGGTGGTGGCCAGCTCGGCGTAGAGCGGGTCGCCGGCGACCAGCTCGGCGTGCGTGCCCACGGCCCGCACCCGGCCCGCGTCCATCACCACGATCCGGTCGGCGCTGGTGACGGTAGACAGCCGGTGCGCGACGACGAGCACCGTGGTGCCGCGCGCCACCTCCGCGACGGTGTCGCGCAGGGCCGCCTCGTTGACCGCGTCCAGCTGCGACGTGGCCTCGTCGAGCAGCAGCAGCCGGGGCCGGCGCAGCAGCGCGCGGGCGATCGCGACGCGCTGGCGCTCGCCGCCGGACAGCCTGGTGCCGCGGTGCCCGACCAGGGTGTCCAGGCCGTCCGGCAGCCGGGCCACCAGACCGTCGAGCCGGGTGGTCTTCAGCACCGCCCGCACGTCGTCCGCGCCGGCCGCCGCGTTGCCGAGGAGCAGGTTGTCGGCGAGCGAGCCGGAGAGCACGGGGGCGTCCTGCTCCACGTACCCGATCGCGGCGCGCAGCTCGGGTATCGGGTAGCGGGTGACGTCGGTGCCGTCGAGGAGTATCCGCCCGGCGGTCGGCTCGTAGAACCGCTCGATCAGCGAGAAGACGGTCGTCTTGCCCGCCCCCGAAGGGCCGACGAACGCCGTCATGCCGCGCGGCGGCACCCGGAAGCTGACGCCGTGGTGCACGTACGGCAGGTCGTCGGCGTACCGGAAGCGGACGTCCTCGAACGCCAGCGCCGCCGGCTCGGCGCCCGGCTCCGGCAGCGCCGCCGGCTCCGCGACGGGCTCGGCCGGCAGCTGCTGCGCCTCGCGGATGCGCTGGAGCGCGGCGGCCCCGGACTGGTACTGCGCGACCGCGCCCACGACCTGCTGGATCGGCGACATCAGATAGAACACGTAGAGCAGGAACGCGACCAGGGTGCCGACGTCGATCGACCCGGTCGCCACCCGGGCGCCGCCCACCGCCAGCACGGTGATGAACGCGACCTGCATGGACAGCCCCGCCGTGTTCCCGGCCAGCGCCGACCACTTGGCAGCCCGGACGCTCTGCCGCCACGACTCCTCCGCCGCGGCGTGCACCGCCCGCTCCTCGCGGTGCTCGGCGCCCGACGCCTTGACCGTGCGCAGCGCGCCGAGCACCCGCTCCAGCGCCGCGCCCATCAGGCCCACGGACTCCGCCGCCCGTTTCGCCGCCCGGTTGATGCGCGGCACGATCACGCCGATCACCGTGCCGGCGGCGCCGATCACCCCGGCGGTCACCGCGAGCAGCACCGGGTCCACGACGCCCATCAGCACCAGCGTCGCCACGGCGGTCAGCCCGCCGGTGCCGAGCCCGACGAGGGTGTCGGTGGTGACCTCGCGCAGCAGCGTGGAGTCGGACGTCACCCGGGCCATCAGGTCCCCGGGCTCCGTGCGGTCCACGGCGGCGATGCGCAGCCGCAGCAGATACGAGCTGAGCCGGCGCCGCGCCGTCAGCACCACCGACTCGGCGGTGCGCCGCAGCACGTACGAACCCAGCGCCCCGACCCCGGCGTTGGCGACCACCAGCACCGACATCACCACCAGCGCCCCGGTGATGGACCGGTCCTCGGACAGGTCGTCGATGAGCGACCGCGCCACCAGCGGCAGCGCCAGCCCGGTCGCCCCCGTCGCCAGCGACAGCAGCGCGCCGGCGAGCAGCGCCCAGCGGTGCGGACGCGCGTAGGCGAGGAGCATCCGCCAGGGCGGCATGCCTGCTTCGGGGGTCTCGTCCACGGCCACTTCGCACCTCCGGCGATCTCACCGAGATCCTACGGCGCCGCAACGACGGTGCCGGAAGTTGTCCACAGGCCCCGCGGCGGCCCGCCGGCCTCCGGCCGACACACCCGGCCCCGGGCCCGGGTGTCAGCCCGCGGCGTAGATGTCGTTGTAGTGGCCCAGCGCCCGGCGCCGCAGCTCCCCGGCCGGCTCGCCGGCGAAGCGGTCCGGCGCCAGCGCCGCCGGGCCCGGCTCGCCGCCGTCGATCGCCTCCGCGAGCGCCGCCGCCGCGCCCGCGGCGTGCGTCACCCAGACCGCCGTCGCCGACCACAGCCCGGGCAGCCCCTCGAACGGGCCGAGCAGCGGCATGTTGTCCGGCGTCACCGAGAACACCCCGTTCAGGCGGACGTCGGGCGCGAAGCGGTGCGCGGGCGGCAGCAGGGCGAGCGCGGCGGCCACGGCGCCGTCGAACTGCCCGCCCGGCCAGGGCTCCTCCGCCCGCACCCCGAGGTCCGCGGGCGCCACCGGCCGCGGTTCGTGGGCGTACGTGCCGATGCCGTCCCGGTCGCCGTGGTCGCGGGCGTAGACGTGGCGCCCGGGCCAGCGGACGAACGGCCCCCGCGGGTGCCGCGCCGGCCGCGGCCCGCCGTAGACGTACGGGTGCGACACCGGCGTCAGCGGCAGCTCCACGCCCGCCCGCGCGGCGAGGAGCGGGCCCCAGACGCCGGAGGCGAGCACCGTGTCGTCGGACGGCACCAGGGTGCCGTCGGCCAGCCACACGCCGTGCACCCGCCCGGCGCGTATCTCCAGGCCCGTCGCCTCCGTGCCGTCCGCGAACTCCGCGCCCGCCGCCTCCGCGAGGCGCCGCTGCGCGGCGGTCAGCAGCCCGGCGCGCGCGGTGCCGTCGCCGGGGAAGTGCAGCCCGGCCACGGCCGTCGCGGGGTCGACGAGCCGCGGCGCCAGCGCGGCGGCCTCCCCGGCGTCCACCAGCCGCGCGGCCAGGCCGGCTTCGCGGGCCAGGGCGGCGCGCCTGCGCAGCGTGCCGTACGCCGCGGGTGAGGTGGCGACCTCCAGGCAGCCGGTCTCCTCGAAGCCGGCGCCGCCGCCCGGCCGGGCGCGGCCGGGCGCGTCGTCGCCGAGACTCCGGTAGATCCGGACGGTGGCGCGGGCCAGCTCCGTGAGGACGGGGGTCTCGCCGAGCACGCCGATGTAGCCGGGTGCGTGGCCCGTGGACCCGTGGAGCCGGCCGGCGGGGGAGCGGTCGAGGACCGTGACCTGGCACCCGTCCCGCCCGGCGAGCTCCCGGGCCAGCGACGAGCCGACGATTCCGGCCCCGACGATCACGATACGGCGCGTCATGCGGTGATCGGACCACGGCTCCCGCGCGGACGGCAACGCCGTCTCATCACCCGGGCACCCCGGCGGGGCCCGCTGTCACATCGGGCGCGCTTGGCTGGTCACGGTGGTGACGCGGTGAACGGAGGAAGGCCCCGATGGACGAGCACGATTTCCTGGCCCGGCGCTTCGAGGAGCAGCGCGCGCACCTGCGCGCGGTGGCCCACCGGGTGCTGGGATCGGCCGGCCAGGCCGAGGAAGCCGTCCAGGAGGCATGGCTGCGGGTGAGCGGCGCGGGACCGGACGGGGTGGAGAGTTTCGGCGGCTGGCTGCGGACCGTCGTGGGCCAGGTCTCCCTGGACATCCTCCGGGACCGGGCGGCGCGGGGGGAGGACCCGCTGCACCCGCCGGAGCCGGGCGGCCGGGCGTGCGTGCGCGCGGCGGACGACGACCGCGGCGCGGCCGCGGCCGGGGCGAGGACGACGGACGGGCGCGAGCGGGACCAGGAGGTGTTCCGCGGCGACTCCGTCGGGATCGCGCTGCTCGCCGTGCTCGACTCGATGGCGCCCGCGGAGCGGCTGGCGTTCGTGATGCACGACCTGTTCGCGGTCCCCTACGACGAGATCGCCCCGATCGTGCGCCGCTCGCCCGCCGCGACCCGGCAGCTCGCCGCCCGCGCCCGGCAGCGCATGCGGGGCACCGGGGACGAGGGCGCCGGGGAGGACCGCTGCGACGCGGAGGAGCCCGGCGTACGCGCCTGCCCCCCGGGCGCCGCCGGGACCACGGCCACCGGCCCGTACGACGTCCCCACCGCCCGCTGGCGCGCGGTCGCCGGCGCGTTCCTCACCGCCTCCCGCGAGGAGGACTTCCACACCCTCCTGGGCCTGCTCGCCCCCGACGTGGTGCTCCGCGCGGACGCGACCGCGGTGGCCGCCGGAGCGGCGGAGGAGGTCCGCGGCGCGGTGGCGGTCGCGGAGGTCTTCACCGGACGGCTCCGAGCCGCCCGCCCGGCGCTCGTGGACGGGGCGCCCGGGCTGGTGTGGATGCACCAGGGGCGGCCGAAGATCGCGTTCGCCCTCGCCGTCGCCGCCGGCACGATCGTCGGCATCGAGGTGGTCGCCGACCCGGAGCACCTCGGCCGGCTCGAACTGCGGCCCCTCGACGGCTGAGCCCCCGCCCCGCCCCCCGCCGCACCCGCTGTGACCGCGGGCTTATGCCGTACCCGCGATAATCTGACGCCGGTTCGAAGCGCTGTGACGGCAGGTGCCGCTGATGAGGGTTCTGGTAGTCGACGACCACGCCCAGCTCGCCGACTCGGTGGCGCGGGTGCTGCGCCGGGAGGGCATGGCCGTCGACGTCGTGTACGACGGATCCGGGGTGCTGGAGCGTACGTCGGCCGTCGCCTACGACGTCGTCGTCCTCGACCGCGACCTCCCCGGCGTCCACGGCGACGACGTGTGCCGGGGCCTGGTCTCCCAGCCGCACCACGCCCGCGTGCTGATGCTCACCGCCTCCGGGACGACCGTCGACCGCGTCGAGGGGCTCAACCTCGGCGCCGACGACTACCTCCCGAAGCCCTTCTCCTACGCCGAGCTGGTCGCCCGGCTGCGGGCCCTCGCCCGGCGCGCCCAGCCCGCCGTGCCGCCGGTCCTGGTCCACGGCGACCTCCGGCTCGACGCCGCCCGGCGCCTCGCCACCCGCGCCGGCGAGCGGCTGACGCTCACCCCCAAGGAACTCGCCGTCCTGGAGTGCCTGCTCGCCGCGCAGGGCCGGGTGGTGTCCGCGGAGGAACTGCTCGAACGGGCCTGGGACGAGGCGGCCGACCCGTTCACCACCACCGTGAAGACCACGATCAACCGCCTGCGCACCAAGCTCGGCCCGCCCCCGGTGATCGAGACGGTGCCGCGGAGCGGCTACCGGATTTGAGGTGCGCCCATGGGGCCGTCGCGACCGCATCTGGCCCTCCTGAAACGCGCCGGCGCACTGTCGGCGCGGCTCACGCCCCGCCGGGTCCGGGTCCGCCTCACGCTTCTCTACGGCGCCCTGTTCGTCCTGTCCGGCGCCGTGCTCCTGGCGATCACCTACCTGCTCGTCGCCCGTCCCGCCGGCGCCCTCGTCACGTTCAAGGGCGTACGGGACGGCTCCTCCGGGTCCGCCCGGCCCGAAGCCCGCACCTACCGGCTGGACGAGGACCTCGACCTGCCGGACGGCGGCCTCGGCGAGGAGGTGCGCCGGCACGCGGCCCAGCAGCGGGAGGCGATGCTCGACCGGCTGCTCATGCAGTCCGGGCTCGCCCTCGCCCTCATGTCCGTGCTCGCCATCGGGCTCGGCTGGGTGGTCGCCGGCCGCGTCCTGCGCCCGCTGCGCACCATGACCGGCACCCTCCGCCACATCTCCGCCCGCAACCTGCACGAGCGCCTGGCCGCCGACGGCCCCCCGGACGAGTTGCAGGACCTCGCCGGCACCGTCAACGGGCTGCTCGGCCGGCTGGAGACGGCGCTGGAGTCGCAGCGGAGATTCGTCGCCAACGCCGCCCACGAGCTGCGCACCCCGCTGACCCTGGAGCACGCGCTGCTGGAGGAGTCGCTCATGGACCGCGACGCCACCGTCGAGTCGTTCCGGACCAACTTCGAACGGCTGCTGACCATCAGCAAGCAGCAGGCCACCCTCCTGGAGTCGCTGCTCACCCTCTCCAGCAGCGACCGCGGGCTGACCGGCGCCGAACCCCTCGACCTCGCCGCGCTCACCGGCGAGGTGCTGACCGCCTTCGGCCCGGAGACCGGCCGGCGCGCGCTGACCGTCGCGGCGGCCACCGAACCGGCCCCCCTCGCCGGCGACCCCGCACTCGTCCGCCGCCTGCTGGCCAACCTGCTCGACAACGCCATCGAGTACAACGTCCCCGGCGGCAGCGTCGAGATCGCCACCGGGGTACGGGACAAAGGCGCGTTCCTCTCCGTCCGCAACACCGGCCCTACCGTGCCCCCGGACCAGGTCGAGCGGCTCTTCAACCCCTTCCAGCGACTCCGCCGCGCCGCCGGCGACGGGCATCACGGGCTGGGACTGTCGATCGTGCGCTCCATCGCCACCGCCCACGGCGCCACGCTCAGCGCCGAGGCCGGGGCACGGGGCGGGCTCGCCGTGACCGTCACCTTTCCGGCCCGTACCGGCGAGCCGGGCGACGGCGGCCCGCCCGCCGCGCTCGCGGAACCCGGAAAGGCCCCCGCCCTTTCGTGAAGTTCTCCTGAGGACGAGGAGCGCTGGAGCGCTCGCCGCGGCGCGCTGAACACCGCCGACGGGATCCTCTTCATGGAACTCTTAACAAAGCCGCCTCCGGGGGCCACCGGCGGCCGCTTTCTGTATCCGCCGTGTGACCGCCCCCCGCGTAGAACGTGGGCCATGTCCACCACACACAAACGCGCACGTGCGCAGACCCTCCTCGCCTCCTCCGCCCTCGTCGTCGGCGTCGTGCTGGCGGGGTGCTCCGGCGACTCCGGGGCCGACTCCGCCGACGGCGGCACGTCCGCCTCCCCGGGCGGGATGTTCGACCAGGCGGTCGCGTACGCGCAGTGCATGCGCGACAACGGCGTACCCGGCTTCAAGGACCCGGTGCAGGACACCGGCGGCGTCATGTTCCAGCAGGACCAGGGCGCCATCGACCCGGATTCGGCCGAGTTCAAGGCCGCCGAGGAAGCCTGCCGCGACAAGCAGCCGCAGCGCCAGGGCGGCCCCAACGGCGGCGAGCCCCTGGACTCCGAGAAGGTCGCGGCGTGGGCGGAGTGCATCCGGCAGAACGGCATGCCCGACTTCCCCGACCCGGAGATCGAGGGCAACAGCATGGTCGTCGAGATGGGGGCGGTCGACCCGGAGAAGTTCGAGCCGGCCCGGCAGGCATGCCAGGACAAGTACCCCGGCGGCGGCATGCGGATCGGCGGGGGTATGCGATGACCGGCCGGGAGACGACGGAGGAACCGGCCACCGGCCACCGGTCTCCGGGCGCGCCGGGCCCGGTCGCCGCCGGCGCCCCCGCCGGCGCCGGAACGGCCGGCGACCCCGGCACGGACACCGCCGCCGCGTCCGCCGCCACTGCCGCCACGCCCGCCGCCACGCCCGCCGCCACCGGTGCCGACGCCCCCGCGCCGGCGCCCCGGCGCCGCAGGGCGCGCACGGCGCTGGTCGTCGTGGCCGCGATCGGCGTCGCCGCGGCCGCGGGGCTCGCCGCCACCGGAGCGCTCGGCGGCGAGAACCCCCGGGCGCCCGCGGCCGGCCCGTCCGGCCCCGCCGCGACGGCCCGGGTCGAACGTACGACCCTCACCAGCAGCGAGACCGTGCAGGGCACCCTCGGCTACGGCGACGTCACCACGGTCCAGGCCATCGGACCGCCGGGCGGCGACGCCAGCGCCGACGCCGGCACCGGCGCCCCGGCGCAGAACGGCGCCCCCGAGCCGGACCCCGGCGGCGACGCCGCCGGCGAAGGCGCCGGCATCGTCACCTGGATGCCGGACGAGGGCACCACGATCGAGCGCGGCGACACCGTGTACGCCGTGGACGGCGCCGAGATCCCGCTCTTCTACGGCGAAACCCCGCTCTACCGCACGCTGGCGGACGGCAGCGAGGGCGGCGACGTCGAGATGCTCGAACGCAACCTCGCCAAGCTCGGCTACACCGGGTTCACCGTCGACGCGACGTACACCCCGGGGACCGCCGCCGCGGTGTCCGCCTGGCAGGCGGACACCGGCCGGGAGGAGACCGGCGCCGCCGGGCCCGGCGACGCCGTGACCGCCGACGGCGCCCGCCGCGTCGCCGGCGTGCAGACCTGGCCGGGCGCCCGCGCCGAGGGCGCGGTACTCGACTGGACCGGCACCGAGCGCGTCGTCACCGTGGAGCTGGACGCGCAGTTCGAGGATCTCGTACGCGTCGGCACCCAGGCCGCGATCGAACTGCCCAACGGCACCGCGGTGGACGGCGAGGTGACCGCCATCGGCACCCCGCCCACCGCCGGAAGCCCCGCCTCCGGCGGCGCCGGAGGCGGAGGCGGCGAGGGCGAGGAGGACGAGGCGGCCGCCCTGCCGCTGCGGCTGGAGGTCGCGCGGCAGGACGAACTCGGCCGCTACCAGGCCGCGCCCGTCGACGTCGTGCTCAGCGCCGACACCCGCGAGGACGTCCTCGCGGTGCCGGTCAACGCGCTCGTCGCCCGGCAGGGCGGCGGCTACGCGGTGCAGAAGGTGACCGCCGGCGGCACCGAGTACGTGCCCGTCGAGCTGGGCATGTTCGCGGACGGGCTGGTCGAGGTCTCCGGCGACGGCGTCGCGGAAGGCATGTCCGTGGGGGTACCGAAGTGACCGTCCCGACCCGCCCGGTGGTCGAGCTGACCGGGGTGACCAAGACCTACGGCGACGTCGTCGCGCTCCGCTGTGCCGGCGTCGTCATCCGGCGCGGCGAACTGCTGGCCGTCGTCGGGCCCTCCGGCTCGGGCAAGTCCACCATGCTCAACATCATGGGGACGCTCGACCGCCCCTCCGCCGGCACCGTCCGCATCGACGGACACGACGTCGGCCGGCTCGGCGACCGCGAGCTGTCGGCGCTCCGCGCCGGCACCATCGGCTTCGTCTTCCAGCAGTTCCACCTCGCCCCCGGCGTCCCGGCGCTGGACAACGTCGCCGACGGGCTGCTCTACAGCGGCCGGACCCGCGCCGAGCGGCGCCGGCTCGCCGAGCGGGCCATGCGCCGCGTCGGCCTGGGCCACCGGCTCCACCACGAGCCGCACCGGCTGTCCGGCGGTGAGAAGCAGCGCGTCGCCATCGCCCGCGCGGTCCTCGGCGACCCGCCGCTGCTGCTCGCCGACGAGCCCACCGGCGCGCTCGACTCCCGCTCCGGGGCGGTCGTGATGGAGCTGCTGCACCAGCTCCACGAGGCGGGCACCACCGTCGTCGTCATCACCCACGACCGCGACATCGCCGGCTCCCTGCCCCGCGAGGTCCGCCTCAGGGACGGCGGCATCGAGCACGACTCCGACCCCGCCCCCGACCCCGAGTCCGTCCCCGGCGCCGCCCTCCCGGCGGCCCGGCTCCCCGGGGAGGCCGTCCGATGACCGCCCCGCAGGCGCCGTACGCGACGCGCGAACCCGGCCGCGCCCGTCCGCCCGCGCCGCCCCCCGCGCCGAAGCCGGCCCGGATGCCCGCGGCGGACGTGCTGCGGACCGGCGGCTCCGGGCTGCGCTCGCGGCCCGTACGGGTGTTCCTCTCCGCGCTCGGCATCGCCATCGGCATCGCCGCGATGACCGGCGTCGTCGGCATCTCCACCTCCTCCACCGAGGACCTGGACCGCCGGCTGAACGCGCTCGGCACCAACCTGCTCACCGTCACACCCGGGCAGTCGTTCTCGGGCTCGCGGGCCAGCCTGCCGGAGGAGTCCGTGAGCATGATCGGAGCCATCCCCGACGTCGAGGACGTCTCGGCCGTCGGGCGCACCGACGCCCACGTCTTCCGCAACGACCGCATCCCCGAGGAGCAGACCGGCGGCCTGACCGTCAGCGCGGCCCGCCTCGACCTCCCCGAGTCCGTGGGGCTGCGGGTCACCGACGGCCGCTGGCTCAACGCGGCCGACCGCCGCTACCCCGCCGTCGTCCTCGGCCCCGGGGCCGCCGAGCAGCTGGGCGTGTACGAGGCGGGGCCCGACGCGCAGGTGTGGCTGGGCGGTAGGTGGTTCACGGTCGTGGGCCTCACGGCGTACAACGGGCTGGTGCCCGAGCTGGACTCGGCCGCGCTGGTCGGCTGGGACGTCGCCGAGGACGAGCTGGACTTCGCGGGCAGCCCCACGACGATCTACACCCGCGCCCGGGACGGCGCGGTCGCGGACGTGCAGTCCGTCCTCGGCGCCACCGCCAACCCGGAGAACCCCGGCGAGGCCACCGTCTCCCGCCCCTCCGACGCCCTGGCGGCCAAGGAGGCCACCGACGAGGCGCTCAGCGGCCTGCTGCTGGGCCTCGGCGGGGTGGCGCTGATCGTCGGCGGCGTCGGCGTGGCGAACACCATGGTCATCTCGGTGCTCGAACGCCGCTCCGAGATCGGCCTGCGCCGTTCCCTCGGCGCCACCCGCGGCCAGATCCGCGGCCAGTTCCTCTGCGAGGCGCTGCTGCTGTCCGCGCTCGGCGGCCTCGGCGGCGTGGTGCTGGGCATCGGCGTGACCGCCGGCTACGCGACCTCGCAGGACTGGGCGACGGTGGTGCCGCTGTGGGCGATGGGCGGCGGCATCGGCGCGACGCTCCTCATCGGCGGGCTCGCCGGGTTCTACCCGGCCGTACGCGCCGCCCGGCTGCCGCCCACCGAGGCGCTGGCGAACGCCTGACCCGCCGCCGGCCGCACGGCCCCCGCCGGCGTACGGCGGGGGCCGCGCGGTCCGTGCGGTCCGCGGCGGTCAGCTGGCGCCGATCATCTCGACCTCGCCGCCGAGCTGCTGCACCTTGCCCTCGGCGGGGACGTGCGCCGCGTTCTGCACGGCGTAGTACTCGCGCACCCCCAGCGGCTCCTTCTCCTTCACGTACAGCCTGGTGGCGTCGCCCGGGATGATGTGGAAGCCCGGGCGGGTCGCGAAGTCCACCCGCGCGTCGTACGAGTTGAAGACGGCCAGCGCGCCGCCGTCGGCCGTGCGCAGCGCGTAGACGTCCGGGAAGGCGGGCTTGTACGCGTCGTCCCACTTGCGGTTCTCGGACTCGAACTCGGTCTCGAAGAAGCCGTCGTGCTCGGGCCTGATCCAGTCCCGGCGGGTGGTGTAGTCCTTGACCATGTTCTTGCGCACCTCGCTGTCCGCGAGGATCCTGCCGTCCTTCTTGCCGCCCGAGATGTAGAGGTCGTTGACCGCGTCGTCGAGGCCGTCGAGCGCGGTGGTGCCGACCTCGGCGCCGGCGGGCAGCACGGTCGGCAGGCCGCCCTCGCCGCGGGCGACCTCGGGCAGCCGGCCCTGGATGCCGACGGAGGCGACGTTCTTCCACGTGTCGCCGGCCCGCTCGAAGACCAGCAGGCTGCGGTCCCCCTCGTCGAAGCCGGGCCCGGCCACGGGCGCGTCGACCATGTACCAGTCGCCGCGGGCCGGGATGTGGTACTCGGCCTTGTCGGCGAGGTAGCGGAACGGCTTCTTGTAGAGCTTCTGGTACTTCTTCTCGAACGTCGGGTACTGCCGGTACTGCGCCCGGCTCTGCTGGAACAGCGCGCCGCCCTCGACCTCGCCGAGCGTCTCGCGGTCGAGTGCGGCGTTGGCCGCGTTGTTGGCCTCGACGTAGTTCTCCAGCACCGTGCGCGCCCGCGACTCACTGATCACCGGGCGGGGCCCGGCCGCGTCGTCCCCCCGGTCGTCCGCGTCGTCGTCCGAGCCGCCGCTGCACGCCGTGGCCAGCAGCAGCGCGACCAGCCCCGAAGCGGCGGCGGATATGGCGGTCTTGGTCGTGCCCATGGGCGGAACCCCCCGATGCGGTCAAGATCAGTGGTCGTGGCGAGTCTAAGCACAGGCCCCGCCGCCCCCGCGCCCACCCCCGGACGCCGTGGCGCGCGCCGGCTCACGCGTCACCCGCGCCCGCGCACACCCGCCCGAGCTTGTCGGGGTTCAGCACCGCGAAGATCCCGCGGATCCGCCCCTCGTGCGCGTCCAGGACCACCACCCGGTACGAGCCGGCCACGCTGATCGACAGCGCCGGCGCGCCGTTGACGTCGATGACCCGCCCGTTCGTCAGCGGGTAGCGGGTGACCAGCCCGCGCAGGAACGCCGTCACGTTCGCCCGCCCCACCACCGGCCGCAGCGCCGCGCGGATCTTGCCGCCGCCGTCGTTCCAGGCCACGACGTCGTCGCTGAGCAGCCGGGTGAGCGCGTCGAGGTCCCCGCCGCGCGCGGCGTCGAGGAACCGGGTCACCAGCCGCTCGTGCTCCTTCGCGGACAGCTGGAACCGCTCCGCGCCGCCGGCCAGCCGCTGCTGCGCCCGGCGGTACAGCTGCCGGGCGTTCGCCGGGCTCACCCCCACCGTCCGCGCGATCTCCTCGTGCGCCAGCTGGAACGCCTCCCGCAGCACGAAGACCGCCCGCTCCGGCGGCGTCAGCCGCTCCAGCAGGTGCATGGTCGCGTACGCGACGGTGTCCTTGAGCTCCGCGGTGTCCAGCGGCCCCAGCTCGTCGGTCGGCACCGGCTCCGGCAGCCACGGCCCGGGGTACGCCTCGCGCGTGACCCGGGCGGAGCGCAGCTGGTCGAGCGCGAGCCGGGAGACGACGGTGGTGAGGTACGCGCGCGGCTCGCGCACCGCGCCGCGATCCGTGCGCTCCCAGCGCAGCCACGCCTCCTGGACCACGTCCTCGGCGTCCCACATGCTGCCGAGCAGCCGGTAGGCGAGGCCCAGCAGCAGCGGCCGGTACCGCTCGAACTCGGCGGTGCTGTCCATACGTCCTCCCGCACGACGTGCGTGGTGCGTGGTGCTCGGTGCTGTGGTTCTCCGGTGCGGTGCCGCCCGTCAGGCCGAGGCGACGCTGCCCGCCGCCTCGGCCTCGAAGCCCGTGCGCCACGAGGCGTGCCGCGGCCGCCAGTCGAGGGCGAGCTTGGCGCGGGCGTTGTCCGCGCCGCGCAGCCGGGTCAGGAAGTCGACGCCGTAGCCGCCGACCGCGAGCCGGGCGAGCGCCGCCGGGACCGCCTTCGGCGGCCGGGCGCCGAGGAGCCCGGCGAAGACCGGCAGCCAGACGCGTACCGGGGCGGGGTCGTCGTCGACGATGTTCAGCGCGCCCCGCGCCGGCTTGTCCAGCGCCGCGACCACGGCGGTGGCGGCGTCGTGGGCGTGGGTGAAGGAGAACACCGCGGTGCCGCCGCCGACGAGCGGGACCCTGCCGGCCCGCACCTGCGCCGTGAACGCGCCGTCGCCCGCGCCGGCCGCCGCCGCGCCGATCGCGTAGCCGGAGCCCGGCCCGTACAGGTGCCCGTAGCGCAGGACGAGGCCGCCGGCCTCCCCGGTCAGCCGCTCCAGCTCGGCCAGCGCCCGCAGGTTCGGCGCGAACTGCCGGGCGGGGCGCGGCCAGAACGGCACGTCCTCGTCGGCGGGGCCGGCGCCGTCCGGGTCGTAGCCGTAGGCGAGGCCCTGGGCGATCACGCGCCGGGCGCCGGCGGCGCGGGCGGCCTCGTACAGGTTGCGGGTCCCCTCGGTGCGCAGCCGGTTGGTCGCCGCGAACTGCCTGGCCAGCCTGCGCGGATCGGGGGCGGGCGGGATGGCGGTGAGCATGTTGACGACCGCGTCGGGCGCCGCGTCCTGCACGGCCCGGGCCAGGGCCGGGGGGTCCAGCGCGTCCGCGACCGCGACCTCGGCCCCCGCCTGCCGGGCCCCGGCCGCCCGGTCGGCCGACCGGGCCAGCGCGATCACGTGGTGCCCCACCGAGGTGAGCAGCGGCACCAGCGGTGTCCCGACGACTCCGGTCGCTCCTGCCACGAGTACGCGCATGACTCCTCCTCGGTCCCGGGGCCCGGCTCGCCCCGGCCGCCCGCGTCATGCCCACTGGACGGGTGGGTGCGCACGCCCGTGACAGCCGGCGCGGGTGAGCCGCGTCACATCACCGGGGCGGGCCGGAGGGCGTCACCCGCCGGTGGACAGCTGCCGCTCGGCGGCGGCGAGGATCTCGGTCACCCGCAGTCCCAGGCGCACGTCGCGCGGGTCCGGCCGGCCGCTGCCGGCCGCCTCCAGCAGCGCGTCCACGGCCCGTACGAAGGCGGGCACGGGCCCTTCGTCGTCCCGGTCCGGCGCCGTCCGCACGCCGGACGATCCGTGCAGCTGCACGGTGACGCCGGCCGCCGGCGCCGGCATGGTGTGGGTGAGTGTGCACGTGCTGGACGCGCCCGCGTCGTGCCGCAGCGTGAGGTGCACGGTGTCGCCCGGCCCCCGCGCGGCCGTGACGGCGCCGGGCGCCGCCGGGTCCACCTCGCCGAGCACCGGCAGCAGCATCGACAGGGCGTGCGGCCCGACGTCCCAGAGCGCCCCCTTCTCGCCCCGCCACGGCGAGGCGGCGAACGGGCTGTCCGAACCCGCGAAGACCGGCGAGAGCCAGTCGGCACGGCCCAGCTGCCAGCCCTCCTCGCCGGCCCGCTCGGCCAGCCAGCGGGCGGTCTCCTCGCGGAAGCGCAGCGTGAAGAAGACGACGGAGGCCACCCCGGCGCGCTCCACCGCCTCCACCACCCGCCGGGCCGCGGCCACGTCGGTGGCGACCGGCTTGTCCAGCAGCAGGTGGCAGCCCGCCGCCGCGGCCCGCTCCGCCAGCGGCGCCTGCACGTCCGGCGGCAGCGCCACCGCCACCGCGTCGCACTCCGCGAACAGGGCGTCCACGTCGTCGTACGCGCGCGTGGAGAAGCGGTCGGCGACCGCCCGGGCCGCCTCGGGACGCCGGCCCCACACGCCGGCGATCTCCGCCCGCGGGTGTGCCTGGAGTCCGGGGCCGTGCGCACGCTCTGCCCAGGGGCCGGTGCCGAGGAGTCCGAATCGCATGCGCCGAGTCTACGATCACCGGGTACGCGGCGGGCCGGGCGCCCCGCGCGGGGAGGCGACGCCCGGCGCGGGCCGGCTCACTCCTCCGGGCGCGCCCGGCTGGGCTGCACGCGCTTCGGCTCGCCCGCCATCTTCGGGTGGTCCGGCGGATAGGGCAGGTCGCCGTGGCCGTGGTCCTGCTCCTGCCGCTCGGACAGCTCCAGCAGCGGCGTGATGTCGAAGGCGTGCCCGTCCATGTCCGCGTGCACGTCGCCGACCTCGGCGAAGCGTTTCGGCATGGTGACGAGGTCGAAGTCGTCCGGCTCGGCGTCGTCCACCTCGTCCCACGTGAGCGGCGCGGAGACGGGCGCGTGCGGGTGCGGCCGCACGGAGTAGGCGGAGGCGATGGTCCGGTCGCGCGCCATCTGGTTGTAGTCGACGAAGACCTTCTCGCCGCGCTCCTCCTTCCACCACGCGGTGGTGACCTGCTCCGGCATCCGCCGCTCCAGCTCCCGCCCGGCGGCGATCACCGCGCGCCGCACCTGCACGAACGTCCAGCGCGGCGCGATCGGCACGAACAGGTGCATCCCCCGCCCGCCGGAGGTCTTCGGCCAGCCGGTGAGCCCGTGGTCGCCGAGGACGGCGCGCATCTCGTGCGCGGCGCGCACCGCGTCGTCGTAGTCCGTGCCGGGCTGCGGGTCGAGGTCGATGCGCAGCTCGTCGGGGTGCTCGGTGTCGCCGCGCCGCACCGGCCAGGGGTGGAACGTCAGCGTGCCGTACTGCGCCGCCCACACCACCGCCGCCGGCTCGGTCGGGCACATCTCGTCCGCGTACCGCCCGCTGGGGAACGTGATGCGGGCGGTGGGGATCCAGTCGGGCGTGTTCTTCGGCGCCCGCTTCTGGTAGAAGGACTCGCCGCTTATCCCCTCCGGGTAGCGCTCCAGGGTCGTCGGCCGGTCCCGCAGAGCCCGTACGATGCCGTCGCCGACGGCGAGGTAATACCGCGCGAGGTCGAGCTTGGTGTATCCCTTCGCCGGGAAGAACACCCGGTCGGGGCTCGACAGCCGCACCGTCCTGTCGCCCGCCTGGAGCTGAATCGCTGCACCCATGTGCGCAACGGTAAGGCGGATGTCCGAATCCCGCCTTACCGTGGCGCACATGGACCTGCCGGTGATGCCCCCCGTGAAGCCGATGCTCGCCAAGCCGCAGAAGAAGCTCCCGCCCGGAATGCTCTACGAGGCCAAGTGGGACGGCTTCCGCGCCATCGTCTTCCGCGACGGCGACGAGGTGGAGGTCGGCAGCCGCACCGGCAAGCCGCTCACCCGCTACTTCCCGGAGCTGGTGGCGGCCATGAAGGCCAACCTGCCCGAGCGGTGCGTCGTCGACGGCGAGGTCGTCATCGTCCGCGGCGACCGGCTGGACTTCGACGCCCTCACCGAGCGCATCCACCCCGCGGACTCCCGGGTGCGGCTGCTCGCCGAACAGACGCCGGCGAGCTTCGTCGCCTTCGACCTGCTCGCCCTCGGGGACGAGTCGCTGCTGGACACCCCGCAGTCCGAGCGCCGCGCGGCGCTGCTGCGCGCGCTGGCGGACGCGGCGGCGCCGGTGCACATCGCGCCGGCGACGACGGACCTGGCGGTCGCCGAGTCGTGGTTCGAGCAGTACGAGGGCGCCGGGCTCGACGGGATAATCGCCAAGCCGGCCGGCCTGCCGTACCGGCAGAACGAGCGGGTGCTCGTCAAGGTCAAGCACGAGCGCACGGCCGACGTGGTGCTCGCCGGCTTCCGCTGGCACAAGTCGGGCCCCGTTATCGGCTCCCTCCTGCTCGGCATCAACGACGACCGGGGCGTGCTGCAGCACGTCGGGGTGTGCGCGGCGTTCTCGATGAAGCGGCGGGCCGAGCTGGTGGAGGAGCTGGCGCCGCTGCGGATGGACACGCCCGAGGAGCAGGCGGAGCACCCGTGGGCGGACTGGGCGAACGAGGACGCGCACGAGTCGGCGCGGCTGCCGGGAGCGCCGAGCAGGTGGAGCGGGCAGAAGGACCTGTCGTGGGTGCCGCTCAGACCCCAGCGGGTGCTGGAGGTCGCGTACGACCACATGGAGAACGGGGCCCGCTTCCGGCACACCGCGCAGTTCCGCCGCTGGCGCCCGGACCGTACGCCGGAGAGCTGCACGTACGAGCAGCTGGAGGAGCCGGTGAAGTACGACCTGAACGAGGTGCTGACCACCCGCCCGCGGGAGTGAGCGGGCGGGTGCGCGGCCGCCGCCGCGGGTGCCGCTTCCGGCTCCCGGGGGCGGCGTAACGGAACCTGCCGGTCAGCCGGAGTTGGCCTCCCGGACCCGCCGCCTTCGCCGGCCGCCGCCACCATGTCCCCATGGATGCCTCCGCCCTGGCCCGCTCCCTCTTAGAGCCCGTCCCCGCCCACCGCACCGCCGGCCTCACGGTGCTGCGCGCCCTCGACGGCGCCGCCGAGGTCGCCGTCGAGTCCCCCGGCGTGCTCGGGAACGTCATCGGCTCGCTGCACTCCAGCGGCCTCGCCACCCTCGTCGACGCCGCCGGGCTGGCCGCCATCCTCTCCGCCGGCGACGCGCCCGGCGAGCTGGAGGGCGTGCTGCCGCTCGGCGCCTCCGCCTCCTTCGAGTACCTGGCGCCCGCCCGCGGCCGGCTCATCGCGTCCTGCAAGCTCAGCTCGTCGACCGTCCAGGTGCTGCGCCCCGTCCTCGCCGGCACCGCCGACCGCGCGCGCATCAGCACGCAGGCCGTCGTCACCGACGAGCGGCACACGGTGGTGTGCCGCGGCGGCTTCGAGTGGAGCGTCCGCCGCGTCACGCGCGCCGCCGCCCTCCGCCCGCGGCTCTGAACCGCCCGAGGCGGCCCGCGCTCAGCCGCCGGCGGACGCCGCGAACTCGGTGAGGAACGCGTCGCAGAACGCCTTGAGGTCGTCCGGCTTCCGGCTGGTGACCAGCGTGGCGGGCCCCTCGCGGCAGACCTGCACCTGCGCGTCGACCCAGGTGCCGCCGGCGTTGCGGATGTCCGTCTGCAGGCTCGGCCACGAGGTGAGCGTGCGCCCGCGGACGACGTCCGCCTCGACCAGCAGCCACAGCGCGTGGCAGATCGCCGCCACCGGCTTGCGGGCCTGGAAGAACCCGCGGGCGAACCACACGGCGCCGGGGTCCATGCGCAGGAAGTCCGGGTTGGCGACGCCGCCGGGCAGCACGAGGGCGTCGTACTCGTCGGTGGTCGCCTCGGCGACGGTCTGATCGACCTCGAACGTGTCCGCCTTGTCCAGGTGGTCGAACGCCTGCACCCGCCCCGGCCGGGTGGAGACCAGCCTCGGGGTGTGGCCGGCGTCCACGACGGCCTGCCACGGCTCCGTCAGCTCGACCTGCTCGACCCCCTCGGGGGCGACGAGGAATGCGATGCGCATGGCTACGTCCTTTCCGTGGTCACGGTGTGTGACGGCGCACCGGACGCGCCGCCGGCGAAACCCCGTCCGGTCCTGTTCCGGAGCGCCACCTCCGGGTACCCGCGCCGCGTAGCCGGACACGTGCCGAAAGCCGAGGAGGAACCCCATGACCACCACGCCGAGCCGGGCGGCCCCGGTGCGCAGCCCGCTGCCGGAGACCACGGGCCGCGCGACGGCCGCCGCGCTGCAAGGCGCCCTCGTGGATCTGCTGGACCTGTCCCTGGTCGCCAAACAGGCGCACTGGACGGTCGTCGGCCCCCGGTTCCGCTCCATCCACCTGCAACTGGACGAGGTGGTGACCACCACCCGCGGCCACGCCGACACCGTCGCCGAGCGCTCCGCCACCCTCGGCCAGGCCCCCTCCGGCACCGCCCGGACCGTCGCCGAGACGTCCGCGCTGCCGCAACCGGAGCCCGGCTGGATGCGTGACACCGCGGTCGTGGAGCTGATGATCCACGCGCTCGGCGACGTGATCGGCAGGATGCGCGAGCGCATCGACCTGACCGCGAAGACCGATCCCGTCACGCAGGACGTGTTCGTGAACCTGACGGCGGAGCTGGAGAAGCAGTCCTGGATGTTCCAGGCCGAACACGTCGGCTGAGGCCGGAGCGCTTGAACTCGGGCTGACCTGCACATCGACGTGTGACAACGCGTTCATCCGTGTTCGTGCACCTTCCGCCGTGTGACGGATGTCCGGGCGGTGGCAGCGCGACCCTCCAGGCGCCAGATGCAGGATGGTGCCGGGGCGCCCGCGGCGGGGGACGACGGGTGCGGCCGCGTGCACCCGGGGTCGCACGGGAGCAGGGGGTACCGCCCACGTGCGCAGCGCTGTGGGGGATCCCGGCGCGCCGTGGACCCGGGGGGCCGGCCGCCGGGAGGATGGGGGCATGGGAGCCACGACGCCGCGGGTCATGCGGGCCTGGGCCGTCACCGGGAGGGGCCGGCTGGAGCCGGTGGAGCTGCCGGTGCCCCGGCCCGGCCCCGACGAGCTGCTCGTCCGGGTGGAGGCGTGCGCGGTCTGCCGGACGGACCTGCACGTGCGCGACCACGACCTGCCGCCGCACCGGACGCCGGTCGTGCCCGGCCACGAGGCGGTGGGGGAGGTGGTCGCGGCCGGGGCCGCGGCGGAGCGGCGGGTCGGGTCCCGGGTCGGGATCCCCTGGCTGCGCCGCACGTGCGGCCGCTGCCGCTGGTGCGAGCGGGGCCGGGAGAACCTGTGCCCCGGGTCGCGGTACACCGGCTGGGACGCGGACGGCGGGTACGCCGAGTACGCCGTGGTGCCCGCCCCGTACGCGTACGCGCTGCCCAAGGAGCCCGCCGCCGAGGACCTGGCGCCGCTGCTGTGCGCCGGGATCATCGGCTACCGCGCGCTGCGGCTCGCCGACCTGCCCGCCGGCGGGCGGCTCGGCGTCTACGGCTTCGGCGGCTCCGCCCACCTGACCGCCCAGCTCGCCGTCGCCCAGGGCGCCGAGGTGCACGTGCGCACCCGCTCGCCCGCCGCCCGGCGGCTCGCGCTGGAGCTGGGCGCCGCGACGGCCGCGGCGGTCGACGAGCCGGCGCCCGAGCCGTTCGACGCGGCGGTGCTGTTCGCGCCCGCCGGCGGGCTGGTGCCGGTCGCGCTGGCGGCGCTGGACGCCGGCGGCACGCTCAGCGTGGCGGGCATCCACCTCACCGCGATCCCGGAGCTGTCGTACGACCGGCACCTGTTCCGCGAGCGCGTGCTGCGCAGCGTCACCGCCAACACCCGCGCGGACGGCCGGGACTTCCTCGCCGCCGCGACCGCGCACGGCGTCCGCCCGACCGTGACCCCGTACTCCTTCGACCGCGCGGACGCCGCGCTGGACGACCTGGCGGCGGGGCGGGTCAGGGGCGCGGCGGTGCTGCGGATGCCCGGCTGAGGGCCCGTACGCCGCGGGCCGCGGCCCGCGCCGCGGTCAGCCGCGCGGTACGTACACCACCCACACCTGCCCCGTGGCCAGCGGCATCGCCTCGCCGTCCGGCGTCGTGAACACCGTGCGGTCCGCCGCCGTCGGCCGGTCCCACTCCGCCGCGTACGCCCGGCCGTCGCGCAGCACCGTGGCGTCGCCGGTGCCGACGGTCTCGGTGAACGGCGAGTTGTTGCCCCACCGGTCGCCGAACGCGCCCTTGCGGATCGTCGTCTCCTGCAGCACCACCGTCGGCGGCGCGAGCCGTTCGCCGCCGCTGGTGGCCGGCGCGCCGTCCATGGAGACCTCCCAGCCGCGCCGCGCGGACGACCAGTCGAAGGTGAAGCTCGCGCCGGGCATCCGGACCGTGCGCGCGCCGGTCTTCCGGCCGCCGGCCGGGGCCGCGCCGTCCTCGTAGAGCGACGGCGCGTCCATCCCGGCGAGTTCGGGGGCGGCGTCGGTGACGCGGTCGGGCCGCAGGTAGAGGTTGTGCGGCATGGGCCGGTCGGTGCCGCGGAAGTACGCGCCGGGCAGCTGCTCGGGCGGCACCGGGCGCAGCGGGGCGCGGTTGATGTGCGGTTTGAGCCTGCCCTGCGCGCCGGAGTACGCGAGCACCGGATCGTCGTACTGCGCCAGCAGCTCCAGGTCCGTCTCGCGGGCGCTGCGCACCGGCCCGACGACGTCGGGGAGCCCGGAGGCGTAGACGGCGAGGAAGCGGCTGATGCCGGCCTCGACGCGCTCCACGTGCACGACGTCGGCGTGTTCCAGGCCCGTGTGCGGCCGCGCGGCCGCCGCGTTGTCCACCTTCACGCCCAGCACCGGCCCCTCGGGCGCCGGCGGCTCGTCCGCGGGCGTGGCCGGGGGGCTGCCGGACGGGGCGGGGGAGGCGGGGGAGGAGCGCGCCGGGGGGCGCTGCCGCGCCTGCTCGTCCGTGCCGCCGTGCGACCGGGCGAGCAGCACCGCGGTGACGGCGACCGCGGGCACCAGGAGCGCCGCCGCGGCGGTCGCGTGCTTCTTGTTCAACGAACCCCCCCACTGAACCGGACTGCCGGTGACCTACCCGCCCCGGCCGCCCGCTACCGCCGCGGCCGTCAGCGCAGCAGCCGGTCGGCGACCACGAACGCGAAGCCGGCCGCCAGCACCGCCATCGCGACCCGGGTGCGGCCCGCGCGGCTGAGCATGATCGCGGTGCCGGAGAGGATCAGCGCGCCGCCGTAGAGCGCGAACGTCAGCAGCGACGGCTCGCTGCGGAACTGCACCACCATGGCCACGCCCACCGCCACCATCACGCCGGCGGAGGTCAGCGCCCGGACGCGGCGTGCCTGCCGCGGAGTCAGGCGGGGCGGCGGCGGTTCGTCGCCGTCGGGTGCGAGCGGGTCGCCCGGGTCGCCGGCGCCGGGCGTGTGGGGGCCGCCCGCGTCGGCGCCGGGCGGGCCGGCCGCGGCCGGCCCGGCTATCCCGGTCTTCCCGGTGTCTTCGTCGAGGCCGGTGTCGTCGAGGTCCGTGTCGTCGCGGGAGGTCATGTGCGCCGAGCGTAGTGGCCCGGCCGCGCGGGGGAAGGGGCGGGCCGCGATCCCGCCGGGATTCGGGTGCCCGCGCCGCGCGGAGCGGTCCGGGAGCCCGGCGCGGGCCGCGCGGCCCGGGGGCGGCCCCCGGAAACCCCGCCCGCCGCGCTACGTTCGGCCTTCGTCCTCCTGCGCCGTGCGCAGCGTCTCCGCGGGCGGCATCCAGTCGGCCCGTACGACCGTGAAGCCCGCCTTCTCGTACGCCGCGCAGACCGGCTCGTCGTCGTCCACGACCACCGCCACCGTGCGCCCGCGGGCCACCCGGCGCAGCAGCTCCGGCTTCGCCACCCGGGCCGGCCGCCGGTCGCCGGCGCGCCGCATCCACAGCGGGCCCTCGGGCAGGCCGTGCGCGGCGAGCCAGGCCACGGTGTCCCGGCGGGTGCGCTCCGGGCGGCCCGTCACGTAGCAGACCTCGCAGGTCTCGGCCCACCGCAGGGCCAGCGCCACGCCCTCGGGCAGCGGCGGGTCGCGGGGGGCCGCGCGGAAGAAGGCGTCCCAGTCCTTGGGGGCGGACCGGACGTGGTGCAGCCGGTGCCGGGTGTCGGTGAGGGTGCCGTCCAGGTCGAACACCGCCAGGTCTCGCTTCGCCACGCCGCCAGCCTACGGGCGGCGGGCGCCGTCCCACCGGGCGGCTTACGGATCACCGGCCCCGCCCGTTACCGTGCCCCGATGGATCGACGCCAGACCGCCGGCGCCGGGATGGCGCTGGCCCTGCTGCTCGTCGTGGGCCTCGTCGTCGTGCTCACCGACGACGACCGCGGCGGCGGCGCCTGCACCGGCCTCGCGGTCTCCGGCTGGACCGCGGACGCCGCGACGACCGGCGAGTTCGAGCGCTACGGCGACGACGGCGCCCGCACCGACGACTGGACCGGCGGCGACGGCAACCACTCGGTCCGGCTGCCCGACGGCCGCACGCTGTGGCTGGCCTCCGACCCCTACCTCGGCCAGGTGCGGCAGCCGCCCAACCGGCAGGGCCAGCCGCACGCCTGGCGCGACACCTCGCTCGGCACCCCCGCCTGGACCCGCAACGCCGCCCTCGTCATGTCCCCGGACGGCCGCCTCGAACGCACCCTTCTCGGCGGCACCCCCGGCGCGCCCGCCTCGCTCTTCCCCGAGCCCGGCGCCCCGGTGCGGCAGTGGCGCTGGCCGGTGCACGCCGTGGTGGAGCCGCGCGCGCCCGGCTCGTCCGAGCAGGTGCTGCGGGTGCTGCTGTGGCACCGGCAGGAGGCGGGACAGCCGTGGATCTACGGGGTGCCGCTGGCCACCGAGGTCGCCACGCTGTCGCTGCCCGACCTGCGTCTGGAGGGCATCACCCAGGTCAACGACCAGTCCCGGGTGGCCGACCCCGCCGACCGCCTCGTCTACGGCACGGCGGCGGTCCGGCGGGGCGACTGGACGTACGTCTGGGGCGGCACCGACGGCCGCACCCCCGAGCAGGCCGAGCGCAGCTCCCGCGCGCACCTCGCGCGCGTGCCCGCCGGGCGGCTCGCGGACCGGTCGGCGTGGCGGTACTGGGACGGCGGACGCTGGGTGCGGGACGCGGCCCGCTCGGAGCCGGTGCTGGGCGACGGCGGCCGCAGGGGCGTCGGCAGCGCGTTCAGCGTGGTGCGCCGGGACGGCACCTGGGTGCTCTTCACCATGGACGCGGGCGGGCCGCGCGGCAGCGGGCTGACGAACGTCGTCTCGTACTGGGCGTGCCGCCCCGAGGGGCCGTGGCACGGGCCGGACGAGGCGTTCACCGCGCCGCTGCCGGACGACGCGGGCGGCGGCGCCGGCGCCGCGGCGTACAACCCGCAGGCGCACCCCGGCGCCGGCGGCGGCGACGGGCTGCTGGTCGGCTACGACGTGAACTGGCTGGACGCCTCCGCGGACACCGTCTCGGCCCACGTCCACCGCAACGTCGCCCTGTACCGCCCGCGGTTCGTGCGCGTACAGCTGGATCCGGTGGAGTGACGGCCGCCGGGCGCCCGTAGCGGGTGTTCCCCGTCCGGCCGCCGGACGGGCACGGAACAATGCCGTCCCATGCAGCCTCACGCCGACGACCTCATCCGCGCCCTCGACCCGCTCCCGTACCCGCAGCGCCTGCGCGAGCTGGCCGCGGCCGCCCGCGCGGCCACCGGGCGCGGCGACCTGCCCGCGCTCCTCGACGGGCTGGCCGGGCACGGCGCCCACGGCCGCCGGCTCGCGGCCTTCGCGGCGCTCGTCGGGTGCGACGGCGGATACCTCGCCGCCCGGCTGGCCGCCCCCGACCCCGCGGTGCGCGCCCAGGGCGCGAAGGCCGTACGGCGCGGGCTGGTGCCCGACGACGCGGTCGTCGCCGCCTTCGACGACGCGCCCGCCGCCGTCCGCGGGCAGCTCGTCCGCGCCGTGGTCCGCGGCCGGCGCACCGCGGTCGCCGAGGCGCTGGTCGGTCCCGTCGGCGAGCGGTGGGGCGACGCCGAGGCCGCGCGGCTGCTGCCCGCCTGCACGGAGGAGACCGTACGCCGCCTGCTGCCGGCGCTCTGGCCCGCGCTCCGCGCCCCCGCCGGCCTCGCCGGCCGGCACCCCGGGCCCGTACTCGACGAGGCGGAGCGGCAGCTGGAGCCGCTCAAGCCCGGCGGCCGGGCGGCGTGGTGGCTCCGGCACGCCGACGTCGTCGCGCCGCTCGCCGACCGCGCCCCGGACCGCGTGCTGGACCTGCTGGAGCGGTACTGCGACGGCGGGCTCCAGCCGCCCGTGCACGACCGGCTGAACCGCCTCGTGGCCGCCGACCCCGGCCGCACCCTGCGGCTGCTGCTCGCCCCGGAACGCCGCCGGGCCACCGCCTCGGGCCGGCTCCCGCGCACCGTGCTGCGGCGGCTCGTCGACGCCGCCCCGCCGGAGCTGCCCGAACTTGCCCGGCTGTGGCAGGAGAACACCACCGCGCTCACCGACCTGCTGCGCCGCACCGCACCGTCCCGCCGCGAGGCGCTCTTCGACGCCGCCATGGCCGAACGCGACACCGCCCGCGACGACTTCCCGCCCGCCCTGCTCGACGCGCTGCCCCGGGACCGCCGCACGGCGGAGGCGCGCCGGACGGCGGCCCGGCTCCGCGAGCGCGGCGCGCCCCGCGCGGCCGTCCTGCGCGCCGTGGCCTGCCTGCCGGTGGCCGAGGCCCGCGGCGAGCTGCTCGCCGCGCTGCGCCGCCCCGACCCGGACGAACGCGCGGGCGCGTACCTCCAGCTCGTCGCCAACGCCGCCCGCTCCGGCCACCCCGAGGACGTCACCAGCGCCGTCCGGCTGCTCGCCGAGCGGATGGGCAACGACCAGGACCCGGTACGCGCCACCGCCCTGCGGCAGCTCGCCGAGACCCACCCCGCGCTCTTCAACGACGACGCCGCCGACCACCTCCACCGCATAGCCGCCGACGCGATCGACGCCCGCGACTCATCCCCGGCCACCCGCGGGGCGCTGCGCACGCTGGCCGTCGCGCTGCTCCGCGAACACGCCGCGGGCGGCCGGCGCGAGCTGGTGAGCTTCTCGCTGCGCACGATCACCCGGCTCACCGGGCACACCGGCGGCGCCGACCTCGGCCGGCTGGACACCTCGCTGCGCCGCGGCCAGGAGCACGCGGTCTTCGCCGCCCTCGAACCCTGGCTGGAGGCGGGCGCGGACAAGGTCGACCACGGGCTGACGTTCGCGCTCACCCGGGCGCTGGGGCGGCGCGCCTGGGGGATGCCCGCGCTCCAGGAGTACCTGTGGCAGGCGGTCCAGTTCGGCAACGACGCGACCGCGCGCACCGCCGTGGCGCTGTGGCTGGAGCCGCGCGCGGGCCGCGGCGAGCGCGTCGGCCGGCTGCTGGCGCTGGAGCCGTCCGCGGCGGTGCTCCCCGCGGTGTACGAGGTGCTCGCCCGCACCCGCACGGACCTGCTGGACACCGTGCTCGGGGACACCCCGCCGTACGGCCGGTTCCTGCTCCGCGACACCGCCTGGACCCCGCCGGTGGTCACGCCCGAGCGCTGGACCCCCGCCCAGCAGGCCGCCGCCGCCCGGCTGCTGGCCCGCGCCGCGGGCGACGCCGGGCTGCCGCGGCACGCCCGCGTCCGCGCCCTCGCCGCAGCCGCCCGGATCCCCGGCCACGGCTTCGACGCCGCCTTCCGGCACACCGGCTCCGCGGACGTCGCCCTCGCCGAGGCCGCGCTCGTCGCCCTGGTGTGGACCGACCGGCCCGAGGAGGCGCTGCCGCTGCTGCTCGCCCACGCGGGCGGCGACCGCGCGCGCGTCGCCGTGTACGCCGCCACCCGCGCCACCCGGCACACGCCGCCCTCCCGCGTCGAGGCGGCCCTGCGCCCGCTGCTGCTGCCCGGCCCCGAGGGGCCGGCGGCCGGCGCGAAGGTCACCAGCCGCAAGGAGGCCGTCCGCCTCGCCGCCACCCGGCTGCCGGCCGCGCGGGCGGCGGAGCTGGTGGTCGGCGCGTACGAACTGCCGGACCAGCACCGCGACGTACGCGCGGCGTGCGTGGCGTTCGCCGCCGGGCTCCTCGGCCGGCCGGAGGTCTGGCGGATGCTCCAGGCGGCCGCGGCCGACGACCCGGACGTCCGGCTGGCGCTGCTCTCGCCGCAGCCGCGCGACCTGCGCGAGGAGCACCGGCCGCGGTACGCCGGGCTGGTGGAGGCCGCGGGCCGCACCGACGACCCGCACGTCGCCCGGGCCGTGTACCCGAGCCTCGCCGCCTGGGCGCCCTGGTCCCCGGGGGCCGCGGACGTGCTGTGCCGGGCGGTCACCGACCTCGACGGCCGCGGCACCTGGAAGGCCGCCGCCCACGCCCTCGTCACCCTGGCCGCCGACGCCCCCGCCGACGACCCGGTCCAGGAGCCCGTCGTCCGCGCCGCGCGGGAACTCCGCCTCCGCGCCCCCGGCCAGCCCGACGCGGAGCGGGACCGCGACCTGCCCGCACGCCGGCGGATCGTCTCCCTCGTACGGTGGCTGACCGGCTGGTCGCCGGGGCGGCGCAGCCGGCTGCGGCCGGTGCTGCACGCGGTCGCGGACGTGCTCGCGGCGGACGACGACTTCGTACCCGAGGCGGCGGTGCTGCGGTCGGCGGCGGTCGACCTGCGGGCCGGGGCCGCGGAGCTGACGGCGGCGCTGCGGAGCCTCGCGGCGCTGCACGAGGACCGGCCGATGCTGGCGGGGACCACGGCGACCGCGCTCCACGGCGCGCTGGAGGGGGCCGCGCGGGCGGGCGCGCCGGACGCCTGGGCGGAGACGGCCCGCGCGCTGGCGGCCGGGGGCGGACACGCGGAGGGCCTGTTCGCCGTCGCCCTGACGGAGGTCACCGGCGAGCGGGCCGGCTGGCCGGAGCCGTGGCGCGGCACGCTGCGGTCGCTGCGGACGCATCCGCGGCGGGAGGTGCGGGACGCGGCCCTGGCGGTGGAGGTGGCGGACGAGTAGCGGGTACGGACCGGGCCCGGCGGGCCCGTACGCGCCGGGCGGCGGCGCGCCCACGGTGCCGCTCCCCTCCGGCGCAGGGGCCGGTCGTGCGGCCCGGCCCGGACCGTACGCGCGCCGGTGCCCCGCGCGCCCGCCCGGGGGAGGCCGCCTCGGGTACGGTCCCCGCACCCGGCCGCGCCGGTCGAGGACGCTCGGTCGAAGGCGCCCCCGGTCTCCCGCTACGCCGACACGCTCCGTACCCGGAAGCCCATCCCCGCCGCCACCAGCCGCTCCGTCAGCGCCCCGCCCATCGCCTGCGCCGTCGTGACCTGTCCGGACGTCTCCGGCAGCGGGTCGTACGCCAGGCACATCGCCGCCTCCGCCAGGATCTTCGCCGTCTCGTCGTACGCCGGGTCGCCGCCGCTGACCTCCGTCAGCACCCGCCGGTCGCCTCCCGTGCCCACGAAGCGGGCCGAGAACCAGCTGCGCGCCCGGCGCTCCTCGCCCGGCCCGGTGCCCGGCGCCAGCCGGGAGGCCATGAGCCTCCGCAGCGGCGGCAGCTGCGCCGCCGCGCCGAACGCCCCCGCGCCCAGCACCAGCCCCGCGGCGACGGGCAGCCGCTTGACGGCGGCGTAGTGGCGGTAGCGGAAGTCCGGCCCGTACCGGGGGAGGGCGGCGGCCGAGCGCGCCACCACCCGGGACTCCAGCGTCGGCACCGGCAGCCCCCAGCTCCGCAGCGCGCCGCTGCGCGTCGGCGCGCCCAGGGGCGCGCGCACCCGGCGCCCGCGCGCCGGCGGCTCCGCCAGCCGGCGGGCCCGCGCCGCGCGCGCCGCCGGCAGTGGGCGGGAGACGGCCCCGAGGACGGACGCCAGCGTGCCGCCGGAGATCCGGCCCGCGGCGCGCAGGAAGCCGTCGACCCGCAGCGGCACGTCCTCCGGCAGCTGCCCGACGGTGAACCGCACCCCCAGGTCGAACGGCACGCACTCGAACCCGCAGGCGTGCACGAGCCGGGCCCCGGTCTCCCGGGCCCGCTCGTGGTGGCGCAGGTACACCCGGTCGACGAACTCCGGTTCGCCGGTCAGGTCCGCGTAGTCCGTCCCGGCCGCGGCGCACGCGGCGGCGAGCGGCTCGCCGTGGCGCAGGAAGGGCCCCACCGTCGTGGCCACCACCCGGGTCCGCTCGGCCAGCCGGCGCAGCGACGCCGGATCCGCCGCGTCGGCGGCGAGCAGCGGCAGGTCGCCCCACTCCGGCCGGACCGCGGCCACCCGGTCGCGTACGTCCGCCAGCTTGCCGGTGTCCCGCCCGGCCAGCGCCCAGCGGCACCCGGGCGGCGCGTGCCGGGCCAGGTACTCGGCGGTGAGGCCGCCGGTGAAGCCCGTGGCGCCGAACAGGATGAGGTCGTACGGCCGGGACTCGTCTGCCATGGCTCCCAGGGTGGTCCATCGGCGCCGTCCCGTCGACGCGACGGAGGCGGATTCCGCCCGCGCGTCCCCGCGGGTTGTGCCCACTGAAACGTGTTCTTATCATCTCTGGTGTTACACAGTTGGTGTCACACACTGCTGGGGGCTTGATGGGGAGCACGGGGCACGGCCCGCTGCACGGGGTGCGCGTGGTCGAGCTGGCCGGCATCGGGCCCGGGCCGTTCGCCGCCATGCTCCTCGCCGACCTCGGCGCCGACGTCGTGCGCGTCGACCGGCCCGGCGGCCCCGGGCTCGGCGTCGATCCCGCCCGCGACCTCACCAACCGCAACAAGCGCTCCGTCGTCCTCGACCTCAAGTCCGCGGCGGGCGCCGCCGCCGCGCTCGACCTCGCCGGGCGCGCCGACATTCTCGTCGAGGGCTACCGCCCCGGCGTCGCCGAGCGCCTCGGGGTCGGTCCGGAGCAGTGCCTCGCCCGCAACCCGCGGCTGGTGTACGGCCGGATGACCGGCTGGGGCCAGGACGGCCCGCTCGCCCGGACCGCCGGCCACGACATCGGCTACGTCGCCGTGACCGGCGCGCTCGGCATGATCGGCCCGGCCGGCGGCCCGCCCGCGGTCCCCGCCAACCTCCTCGGCGACTACGCCGGCGGCTCCCTGTACCTCGTCGTCGGGGTGCTGTCCGCACTGCAGCACGCCCGCAGCACCGGGGAGGGCCAGGTCGTCGACGCCGCCATCGTGGACGGCACCGCCCACCTCACCTCGATGATCCACGCCATGCTCGCCGCCGGCGCCTGGCAGGACCGCCGCGGCGCCAACCTCCTCGACGGCGGCGCGCCGTTCTACGGCGTCTACGAGACCGCCGACGGGCAGTACATGGCCGTCGGCGCGCTGGAGCCCGCGTTCTACGAGGAGTTCGTCCGGCTCCTCGGCCTCTCCGGCGCCGGGACCGGGACCGAGGCCGGGACCGGGACCGGAACCGGGACCGGCGCCCTCCCCGACCGGAGCGACCCCGCCGCCTGGGACGAGCTGCGCGCGCTGCTGGCCGCCCGCTTCCGGACGCGTACGCGCGCGGAGTGGACCGAGGTCTTCGCCGGGTCCGACGCCTGCGTCGCCCCCGTGCTGTCCCTGCGCGAGGCCCCGGACCACCCGCACCTCGCCGCCCGCGGCACCCTCGCCGAGCACCACGGCACCGTCCAGCCCGCCCCCGCGCCCCGGTTCTCCGCCACCCCCGGCGCCGTACGCCGCCCGCCCCCGCGCCCGGGCGCCGACGCCGCGGAGGTCGCCCGCGACTGGCACCTGACCGACCTGCCCGCCGCACCCACCCAGGAGGAGCGTTGAAGCGCCGGCTGTACGGGCCCGACCACGGGGCCTTCCGCGAGACCGTGCGGACCTTCCTGGCCAAGGAGGTCACCCCGCACTACGAGAAGTGGGAGGCCGACGGCGTCGTCTCGCGCGACGCCTGGCTCGCCGCCGGCCGCCAGGGGCTGCTCGGCCTCGCCGTCCCCGAGGAGTACGGCGGCGGGGGCCACGGCGACTACCGCTTCGCGGCCGTGCTCGCCGAGGAGTTCGCCCGCGCCGGCGTCGCCGGCCTGGCCGTCGGGCTGCACAACGACGTCGTCGGCCCGTACCTGACCTCCCTGGCCACCGACGAGCAGAAGCGGCGCTGGCTGCCCGGCTTCTGCTCCGGCGAGCTGGTCACCGCCATCGCCATGACCGAGCCCGGCGCCGGCTCCGACCTCCAGGGCATCCGCACCACCGCCGAGGACCGCGGCGACCACTGGCTGCTCAACGGCGCCAAGACGTTCATCTCCAACGGCATCCTCGCCGACCTGGTCGTCGTGGTGGCCAGGACCACCCCCGAGGGCGGTGCCCGCGGGCTGAGCCTGCTGGTCGTCGAGCGCGGCGCGGCGGGCTTCGAGCGCGGCCGCAACCTCGACAAGATCGGCCAGAAGGCCCAGGACACCGCCGAGCTGTTCTTCACCGACGTCCGGGTGCCGAAGGAGAACCTCCTCGGCGAACGCGACGGGGCGTTCGGTCACCTCATGGCCAACCTGCCGCAGGAGCGGATGGTCATCGCCGTCGCCGCGGCCGCCGCCGCCGAGCACCTGGTCGAGGCCACCACGGCGTACGTGAAGGAGCGGGAGGCGTTCGGCCGGGCGATAGCCCGCTTCCAGCACATCCGCTTCGAGATCGCCGAGATGGCCACCGAGTGCGCCGTGACCCGCGCGTTCGTCGACCGCTGCATCGAGGACCACGCCGCCGGGCAGCTCGACGCCGTGCACGCCTCGATGGCCAAGTGGTGGGCGACGGAGCTGCAGAAGCGCACCGCCGACCGTTGTCTCCAGCTGCACGGCGGGTACGGCTACATGAACGAGTACCCCGTGGCCCGCGCCTTCACCGACGGGCGCGTCCAGACCATCTACGGCGGCACCACCGAGATCATGAAAGAGATCATCGGCCGCTCCCTGCTCTCCTGAGAGGCTGACCCACCGTGACCACAACCGCCAGGCCGTCCGTCACCGACGCGTACGTCTACGACGCGATCCGCACCCCGCGCGGCCGCGGGAAGGCGAACGGCGCCCTGCACGGGACCAAGCCGATCGACCTCGTCGTCGGCCTCGTCCACGAGCTGCGCCGCCGCTTCCCCGGCCTCGACCCGGCCGCGATCGACGACGTCGTGCTCGGCGTCGTCAGCCCGCACGGCGACCAGGGCTCCGACATCGCCAAGGTCGCGGCCATCGCCGCCGGGCTGCCCGACAGCGTCGCCGGCGTACAGGAGAACCGCTTCTGCGCCTCCGGCCTCGAAGCCGTCAACATCGCCGCGGCGAAGGTCCGCTCCGGCTGGGAGGACCTGATCCTCGCCGGCGGCGTCGAGTCGATGTCGCGGGTGCCGATCGGCTCGGACGGCGGCGCCTGGTTCAACGACCCGATGACCAACGCGGAGGTCGGCTTCGTCCCGCAGGGCATCGGCGCCGACCTGATCGCCACCCTCGGGGAGTACGGCCGCCGGGACGTGGACGAGTTCGCCGCGATGTCGCAGGAGCGGGCCGTCCAGGCGTGGAAGGAGGGCCGCTTCGAGCGGTCCGTGGTGCCGGTCACGGACCCCGCCGGGCTGACCGTCCTGGACCGGGACGAGCACGTCCGGCCGGGCACGACGGCCGACAGCCTGGCGAAGCTGAAGCCGGCGTTCGCGGACATCGGCGAGCTGGGCGGCTTCGACGCCGTGGCGCTGCAGAAGTATCACTGGGTGGAGAAGATCGACCACGTCCACCACGCCGGCAACTCCTCCGGCATCGTCGACGGCGCCGCGCTCGTCGCCGTCGGCTCCGCCGAGGTCGGCCGGCGGTACGGGCTCACCCCCCGGGCCCGTATCGTCTCCGCCGCCGTCACCGGCTCCGAGCCCACCATCATGCTCACCGGGCCCGCGCCCGCGACCCGCAAGGCGCTCGCCAAGGCCGGCCTCGGCATCGACGACATCGACCTGATCGAGATCAACGAGGCGTTCGCCGCCGTCGTGCTGCGCTTCGCCGACGACATGGGCATCGGCCTGGACAAGGTCAACGTCAACGGCGGCGCCATCGCCATGGGCCACCCGCTCGGCGCCACCGGTGCGATGATCCTCGGCACCCTCGTCGACGAGCTGGAGCGCCGTGACCTGCGCTACGGCCTCGCCACCCTCTGCGTCGGCGGCGGCATGGGCATCGCCACCGTCGTCGAGCGCCTCTGACCCGTCCCGCCCCCGCCACACGGAGATCACCCCACCACCATGAGCCACACCGACACGATCCGCTGGGAGCAGGACGACACCGGCCTCGTCACCCTCGTCCTGGACGACCCCCGCCAGTCCGCCAACACCATGAACGCGGACTTCATCCAGTCGCTCACCGCCGTCGCCGACCGGCTGGAGGCCGAACGGGACGGCGTGCGCGGCGTCGTCTTCACCTCCGCCAAGAAGACCTTCTTCGCGGGCGGCGACCTCAACGACCTCATCCGCATCGACCGTGAGCACGCCCGTGAGGCGTTCGAGACGGGGATGGCCGTCAAGCACGCGCTGCGCCGCATCGAGACGCTCGGCGTGCCCGTCGTCGCGGCGATCAACGGCGCGGCCCTCGGCGGCGGCTACGAGATCGCGCTCGCCTGCCACCACCGCGTGGCCCTCGACGCGCCCGGCTCGAAGATCGGGCTGCCCGAGGTCACCCTCGGCCTGCTGCCCGCGGGCGGCGGCGTCACCCGCACCGTACGGCTGCTGGGCGTCACCGACGCGCTGCTGAAGGTGCTGTTGCAGGGCACCCGGTACCGGCCGCGGCGGGCGCTGGAGAACGGGCTCGTGCACGAGGTCGTCGGGACCGAGGAGGAGCTGCGCGCCGCCGCCCGCGCGTTCGTCGACGCCCACCCGGAGTCCCGGCAGCCCTGGGACGAGCCCGGCTACCGGATCCCCGGCGGCACGCCCGCGCACCCGAAGTTCGCCGCCAACCTCCCCGCGTTCCCCGCCACCCTGAAGAAGCAGCTGAACGGCGCCCCGTTCCCCGCCCCGCGCAACATCATGGCGGCGGCCGTCGAGGGCTCCCAGGTGGACTTCGAGACCGCCCAGGTCATCGAGGCCCGCTACTTCGTCGACCTGGCCGTCGGGCAGACCGCGAAGAACATGATCCAGGCGTTCTTCTTCGACCTCCAGGCCGTCAACGCCGGCCGCTCCCGCCCGGACGGGACCGCCGAGCGGCGGGTGTCGAAGGTCGCCGTGCTGGGCGCCGGGATGATGGGCGCCGGCATCGCGTACGCCTGCGCCCGCGCCGGCATCAAGGTGGTGCTGAAGGACGTCTCGGTCGAGGCGGCCGAGAAGGGCAAGGCGTACTCCGCCGGGCTGCTCGACAAGCAGCTCGCCCAGGGCCGTACGACGCAGGAGAAGCGGGACGCGCTGCTCGGCCGCATCACCCCGGTCGCCGACCCCGCCGAGCTGGCCGGCTGCGACGCCGTCATCGAGGCCGTCTTCGAGGACCCGGCGCTCAAGCACAAGGTGTTCCAGGAGATCCAGGACGTCGTCGCCCCCGACGCGCTCCTGTGCTCCAACACCTCCACCCTGCCCATCACGCTGCTCGCCGAGGGCGTCGCCCGCCCCGCGGACTTCGTCGGGCTGCACTTCTTCTCGCCCGTCGACAAGATGCCGCTGGTCGAGATCGTCCGGGGCGAGCGGACCGGGGACGAGGCGCTGGCCCGCGCCTTCGACCTCGTACGGCAGATCTCCAAGACCCCGATCGTCGTGAACGACTCGCGCGGCTTCTTCACCTCCCGCGTGATCGGGCACTTCATCAACGAGGGCGTCGCCATGGTCGGCGAGGGCGTCGAGCCCGCGACCGTCGAGCAGGCCGCCGCGCAGGCCGGATACCCGGCCAAGGTGCTGTCCCTGCTCGACGAGCTGACGCTCACCCTGCCGCGGAAGATCCGCAACGAGACCCGCGCGGCGGTCGAGGCCGCCGGCGGCAGCTACCCCGTGCACCCGGCGGAGGCCGTCATCGACCGCATGGTCGACGAGTTCGGCCGCACCGGGCGCTCCGGGGGAGCGGGCTTCTACGACTACGAGGACGGCAAGCGGACCCGGCTGTGGCCGGGGCTCCGGGAGCACTTCACCGAGCCGGACCAGGAGCCCCCGGCGCTGCGCGAGCTCCAGGAGCGGATGCTGTTCGCGGAGGCGCTGGACACCGTGCGGCTGGTCGAGGAGGGCGTGCTGACGTCGGTCGCGGACGCGAACATCGGCTCGATCCTCGGCATCGGCTTCCCGGCCTGGACCGGCGGCGTGCTCCAGTACATCAACGGCTACGAGGGCGGGCTGCCCGGCTTCGTGGCGCGGGCCCGGGAGCTGGCGGCGGCGTACGGCGAGCGCTTCGAGCCGCCGGCGCTGCTGCTGGCGAAGGCGGAGAAGGGCGGGCGCTTCACCGACGACGCCTGAGCCCCAGGCCCCCGTCCCCGCCGGACCCCGGGCCGGGGACGGGGGTCACTCCGCGGGGAAGGACTCCCGCAACTCCGCCTTCATCGACCGCTGGAAGGCCGTCACGAGCGCCTGCACCACCATCGGCTGCATGTGCGCCGACAGCGACTTCATGGTCTCCACCTGCTCCGGGTCGGGACCCGCCTCGCCGAACGGCTCCCACACCTCGTCGCGGAAGAGCCGGGTCAGCTCCCGGGCCACCGCGCGGGAGTGCTCCTGCACCACGTCGCGGGCGGCGAGGATGGTGTCCAGCCGGATGGGCACGTCGAGGAGCCGCACCCCGAGGTGGAGGACGGCCGGGTCGACCCGGAAGGCGTCGCCGTCGCCCCGGTCCCCGGCGGCGCTCCCGTCGCCGGTCCGGGCGCCGTACGCACCGCCGCCCCCCGGCGTACGCTCCAGCACCCCCATCGCGGCCAGCCGCGCCACGTCGTCGTCGGTCAGCGACCGCCCCGCGCGCCGCTCCAGCTCCGCCCGGCTCACCTCCGCCGCCGCGTCCGGCACCCAGGTGGCCACCAGCGCGCGGTGCAGCGCGTGGTCCTCGGCGCTCAGACCGGACGGGAGCTGCTGCACGTACCGCTCGATCGCCGCCAGCGTCAGGCCCTGGTGCTGGAGCTCCTCGATCAGCGCCAGCCGGGACAGGTGCTCCGGGCCGTAGCGCCCGACGCGCCGCGGGCCGATGACGGGCGGGGGCAGCAGCCCCCGGGTGGAGTAGAAGCGGACCGTGCGCACGGTGACGCCCGCGCGCGCGGCCAGCTCGTCCACGGTCAGCCCGGCCGCCGCCTCCGTCTGCTGGGTCATGGTCCAACAATATTGCTGTCTCACCGGTCCTGTGAAAGTGCGCGGTGCCGGCGGGCGTCGCCGGTTGCGGCGACTTCCCGCGCGAAGGGTTCTGCGGCGCGTGACGCTCCGCTATCTTCTGGCCACCCTCTTCGCGCTCCGCCTCCGGGAGACCGCCACATGCTCGTTCGCGCTCCGCGCGCGCCGCGCCCCCCGCGCGCCGCCCGCCGCGTCGCGGTGCTCCGCACGGCGACCCTCGTGGCCTGCGCCGTGGCCGTCGTGCTGGCGCCGTTCGCCGGGCCGCCGGCGGAGGCCGTCAACCCGCCGCGTACCGGCTTCGAGCGGAGCGGCGGCACGCGCTGGACGAGCCCGCGGGAGGAGGCGGAGTTCCTGGCCACCGTGGACGAGGAGAGCCCGCGCGTCGCCGTCGACCGGATCGGCACCACCGAGCAGGGCCGCCCCCTCGACCTCGTACGCATCGGGGCCCCCGGCCCGCCCACGCCCGCCCGCGCCGCGCGCGGCAGCGTGGTCCTGCTCGTCTGCGCCCAGCACGGCGACGAGCCCGCGGGCCGCGAGGCGTGTCTGACCCGGCTGCGCGACCTGGCGTACGCCAAGGACGCCGCGACCCGCCGCTTCCTGGCCGGCACCGCCGTCCTCGTCATCCCCACCGCCAACCCCGACGGCCTCGCCGCCGGCACCCGCGGCAACGGCGACGGCACCGACGTCAACCGCGACCACCTCGCCCTGGAGACCGCCGAGGGCCGCGCGATCGCCGCCGTCATCCGCGACCACCGCCCGGACGTCATCCACGACCTGCACGAGTTCGACTCCACCGCGCCGTACTACGCCAAGGACGTGCTCACCCTCTGGCCGCGCAACCTCAACACCCGCCACGGCGTCCACCGCGAGGCCCGCCACCTGGCCCGGGACCACGTCCGCGGGGCCGTCGAGGACGCCGGCCACACGAGCGGCGTCTACGGCTTCTGGACCGACCCGCGGACCGGCGCACGCGGCCGCCAGATCGCCGGCGACGGCCAGGAGCGCATCCTGCGCAACACCGCGGGCCTCAAGCACGCGGCCGGGCTGCTGGTCGAGTCGCGCGTCGGCGCGCTGACCGACGACGAGCGCGACGACCCCGCCGCAGGCCGCCGCCGTCGCGTCACCTCCCAGCTCACGGCGCTGGACGCCACGTTCGACTACGCCGCCGACCACCGCGGGCGGCTGGCCACCGCCACCGCCGCGGCCCGCCGGCACGGCCTCGCCGACACCGGGCCCGTCTTCCTCGGCGGCGCCGACAACGAGCCGCCCGAGCCGGGCGAGGTCATCGCCGACCCGCCGTGCGGCTACGCGCTCGACGCCGGGCAGTACGAGGCGGTCCGCGACGAACTCGCCCTGCACGGTGTCGAGGCCCGCGAACGGCCGGGCGGCGGCGCGCTGGTGCGGCTGCGGCAGCCGCTGCGCGCGCTGGTGCCGCTGCTGCTGGACCAGCGCGCGGGGTACGAGCTGACGGACGGCCGCCCGGTCGAACGCTGCCGCTGAGCGGGACGCGGGCGGCCGTTCGGGCCGCGTGCGACGGCGGTGGCGGTGGCTGGGACGGGGACGGAGGCGTGAGTTGTCGGTGGGGACGCCTACCCTGGGGCGGGCGTGAGGGAAAGCCCAGGCGAAGCAGGATTCCGGGGCCGCGGGGCTTCTGACCCGCGCTACGCCGCCTCCAGCAGCTCCGCGGCCTCCTCGGCGCAGCCCCACGCCACCGTCACCCCGGCGCCCCCGTGCCCGTAGTTGTGCACGCACCGCGCCCCGCCCGGCAGCAGCTCCGCCTCCAGCCGCACCGCCGGCCGGGCCGGGCGCAGCCCGACGCGGTGGGCGAGGACCTCGGCGTCGGCGACCTCGGGGACGATGCGGGCGCAGCGCGCCACGATGCCCGCGGCCGCCGCCGGGTCCGGGTCGGTGCCCCAGGCGTCCTCGACGGCCGTGCCGCCGAGCACCAGCCCGTACGGCTGCGGCAGCGCGTACAGCGTCGCGGTCGCGTCCTTGTACGCCGAGACCACCCACTCCGTCACGCCCGGGTTCGCCACGACGACGAGCTGCCCCTGCACCGGGCGCACGCTCTCGTCCGGCACCAGCTCGCGCGCGCCGAGGCCGGTGCAGTTGACGACGTACGGGGCCGACCGCCCGGCCTCGGCGAGCGAGCCCGCGGCGCGCCGCTCGATCTCGCCGCCCGCCGCGGCCAGCCGGTCGCGCAGGTGGGCCAGGTGCGTGGCCGTGTCGACGATCGGCACCGTCGCGCGCACGCCCGCGGTGTACTCCCCGGGCAGCTCCGCGGGCTCCGCGGGCCGCACCTCCGGCAGGGCTCGCCGCCACGGGCCGAGGCCGTCGACGTCGGCGCCGAGCTGGAGCCCCGTCCGCATCCGCACGCCCGTCACCGCCGCGCGCTCCGCCTGCTCCGCGTACACCTCGAAGGACCGCACCGACCAGTCCGCGACCCGGTGTTCCGGCTCGATCCGGTACGGCCACCACAGTCCGCCCGCGACCGCGGACGTCGTCTCCTCCGCCGGCTCCCGCGCCCACACCGTGACCCTCCGGCCGCCCTCGGCGAGGACGACCGCGCTGGTCAGGCCGATGATGCCGCTGCCGAGCACGATGACTTCCGATTCCATCCCGGCAGTCTGCCGCACCGTCCCGGATCATGTGGAGGGTGGGTGGTGCCCGGCCGATGTTGATCGCTACCCTGTTCGCATGTCGAATCACGTGTGTACTGCAAGCGTTCGGGGGGCGCGCGCCCCGCGCCGATGAGCGCCCGCCCGGGGACCCGCCGGCCCGGGAGGGACGCGCCGGCCATCCGCACCCGCACCCCCCGCGAGCTGAAGCGCAGCCGCCGCCCCCGCGCCCACTCCTGCTGGGACCACCTCTACGCCGCCCCGCTCTGGCCGCTCCACGGCGCCAACCTCGGCACCCTGCTGCGCACCTGCGACGCCGTCGGCGCCTGCCTCGCCGTGCCGCGGTTCTCCTGGGTGCCGGAGGCGCTGGCCCGCGGCAATACGCTGCGCCGCCCGGTCTGCGTGCACTGGACCGGCGACCCGCTGGGCTGGCTGGAGCGGCAGCGCACGGCGGGCCGGAGCGTCGTCGGCGTCGAACTCGCCGACGAGGCCGTACGCCTCGCCGACCTGCCGGCCGCGCGCCGCCCCACGGTGATGGTCCTCGGCCACGAGCAGTACGGCATCCCGCCCGAAGCGCTCGACCTGCTCGACGAGGCCGTCGAGATACCCATGGTCGGCACCGGCGCCAGCCTCAACGTCGCCGTGGCCGGCTCCCTCGTCCTCTACCGGCTGGCCGGGCTGCTGTGACCGGTGATGTCCTGCTCATGGCCGGAGCGCTGCTGCTCGGCGCATCCGTGCAGCGGCTCGCGGGCATCGGCCTCGCGCTGGTCGCCGGGCCGGCGCTGGCACTGGTCCTCGGCCCGGCCGAGGGCGTCCGGCTGGCCAACTGCGCGGCCGGCGCCATCAGCCTGTTCGGGGTGGTCACCATCTGGCGGCAGGTCCGGCCGCGCGCCATGGTCCCGCTGCTGACCGCCGCCGTCTGCACGGTGCCCCTGGGCGCCTGGACGGCGGCGCAGCTGCCCGAGCCGGTGCTGCTGACCGGCATGGGCGCGATGGTGTGCGGCGCCGTCGGGCTCGTCATGGCCGGGGCCCGCGCCGACGCGCTGCGGGGCACCGGCGGCGCGGTCACCGCGGGCGCGGTGAGCGGCTTCATGAACTCCTCCGCGGGCATCGGCGGCCCGGCCGTCTCGCTGTACGCCGTGAACGCGGGCTGGACGGTGCGGGAGTTCGTGCCGAACGCGCTGTTCTACGGCGTCGTCGTCAACATCGTCTCGGTCGCGGCGAAGGGGCCGCCGGACCTGGCGGCCGGGGCCTGGCTGCTGTGCGCGGCCGCGGTCGCGGCGGGCGCGCTCATCGGCCGCGCCCTCGGCGACCGGGTGCCCGAGGCGCCCGCGCGCCGCCTCGTGCTGCTGCTCGGGCTGGCCGGCGGGGCGGCGACCGTGGCGAAGGGCCTGCTGGGGCTGTGACCCCGCGGGCGCCGGGAGCCGCGGGCGTCACCGTACCGGAAGCCCCTGGTCCGCCTTGACGGTCTTCATCGTCAGATGCGACGTCACCCGGGCCACACCCGGCAGCGCGAGCAGCACCTCGGTGTTGAACCGCTCGTACGCGGGCAGGTCCGCGACCGCGACGCGCAGCAAGAAGTCGGTGTCGCCGAAGACGCGGTGCGCCTCCACGACCTCGGCGCGCTCCGCCATCGTGGCCTCGAACCCGGCCACCGTCTCCCGGTCCTCCTGCGCCAGCGCCACCGTGACGAACGCCTGGAAGCCGCGGCCGACGGCGTCGCCGTCGAGCAGCGCCCGGTAGCCGCGGATCACCCCGTCCCGCTCCAGCTGCCGCACCCGCCGCAGACAGGGGGAGGGCGTCAGGCGGACCCGTTCGGCCAGTTCGGCGTTGCTGAGGCGGCCGTCCCGCTGGAGTTCGCGCAGGATCGCGCGGTCTATGGCGTCCATGGCGCCATATTCTGCTACGGAACGGGCCGCTGACGCCGGGATCGGCCATCGGCTGCTCCGGCTCCGGGGCTAGCGTCGCCGGTATGGACACCCACCTGCTGGTGCTGTTTCTCGGCGTCGACCTTCTGCTCGTCGCCACCCCCGGTCCCGACTGGCTCTACATCGTCGCCCGCGGGCTCGGCCAGGGCCGCCGGGCGGCGCTGTACGCGGTCGGGGGCATCGGCACCGGGTACGCGGCGCACACCGTGCTCGCCGCCGTCGGCCTCGCGGCGGCGCTGGGGGCGGTGCCCGGGGCCCTGCCGGCGCTGCGCTACGCGGGGGCGGCGTACCTGGTGTTCCTCGCCGTCCAGCTGCTGCGGTCGCTGCGGCGCACGGGCGGCCCGCGGGGCGCGGCGGACGTCCTCGTCGAGGCCGGCGCGGGGCCGAGCGCGGCGACGGTGCTGCGGCAGAGCCTGCTCACGGCGCTGCTCAACCCCAAGGGCCTGCTGCTGTACCTGGCGCTGATCCCGCAGTTCATCAACCCGGACGCGGCGCTGCCGGTCGGCGTGCAGACGGCGGTGCTGGGGCTGCTGCACGTCGTCAACTGCACGCTCGGCTACCTGCTGGTGGCGCTGCTCTCCGCCCGCGCCGGCAGCGCCTTCGGCAGGAATCCGCGCGCGGCCCGCCGGCTCGGCACGGTCTCGGCGGCGATGCTGCTCGCCACCGCCGGCTTCACGGCCGGCGCCCACTGACGCCGGCGCACGGCCGGCGACCGCGCACGACGGTCGCCGTGCCGGGTGCACCGGCGAGGGCGGAGGCCCGGGGCGCAGCCGGGCCTCCGCCCGCCCCCGGCCCCGCGGGCGGGGCCGGCAGCGGGCGTACCGCCCTCAGCGCTTGCCGCGACGGCCGCCACCGCCACCGCGGCCGCCGCCCTGGCCGCCGCCGAGCAGGCCCGCGCGGCGCAGCGCGTCCGCCATCTCGCTGTTCTCCGGCTGCGTCTCGCGGCGCCGGCCCCCGCCGCCGCGCGGCCGCCCGCCGCCCCCGGGCTGACCGCCGCCGTCCGGGCCGCTGCCGCCCCGGCCGCCGCCGTTCCCGCCGCCGGGGCCGCCGCCGCGCTGCCGCGGCGGACCCTGGCGGTCGCGCTCGCGCCCGCCGCCCCGGCCGCCGCCGCCCGCCGGGCGGCCCGGCTCGTCGTCCAGCCGCAGCGTCAGCGAGATCCGCTTCCGCGGCACGTCCACGTCCAGCACCTTGACCTTGACGATGTCGCCGGGCTTGGCCACCTCGCGCGGGTCCTTCACGAACGTCCGCGACATCGCCGACACGTGCACGAGCCCGTCCTGGTGCACCCCCACGTCCACGAACGCCCCGAACGCGGCCACGTTCGTCACCACGCCCTCCAGCACCATCCCCTGCTGCAGGTCGCCGATCTTCTCCACGCCCTCCTTGAACACCGCCGTCCGGAACGCCGGCCGCGGGTCGCGCCCCGGCTTCTCCAGCTCCTTCAGGATGTCCGTCACCGTCGGCAGCCCGAACCGCTCGTCGGTGAAGTCCTGCGGCTTCAGCGACCGCAGCGTCTTCGTGTCGCCGATCAGCGCGGCCACCTCGGCGCCGCCCGCCTTCACCATCCGCCGCACCACCGGATACGCCTCGGGGTGCACGCCGGAGGCGTCCAGGGGGTCCTCGGCGCCGCGGATGCGCAGGAAGCCCGCGCACTGCTCGAAGGCCTTCGGCCCCAGCCGCGGCACGTCCTTGAGCGCCGCGCGGCTGCGGAACGGGCCGTGGGAGTCCCGGTGCGCCACGATGTTCTCCGCGAGGCCCGCGCCGATGCCGGAGACGCGCGCCAGCAGCGGCGCGGAGGCGGTGTTGAGGTCGACGCCCACGCCGTTGACGCAGTCCTCCACGACCGCGTCCAGGGAGCGCGACAGCTTCGCCTCCGAAAGGTCGTGCTGGTACTGGCCGACGCCGATCGACTTCGGGTCGATCTTCACCAGCTCGGCCAGCGGGTCCTGGAGCCGGCGGGCGATGGACACCGCGCCGCGCAGCGACACGTCCAGCTCGGGCAGCTCCTGGGAGGCGAAGGCGGACGCCGAGTACACCGAGGCGCCGGCCTCCGAGACCATGACCTTCGTCAGCTTCAGCTCGGGCTGCGCGGCGATGAGTTCGGCGGCGAGCTTGTCGGTCTCGCGCGAGCCGGTGCCGTTGCCGATGGCGACCAGCTCCACCGCGTGCACCCGGGCCAGCTCGGCGAGGACGGCCAGCGCCTCGGCCCACTTGCGCTGCGGCGGGTGCGGGTAGACGGTCGCGGTGGCGGCGACCTTGCCGGTGGCGTCGACGACGGCGACCTTCACGCCCGTACGCAGCCCGGGGTCCAGGCCCAGCGTCGCGCGCGTGCCCGCGGGGGCGGCCAGCAGCAGGTCGCGCAGGTTGGCGGCGAAGACGTCGACCGCCTGGTCCTCGGCGGCCGTACGCAGCCGCAGCCGCAGGTCGATGCCGAGGTGGACGAGGATGCGGGTGCGCCACGCCCAGCGCACCGTCTCGGCGAGCCAGGTGTCGCCCGGCCGGCCCCGGTTCTCCACCCCGAACCGGGCCGCGATGGCGCGCTCGTACGCCGACGGGCCCTCCTGCTCCACGTCGCCGGGCGCGTCGGGCTCCAGGGTGAGGTCCAGGACCTCCTCCTTCTCGCCGCGGAAGAGGGCGAGGATGCGGTGCGACGGGAGGTCGGTCAGGGGCTCGGCGAAGTCGAAGTAGTCCGAGAACTTCGCGCCCTCCTCCTCCTTGCCCTCGCGCACCTTCGAGGCGGCGCGGCCGTGCGTCCACATCCGCTCGCGCAGCTCCCCGATCAGGTCGGCGTCCTCGCCGAACCGCTCGGTGAGGATGGCGCGCGCGCCCTCCAGGGCCGCGGCCTGGTCCGCCACGCCCTTCTCGGCGTCCACGAACGCGGTGGCCGCGGCGAGCGGCGCCACCGACGGGTCGGCCAGCAGCCCCTCCGCCAGCGGCTCCAGACCGGCCTCGCGGGCGATCTGCGCCTTGGTGCGCCGCTTGGGCTTGTACGGCAGGTAGACGTCCTCCAGCCGGGCCTTGGAGTCGGCGGCGCGGATCTGCGCCTCCAGCTCCTCGGTCAGCTTGCCCTGCCCGCGCACGGACTCCAGGATCGCCGCCCGCCGTTCCTCCAGCTCCCGCAGATACCGCAGCCGCTCCTCGGCGGTCCGCAGCTGGGCGTCGTCGAGCAACTCCGTCGCCTCTTTGCGGTAGCGGGCGATGAACGGCACGGTGGCACCGCCGTCGAGCAGCTGCACCGCCGCCGTGATCTGCCGCTCGCGTACGCCGAGCTCCTCGGCGATCCTGGCCTCAATCGATACCGACGCCGTCACGTCCGCCCCGCTTTCTGTCATCTGTGGCGGAGTGCATTGTGGCAGGTCCGGCTGACAGCCGGGCGCCCGGACGGGACGGCGCCGGTCGCCCGGCGGGTCGGAACGGCTCGCGGCGGCGGTCAGACGGTGCGGCGGCGGGACCTCCGGGTGCCCCGGGAGGCGCCGCTGAAGAGCCGCGCGAGCAGTCGGAAGGGGAGCGTCACGATCGTGGCGAGGGCGCCGCCGATCATGCGCAGGACGTCGGCGATGGCTCGCATGGCCGTCCTCCTCGCTGGTCGGGTGGAGAACCGCGGGTAGCCGCCGGGGCGTTGCCCAAACGTCCGCCCCGCCGCCGCACCGCCCCGCAGGCACACCGCCGCGCCGCGTGTCTCACCCCTTGCCGAAGATGTCCTTCGGCAGCGCGCCCGCCGCCAGCGCGGTGGTCGTGTAGCCCGTGGCCAGCTCGGTCAGCCGGGCCACGCCCGCGGCGCCCAGGTACTCGTACGGGGCGAGGTCCACCCGGTCCGTCTCGTCCTCCAGCCCCTTGCGCAGCGCCGTGCCCGCCTCCGTCAGCTCCCCGTCTGCGGTCAGCAGCCCGCGGGCGCGCAACCGCTCCTGCGCCGCCGCCCACTCGTCGGCCTCCCAGCCGCGGGACCGGCGGGCGAACTCCGGGGTGAAGCCGAAGCCGGAGGCGGTGTGGGTGACCTGGGACTCCAGGCCGTCGAGCCCGGCGTGGGCCAGCAGCGCGTTGTGGCTGTCGCCGCGGTGTTCGCGCAGCAGGGTGGCGGCCTGCCAGAGCGCCAGGTGCGGGGCGTCCGGCTCCGGCAGTCCGGCCTCGGCCGCGTACAGCGGCCGCCCGGCGCGCTCGCCGCCCGCGGCCGCCTGCTGCGCCAGCCACGCGGCCTCGGCCAGCTCCGGCGAGGCGATCGTCTCCTCGCCGAGCAGCCGCCGCAGCACGGCGTCGGCGACGCGCAGCCGGGCCGCCAGCACGGTCGCGGGGTCCGCCGCGGACCAGGCGGCGGGCACGTGCTCGGCGACCAGCCGGTGGCTGTAGTTGTAGAAGGTGGCGGTGACCACGCCGGCCCCGACGGGGCCCATGGCGGCGGCCCGGGCGGTGAAGTACGCGGCGTGCCAGCCGTGGATGCCGATGGCGGCGAACTCCTCGTCGAACTCCGGAGAGAAGTAGATGGCCGAGTGCAGCGGGTTGAGGACCTGGTGGCAGCGGCGGCCGGCGCGCGGCGGGAGTGACGTCATCCGGTCAGGCTACTGAGCGGACGCTTAGCCGCGGAAGGGGCGGACCGAGGTGGCCGGAAAGGTGGGATCTTCGTCATTGCTGCCGTCCCCGCCGGGACCCACGATGGAGCCATGACAGCCCGCACCGTCCTGTTCGTCCTCTTCGACGGCATGCAGAGCCTCGACCTGACCGGCCCGCTGGAGGTCTTCACCGGCGCCGAGCGGGCCGCCCCCGGCACGTACGAGATCCGCACGGCCGCCGTCGGCGGCGGGCCGGTGCGCACCTCCTCCGGGCTCACGCTGACGCCGGACGGCCCGCTGGCGGACGCTCCCGCGCCGCACACGCTCGTGGTGCCCGGCGGGGATGGGGGTACCCCCGCCAGTGAGGGCGTAGCCGGCGGGGGAGGCACCCGCCGACCGCAGCCGGAGATCACCGCCTGGCTGCGCGACCGGGCGCCCGCCGCCGGGCGGGTGGTCTCCGTGTGCACCGGCGCCGAACTGCTCGCCGGCGCCGGGCTGCTGGACGGCCGCCGGGCCACGACCCACTGGGCACACTGCGCCGGCCTCGCCCGGCGCCACCCGGCCGTCGACGTCGACCCCGACCCGATCTTCGTCCGCGACGGCGCCGTGGCCACCTCCGCCGGGGTGACCTCCGGCATCGACCTCGCGCTCGCCCTCGTCGAGGAGGACCTGGGCCGCGACCTCGCGCTCACCATCGCCCGTCACCTGGTGGTGTTCCTGCGCCGCCCGGGCAACCAGGCGCAGTTCAGCGCCCAGCTCGCCGCCCAGACCGCGCAGCGGGAGCCGCTGCGCGAGGTGCAGCGGTGGATCGACGAACACCCCGGCGGCGACCTGTCCGTGGACGCCCTCGCCGGCCGCGCCGGCCTCTCGCCGCGCCACTTCGCCCGCGCCTTCCGGGCCGAGACGGGCGTGCCGCCCGGGCGGTACGCCGACGGGGTGCGGCTGGAGGCGGCCCGCCGGCTGCTGGAGGACAGCGCCTACGGCGTCGAGGAGGTCGCCCGGCGCTGCGGCTACGGCACGCCGGAGGCGATGCGGCGCGCCTTCACCCGCGCCCTCGGCGCCTCACCCGCCGAGTACCGCCGCCGCTTCGCCGCCGCCTGAACATCCCGCCCGAACACCCCGATCACCCGCCGCACCGGAAGAGGAACCATGCAGATCGCCATCGTGCTCTACGACCGGCTCACCGCCCTCGACGCCGTCGGCCCGTACGAGATCCTCGCGCGGCTCACCGGCGCCGAGGTCGTCACCGTCGCCGAGACCCGCGGCCCGGTGCGCAACGACGTCGGCAGCCTGTCGATGACCGCCGACGCCGCGCTGGACGAGGTCCCGCGCCCCGGGATCGTCGTCGTCCCCGGCGGGCCGGGCCAGGTGGCCCAGATGGCCGACGGGCCGCTGCACGAGTGGCTGCGGGACGCCGGCGAGCACGCCCTGTGGCTGACGTCGGTGTGCACCGGCTCGCTGATCCTCGGCGCCGCCGGGCTGCTGCGCGGGCGCCGCGCCACCTCGCACTGGCTGGCCCTCGACCAGCTCCGGGCGTACGGCGCCGAGCCGGCCCGCGAACGGGTCGTCTTCGACGGCGGGGTCGTCACCGCCGCCGGGGTCTCCGCCGGCATCGACATGGGCCTGGCCCTCGTCGGGCGGCTCCAGGGGGACACGATGGCGCAGGCCGTCCAGCTCGCCGCCGAGTACGACCCGCGGCCGCCCTACGACGCGGGCGCGCCGGAGAAGGCGCCGGCGGAGGTCGTGCGGCTGCTGCGGTCCCGCAGCCGGTTCGTCCTCGAAGGCGTACGGGACTGACGGCCCCGCCCGGGACCGCGGGCGCGGCCGGGGGCGAAGGCGGGGGCGGGGCTGTCAGACGGTCCAGGTGAAGCGCGGCTCGCGGCGCTCCAGGAAGGCGGCGACGCCCTCCGCGGGGTCGCCGGCCGCGTGCGCCTGCCGGGACCAGTGCGCGACCCGCGCCGCGTCCGCGCCGCCCGCCGGGTCCCCGTCCCCGTACGGCTCCCCGTGCCCACCGGCGGTGTCGGCGAACTCCTTGGCCGCCGCCTGCGTCAGCTGCGAGCGCGCCGCCAGCACGGCGGTGAACTCCGCCACCCGCGCCGCCAGCTCCGCCCCCGGCAGCACCTCGTCGACCAGCCCGGTGCGCAGCGCCCGCGCCGCGCCGACCAGCTCCGCCGAGAACAGCAGGTACTTCGCCATCGCCGGGCCCACCAGCCGCACCAGCCGCCGCGTCGCGCCGGCCGGGTAGACGAGGCCCAGCTTGGCCGGGGTCACCCCGAACACCGCGTCCTCGGCGGCGAACCGCAGGTCGCAGGCGGCCGCCAGCTGGCAGCCGCCGCCCACGCAGTGGCCCCGTACCGCCGCCAGGGTCGGCTTGGGGAAGGCGGCGAGGGCCGCCTCGGCGGCCTCGGCCAGCCCTTGTGTGTCCGCGCCGCCCGTCCGCAGCGAGCCGATGTCGGCACCGGCGCAGAACGTGCCGTCCGCGCCGGTCAGCACCACCGCGCGGACGGCCCGGTCGGCCGCGAGCCCCGCCAGCAGCCCGGGCAGCGCCCGCCACATCCCGGGCGTCATCGCGTTGCGCTTGGCGGGGTTGCTGATGACCACGGTCGCCACGCCGCCGTCGGTGCCGCACCGCAGTTCGCCTTCGCTCATGGCCGGACCCTACAGGGGTTCGATGTCGGCCAGGTCGCCGTCCAGCGCCAGCCAGCGCGTGATCCCGATGTCGCGCAGGAACGGCACGTCGTGGCTGGCGACCACGAGCGCGCCCTCGTACGAGGCCAGCGCCTTCACCAGCTGCTTCACGCTGGCCATGTCGAGGTTGTTCGTCGGCTCGTCCAGCATCAGCAGCTGCGGCGCCGGCTCCGCCAGCATCAGGGCCGCCAGCGTGGCGCGGAACCGCTCCCCGCCGGACAGGGTGCCCACGATCTGGTCCGCCCGGCCCTGCCGGAACAGGAAGCGGGCCAGCCGGGCGCGGATCTGCTGGTTGGACGCCGCGGGCGCCAGCCGGGCGACGTTGTCGACGATGCTCAGCGCGTCGTCCAGCACGTCGAGCCGCTGCGGCAGGTAGCGCACGGGCACGTGCGCCGTCGCCTCGCCCGCGACCGGCGCCAGCCGGCCGGCGACCGTCCGCAGCAGCGTCGACTTGCCGGCGCCGTTGCGCCCGGTCAGGGCGATCCGCTCCGGGCCGCGCACCTGGAACGCCCCGACCCGCGCGCCGTAGCGCAGCTGAAGGTCGCGCAGCAGGAGCACGTCCCGGCCGGCGGGCACGGCGGTGTACGACAGGTCGACGCGGATCTCGTCGTCGTCCCGTACCGCCGCCTCCGCCTCGCCGAGCCGCTCCCTGGCGTCCTTGAGCCGCTCCTCGTGCATGATGCGGTGCTTGCCGGCGGAGACCTGGGCCTCCCGCTTGCGCGCGTTCATGACGATCTTCGGTTCGCGCTTGTTCGCGAACTGCTTGTCGGCGTAGCGCTTGCGCTTGCTCAGCTTCTCGTGCGCCTCGGCCAGCTCGCGCTTCTGCCGCTTGAGGTCCGCCTCCGCGGAGCGCATCGTCCGCTCGGCGGCCTCCTGCTCGACGGCCAGCGCCTCCTCGTACGCCGTGAAGTTGCCGCCGTACCAGGCGACCTCGCCGTCCCGCAGGTCGGCGACCTGGTCGACGCCGTGGAGCAGCTCGCGGTCGTGGCTGACGATCACCATCACCCCCGGCCAGGCCGCCACGGCCGCGTACAGCCGGTGGCGGGCGCGCAGGTCGAGGTTGTTCGTCGGCTCGTCCAGCAGCAGCACGTCCGGCCGCTCCATCAGCAGCGAGGCCAGCCGCAGCAGCACCGACTCGCCGCCGGAGACCTCCCCGATGGTGCGGTCGAGGCCGACGTGGCCGAGGCCGAGCTGGTCGAGGGTGGCGCGGGCGCGCTCCTCGACGTCCCAGTCGTCGCCGACGGCGGTGAAGTGCTCCTCGGCGACGTCGCCCGCCTCGATGGCGTGCAGCGCGCGCCGCGTTCCGGCGACGCCCAGCACCTCGTCGACGCGCGCGGCGGTGTCGAGGACGAGGTTCTGCGGCAGGTACCCGACGGTGCCCCCGGCCCGGACGGTGCCCGCGGCCGGGGTCAGCTCCCCGGCCAGCAGCCGCAGCAGCGTGGACTTGCCCGTGCCGTTGCGGCCGATCAGCCCGGTGCGGCCGGGGCCGACCGCGAGGTCGAGGCCGTCGAAGACGACGGTGCCGTCGGGCCAGGCGAAGGTCAGCCCGGTGCACCTGACGGAGGTGGCGGCGTGCGGGGTGGAGGGGGATGACATGGCTACTCCCGGTGAGGTCGGAGGGGTGCGACGGGCGGCGTCGGCACCGGACGGCGACCTGGGAGAGCCGGGTGGAACGAAAGAGCGGGGTCGGGTGCCCTGCAGAGGCGGGAAAGGCGGCTCAAGCCATGAGGTCGCACGTGCCGCACGCGGGCGATGCCGCGGGCACGGTGCCTGGGAGACCTCAGACGAGCAACACCTTCTCCAATCGTCGACTGCAGGGCACTGTGAAGGTACGACGCCGCCGAGGGCACCGGCAACCGGTTTTTTCGGTCTCAACACTCGACGGTGCTGGCGCAGCCGGTCGGAAGGTGACGAAAGCCGGTCAAGTTCTGCTCGTTGGGGGGTTGAGCCGAAGGTGATTGCCAACACTCGGAGTGTGAGTGGTGGAAAAGGCAGGTGCCGGCGGTGAACGACGGCGGAAGCCTGAGACCCGAGCCCGGCCAGGTGGTCCCCGCGGCGTACGAGGGGACCTGGAAGTTCGACGCCCCGGCGCTCGACTCCTCCGTGCCCCAGTCCCGGCACGCGGTACGCGACCTCCTCGTCCGGCAGCGGGTGCCCATCGGCGACGAGCTTTTGCAGGGGGTGCTGCTGATCGTCTCGGAGCTGGTGACCAACGCGGTCCGGCACGCCGGCGTGCTCTCCCCCCAGCTCGGCGTCGAGCTTTCGGTCAGCGCCGGCTGGGTCCGCGTCGCCGTCGAGGACCAGCACCCGTACCGCCCGAAGGCCCTCCAGGCGGACGACGACGAGACGGGCGGCCGGGGGCTGCTGCTGGTCAAGACGATCACGAACGAGGCCGGCGGCACCTGCGACGTGCAGCACACCGTCGACGGCGGGAAGGTGATCTGGGCCTCCCTCCCGCTCGCCGGGGTCACCAGCCCGACGCCGGCCCCGTCAGCTCCCGGATGGCCGGCCTTGCCGCGTCGAGCACCGTCATGAACCACGCCGAGAACGGGTCCTCGGCGTGCCGCTTCGCCAGCTCGTCCGCCGTGACGAAGGCGACCGCGCCCACCTCGTCGGCGTCCGGCCGCGGCGTGGTCCGCAGCAGCCCGGCGAACAGGTGGTTGTACTCGTGCTCCACCAGCCCCGAGGCCGGGTCCGGGTGCCGGTAGGTGACGGTCCCGGCCTCGGCGAGCAGCGCCGGCGAGACCCCCAGCTCCTCGTGGGTGCGGCGGGCCGCGGCGGCGAGCGGCGACTCGCCGGGGTAGGGGTGGCCGCAGCAGGAGTTGGACCAGACGCCGGGGGAGTGGTACTTGCCCGGGGCCCGCTGCTGGAGCAGCATCCGGCCGGCGGTGTCGAAGAGGAACACGGAGAACGCCCGGTGCAGCGCGCCGGGCGCCCGGTGCGCGGACAGCTTCTCGGCGGTGCCGATCGTGGCGCCGTCCTCGTCGACGAGCTCCAGCATGATCTCTTCGGTGGTAGCGGCCGGCATGACCATCCTTTGCGTACGGGCTGCGGCGTCCGGTGCGGGCGCGCCCCGCCTGCCCGCGGCGGGCGGAGGGCGGGACGCCGCACCCAGTCTGCCCCACCGGCGACGGCTCAATGGCAGAGATGTGCCTCGTGCTCGGCGTGTCCGACCGGCTCGATCTGGAACGTGCAGTGGGCGACGTCGAAGTGATCGCCGAGGCACCCCTGCAGATCGTGGAGCAACTTCTCCTGACCCACGGCCTCCAGCACGTCGCCCCTGACCACGACGTGCGCCGATATCACCGGCATCCCCGAGGTGATCGTCCACACGTGCAGGTCGTGCAGCTCCACCACGCCCGGCAGCGCGAGGATGTGCGAGCGCACCTCGGCCACGTCCACGTCCTTCGGCGCCGCCTCCAGCAGCACGTCGAGCGCCTCGCGCAGCAGCCGGAACGTCCGCGGGATGATCATCGCGCCGATGGCGAGCGAGGCCACCGGGTCCGCGTACTGCCAGCCGGTGGTGACGATGACCAGCGCCGAGATGATGACCGCGACCGACCCCAGCGCGTCCGCCAGCACCTCCAGGAAGGCGCCGCGCACGTTCAGGGACTCCCGCCGGCCGCCCATCAGCAGGGCCAGCGAGACGAGGTTGACCACCAGGCCCGCGGCGCCGAACGCGAAGGTCAGCCCGCCCTCGATCTCCGGCGGGTCCATGAAGCGGCGCACCGCCTGGTACAGGATGTAGCCGCCGACGCCGAAGAGCAGCAGACAGTTGGCCAGCGCGGCCAGGATCTCGGCGCGCGCGAAACCGAAGGTGCGGCGCTCGCTCGTCGGCCGGTTCGCGAAGTGGATCGCCAGCAGCGCCATGGAGAGCCCGACCACGTCGGTCGCCATGTGCCCGGCGTCCGCGACGAGCGCCAGCGAACCGGTGATCACCCCGCCGACCACCTGGAGCCCCAGCACCGACAGGGTGAGGACCAGGGCCGTACGCAGCCGGCCGCGGTGCGCGGCGGAGGCCGTCCCTCCGGCCGCCCCGTGGGAGTGGTCGTGCCCTGCGCCCATGCCGCGTGCCCTCCGGATTCCGACGACGGTCCCGGACAGCCCCTCGCATCTGCCCGGCGATCTCAGTGAACTACGGGCAGGGGGTATTCGCCAAACCTTGACATGAAGTCGGTTTTCATCGTCTGACCTGCGGAAACGCTACTTCTGGCGTCTGGGCTGGTCAGGCGCGCCGGGCGGCGGCGGGAGTTACCGCGGGTGGCCGTGCAGCCAGCCCGCCCAGGCGGACTCGACCATCGCGCGCACGTCCAGCCGGGGGAGCCAGCCCAGCTCCTTGGCGGCCAGCTCGTACGACGCGACCACCCGGGCCGGGTCCCCGGGCCGCCGGGGGTGCACGACGGGGGCGTGCTCGCGCCGGCCCGTGACGTCGGCGACGACCTCGGCCAGCTCCCGCACGGACACCCCGGTGCCGCTGCCCAGGTTCACCGTCAGGTCGCCCGAGACCGCCGGGGCGGCGACGCGGCGGGCCGCCGCCAGGTGGGCCTCGGCGAGGTCCACGACGTGAACGTAGTCGCGGACGCAGGTGCCGTCGGGGGTGGGGTAGTCGTCCCCGAAGATCCGCATCGGCTCGTGCGCGGTCAGCCGCTCGAAGAACATCGGGACCACGTTGGACACGCCGGTGTCCGCCAGCTCCGGGGCGGCGGCGCCGGCCACGTTGAAGTAGCGCAGGCAGGCGGTGGCCAGGCCGTGCGCGCGGCCGGTGGCGCGCAGCAGCCACTCGCCGGCCAGCTTCGTCTCGCCGTACGGGTTGATCGGCCGGCAGGGCGTCTCCTCGGTGACGAAGCCGGCGTCCGGCATGCCGTAGACGGCGGCGGAGGAGGAGAGGACGAAGCGGCGGACACCGGCGGACACGACGGCCTCCAGCAGCACGCCGAGCCCGTGCACGTTCTCCCGGTAGTACGTGAGCGGCTGCTCCACGGACTCGCCGACCTGCTTCTTCGCCGCCAGGTGCACCACACCCGTGACGTCGTACTCGGCGAAGGTGCGGTCGAGCAGCAGCCGGTCCAGGAACGTGCCGCGCACCAGCGGCACGTCCGCGGGCAGCCGCGCCGGGTTCCCGGTGGACACGTCGTCCAGCACGACGATCCGCTCCCCGGCACCCGCCATGGCCCGCACGACATGCGCGCCGATGTAACCGGCCCCGCCGGTGATCAACCACGTCATGCGGGCACACTACCGCCCCGGTTTGGAGCACGGGCGCGGGCTGCGAAATGATGATCGCCACCCGGTCGAGGCGAACGGGCGGTGAACCCCGGGTTCCAGGGATCCGCTAACCTCTGCCGACAGCCGCCCGGCCGGACGGGGGAGGGGCGGTCCCGCCTGCCGCCCCGCTGCCAAGGAGTGAGTTCGACTGCGGACCGCAATCCTGATCGGCCCGCCCGTCCCCGGGTCACCCTTGGAGCGCGACCTGGAGTCGCTGGGATACGACGACGTACGCACCGCCGCGGACGTGGCCGACGCCGCCACCGTCCTCGCGCTGCTGCCCGGGGACGGCCGGGTCGCCCTCGTCGACAGCCGCTTCGTCGGCCACCGGCACAGCCTGCGGCTGACGCTCACCGACCCCCGCTGGCCCGCCGCCGCCGCACCCGGCGTGGTCGCGGTGCGCACGCCCGCGGCCCGCGCCGCGCTCGCCCGCGCGGTGATGCGCAGCCGCACCCTCGACGGCGTGGCCGAGGAGACGGCCGCGCAGCTGGCCGACGGCGACGGCCCGCTGACCCGGCCGGAGCTGGGCGTGCTGGTGGCCGCCGTACCCGAGGACGCGCTGGCCCGGGCGAAGGCGGCGGACGCGGTCGCCGCCGTCGACGAGGAGAAGGCCCGGCTGCGGGCCGCGGTCAAGAGCCGCGACGGCTTCTTCACCACCTTCTGCGTCAGCCCCTACTCGCGCTACCTGGCCCGCTGGTGCGCCCGCCGCGGCCTCACCCCCAACCAGGTCACCACCGCCTCCCTGGCCACCGCCGTGCTCGCCGCCGGCTGCGCGGCCACCGGCACCCGCGGCGGCTTCGTCGCCGCCGGCCTGCTGCTCCTGCTGTCCTTCGTGCTCGACTGCACCGACGGCCAGCTCGCCCGCTACTCGCTCCAGTACTCGACGATGGGCGCCTGGCTGGACGCCACCTTCGACCGCGCCAAGGAGTACGCCTTCTTCGCGGGCCTGGCCCTCGGCGCCGCCCACGCCGACGGCGACGACGTGTGGGCCCTCGCGCTGGGCGCCATGGTGCTCCAGACCTGCCGGCACGTCGTGGACTTCGCCTTCAACGAGTCCATCGCCGGCACCGCCGCCGCGTCGGCCAACACCAGCCCCACCGCCGCGCTCTCCGACCGGCTCGACCGGCTCGGCTGGACGGTCTGGCTGCGCCGCATGATCGTGCTGCCGATCGGCGAGCGCTGGGCGCTGATCGCCGTGCTCACCGCCCTCACCACCCCCCGCGTCGTCTTCGTCGTCCTGCTCGCCGGCATGGGGCTGGCCGCCTGCTACACCACCGCCGGCCGCGTGCTGCGCTCGCTCAGGCGCCGCGTCCCCCGCAGCGAGCAGGCCCTGAAGGCGCTGGACGAGCTGACCGACACCGGCCCGCTCGCCGGGGCCGCCGCCCGCTCCCTGCGCGCCTCCGCGCGCTCCCTTCCGTCGCACGCCGCGCCGGCCGTCGCCGCCGCGGGCGGCGCGCTCCTCGCGGCGCTGGCGCTGTTCACCCCGTACGGCACCTGGTGGCCGGTGCTCGGCGCCCTCGTGTACGTCCTGACCTCGGCGTTCGCCATATCCCGCCCGCTCGCGGGCCCGCTGGACTGGCTCGTTCCGCCGGTCTTCCGGGCCGCCGAGTACACCACCGTCCTCGTGCTCGCCGCCCGCGCCGAGGTGAACGGCGCCCTTCCCGCGGCTTTCGGCCTGGTTGCCGCGGTCGCCTACCATCACTACGACACCGTGTACCGCATCCGCGGCGGCACGGGTGCGCCCCCGCGCCTGCTGGTGCGGGCGATCGGCGGGCACGAGGGACGGACGCTGGCGGTCACGCTGGCGGCAGCCCTGCTGACCGGCACACGCTTCACGTTCGCGCTCGCGGCCATCGCCGTGGTCGTGGCGCTGGTGGTGCTCACCGAGAGCATCCGCTTCTGGGTCTCCTCCGGAGCCCCCGCAGTACACGACGAAACAGGAGAACCCGCATGATCGGCCTCGTGCTGGCGGCCGGCGCCGGACGGCGTCTGCGCCCCTACACCGACACCCTGCCGAAGGCCCTCGTGCCCGTGGGCCCGGAACGGGGCGGGAAGGCGGCCACGGTGCTCGACCTCACCCTCGGCAACTTCGCCGAGATCGGGCTCACCGAGGCGGCGGTCATCGTCGGCTACCGCAAGGAGGCCGTGTACGAGCGCAAGGAGGCGCTGGAGCGCGCGTACGGGCTGAAGCTCACCCTGATCGACAACGACAAGGCCGAGGAGTGGAACAACGCCTACTCCCTGTGGTGCGGCCGGGACTCCGTCAGACACGACGTGATCCTGGCCAACGGCGACACCGTCCACCCCGTCTCCGTCGAGAAGACCCTGCTCGCCGCCCGCGGCGGCGGCAAGAAGATCATCCTCGCCCTCGACACGGTCAAGCGGCTCGCCGACGAGGAGATGAAGGTCGTCGCCGACCCCGGCAAGGGCGTGGTGCGGATCACCAAGCTGATGGACCCGGCCACCGCCACCGGCGAGTACATCGGCGTCACCCTCATCGAGGGCTCGGCCGCGGACGAGCTGGCCGACGCGCTGAAGACCACCTTCGAGCGCGACCCCGACCTGTACTACGAGGACGGCTACCAGGAGCTGGTCGACCGCGGCTTCCGGATCGACGCCGCGCCGATCGGGGACGTCGACTGGGTCGAGATCGACAACCACGACGACCTCGAAAAGGGCAGGGAGATCGCGTGCCGGTACTGACCCGCCTGATCCCGTCGCCGCTGACGGTCGACATCCGGGCCGGGGCGCTGGACGACCTCGCGGACCTCCTCTCCGACCAGCGCGTCGCGCCGTCCGGCCGGCTTGCCTTCGCCATCAGCCCGCGCTCCGGGCAGGCGCTGCGCGACCGCTTCGCGCCGGCGCTGCCCGGCGCCGACTGGTTCGCCGACGCCGACGGCACCATCGACGGCGCCGTCCGGCTCGCCGACTCCATCAAGTCCACGGGCCGCTACGACGCCGTCGTCGGCCTCGGCGGCGGCAAGGTCATCGACTCCGCGAAGTACGCCGCCGCGCGCGTCGGCCTGCCGATGGTCGCCGTGGCCACCAACCTCGCCAACGACGGCCTCTGCTCGCCGGTCTCCACCCTCGACAACGACGCGGGGCGCGGCTCGTACGGCGTGCCCAACCCCATCGCGATCGTCATCGACCTCGACGTCATCCGCGAGGCCCCGGCGCGCTTCGTCCGCGCCGGCATCGGCGATGTGACGTGCAAGGTCTCCGCCGTGGCCGACTGGGAGCTGTCCCACCGCGAGACCCGCGAGCCCATCGACGGGCTGGCCGCCGCGATGGCCCGCAGCGCCGGCGACTCGGTGCTGCGCCACCCCGGCGGGATCGGCGACGACGACTTTCTCGTCATCCTCGCCGAGGCGCTGGTCCTCTGCGGCATCTCGATGTCGGTGGCCGGCGACAGCCGCCCGGCCTCCGGCGCGTGCCACGAGATCAGCCACGCCTTCGACCTGCTGCACCCGCGGCGCTGCGCGCTCCACGGCGAGCAGTGCGGCCTCGGCGGCACCTTCGCCACGTTCCTGCGCGGCGACCGGGAGACGGCGCTGCTGATGGCGCAGGTGCTGCGGCGGCACGACCTGCCCGTGCTGGCCGGCGACATCGGCTTCACGGACGACGAGTTCGTGAAGGCCGTCGAGTTCGCGCCACAGACCCGGCCCGGCCGCTACACGATCCTGGAGCACCTCGACCTGTCCACCGACCAGATCAGAGACGCCTACGCCGACTATGCCAAAGCCATCGGTAGCTGAGCTACGGCCCGTGGTCCACCCCGAGGGGGTGAAGGACCGGCGCAGCGGGGAGCACTGGGCCGGCCGCCTGTACATGCGCGAGATCTCGCTGCGCGTGGACCGGCACCTGGTGACCACCCGGGTGACGCCCAACCAGCTCACATACGTGATGACCGTCGCGGGCGTCCTCGCCGCCCCGGCGCTGCTCGTCCCCGGGATCACGGGCGCCCTGCTGGGCGTGCTCATGGTCCAGCTGTACCTGCTCCTCGACTGCGTCGACGGGGAGGTCGCCCGCTGGAAGCAGCAGTTCTCCATCGGCGGCGTGTACCTCGACCGGGTCGGCGCGTACCTCTGCGACGCGGCCGTGCTCGTCGGCTTCGGCCTGCGCGCCGCCGACCCGTGGGGCGACGGATCCGTGGACTGGCTCTGGGCCTTCCTCGGCACCCTCGCCGCGCTCGGCGCCGTGCTGATCAAGGCGGAGACCGACCTCGTCGGCGTGGCCCGGCACCAGCAGGGGCTGCCGCCGGTCAAGGAGTCCGCCGCGGAGCCGCGTTCGTCCGGGGTGGCGGTGGCCCGCAAGGCCGCCGCGGCGCTGAAGTTCCACCGGCTGATCCTGGGGATCGAGGCGTCACTTCTCGTCCTCCTGCTGGCGATCCTCGACCTGATCAAGGGGGACCTGTACTTCTCCCGGCTCGGTGTCGCCGTGCTCGCCGCGATAGCGATGGTCCAGACCCTCCTCCACCTGGTCAGCATTCTGGCCTCCAGCAGGTTGCGGTGAGCCGAATGACATATGAACACCAGCCCCGCCGGCGGGAGCCGGCGAGCCCGGAGGACGTCCGCCTCGGCGCCGTCGTGATCACGATGGGGCAGCGCCCCGGGGAGCTGCGCGCGCTGCTGGAGTCGATCGCCAAGCAGGACGGCGCCCCCGTCGAGGTGGTCGTCGTCGCCCAGGGCGTCACGGTGCCGAACATCCCGCAGGGCGTACGGGTCGTGGAGCTGCCCGAGAACCTGGGCATCCCCGGCGGGCGCAACGTCGGCATCGAGGCGTTCGGCGACGGCGGCCGCGACGTCGACGTGCTGCTCTTCCTCGACGACGACGGTCATCTGCCCCATCAGGACACCGCCCGGCTGGTGCGCGAGGCGTTCGCCGCCGACCCGCGGCTCGGCATCGTCAGCTTCCGCATCGCCGACCCCGAGACGGGCGTCACCCAGCGCCGGCACGTGCCCCGGCTGCGCGCCTCCGACCCGATGCGCTCCTCCCGCGTCACCACGTTCCTCGGCGGCGCCAACGCCGTGCGCACCGAGGTGTTCCAGGAGGTCGGCGGGCTGCCGGACGACTTCTTCTACGCCCACGAGGAGACCGACCTCGCCTGGCGGGCGCTGGACGCGGGCTGGCACATCGACTACCGCGCCGACATGGTGCTGCACCACCCGACGATGCCGCCCAGCCGGCATGCCTCGTACCACCACAACGTGGCGCGCAACCGGGTCTGGCTGGCCCGCCGGAACCTCCCCGCGGTGCTCGTTCCGGTCTACCTCGGTGTCTGGTTCCTGCTCACCGTGGCACGCAGCCCCTCCCGGGCTGTGCTGAAATCATGGCTCGTAGGCTTCCGGGAAGGCTGGCGCGCGCCGTGCGGGCCGCGCCGGCCCATGAAGTGGCGTACGGTGTGGCGGCTGACCCGGTTGGGACGACCGCCCGTGATCTGACAAGCTCGTACCGTTGAGTGTCTGAGGACGAAAGTAACCGACTGTGAGCGATACGGCAGTGGGCGCTCCGCCCAAGCGCCACCCCGACGACGGGCTGTCCCCGGCCGAGCTGGCCGCGAAGTACGGCCTGACGGTGAGCGGCGCGCGCCCCGGACTGCCCGAGTACGTACGGCAGCTGTGGGCGCGCCGCCATTTCATACTGACCTTCTCGCGCGCCAAGCTCACCGCGCAGTACAGCAAGGCGAAACTCGGCCAGCTGTGGCAGGTGCTGACGCCGCTGCTGAACGCCACGGTCTTCTTCTTCATCTTCGGCATCCTGCTCGGCGGCCGCGGCGGGATGGAGATGAGCGAGTACATCCCGTTCCTGGTGACGGGCGTGTTCGTGTGGACGTTCACGCAGCAGTCGGTGATGTCGGGGGTCCGCTCGATCTCGGGGAACCTGGGTCTGGTGCGGGCGCTGCACTTCCCGCGCGCGGCGCTGCCGATCTCCTTCTCGCTCCAGCAGCTCCAGCAGCTGCTGTACTCGATGATCGTCATGGGCGCGTTCCTGCTGGGCTTCGGCTTCTTCCCGCGCTGGACGTGGCTGCTGGTGCCGGTGATCCTCGCGCTGCAGTACGTCTTCAACGCCGGGCTGGCGATGGTCTTCGCCCGGCTCGGCAGCGACTCGCCGGACCTGGCCCAGGTGATGCCGTTCATCCTGCGCGCCTGGATGTACGGCTCCGGGGTGATGTTCCCGCTGCACCACATGCTGGTGGACCGGGCGGACGCCCCGCGGTGGGCGGCCGACCTCATCGCGATGAACCCGGCCGCGGTATACATGGACCTCATGAGGTACGTCCTCATGGGGGACTACACCACCAACAACATGCCGCCGTTCGTCTGGCTGCTGGCGCTGGGCTGGGCCGTGGTGATCGGGGTGTTCGGTTTCGTGTTCTTCTGGAAGGCGGAGGAGCGTTATGGCCGTGGCTGAGCATCCGACGAGCCGGGCCGAGGCGGACGCCCCCGACGACGGGCGGGTGCCGACGGTCATCGCGGAGGACCTGCACATCGTCTACCGGGTGCAGGGCGGGGGCCGCGGCAAGGGCAGCGGCTCCGCCGCCCTGAACCGCATCGTGCGCCGGGAGCGGAAGAACCGGGTGCGCGAGGTGCACGCGGTGCGCGGGGTCAGCTTCACGGCGTACCGGGGCCAGGCCATCGGCCTGATCGGCTCCAACGGCTCCGGCAAGTCGACGCTGCTGAAGGCCATCGCCGGCGTGCTGCCGGCGCACAGCGGCAAGGTGTACACCAACGGCCAGCCCTCGCTGCTCGGCGTGAACGCGGCGCTGATGAACGACCTCACCGGCGAGCGCAACGTGATGCTCGGCGGGCTCGCGATGGGCATGACCCGGGAGCAGATCCGCGAGCGGTACCAGAGCATCGTCGACTTCTCCGGCATCAACGAGAAGGGCGACTTCATCACCCTCCCCATGCGGACGTACTCCTCCGGCATGGCGGCGCGGCTGCGGTTCTCCATCGCCGCGGCCAAGGACCACGAGGTGCTGATGATCGACGAGGCGCTGGCCACCGGCGACCTGCGGTTCCGCAAGCGCTCCGAGGCGCGGCTGCGCGAGCTGCGCAAGCAGGCCGGCACGGTGTTCCTGGTCAGCCACACCAACAAGTCCATCCGCGACACCTGCGACCGGGTGCTGTGGCTGGAGAAGGGCGAGCTGGTGATGGACGGCCCGACGGACGAGGTGCTGAAGGCGTACCAGGAGTTCGCCAAGCGGTAGCCGGGCCCACGCGCCCGCGCGCCTGCCGACGACGAGGCGAGGGCCCCGCCGCGGATCGCGGCGGGGCCCTCGTCGTACGTGCCGCGGGTCAGACCCCGGCCGGGGCGCGCCCGGGCTCCCGCTCCGCCGCGGCGCCGGGCCCCGCCTCGCTCAGCCCCACCCGGCGGTGCACCCGGCGCAGCGGGCGCGGGGCGTACCAGGCGCGCTCGCCCAGCAGCCGCATCGCGGCCGGCACCAGCACGCCGCGCACCGCGACCGCGTCGATCAGGATGGCGAGCCCGGAGCCGAGGCCGAACATCTGGAGGAAGCTGACCTCGCCGGTGCCGAAGGCGAAGAAGCTGACGGCCAGCAGCCCGGCGGCCATCGTCACGATCCGGCCGGTGCGGGCCAGGCCGCGCGTCACCGCGGTGGCGGTGTCCGCGCCCGCGTCGTGCAGCTCCTTGATCCGGCTGGTGAGGAAGACCTCGTAGTCCATCGACAGGCCGAAGGCGATGCAGAACATCAGCACGGTCATCGCCGTGTCCATCGGCTGCGGCGTGAAGCCCAGCAGCCCGCTGAGGTGCCCGTCCTGGAAGATCCACACCATCGCGCCCATGGCCGCGGCCAGGCTGACGGCGTTGAGGACGATCGCGCGCAGCGGCTGGACGACGCTGCCGGTGAAGAGGAACAGCAGGACGAACGTGGTGAGCAAAACCATCCCGACGGCCAGCGGCAGCCGGCCGCCGATGCTGTCCCGGGCGTCGACCAGCTCCGCGTCGGTGCCGCCGACCAGCGTCTCCACGCCGTCGGGCGCGGGCACCGCGCGCACGTCCGCGACCAGCTCCCGCGCCGCGGCCGACTTCGGCGCGGGCGAGACGGAGACCGTCAGCCGCTGGGCGTCGGGCCGGCCCAGCCCGGCCGCCGCCGGGCTCGCGGGGCCGGCCGCGCCGCCGGCGTACGAGCCGTTGCTCGCGTCGACCCGGACGACGCCGTCCAGCCGGGACAGCTCGGTGGCGTAACGGGCGAGGGCGGGCCCGGTGACGGGGCCGGTGGTGACGACGTCGACGGCGGTGGAGTCGTCGACCGGGAAGTCCTCCCGCAGCGTGGTGGCCACCTGGCGGCTCTGCGCGCTCTCCGGGAGCACCCGCTCGTCCGGGGTGCCGTAGCTGACGCCCAGCAGCGGGGCGGCGGCCAGCAGCAGCACGCCGAGCACCGGCAGCGCGGTGAGCGCGGGCCGGCGCATCACGGCGCCCGCGACCCGGCCCCACAGCGGCGCGTCGGTGCGGCGCATGGCGCGGGCGCCCGGCACCCGGCCGCGGTTGACGCGGTGGCCGAGGACGGCGAGCAGCGCCGGGATGACGAGCAGCGCCGAGACCGCGGCGATGGTCACGACGCCGATGCCGGCGTAGGCGAAGGAACGCAGGAAGTACTGCGGGAAGACCAGCAGCGCGGCGAGCGCGGCGACGATCGTCGCCGAGGAGAACGCGATCGTCCGGCCCGCGGTCGCCACCGTGTGCCGGACGGCCCGCGGCACCGCGTCGCCCGCGGCCAGCTGCTCGCGGAACCGGCTGACCAGCAGCAGCCCGTAGTCGATGCCCAGACCCAGGCCGAGCGCGATGGTGAGGTTGACCGAGAAGACCGAGACGTCGGTGAGGCTGCCCAGCACCCACAGCTCGGCGAACGTGCCCAGGATGGCCACCAGCCCGATCGCCAGCGGCAGCAGCGCCGCGACGACGCTGCCGAAGGCGAGGACGAGCAGCACGAGGGTGACGGGCACGGCGATCGACTCGGCCAGTGCCAGGTCGGCGGCGACCTGCGCGGACACGTCGTTGCTCACCGCGGCCCCGCCGCCGGCCCGGACGGTGACGCCGTCGCGGGTGCCGGTGTACTCGTCGGTCAGCTCCTTCGCGTGCTCGGCCTCCTTCTTGTCGCCGCCGGCGACGTGCGCGAGCACGAGGGCCTGGCTGCCGTCCTTCGAGGTCAGGCCGGCGCCGCCGCGGTCGAAGTACGACACGACGTTGCTGACGGCGGGCTCCGTCCGCAGCCGCTCGGTCACCGCCTGCCCGCGCTCGCGCGCCGCGTCCCCGCCGAGCCCCCCGGACCCGGCGGAGACGAGCAGGACCAGGTTCGTATCGCCGCCGAACCTGTCGTCGATCACCTCCTGCGCCCGGCTCGACGGCGAGTCCGGATCGCTGAAGCCGCCCGCGCTGAGCTTGCCGAAGGCGCCGAAGCCGAGCGCGGCCATGGCGACGACGGCCACGGCGGCGAGCGTGAGCACCAGCCGGGTCCTGCGCAGTACGAGCTCCGCAATGCGAGTCAGCACGGTGCTCCCCTTCCCTGATGTTTATAGCGTTAACATTGAGCCTCGCAGGCGATGTTAATGCTGTCAACATGAGGCATGATGCGCGTATGAGCGAGGTCAGGGGCGCCAAGGCCGGGTACCACCACGGAGACCTGCGGAACGCGCTGGTCGAGGCCGCCGCGGAGCTGGCCCGCGGCGGCGGGCCCGAGGCGGTCGTGCTGCGCGAGGCCGCCCGGCGCGTCGGCGTGTCGCCGACGGCCGCGTACCGGCACTTCGACGGCCAGGCCGATCTGCTGCAGGCCGTCAAGGACGACGGCCAGCGGCGGCTGGCCGAGTCCATGGAGGCGGTGATCGCCGAGGCCGGGCCGCCCCCCGGCGGCGACCCGGCCGACGCCGCCAGGGCCCGGCTGATGGCCCTCGGGCTCGGCTACGTCCGCTTCGCGGTCGGCGAGCCCGGCATGTACCGCACGGCCTTCTGCCGGGTCGGAGCCGAGCACGAGAAGTGGACGCGCGAGGGCGGGGCCGCCGAGCTGCGGCCGGGCGACGCCCGCTCCTTCCGGCTGCTCGTCGGCGCCATGGACGCCCTCGACGCCGCCGGGGTGATGCGGCCGGGCTCGCGGACCGGCGCGGAGTTCGCCGCCTGGTCCGCGGTGCACGGGCTCGCCATGCTGATCCTCGACGGGCCGCTGCACGACGCGCCGCCCCCGCAGCGGGACGCGATCATCACCCGCACGCTCACCACGGTCCTGGACGGCCTCACCGTGTGACCGGCAAACCCCTTGCGCACGACGGCGTTTCGCGTTTCTCCGGACGCGTGGGAACCGAGGTGACCACCGTATGCCGCGTCTTCGTCCTGTACGGCGTACGCTGGACCGGTGCTGTTTGGCGGCATGTGGGCGATAAGGGAGCTTGGGGGGCGCCCGGACCTGCCCGCGGTCACGACGCCGGCGGCGGCGTGTCCGGAATGGGCACATCTGGGTCCGCGGTGTAGAACGGGAGGCGTGACGGCTATGGCGAAGACGGAACTCCAGCTCGAAGGTGCGCCCGCCGTCTGCACCCCGGGGGCGGCAGCCCAGGGCAGCCGACGGTGACCGCGGCGGACGACGCTCCGTCGCGCGCCGTACTCGGCCAGGCCGCCGACGAGAACTTCCCCGTGGCACCGTTCTTCCTGCCCCGCGCCTGGCGCGCCGACCTCATGGCGATCTACGGCTACGCCCGGCTTGTCGACGACATCGGCGACGGCGACCTGGCCCCCGGCGGCGCCGACGCCGCCGCCCTCGGCCTGGGCCCGGACGAGGCCGACGACCCGCTCGCCCTCCTCGACGCCCTGGAGGCCGACCTCGAACGGACCTTCGACCCCGGCGCCGTCCCCGGCCACCCCCTGATGCGCCGGCTGGAGCACACCGTCCGCCGCCACCGGCTGTCCCGGCAGCCGTTCCTCGGCCTGCTCCAGGCCAACCGGCAGGACCAGAAGGTCCGGCGCTACGAGACGTACGCCGAGCTGGCGGGCTACTGCGAACTGTCCGCCAACCCCGTCGGCCGGCTCGTCCTCGCCGTGACCGGCACCGAGAGCCCCGAGCGCATCCGGCGCTCGGACGCGATCTGCACCGCCCTGCAGATCGTCGAGCACCTCCAGGACGTGACCGAGGACCTGGGCCGGGACCGCATCTACCTCCCGGCCGAGGACATGCGCCGCTTCGGGGTCACCGAGGCCGACCTCGCCCGCGCGCACGCCGGCGCGCCCGTCCGCGCCCTGATCCGGTACGAGGCCGACCGCGCCGCCCGGCTCCTCGACGAGGGCGCGCCCCTCGTCGGCAGCGTGCGCGGCCGGCTGCGGCTGCTGCTCGCCGGCTTCGTCGCCGGCGGGCGCGCGGCGCTGGCCGCCGTCGCCGCCGCGGACCACGACGTGCTCCCCGGCCCCCCGAAGCCCACCCGGCGCAGGCTGCTGCGCGAGGCGGGGTCGACCCTGCGACGAGAGGGGTGACCGCACCGTGACCACGTCGTCGCGCGCGGCCTACGCATCCGCACCGGTGCTCACCGCGTACCGGTACTGCGAGGCCGTCACCGGCCGGCAGGCCCGGAACTTCGCGTACGGCATCAGACTCCTGCCGTACGACAAGCGGCTCGCGATGTCCGCGCTGTACGCCTTCTCGCGCCGCGTGGACGACATCGGCGACGGCGACCTGGCGCCCGGCGAGAAGCGCGCCCGGCTGGAGGACACCCGGCGCCGGCTCGACCGTATCCGGGCGGGCCGGGTCGCCGAGGACGACACCGACCCCGTCGCCGTGGCGCTCGCCCACGCCGCGCGCCGGTTCCCCATCCCCCTCGGCGCGCTCGACGAGCTGATCGACGGCGTCCTCGCGGACGTCCGCGGCGAGGAGTACGAGACCTGGGAGGACCTGAAGGACTACTGCCGGTGCGTGGCCGGCGCCATCGGGCGGCTCTCCCTCGGCGTGTTCGGCACCGTGCCCGGCGCGCGGCACGCCGAGCGCGCTCCCGACTACGCCGACACGCTCGGGCTCGCGCTGCAACTCACGAACATCCTGCGGGACCTGCGCGAGGACGCCGCCGAGGGCCGCAGCTACCTGCCGGCCGTCGACCTGGCCAAGTTCGGCTGCTCCGCGGGCTTCCACGGCGCCACGGCGCCGCCCGGTTCGGACTTCCCGGGCCTCGTGCAGTACGAGGTGCGCCGCGCCCGCGCGCTGTTCGCCGACGGCTACCGGCTGCTGCCCATGCTGGACCGGCGCAGCGGCGCCTGCGTCGCGGCGATGGCCGGCATCTACCACCGGCTGCTGGAGCGGATCGCCGCGGACCCCGAGGCCGTGCTGCGGGGCCGGGTGTCGCTGCCGGGCCGGGAGAAGGCGTACGTCGCGGTCCGCGGGCTGGCCGGCGTCGACGCCCGGCAGGCGAGCCGGAGGGCCCGGTGAGCCCGCGCGGAGCGGTGCGGCCGGCGCCCGCCGCGCCCGGGACCCCGCCGTACGTGCCCGCCGCCCGGCCGGTAAACGCCGCGCGCCGCACCGGCCGGGGGCGCCCGGCAGCGCCCGCGGCGTGCGCCGCGGCGCACGGGGCGCAGGAGCGCGCGCCGCGGCGCCGCCAGGTGTGCGGAACGGTCGCGCGGGCCAGACATAGTGGGTGCGCCGCGGGTGGAGAGGTGGTCGGTGATGGCTGACTCCGGTCCCGGCCGGCCGCGCGCCGTGGTCGTCGGCGGCGGGCTGGCCGGGATGACCGCCGCCATGGGACTCGCCGACGCCGGTCTCGACGTGACGCTCGTCGAAGGCCGCCCGCGGCTGGGCGGGCTCGCCTTCTCCTTCCGCCGCGGCGACCTCACCGTCGACAACGGCCAGCACGTCTACCTGCGTTGCTGCGCCGCGTACCGGTGGTTCCTCGACGAGGTCGGCGGCAGCGGGCTCGCCCCGCTGCAGCGCCGCCTGGACGTGCCCGTGCTCGACGCCGCCAGGCCGGCCCGCCGCGGCCCGGGGCCGCGCGGCGGCCGGCTCGGCCGGGCCGACCTGCCGGTGCCGCTGCACCTCGCCACCAGCCTCGCCCGCTACCCGCACCTGTCGCTCGCGGAGCGGGCGAGCGTGGGCCGCGCCGCGCTGGCGATGAAGCGGCTCGACCCCGCCGACCCCGCCCTGGACGGCGTGGATTTCGCCGGCTGGCTGCACCGGCACGGGCAGTCCCCGCGGGCCGTCGAGGCGCTGTGGGACCTGGTCGGCGTCGCCACCCTCAACGCCTTCGCGCCGGACGCCTCCCTGGGACTGGCCGCGATGGTGTTCCGGACCGGGCTGCTCACCGAGCGCGGCGCCGCCGACATCGGCTGGGCGCACGTGCCGCTCGGCGAGCTGCACGACACCCTCGCCCGCCGCCGGCTGGAGCGGGCCGGCGCCCGCATCCTGCTGCGCAGCCGGGTCACCGGGCTGCGCCGTACGCCGGCCGGCGGCTGGCAGGTCGGCGTGGCCGCCGGACCGGAACGCGCGGGCCGGACCGCCACGACGACGCTCGCCGCCGACACCGTGGTCCTCGCCGTACCGCAGCGCGAGACGCACGGGCTGCTGCCGCCCGGCGCGCTCGACCACAAGGACCGGCTGCTGGAGATCGGCACCGCGCCGATCCTCAACCTGCACGTCGTGTACGACCGCAAGGTGCTGCACACCCCGTTCACCGCCGCGGTCGGCACCCCGGTGCAGTGGATCTTCGACCGCACGGACGCCTCCGGGCTGGCCGCCACCCCCGCCGGCCGGGGCAGCCAGTACGTGGCCGTGTCGCAGTCCGCCGCGCAGGACGACATCGAACGGCCGGTCGCCGAGCTGCGCGAGCGCTACCTCCCCGAACTGGCGAAGCTGCTGCCCGACGCCCGCGGCGCCGGGGTGCGCGACTTCTTCGTCACCCGCGAGCGCACCGCGACCTTCGCCCCGGCCCCGGGCGTGGGCCGGCTTCGCCCGGGGCCCAGGACGCAGGCGCCGGGCCTCGCGCTCGCCGGCGCGTGGACCGCGACCGGGTGGCCCGCGACCATGGAGAGCGCCGTTCTCAGCGGCCTCGCCGCGGTCCGCGAGACGCTCGGCGACCTGGGCCGCGAGGTGCCGCGGAACCTGCTGGCAGCAGTGTGAGATCCGTCATCGGAGGAGAGAACGTGCCCCGTCCCGAACCGGACACCGACAACGCGGCCACCCCGGGCGCCGCCGCCGTGCTGGCCCTGCTGGACCAGGCCCGGGCGCTGACGAACCCCGTGCTGCGGTCCGTGGTCGGCCGGCTCGTGCCCCCCATGGACACCGTCGCCGCCTACCACTTCGGCTGGATCGACGCCCGGGGCAACCCCGCGGACGCGGACGGCGGCAAAGCCGTCCGGCCCGCGCTCGCGCTGCTCGCCGCCGAGGCCGCCGGCGCCGCCCCCGAGACCGGCGTCCCGGGCGCCGTCGCCATCGAGCTGGTGCACAACTTCTCCCTCCTGCACGACGACCTGATGGACGGCGACGAGCAGCGGCGCCACCGGGACACGGTGTGGAAGGTGCACGGCCCGGCGCAGGCCATCCTCGTCGGCGACGCGCTCCTCGCGCTCGGCGGCGAACTCCTCCTGCAGCCGGGCACGCCCGAGTCGGCGCGCGCCGCCCGCCGCCTCAACGCCGCCACCCGCAAGCTCATCGACGGCCAGGCGCAGGACATCGCGTACGAGCACCGCGAGAGCGTCACCGTCGCCGAGTGCCTGGAGATGGAGGGCAACAAGACCGGGGCGCTGCTCGCGTGCGCCTGCTCCGTCGGCGCCGTGCTCGGCGGCGCCGGCGACGAGGCGGCCGACGCGCTGGAGCGCTACGGACTCCATCTGGGCCTGGCCTTCCAGGCCGTCGACGACGTGCTGGGCATCTGGGGCGAGCCGGCCGTCACCGGCAAGCAGACCTGGAGCGACCTGCGCCAGCGCAAGAAGTCGCTGCCGGTGTGCGCGGCCCTCGCCGCCGGCGGGGCGGCCTCCGCGGAGCTGGCTTCGGTGCTCGCCGCCGACGCCAAAAACGCCGATGACCGAAATACCGGTGCGGAAAACGGCTTCGACGAGGAAGAATTCGCCGCCCGGGCCGCGTTGATCGAAGAAGCCGGCGGCCGCCGGTGGACCCAGGAGGAGGCACGAAGGCAGCACGAAAGCGCTCTCGCCTCGCTGGACGAGGTCAAGATGCCCGACGACATCCGCGAACGGTTCACCGCCCTCGCCGACTTCGTCGTCGTACGCCGGCACTGAATCCGACGCCCGGGCCGCACGTCCGGACGTTCCTTCGAAAAGGGGTGTGCATGAAAGCCACTGCCGATGGCGGCCACGCAGCCGACACCGCCCCCCGGGGAGCGGCGGCTTTACTGGCCGCGACGCGGGCGGTCGAGCGGGCGAGCGCCAACCTCCTAGGCCGGCAGGACGCCGAGGGCTGGTGGAAGGGCGACCTGGAGACCAACGTCACGATGGACGCCGAGGACCTGCTGCTCCGTGAGTTCCTGGGGGTGCGGGACGAGCACACCACCCGGGCCGCCGCCCGCTTCGTCCGCGGCCGGCAGGGCCCGGACGGCGCCTGGGCGACGTTCCACGGCGGCCCCGGCGACCTGTCCGCCACCGTCGAGGCGTACGTCGCGCTGCGGCTCGCCGGCGACGCGCCCGACGAGGAGCACATGGCCCGGGCCGCCGCCTGGGTGCGCGCGCAGGGCGGCGTCGCCGCCGCCCGGGTCTTCACCCGTATCTGGCTCGCGCTGTTCGGCTGGTGGCGCTGGGAGGACCTGCCGGAGCTGCCGCCCGAGCTGATCTACCTGCCGTCCTGGTTCCCGCTGAACATCTACGACTTCGGCTGCTGGGCCCGGCAGACGATCGTGCCGCTGACGGTGGTCTCCGCCAAGCGCCCCGTACGCCCCGGTCCGTTCACCCTCGACGAGCTGCACGCCGACCCCGCGGCCCCCGCCCCGCCCCGGCCGCAGGCGTCCCCGGTGACCTGGGACGGCGTCTTTCAGCGGCTGGACCGGGCGCTGCACGCCTACCGCAGGGTCGCGCTGCGCCCGCTGCGCAAGGCCGCGCTGCGCTCCTGCGCCCGCTGGATCATCGAGCGGCAGGAGAGCGACGGCTGCTGGGGCGGCATCCAGCCGCCCGCCGTCTACTCGGTGATCGCCCTGCACCTGCTGGGCTACGACCTCGACCACCCGGTGCTGAAGGCCGGCCTGGAGTCGCTGGACCGCTTCGCGGTCTGGTCCGACGGCGCGGGCACCGCGGTGGGCACGGGGGCGGCGAAGCCGGCGGCGGACGACGACGGCGCGCGTGGGACGGGAGACACGCGCGACGACGGCCCGGTCCGCATGATCGAGGCGTGCCAGTCCCCGGTCTGGGACACCTGCCTGGCGACCATCGCGCTGGTCGACGCGGGCGTTCCCGCCGACCACCCCCAGCTCGTCAAGGCCGCCGACTGGATGCTCGCCGAACAGGTGCTGGCCACCGGCGACTGGTCCGTACGGCGCCCCGGGCTCACCCCCGGCGGCTGGGCGTTCGAGTTCCACAACGACAACTACCCCGACACCGACGACACCGCCGAGGTCGTGCTCGCCCTGCGCCGCGTGGTGCACCCCGACCCGGCGCGCGTCGACGCGGCCGTGGAGCGCGCCGTCCGCTGGCTGGCGGGCATGCAGTCGAAGAACGGCGCCTGGGGCGCGTTCGACGTGGACAACACCTCGATCCTCCCCAACAAGCTGCCCTTCTGCGACTTCGGCGAGGTCATCGACCCGCCCTCGGCCGACGTCACCGCGCACGTCGTGGAGATGCTCGCCGGCGAGAAGCTCGGCCAGGACCCGCACGCCAGCCGCGGCGTCGCCTGGCTGCTCGCCGAGCAGGAGGCGGCCGGCGGCTGGTTCGGCCGCTGGGGCGTCAACCACCTGTACGGCACGGGGTCGGCGGTGCCGGCGCTCGTCGCCGCCGGGCTGCCCACGTCGCACCCGGCGATCCGGCGGGCCGTCGCCTGGCTGGAGAGCGTGCAGAACGACGACGGCGGCTGGGGCGAGGACCTGCGCTCCTACCCCGACCCGGAGTGGATCGCCCGCGGCGACTCCACCGCCTCGCAGACCGGCTGGGCGCTGCTCGCGCTGCTCGCCGCCGGCGAGCACGACAGCGCGGCCGTCGAGCGCGGGGTGGCCTGGCTGGCCCGTACCCAGCTGCCCGACGGATCCTGGGACGAACCGCAGTTCACCGGCACCGGCTTCCCCTGGGACTTCTCCATCAACTACCACCTGTACCGGCTGGTCTTCCCGCTCACCGCACTCGGCCGCTATCTGTCCGCGACCGCCGGCCGCGAGCCGGCCGCCGGGACCGGCCGGGGGGCCTGATGCCCGACTCACCCGCGCCGCTGCTCGTCGTCTGCGCGCTCGGCATCGAACGCCGGGCGCTCAGGGCGGGCACCGGCCGCGCCGAGGGCGCGGCCGGCGGCGCGGGACCGGTCGCCGTGCTGCGCACCGGGATGGGCCCCGAGCGGGCGCAGCGGGCCGTGGCCCGCCGGCTCGCGGAGGACCCGTACCGGGGCGCGCCGGTGATCGCCGCCGGATTCTGCGCCGGGCTGCTGCCGGACATGCGCCCCGGCGACGTCGTCGTCGCCGACGCCGTCCGCGCGGATGGGGACGGCGCCGGGGCCACCGGCTGCCCGGACAACGGGCCGCTCCTCGACGCCCTCGCGCTCCTCGACGCCCGGGTGCACACCGGGCTGCTGCTCGGCACCGACCGCGTCGTACGCGGCGCCGCCGGCCGGGCCCGGCTGCGCGAGCGCGGCGCGGTCGCCGTCGACATGGAGTCCGCCGCCACCCTGCGCACGGCCGCCGCGGCGGCCGGACCGCGGCCGGTTGCCGCCGTCCGGGTGGTCGTGGACGCGCCCGAGCATGAACTCGTCCGATTCGGAACGCTGCGCGGCGGCATCGCCGCGTACCGCGTGCTCAGCTCAGTTCTTCCGGCATTTTTCGAATGGCACCGACATGTGAAGATTCCCAGGAGGCGAACCTGATGGCCATGCCACTGCGCCAGTCGCTCAAGGTTGCCAGCTATCTCTTCTCGCAGCGGACGATCAAGCGGCGGGACAAGTTTCCGCTGATCGTCGAGCTCGAACCCCTCTTCGCCTGCAACCTCAAGTGCGAAGGCTGCGGGAAGATCCAGCACCCCGCGGGCGTGCTCAAGCAGCGCATGCCGGTGGCCCAGGCGGTCGGCGCCGTGCTGGAGTCCGGTGCGCCGATGGTCTCCATCGCGGGCGGCGAGCCGCTCATGCACCCTCAGATCGACGAGATCGTGCGGCAGCTCGTGGCCCGCAGGAAGTACGTCTTCCTGTGCACCAACGCGATGCTGCTGCGCAAGAAGCTCGACAAGTTCGAGCCCTCGCCCTACTTCGCCTTCGCCGTGCACATCGACGGGCTGCGCGAGCGGCACGACGAGTCGGTCGCCAAGGAGGGCGTCTTCGACGAGGCCGTCGAGGCGATGAAGGAGGCGAAGCGGCGCGGGTTCCGGGTCACCACCAACTCCACCTTCTTCAACACCGACACCCCGCAGACCGTCGTCGAGGTCCTCGACTTCCTCAACGACGACCTCCAGGTCGACGAGATGATGATCTCCCCGGCCTACGCCTACGAGAAGGCGCCCGACCAGGAGCACTTCCTCGGCGTCGAGCAGACCCGCGAGCTGTTCAAGAAGGCGTTCGCCGGCGGCAACCGCAAGCGGTGGCGGCTCAACCACAGCCCGCTCTTCCTCGACTTCCTGGAGGGCAAGGTCGACTTCCCCTGCACCGCCTGGGCCATCCCCAACTACTCGCTCTTCGGCTGGCAGCGCCCCTGCTACCTGATGAGCGACGGCTACGTGCCGACGTACCGGGAGCTGGTCGAGGACACCGACTGGGAGAAGTACGGCCGCGGCCGGGACCCCCGGTGCGCCAACTGCATGGCCCACTGCGGGTACGAGCCCACCTCCATCCTCGCCACCACCTCCTCCCTGAAGGAGTCGCTGCGCGCCGCGCGGGAGACGGTCGGCGGCAACCGCGCCCGAGGGGGTGCGCGAGGGGGAGGCGAATGAGATGTCCCTCCTGGAGAGCATCGGCGGCCCGCGCGACCTGAAGGCGGTGCCGCCGGAGCGGCTGGGCGAACTGGCCGGGGAGATCCGCGCGTTCCTCGTCCCGGCCGTCGCCCGCACCGGCGGCCACCTCGGGCCGAACCTCGGCGTGGTGGAGCTGACCATCGCCCTGCACCGGGTCTTCGACTCGCCGGCCGACCGCGTCCTGTGGGACACCGGGCACCAGAGCTACGTGCACAAGCTGCTCACCGGCCGCCGGGACTTCTCCGGACTGCGCGGCCGGGGCGGCCTGTCCGGCTACCCCTCGCGGGCCGAGTCCGAGCACGACGTGATCGAGAACAGCCACGCCTCCACGGTGCTCGGCTGGGCGGACGGTCTGGCCAAGGCCAACGAGGTACGCGGCAGGGACGACGCCGTCGTCGCCGTCATCGGCGACGGCGCGCTGACCGGCGGCATGGCCTGGGAGGCGCTGAACAACATCGCCGCCGCCCGGGACCGCCCGCTGGTCATCGTCGTCAACGACAACGAACGCTCCTACTCGCCGACCATCGGCGGCCTCGCCGACCACCTCGCCACCCTGCGCACCACCGACGGCTACGAGCGTTTCCTGTCCTGGGGCAAGGACCTGCTCGACCGCACCCCGGTGGTGGGCAAGCCGCTGTACGACTCGCTGCACGGCGCGAAGAAGGGCTTCAAGGACGCCTTCGCCCCGCAGGGCATGTTCGAGGACCTCGGGCTGAAGTACGTCGGTCCCGTCGACGGCCACGACATCGCCGCCGTCGAGTCCGCCCTCCGCCGCGCCAGGCGGTTCCGCGGGCCGGTCCTCGTGCACTGCCTCACCGAGAAGGGCCGCGGCTACCAGCCGGCGCTGGACGACGACGCCGACCGCTTCCACACGGTCGGCGTCATGGACCCGGCCACCTGCGCGCCGGTCGCGCCGCCCGGCGCGCCGTCGTGGACGTCGGTCTTCTCCGACGAGCTGGTACGCATCGGCGCCGAGCGCGACGACGTGGTGGCGATCACCGCCGCCATGCTGCACCCGACCGGGCTCGCCGCCTTCGCCGCGGCACACCCCGGCCGGGTCTGGGACGTGGGCATCGCCGAGCAGCACGCCGCGGTCTGCGCCGCCGGCCTGGCCACCGGCGGGCTGCACCCCGTCGTCGCGGTCTACGCCACGTTCCTCAACCGCGCCTTCGACCAGGTGCTGATGGACGTCGCGCTGCACCGCTGCGGGGTGACGTTCGTGCTCGACCGGGCCGGCGTCACCGGGCCGGACGGCGCGTCGCACCACGGCATGTGGGACATGTCGGTCCTCCAGGTCGTCCCGGGCCTGCGGATCGCCGCCCCGCGCGACGGCGACCAGCTGCGCGCCCAGCTGCGCGAGGCGGTCGCCGTCGACGACGCGCCCACCGTCGTGCGCTTCCCCCGGGGCACGGTGTCCGAGCCGATACCCGCGACCGGGCGGGTCGGCGGCATGGACGTGCTGCGCCGCGACGAGCGTGAGCACGTGCTCCTCGTCGGCGTCGGCGCCATGGCGCCCGTCTGCCTGGAGGCCGCCGGGCTGCTCGCCGCGCGGGGGCTGGGCTGCACCGTCGTCGACCCCCGCTGGGTCAAGCCCGTCGACGGGGAACTGCCGGCGCTCGCCGGCCGGTTCCGCGTCGTCGCCGTGGTCGAGGACAACAGCGCCGCCTCCGGCGTCGGCGCCGCCCTCGCGCGGGCGCTGCGGGACGCCGACGTCGACGTGCCGCTGCGCACCTTCGGCCTGCCGGAGCGGTTCCTGCCGCACGGCAGCCGGGCCGGGGTGCTCGCCGGGGCCGGGCTGACCCCGGAGCGGATCGCCGCCGCCGTCGGCTCGGTGCCCGCCGCCCGGGCCGGGGAGCCGGGCCGTACCGGGGAGCGGGCCCGTACCAGGGAGAGGGAAGAAAGCAACCGATGAGCTTCGACATCGCGGCGCTGCTGGCCGAGCGCGGGGGAGAGCGCTACGACCTGCACGCCCGGTACCTCAACCACCAGCTGCCGCGGATGCTGCACACGCTGGGCTTCGACAAGACGTACGTGCGCGGCCAGGGCGCGTACTTCTACGACGAGGAGGGCCGCGACTACCTCGACCTCCTCGCCGGCTTCGGCGTCATGGGCCTCGGCCGCAACCACCCGGTCGTCCGCAAGGCCCTGCACGACGTGCTCGACCTCGACCTCGCCGACCTCACCCGCTTCGACTGCCAGCCGCTGCCCGGGCTGCTGGCGGAGAAGCTGCTGGCGTACGCGCCGCACCTGGACCGGGTGTTCTTCTCCAACAGCGGCACCGAGGCGGTGGAGACCGCGCTGAAGTTCGCCCGCTACGCCACCGGCAAGCCCCGCGTCCTCTACTGCGACCAGGCGTTCCACGGGCTGACCACCGGCTCGCTGTCCGTCAACGGCGTCGGCGCCTTCCGCGACGGCTTCGCGCCGCTGCTGCCGGACACCGCGGTCCCGCTCGGCGACCTCGACGCGCTGGCGCGCGAGCTGCGCGCCGGCGACGTCGCGGCGCTCGTGGTCGAGCCGATCCAGGGCAAGGGCGTGCACGCGCCGCCGCCCGGGTACCTGCGCGCGGCCCGGGAGCTGCTGCACCGGCACGGCGGGCTGCTGGTCGCCGACGAGGTGCAGACGGGCATGGGGCGTACCGGCGAGTTCTTCGCCTACCAGCACGACGAGGGCGCCGAGCCCGACCTCGTCTGCGTCGCCAAGGCGCTGTCCGGCGGGTACGTGCCCGTCGGCGCCACCCTCGGCCGGGAGTGGATCTTCAAGAAGGTCTACTCCTCGATGGACCGCGTGCTGGTCCACTCGGCGAGCTTCGGCACCAACGCGCCCGCCATGGCCGCCGGGCTCGCCACCCTGCACGTGCTGGAGGACGAGCGGCTCGTCGAGAACGCCCGGCACACCGGCGACCTGCTGCGGACCGAACTCGCCGCCCTGGTCGACCGGTACGAGCTGCTGCACGACGTCCGCGGCCGCGGGCTGATGATCGGCATCGAGTTCGGCAGGCCGGAGTCGCTGAAGCTGCGCGGCCGCTGGACGTTGCTCCAGGCCGCCCGCAAGGGGCTGTTCTCGCAGCTGATCGTGGTGCCGCTGCTCCAGCGCCACCGCATCCTCACCCAGGTCTCCGGGGACCGGCAGGAGGTCATCAAGCTGCTGCCGCCGCTGGTGATCGGGGAGGCGGAGGTGCGGCGGTTCCTGGACGCGTTCACCGCCGTGATGGACGAGGCGCACGCCGGCGGCGGGCTGATCTGGGAGTTCGGCAGGACCCTGGCCAAACAGGCGGTCTCCGGCCGCTGACCGGCCGTTGTTACGCTGCCCGGATGGGCGAGGAGATCCCGCGGCCGACGGTGCTCGCGGTGGGGGCGATGACGGCGCGCTGGGCGCGGGCGGCGGTACGGGACGGCCGCGGCACGGTGCTCACCGCCGCGGGCCTGTGGCCGCCGGCCGCGCTGCTCGCGGGGGCGGCCGACGGGCCCGCCCGCGCGGAGCTGGCGGAGGCCCTCGGCGTACCCGCGCAGGACGCGGTCGCCGCCGGGCGCGAACTCCTCGGCGCCCTGGACCGGATGCCCGGCGTGGACGCCGCACTCGGGCTCTGGTTCCGCGGCGACCTGATCGAGCCGCGCCCGCAGTGGGCGGCGCAGCTGCCGCCCGGCGTCCGCGGGCTCCTCAGCGGCGACGCCGCCGCGGACCGGGCGGCGCTGGACGCCTGGGCGGCCGGGCGCACCGACGGGCTGATCCCCGCGATGCCGGTGGCGCTCTCCCCGCGGACCCGGCTGGTGCTGGCCTCGGCGCTGCTCGTACGGACCGACTGGACCGTTCCGTTCGACCAGCAGCGGGCGGCGCCGCTGCGCCACGGGCCCTGGCGCCGCCGGCGGGTGAACAAGCTGCTGCACGCCCACGGCGCCACCGACCGGCTGCGCGTCGCCGAAACCCCGCTGGGCCCGCTGACGCTCTACGAGGTCCAGGGCGAGCACGGCATCGACGTCCACCTCGCGCTCGGCCCCGAGTCGGCGCCCGGCGGCGCGGTCACGGGCGCCGCCGTCGAGGCGGTCGGCGGCGGGTACGGGCTGACGCCCGGCGGCGAGCTGCCCGAGGGCGAGCCGGCGCCGGGGGTGGCCGTCTCGTACGAGGCGTCGACGAGCCCGGAGCCCCGGCTCGTCGTGACCACGGTCCCCTTCACCGTGGCCGGCGACCACGACCTGCTGGCCGACCCGAGGCTGTTCGGCCTGGCGGCCGCCTCCGACGACAGCCGCGGCCACTTCCCCGGCGTCACCGGCAGCGAGCCACTCGCGGTCACCTCCGCGCGGCAGGCCGCGACCGCCACCTTCACGGCGGTCGGCTTCCGGGCCGCGGCGGTGTCCGCGCTGGGCGCGACGCCGGGCGCGGTGCCGCAGCGGGAGGCGAAGTTGGTGACGGCCCGCTACGACCGGCCCTTCGCTTTCGTCGCCGTGCACCGCGCCTCGGGGCTGGTGCTCGCGGCGGGCTGGGTGGCCGAGCCGGAGCCGGCGGACGCGTAACCGCGCCGCCTGGGGAAGCGCCGCGTCACTGCGGCTGCGGCGACCGGAGCTCAGCCGTCGAGCAGTTGTGCGCGCAGCCGCTCGCGGGTCGCGTCGCTCAGCTCCAGCGCCTCGCGGAGGTAGCCGTCGATGCCGCCCCAGCGCTCGGCGATCGTGTCGAAGGCCGCGCCCAGGTAGCTCGCCCGCGCGTCGAACAGCGGGCTCAGCAGCTCCATCACCTCCGGCGACGTGCCGCCCTGGGCCTGCTCGCCGCGCTGGACCCGGTAGCGCCGGTGCTGCGCGTTGGACTCCAGGTAGTCCGTCTCGATCGCCTCCCGCTCGACGCCCACGGCGAGCAGCGCGAGCGCGACGGTCAGCCCGGCCCGGTCCTTGCCGGCCGCGCAGTGGAGCAGGGCGGGCGTGCCGCCGTCGGCCAGGGCGTGCAGCACCCGGGAGTGCTCCGCGTTGCGGTTGAGGATCATGTCGCGGTACGAGTCCTCCATGCGGGCCGCGGCCTTGCCGTCGCCGAGCAGCGACCGGAGGGTCGGTATGTCGCCGTCGCGGACCAGCTTCCAGAACTCCTTGCCCTCCGCGGGGTCGTTGAGCGGCAGGTTGACGTGCCGTACGCCCGGCAGGTCGACGTCGGGGCCGTCGAGGCGGATGTCGGCGGCGTTGCGGAAGTCGAAGACCGTGTGCAGGCCGAGCGAGCCGAGGAAGGCGGTGTCCTCGGCGGTGGCGTGGGCGAGGTGCCCGCTGCGGTAGAGCCGGCCGTGCCGGGTCCGGCCGCCGCCCGCGGCGGGCAGCCCGCCGACGTCGCGGAAGTTGCGGACACCCGTCAGCTCGGGCTCCGTGGTCTGGGTCATCGGATCTCCCTGGCGTGGCGTGGGACAACCCTTTGACAGTACGACAAAGGCACGCTGGACAAGCATCCCCCGGGCTGCGATGTTGTGTGTCTCTGTTGAGTTATGGGAGACGCGATGGTCGAGATCGGTGAGAACGGTCGGGTCTGGTTGCTGTCGGGCCCGGAGAGCAGCTACGCGCTGCGGCTGACCCGGCACGACGAGCTGGTGCACCTCCACTGGGGCCCGCGGCTGACGCTCGCCGACGCCGAGGCGCTGGCCGCCGAACGGCTGCCGCGCGGCCGCTCCTTCGAGTCGCGCCTCGACGGGCGGGAGGAGTACCCCGTCGAGGGCGGCGCCCGCTTCGTCCGGCCCGCCCTGTCCGTACGCACCGCGGACGGCGACGGCGACGGCGACGGCGGACCGGGCGGCCGCGGCAGCGAGTGGGAGTTCCGCGGCGCCGAGACCGGCGGCGACGAGCTGCGCCTGGCCTTCCACGACCCTCAGCACCGCCTCGCCGTCACCCTGCACTACCGCATGCGCGCCGGCGCGGACGTGCTGGAGCGCTGGGCCACCGCCGTCCACGAGGGCCGCCCGGACGACCCCGCGCTGGACCTGCTGCGGCTCGACTCCGCCGCCTGGACCCTGCCGCGCGCCGACCGCCGCCGGCTGTCCCACCTGCACGGCCGCTGGGCCGCCGAGAGCCTGCTCGCCCGGGCGGAGCTGACCCCCGGCGAGACCGTCATCGGCAGCCGCCGAGGCCACACCTCCCACCGCCACCTGCCCTGGATCGCCCTCGACGACGGCACCGCCGGCGAGGAGCACGGCGAGGTGCACAGCTGCGCGCTGGCCTGGTCCGGGTCCTGGCGCATCGCCGTGCAGCAGCTCGACGACGGCGTCGTGCAGGCCGTGGGCGGCGCCGGGCACGACGACTCCGGGCTGGTCCGGCTCGCGCCCGGCGAGTCGTACACCGCGCCGGTCTTCGCCGGGCTCTACACGGCCGGCGGCTTCGGCGCCGCGTCCCGCGCCTGGCACGCCTGGCAGCTCGCGCACGTCGTACCGGACGCGCACGTCCCGCGGCCCGTCCTGTACAACTCGTGGGAGGCCACCAAGTTCGACGTCGAGCAGGGCCACCAGCGCGAGCTGGCCCGCCGGGCCGCGGCGATGGGCGTCGAGCTGTTCGTCATCGACGACGGCTGGTTCGGCCGGCGCACGGACGACCGGGCCGGGCTCGGCGACTGGACGCCCAACCCCGACCGCTTCCCCGACGGGCTCAAGCCGCTCGCCGACGAGGTCCACGGCCTCGGCATGCACTTCGGCATCTGGGTCGAGCCGGAGATGGTCAACCCCGACAGCGACCTCTACCGCGCCCACCCCGACTGGGTGCACCACCGCCCGGGCCGCCGGCGCACCGAGTTCCGCCACCAGCTGGTGCTCGACCTCGGCCGCCCCGAGGTCCGGACGTACCTGTGGGAACGGCTCGACGCGCTGCTGCGCTCCGCGCCCATCGACTACGTCAAGTGGGACTTCAACCGCTCCCTCACCGAGCCCGGCGCCCGCACCGACCCCTCCGTCCCGCACGTGCAGGGGCTCTACGACCTGATCGACCGGCTGCGCGCCGCGCACCCGCACGTCGCCTTCGAGTCCTGCTCGGGCGGCGGTGGCCGGATCGACCTGGGCATCCTGTCCCGTACCGACCAGGTGTGGACCTCCGACAACACCGACCCGCTCGACCGGCTGCCGATCCAGCACGGCATCGGCCAGATCCACCCCGCCCGGGTCACGGCCGCCTGGGTCACCGACAGCCCGAACGAGCAGATGCAGGACCGCGTCAGCAGCCTGCGCTACCGCTGCGTCAGCGCCATGGCCGGGGTGCTCGGCGTCGGCGGCGACCTCGCCCGGTGGAGCGCGGCCGAGCTGGCCGAGGCCGGGCGCTGGGTGGAGCTGTACAAGCGGATCCGCCCCGCCGTCCAGCTCGGCCGGCTGTACCGGCTGCGGGAGCCGCAGGAGGGCCTGAGCGCGGTGCAGTACGTCCTCGGCGACGACCCCGGGCGCGCGGAGGAGGTCGTCGTCCTCGCCTGGCTCCAGGCGCAGCGCTACCGCGAGCCGCTGCCGCCGCTGCGCCTCGCCGCGCTGGACACCGCCGCGGAGTACGAGGTGCTGGCCGGCGGCGAGCCGGGCGCGGTGCTGCGGGGCGCGGTGCTCGCGCACCGCGGGCTGCACACCGGGCTGGCCGGCGACCTCGACGCCACGGTGGTGCATCTGCGCCGCCGCTGACCGGCCGGCCCGCGGCCGCCCCGCGGCCCGTACGCGCGCCGCGCGGAGGTGCGGCCCCGCCCGGGGCGTCGCACAATGTGACGTGACCGGCGGGGAGACCGACGACGGAGCGGGACCATGCGCTTTACGGACCGCGCGGAGGCCGGCCGCGCCCTCGCCCGGCGGCTGCGGGACGGCCGTCCGGGCCCGGCGCCCGCCGCCGTGGTGCTCGCGCTGCCGCGCGGCGGCGTGCCCGTCGCGTACGAGGTCGCCCGCGCCCTCGGCGCCCCGCTCGACGTCCTCCTCGTCCGCAAGATCGGCCACCCGCACCACCCGGAGTACGGCCTCGGGGCGGTGGCGGGCGGCGCCCCGCCGCTCTACGACCCGGACGCCCTCGCCGGCGCCGGGCTCACCGCGGACGACCTCGCGCCCGTCGCCGAGCGCGAGCGCGCCGAGCTGCGCCGCCGCGAGGACGTCTACCGGGGCGGCCGGCCGGCGCCCGCGCTCGCCGGGCGCTGGGCCGTCGTCGTGGACGACGGGCTCGCCACCGGCGCGACCGCCCGCGCGGCCCTGCGCGCGGCCCGGGCCGCGGAGCCCGCGCGGCTCACCCTGGCCGTGCCGGTGGCGTCCCCGGGCGGGCTGCGGGCAGTCCGGAGCGAGGCGGACGACGTCGTGTGCCTGGCCACGCCGGCGTCGTTCGGCGCGGTCGGACTCTGGTACGACGACTTCGAGCAGCTGTCGGATGCCGATGTACTCGAACTGCTCGGTACCCGCTGAAATTCGGTCAGAACCGGATCGCCGAGCGACCCTCAACTAACGTGAATCGGGCGTCGGTTGGACATGCGGTGAACCTATGCCAGCGGCAAGCGGAGCGCACTAAGCTGCTTGCGATGCTGAGCGTGATCGCCCGGCGTCATACAGTCGTTCGACCCTGAGGATGCTGATGGATCCAGCGGGACCCGCCTCCGGCGGCCGGCGGACGGGCTTCGTCCGCTGGTGGCTGATACCCACCGCCGTCGTGGTCGTGTGCACGGCCATCGCCCTGCCGCTCGTCCCCGCGGACGCGCGCACCCCGGTCGCCGTGTGCGGCGCCGTCGCCGCCCTCGTCGTCGCGCTCGCCGCCGCCGAGGCCGAGCGCCGCGGGCGGGCCGCCAGCGAGCTGTACGCGAGACACGCCGAGCACCAGGCCGCGTGGGAGCGCCGGCTCGCCGCCCAGGAGGCCGAGATGGTGCGGCTCGCGGGGCTGCTGCCCCAGGCCGTTGCGCGGCTCCAGCGGGGCGACTACGCCGAGGACGTGCTGACGGCCATAGAGGCGGAGAAGTCGCTGAGCCCGCAGGTGCGCGCCGCCCACGCGACCGCGCTGCGCTCCGTCGTCGAGGCCGTGCAGAACGCCGAGGACCTGCGCGTCTCCGCCGAGCGCGGGTTCGTCAACATCGCCCGCCGGGTACAGGCCATCATCCACCAGCAGGCGAGCAGCCTGCGGGAGATGGAGCACCGGCACGGCCGGCGGCACGAGTTCTTCGCCGACCTGCTCAAGCTGGACCACGGCACCGCCCTGGTCGGCCGGCTCGCCGACAGCATCGCGGTGCTCGGCGGCGACCGCCCCGGCCGGCAGTGGGGCAAGGCCATCGCCCTCTACAGCGTGCTGCGCGGCGGCATGTCCCGGATCATCGACTACCAGCGGGTCGAGCTGCACCCGGTGGCCGAGGTGGCCGTCGTCGGCTCGGCCGTCGAGCCGCTGATCCACGCCGTCGCCGAACTCCTCGACAACGCCACCCGCTACTCGCCGCCGCACGCCAAGGTCCATCTGTCCGCCACCGAGGTCCAGTCCGGCGTCGCCATCGAGATCGAGGACGGCGGCGTGGGCCTGAGCGAGGAGGCGCGCGAGCGCGCCGAGCACATGCTCGCCGAGGCCCAGGCCGGCATCGACCTCAACGACCTCGGCGAGACGCCGCGGCTCGGCCTCGCGGTCGTCGGCCGGCTGGCCCAGGCGTACGACTTCCGCGTCTCGCTGCGCCCGTCGGCGTACGGCGGCGTGCGCGCGGTGCTCGTCGTGCCGCAGGTCCTCCTCACCACCACGCCCGCCACCGGCGCCGCCCACGGCATCGGCACCACCTCCGGGCCCCGCCCGCTCAAGCCCCCGGAGGCCCACGCCCCCGCCCGGGACGGCGCCCCCACCGGTTCCGACCGGGTGCCCGCCGCGCGGCGGGCCGGCCCGCAGCCGTCGCCGCCGGCGACCGCCGAGCCGGCCTCCGGCAGCAGCCTGCCGCAGCGCCGCCGCCGGGCCCCGGCCGTGCCGCCGGCCGACCCGGCCGCCGGCGGCGTGGCGGGGCGGCGCACCGCCACCGCGTACTCCGCCGGGACCGAGAACGGCGCGGCGGCGGGCGGCGCCGTCGAACCGGGCCTGTGGCTCGGCGACTTCACCCGCGGGCTGGAGGGCGAGGCCCCGGCCGCGGACCCCGCCCCGGCAGCGGGAACCGCCCCCGCCGCCGGAACGCCGCGGGAACCGGGGCCGGACGCCCCGGACGAGGGCACGCAGGACGTCGGGGAGATACGCCCGGAGCGCTCCACCCGGCCACCGCACGGCGACGGAGCAGCGGAACCGTCGAATCCACCATCGGGCGAGGAGGGCTGACGTGGCGCAGCGAGCGGACATGGACTGGATGCTCCGGGATCTGGCCGAGAGCGTCCCCGAGACCCGGCACGTCGTGGTCCTGTCCTCCGACGGGCTGCGGATGGCACAGCACGGCACCGAGCCGGACACCGCCGACCGGCTCGCGGCCGCCTGTGCCGGGCTGCAGAGCCTGGCGAAGTCGATCGCCAGCGTGTTCCCGGACAGCAACGGCAAGATGCGGATGCTGGTCATCGAGGTCAGCGGCGGCTTCTTCTATCTCATGGCCGCGGGGGCCGGAGCGTATCTGGCGGTCGCGGCCGACGAAGGGGTCGACGCCGGCCTCATGGGCCAGCGCATGCGGGATCTCGTCGCACGCATCGGGGCACACCTGACAAGCCCACCGCGGAGCGACGGACAGGCCATATGAAAGAAGCGGACCCGGAGTGGCACGACGACGGTCCCGAACGGCTCTACGTCATCACCGGAGGGCGCAGCGGCACCGCCGCCCAGGAGGCACTCGACCTGGTCACCCTCGTCATCTCGCGGGCGCGGCCGACGCCCGGGACACAACCCGAGCGCGCGGCCATCGTCCGGCTGTGCCGCGCGCCGCTGTCCGTCGCCGAGCTGTCCGCCTATCTGCGCCTGCCCTTCAGCGCGGTGGCGGTGCTCGTGGCGGACCTGATGGCGGAGGGCGCGGTCGAGACCCGTTCCTCCGTGCCACCCGTGGCAGACCTGCGACTCCTCGAGGAAGTAATGGATGGACTCGAACAGCTTTGACGCCGTCGTGGGTCCGCGCAGCGAGGACCTGCTGCCGGCCTCGGCGACGACGTCGGTCAAGGTCGTGGTCGTCGGCGGATTCGGCGTCGGGAAGACGACCATGGTCGGCGCGGTGAGCGAGATCGAGCCGATGACGACCGAGGAGACGATGACCCGGGCCGGCGAGGGCGTGGACCACCTCGCCGGCGTGCCGGACAAGAGCGAGACGACCGTCGCCATGGACTTCGGCCGGATCAGCCTCAACGAGCGGCTGGTGCTCTACCTGTTCGGCGCGCCCGGCCAGCAGCGCTTCTGGTTCCTGTGGCAGGGGCTCTTCGAGGGCGCGCTCGGCGCCGTGGTGCTGGTCGACACCCGCCGGCTCGAAGCCTGCTTCGACGTGCTCGGCCGGCTGGAGGAGGGCGCCGTGCCCTTCCTCGTCGCGGTCAACCGCTTCCCGGACGCGCCCCACCACACCGTCGACGAGATACGCGCCGCGCTGGACCTGCCGGCGCACGTACCGCTCATCACCTGCGACGCGCGCGACCGTGACTCCTCCCGCGGCGTCCTCAAGTCCCTGGTGCGCTTCCTGCACTCCATCGCCCTGACCACGGAGGCGTCGTGACCACCGATTCCGGCCCCGTACCGCCCACAGAGCCACCCGACCCGGCCGCCGAACCGGCCGCCGGGCCCGCCGGTGACGGCGCCCCCGCGGCCCCGCCGCCGGGCTGTCCCGCGCACGCCGGCGGCGCGGGCGGCCCGGCCCGCATGCACGGCGCCGAGGCGTCCTCGAACCCGTACGGCCTCTACGAGCGGCTGCGCGCCGAGCACGGCGCGGTCGCCCCCGTCCTCGTCCACGGCGACCTGCCCGCCTGGCTGGTCCTCGGCTACCGCGAGCTGCTCGACGTCACCCGCAACCCCACCCGCTTCTCCCGCGACTCGCGCAACTGGCGCTTTCTGCGGGACGGCCAGGTCGGGCCCGACAACCCGCTGCTGCCGCTGGTGACCTGGGTGCCGATGTGCTCGTTCGTGGACGGCTCCGAGCACCGCCGGCTGCGCTCCGCGGTCACCGACAGCATGAAGCGCTTCGACCGGCACGGCATCCGGCGCCATGTCACCCGCTTCTCCGGCCAGCTCGTCGACGAGTTCGCCCCGACCGGCCGGGCGGACCTGGTGGGGCAGTTCGCGGAGCACCTGCCGATGCTGGTGATGACGAAGGCCCTGGGCATGGCCGAGTCGTACGGCCCGCAGCTGGTCGAGGCGGCCCGGGACATGGTCAAGGGCTCCGAGACCGCGATCGCGAGCAACGACCACATCGTGGGGACGCTGCGGGAGCTGGTGGCGCGCAAGCAGGCCGACCCCGGGCACGACTTCGCGTCCTGGCTGATCGCGCACGAGTCCGGGCTCGGCGACGACGAGCTGGTGGAGCACCTGCGGCTGGTGCTGATCGCCGCCTACTCCACCACCGCCAACCTGATCGCGAACACGCTGCGCATGGTGCTCACCGACACCCGCTTCCGCGGCAACCTGGCCGGCGGCCACATGACGCTGCCGGACGCGCTGGAGCAGGTGCTGTGGGACGAGCCGCCGTTCACCGCCGTCTACGGGCGGTACGCCACCGGGGACACCGAGCTGGCCGGCCAGCAGATCAAGGCCGGGGACCTGCTCATCCTCAGCCTGGCCGCGGGCAACCTCGACCCCGGGATCCGCCCCGACCTCGCCGTCCCGGTGCACGGCAACCGCTCGCACCTGGCGTTCAGCGGTGGCCCGCACGAGTGCCCCGGGCAGGACATCGGCCGGGCCATCGCCGACACCGGGATCGACACCCTGCTGGCGCGGCTGCCGGACCTGAGCCTGGCGGTGCCGGAGGAGGAGCTGAAGCACCGCACGTCGCTGCTCTCCCGCGAGCTGGTGGAGCTGCCCGTGGCGTTCACCCCGGTCACCCCGGAGAGCCGGGCGGCCGCCGAGCCGGCGGCGGTGGTCGTGTCGGGGCCGTCGGTGCCCGCGAACGGCGTACGGGCGAAGCCGGCCGCCGAGGAGCGGGTGCCCGCCGCGGTGGCGAGCGCGTCCGCGGCCGGTCCGGCCGCCGGGGGCGGCGCGCCGGCGCACCCGGACCCGGCCCCGCATCCGCAGCGGGCCAACGGCCTCCCGGCGGGGCCGCGTGCGGAGGCCGGCGGGCGGCGGCGGGCGTCGCTGTGGCGGACGCTGGTCGCGTGGTGGCGCGGGTACTGAGCCGCCGTCAGACGAGGTGCGGCTCTATGTAGGCGGGCGCGACTCCGGCCCTCGTGGTGGCCACCTCCCGGTAGCGCGGCGACCAGCGGTGCCATTCGAGGCTGCCGGCGATCCAGTGGCCGAGGTCGGCGAGTGACTCCTCGACCACCGCCCACCCGCCGGGGCCCAGGCCGAACAGCGGCCGCATGGCGCGTACGTCCCGGCAGGCGGCGGTGAAGTCCTCGGTACGCGCCGCCACCCGGGCCGCCGCCTCGTCCAGCGCGTCCTGCCAGCCGCCGCCGTTCAGGCGCCGCAGCACGGCGGCGAGGTGGTCGTGGTCGCCGCGGGCGATCTCCTTGCGCACCGAGTAGATGTCGTTGGTCCAGGAGATGACGTCGTTCGCGGCGTCGCGGACGGCCCGGTACGCGTCGCTGGCGGCGACCGCGGGCGGGAGCTCGGTGGAGTTCGCGGGCTCGATCAGGTCGAAGCTCATCTCGCAGCCGGAGTTGAGCCGCCGGCGGCGCTGGAAGTCGGCGAGCGACTGGCGGGCGATCCGGGCCGGTTCGGTGTGCGGGAGGATCGTGAAGGCGAGGAAGTCGCGGTAGTGCGCGGCGAACCGTGCCCGCCAGGCGTGCGAGAGGGGCTTGGCCGTACGTTCCCACAGGTCGGCGAGCGCGGCGGCGAGCGGGCCGGCGGGGGCCGGCGCGTCGAGGTCGGGGTCGAGCTGGGCGCACAGCTCGGCGGCGGTGCGCAGCCGCTGGGCGGTGGTGCGGGCGACGTGCCCCTCGTCCAGCTGGTCGTCCACGATCCAGTTGTACAGCTGCCACTCGGCGACCAGCTCCACCCGGTCGGCGCGGGGGTAGACGGCGGCGGCGAACCGGCCGAAGCCGGCGCGGTGGAAGTGGGCGGTGGCCAGGCCGTCGCGGATGAGGTCGGCGTGCCGCGCCCAGGCGATGATGTGATCGTCCAGACCGGCCGCCTCCGGGTGCAGCAGGGCCGGAATCCGGCACGAGATAGACGGAAAATGGACCTCCTGGGGAGTCGTTTCGTCAAAACTTGCGCGACTCCTGTTCTTCTTGAGTGTCATGTTCTGTCTCCTCGTGGCCAGGAATCGACAGTGACGGGCCGTATCTGCCCGTGCACTCGTCGGCGGCAACCTTTCCGCCGCTTCTTTGGCTATACCTACGACGGAAAGCGCCGAGCGATATGAGACACGGCGCCCCGCGCCCGACCGCACCCGCTGTTGCTCTTCCGTTCGCTCGTGTTCGCCGCAGAGGTGCCCAACCGTGCCCGCCCGCCCCTATGTTGGTGCGGCCCCCCACGCGTCACTCAGGACCGCCAGGCACCGCTCACTGGGAGGCCCCTTGTCTCGTTTCACCAGCACCCCCGGTTTCAGCCGCCGCAGGTTCCTCGCGCTCGCGTCCGGGGTGTCCCTGGCCGGCGCGCTGCCGGTCGCCGCCCTGTCCGCCGCCCCCGCGTGGGCCGACCCCCGCTTCCGCGGCGACCCGTTCGCCCTCGGCGTCGCCTCCGGCGACCCGGCGCCGGACGGGGTCGTGCTGTGGACCCGGCTCGCGCCCGAGCCGCTGGCGGCGGACGGCCGGGGCGGGATGCCCGGGTTCAAGGTGCCGGTGCTCTGGCAGATCGCCGAGGACCCGCGGTTCCGGCGGGTCCGGCGCGCCGGGGTCGAACTGGCCGTACCGGAGCTGGGCCACTCCGTCCACGCCGAGGTGCGCGGGCTGCGGCCCGACCGGGAGTACTGGTACCGCTTCCGCGTCGGCCGGCACGTGAGCGCCGTGGGGCGGACCAGGACCGCGCCCGCCGCCGACGCCGCGATCGACTCGATGGCCTTCGCGTTCATCAGCTGCCAGAACTACCCCGACGGCCACTTCACCGCGCTGCGCCATCTCGCCGGGGAGGACCTCGACGTCGTCGTCCACCTCGGCGACTACATCTACGAGGGCAGCGCCCAGGGCACCGCCGGGCGCGGCCACCTGCCCGCCCACGAGATCCACTCGCTCGCCGACTACCGGGTGCGCTACGGCCAGTACAAGCAGGACCCGGACCTCCAGGCCGCGCACGCCGCCCACCCGTGGATCGTCGTGCTCGACGACCACGAGGTCGACAACAACTGGGCGGACGGCCTCGACGGCCACGACGTCGGCGGCCCCGCGTTCGAGGCCCGGCGCACGGCCGCCCTCCAGGCGTACTACGAGAACCTGCCGCTGCGCCGCTCCTCCCTGCCCCAGGGGCCGCGCATACAGCTCTACCGCCGGCTGCCCTACGGCACCCTCGCCCAGTTCCACGTCGTCGACACCCGCCAGTTCCGCGACAACCAGGCGTGCGGCGACGGCCGGCAGATCGGCTGCGACGAGCGGCTCGACCCGGAGCGCTCCATGCTCGGCGCCGAGCAGGAGGCCTGGCTGCTCGACGGGCTCGCCCGGTCGCGCACCACCTGGGACGTGATGGCCAACCAGATCATGACCATGCAGGGCGACTCCGCCGCGGGGATCGAGCAGGCGTTCGGCATGGACACCTGGGACGGCTACGCCGCCGCGCGGCAGCGGATCTTCGACGGCGTCGAGCGGCGCGGCGTCGGCAACTTCGTCGTCGTCACCGGCGACGCCCACCGCAGCGTCGCCGCCGACCTCAAGCACGACTTCGACGACCCCGACTCGGCCACCGTCGGCGTCGAGTTCCTCGGCACCTCGGTCAGCTCCGGCGGCAACGGCTCGGACCAGGACGAGTGGGGCCGGGTCTGGCTGCAGGAGAACCCGCACATGAAGTTCCACAACGTCCAGCGCGGCTACGGCGTCTGCCAGGTGACCCGCGCGCACTGGCGCACCGACTACCGCGTCGTCCCGTACGTCGCCACCCCCGGCGCGCCCGTCCTCACCCGGGCCCGGATCCACGTGGCGGCGGGCACCCCCGGCATTCAGGAGGTGGAGCAGCCGGCCGCCGCACAGCCCTGAACCGCGGCCGCCGCGCCGGGGCGCCCGGAAACGCACGTGCGCCCCGGCGCGGCGGCGGGGCAGGGTGGGGCATGAGCTGGACGACGACGCACGACCTCGACGCCTTCACCGACGCCGCCGGCCCGTTCCTGCGCGCCGACGCCGCCCCGCACACCGTCCTGCTGACGGTGGCGGCCGCGCTCGCCGCCACCGGGCCCGACCGGTACGGCGAGGGGGAGCCGGAGTTCGGCTGGTGGCGGGATCCGGGCGGGCGGGTGGCCGGGGCGTACCTGGCCACGCCGCCCTTCCCGCCGCTGCTGTCCCGGATGCCGGCGGCCGCCGCCGCCGGGCTGGCCGGGCTGCGCGCCGCCGGCGGGCTGCCGACCCCCGGCGTCAACGGCGGGCGGGACGCGGCCGAGGCGTTCGCCGCCGCCTGGACCGAGCGCACCGGTACGGCCGCCGCCGTGGCCGAGCGGAACCGGCTCTACCGGCTGGCGGAGCTGGTGCCGCCCGACCCGGCGCCCGCCGGGCGGGCCCGGGTGGCGACGGCGGCGGACCGGGACCTGCTGACCGGCTGGACCCGGGAGTTCTCCGCCGAGTCCGGCAGCGGCTCCGGCGACCCGGCCCGCGCCGTCGACGACCGGCTCGCGTACGGCGGGGCGACGCTCTGGGAGGACGGCGGAAGGCCCGTGTCGTACGCCGGGGTCACCCGCACCGTCGCCGGCATGGTCCGCGTCGCCCCCGTCTACACCCCGCCGCCGCTGCGCCGCCGCGGCTACGCGGCCGCCGCCACCGCCGCCGTGAGCCGCGCGGCGCTGGCCGCCGGCGCCGCCGACGTGCTGCTCTTCACCGACCTCGCCAACCCCACCGCCAACGCGCTGTACCGGCGGCTCGGCTACGTACCCGTGGAGGACCACCTCGTGCTCTCCTTCGGCGGCTGATCTGGTGCCGGGCGCCCCGGCGGGAGAGGCTGGAGCCGGGACGTCCCGCACCCGAACGACCGCGAGGAAGGCGAGCCGCATGCACTCCGACACCCTTGAGGCCGCGGACGGCACCCCCGTGGCCACGTACACCTGGCTGCCCGGCGGCGGCCGGCCGCGGGCGCTGGTGCAGATCGTGCACGGCGCCGCGGAGCACGCCCTGCGCTACGACCGGTTCGCCCGCCTGCTGACCGCCCGCGGCTACGGCGTCGTCGCCTCCGACCACCGCGGCCACGGCGCCACCGCCGCCGCCACCGGCGGCTACGGCGTCACCGGCACCGGCGACGCGGACCCCTGGCGCGCCGTCGTCGGCGACCTCACCGCCGTCGGCGACCGGCTGCGCGCGGACCACCCAGGGCTGCCCTTCGTCCTCCTCGGCCACAGCATGGGCTCGATGCTTGCCCGCGACTACGCCCAGGAGCACGGCGAGGGGCTGGCCGGCCTGGTCCTGACCGGCATCCTGCGCAGCCTGCCCGGCGTGGAGACCGAGACCGCGGTGCGCCGGCTGGCGGAGGAGGCCGCCGGGCGGGGGCGGGGCGGCCTCTCGGACTTCGTCCCGGAGATCTTCGCGTCGTTCAACGACCCGTACGAGCACCGCACCGGCTTCGAGTGGCTCTCCCGCGACGCCGCCGAGGTCGACGCCTACGTCGCCGACGAGCGCTGCGGCTTCCCCTTCGACGTCGCGCTGTCGCTGGGCTGGGTGCTCGGCACCCGGAAGATCAACGATCCGTACCACGTGGCGCGCATCCCGGCCGACCTCCCGGTCCACCTCGCCGTCGGCGACCGCGACCCGTGCAACCAGGGCCTCACGCACGTCGCCGAGCTGCTGGAGGACTTCCGCTACGCCGGGCTGCGGGAGCCGACCTGGCGCGCGTACCCCGGGGCCCGCCATGAGATCCTCAACGAGACGAACCGCGACGAGGTCCAGGCCGACCTGCTCGACTGGCTCGACAAGCACGTGTGACCGACGGGGGAGCACCGATGACCCTCACCGCCGAGGACGTACGCAAGACCGCCCTGGCGCTGCCGCAGACCGCGGAGAAGCTGGCGTGGGGCATGCCCACGTTCCGGGTGAAGGGCAAGATGTTCCTCACCCTGCCGGAGGACGAGACGTCCTTCGCGGTGCGCTGCCCCAAGGTGGAGCGGGACGAACTGGCGCTGGCGGAGCCGGAGAAGTTCTGGATCGCCGACCACGAGGCGTCGTTCGCCTGGGTGCGGGTCCGGATCGCGGCCCTGGACGACCGCGACGAGCTGCGGATCATCGTCGCCGACTCCTGGCGCCAGGCGGCCCCGCCCCGGCTGCTGGCGGAGCACCCGGAGCTGGCCGGGGAGTCCTGAGGCGCCGGCGCCCGCGCGCCGGGCCGTGGCGCGTCAGGCCGCGGCCGGCGTCCCCGTGAACGCCGCGATCCGCTCGCGCAGCGACGCCGCGTCGAGCCCGTGGGCGCGCACGTGCTCGGGCACGGTGCCGTAGCGCCGCAGCTCGCGCCGGCCGGTGCCCAGCCCCAGCACCCGGTGCGGCACGTCGGCCAGCGCGTCGTTCGCGTACGCCGTGGAGGTGCCGGCGAGGTACGGCTCGACCAGGACGACGTCCGCGGCGCGCCCCGCGCCGGCCGCGGCCCGCAGCGCGGCGCCGTCGAAGGGGCGCACGGTCGTGGCGTACAGCACCGTCACGTCCAGGCCCTCGGTCGCCGCCAGCACCTCGTCCAGCATCGGGCCGACCGCCACGACCACACCCGCGCGGCCCTCGCGCACCGTCAGGAACCCCGGTCCGGCGACGGGCCGGCCCTCGGCGTTCGACTGCCCCGACAGCCGCACGTACACCTTGTCGTCGCCCGCGCCGACCGCGCGCCGCAGCAGCGTCCCCGCCTCGTCCGGGTGGCCCGGCACGTACACCGTCCAGCCGTCGAGGGTGTCGAGGAGCGCCACGTCGCCGGGCGACATGTGCGTGTAGCCGCCGGCCGGCCAGTCGTACGAGCCGTAGGCGCTCACCAGCACCGCGCCCGCGTCCTGATGGCCGAGGTCGAGCTTGACCTGCTCGAAGGGGCGCTCCACGAGGAAGCTGGCGAACGTGTGCAGCACCGGCCGCATTCCGGCCAGGGCGAGTCCGCCGCCGGTGCCGACGAGCAGCTGCTCGCGGATGCCGACGTTGATCACCCGGTCCGGGTGCCGCCGGGCCGCGGCGGCGAAGCCGTCGGTGCCGATCTCGGCGAGTACGACGGCCACCCGGGGGTCCTCGTCGAGCAGCCGGGAGGTGACGGAGGCGAAGCGCTCGCGCATCGTGTCCATGGTCGGGGGTCCTTTCCGGGCGGAGGGCGGGTCAGCCGTACGCGGGCTCGACGCGGGCGACGACGGCGTGCGGCCGCCCGGGGTGCGGGGCGGTGAAGGCGGCGTGGAGCGCCTCGTGGTCGCGGCCGTCGACGGTGACGGTGGACCAGCCGGCGGCCGCGAAGCGGGCGGCGATGCCGCCGGGGAGCGCGTGGGTGGCGGAGGCGTTGTCGACGACGACGGTGTGCAGGTTGTCCACCCCGGCGGCGCCGGCGAAGGCGAGGGCCTCGTGGTTGCTGCCCTCGTCCAGCTCGGCGTCGCCGACGAGCACCCACACCCGCGGGTCCCGGTCCGGCCGGCCGTACAGCCCCCGGGCGCGCAGCCCGAGCGCGGTGCCGACGGCCAGCGGCAGGCCGTGGCCGAGGGAGCCGCTGCCGATCTCGACGCCGGGCAGCAGGGTGCGGTCGGGGTGGTGGCCGAGCGGCGAGTCGTACGAGCCGAAGCCGGGCAGCAGGTCGGCGGGCAGGAACCCCTTGGCGGTGAGGACGGCGTAGTACGCCATGGGGCCGTGGCCCTTGGACAGCAGGAACCGGTCGCGGCCGTCCGCCTCCGCGGTCTCGGGGGTCACCCGCAGCACCCGGTCGTAGAGGACCCACAGGGCGTCGAGGGTGGAGGTGGCGGCGGGGCCGTGCTTCTCGTCGCCGGTCATCAGGGCCATGAGCCGCGGGAGGTCGTCGTAGCCCGCGGTGGGCTGCGGTAGCACGGTGTTCTTCGTCATGTCCCCACCGTGCAACTTGAAGGAAGGTTCAAGTCAAGCGCCGCCGGGCGGGCGGGTTCAGGGGGTCCGGCGCAGCCGCACCAGCGCGTCGATCGCGTCCTTCGGCGGCCCCGCTTCCTGCGCCACCGGCCGGCGCACCCGCTCCGCGCGCACCCGCTCCAGCCGCGCGCCGGGCGGCCCGGGCGACTCGGACGGCCCGGGCGGTTCCGCCAGGTCCGCCAGCACGTCCTCCGCGGTGAACAGCACCTCCGCGTCCCGCGGCCCGCCGGTGCCCCCGGTGAGGTTCGCCGTGTCGTGCCCGACGACCAGCAGCTCCCCGCCGGGCGCCAGCGCCGCCGCCGCGCGCCGCAGCACCCGGCGCCGCGCGGCCGCGGGCAGGTGCAGATACGCCACGACCACCAGCTCGTACGCGGCCCGCTCCGGCACGTACTCCAGCAGGTCGGCCCGTACCCACCGGATCCGCCCCGCGGTGTCCGCCGCCGCCCGCGCCGCCAGCCGCCGCCCCCGGTCCAGCGCGACCCCGGAGAAGTCCACGGCGGTCACCCGCCAGCCGCGGCCCGCGAGCCAGAGCGCGTTGCGCCCCTCGCCCGCGGCCAGGTCCAGGGCCCGGCCGGGCGTGATCTCCGCCACCTCCCGGGCCACCCAGCGGTTCGGCGCACCGCCCCAAACCAGGTCGACCGCGGCGTAGCGTTCGTCCCAGGCACGGCTGTCCATAAACCTGATCGCTCCCCGTTGCGTCTAACGAGTAGGAGATCACGTTCTCACAGCTGGGCGGAGGATCCGAGATGACCAGTCACCAACCCCTGCGGCCCGCGACCGCGCTTGTGCCCGTGTGCCCGCGCTGCGGTCGCGTCCGCTGCATCTGCCCGCCCATGGCGGCCGCCTGAGCGGCCGCCATGGGCTCGCCCCACCGGGGTTCAGGGATGCTTGCGCTGGTGCCCGAAGCGCATGCCGTCCAGTTTGAATCCGTGCACGGCGGGGTCGACCCGGCGCTGCGGCGCGCGGCGCTCTCCGGCCGCCTCGATCACGGGCTCCGGCTCGCCGGCCGCGGTGATCCGCGCCAGCAGCCGGGCGCGCAACCCGTCGGCGAGCGCGCGGTGGGAGGCGAGCCCGACAAGGTTGTCGAGCTCGTACGGGTCGTGGGCCAGGTCGTACAGCGCCGTCTCGACGTACCTGCTGCCGGAGCGGGTGCGCCAGCCGTCGGCCTCCGGGTCGACGACGTAGTACTTCCACCGTGAGGTGCGCAGCGCCCGTCCGCACTCGGACTCGCTGACCTGGACGAAGACGTCCTCCGGCCAGTCGGCACCCGGGTCGCGGACCAGCGGCAGGAAGGAGCGTCCGTGCATCTCCTCCGGGACGTCGAGCCCCGCGGCGTCCAGGAGGGTCGGCGGCAGGTCCAGGGTGCTGACGGGGGAGTCGAGCACCCGGCCGCCGTCGAAGCCGGGGCCGCGCAGGGCCAGCGGCACCCGGATCGAACCGTCGTGGCAGGAGCGCTTGTACTCGGAGTTGCGGGTACGGAAGTGGCTGCCGTGATCGGAGGTGAACGCCACGATCGTGTCGTCGAGCAGGTCCATGCTGCGCAGCGCGTCCAGCAGCCGGTCCAGGCCCTCGTCGACGCGCCGGATCTGGCCCAGGTAGCCGGCGATGTGCCGGTGCGCCGTGCCGCCTTCGGCGGACAGCGCGGCCAGGTCCGGCGGCAGCCAGCGGCCGGTGTAGCGCTCCTCGTAGCCGTCGGGGGCGGGGTAGTCGTCGACCTCGTTCTGGTGGTGCGGCTCGATGAGGGACAGGAAGAGGAAGAACGGCTCGTCGTGGTGGTCGGCGGCGAACCGGATCGCCGCGTCGAACAGCGCGTCGGAGCGGTAGCCGGGCAGCCGCACCGGGTCGCCGTCCTCGTCGTACACCACCGTGCGGTACGCGTCGGAGGTGAACTCCAGCACGTTGGACGCCAGCCAGTGCCGGTAGCCGCCGCGGTCCTCCGGCGGCACAGGGTCCTCCTCGGCCAGGTGCCACTTGCCGATGTACCCGGTGGTGTAGCCCGCGTCGCCGAAGTGGTGCGCGAGCGTACGGGCGTCGCGCGGCAGCGGGATGCCGTTGCGGAAGCAGCCGGTGTCCGTGGGCCACCGGCCCGTCTGCAGCGCCGCCCGGGCGGGCGCGCAGACGGGCTGCGGGGTGACCGCCGTGCGCGCGTACGTGCCCGAGCGGGCCATCCGGTCGAACGCGGGCGTGAGGTCGAGCGGGTTGCCGCCCGCGCCCGTCGTGTCCCAGCGCTGCTGATCGGTGAACACGACGATGACATGGGGACGCCGGTCGGGCATCGGGGTCCTTTCCAGGTCGGTGGGACCAGCGGTCATTTCAGGCCGGTCAGGGTGATGCCGCGGACGAAGTAGCGCTGGCTGAAGATCAGCAGCAGGGCCGTCGGCACGAACATGATGACCGAACCGGCGGCGGTCAGGTGCCACAGCTGGAACTGCTCCTGGCTGAACTGGGTGAGCCCCACCGGGATGGTGCGCATCTTCTCCGACGTCGTCGCCACCAGCGGCCACAGGAACTCGTTCCACTGGAAGACGAACGTGAACAGGCCCAGCACGGCCAGCGCCGGCTTGCACTGCGGCAGGACGATCCGCCAGTAGATGGTGAACTCGTTCGCCCCGTCGACCCGGGCGGCGTGGATGAGGTCGTCCGGGATCGGCTGGATGAACTGCCGCATGAGGAAGATGCCGAAGCCGTCCATCAGGAACGGCACGATGAGCGCCTGGTAGCTGTCCAGCCAGCCGAGGTCCGACATCATCACGTACAGCGGGATCATCCGGACGAAGAGCGGGATCATCAGGGTGGCGAGGATCGCGATGAACAGCGTGTTCTTGAACGGGAAGTCGAACTTGGCGAACACGTAGCCCACCAGCGGGTCGAAGATCAGGTGGGAGACCGCGATCGCGCCCGCCACCACCAGGCTGTTGATGATGAAGCTGCCGAACGGCGCCTCCTCGAACAGCGTGCTGTAGTTGCCCCACTGCGGCGAGTCCGGCCAGAGCACCGACTCCGCGGACAGCATCTCCGCCTCGGTCTGCAACGACAGCGAGACCATGTAGACCAGCGGCACGACGGTGATCAGGCTGGCGATGGTGAGCAGCAGATAGGCGATCGCCTTGGAGGCCCTGGCGCTCATCAGTACTGCACCTCCCGCTTGCGGCCGATGCGCAGTTGCAGCAGCGTGAACCCCACGATGACCAGGAGCAGGAGCACCGACAGCGCGGACGCGTAGCCGAAGTCGCGGGAGCGGAACGCCAGCTCGTAGACATGGAAGACAAACAGGTCGGACGCCTCCCCGGGGCCGCCGCGGGTGATGATGTACGCCTGCCCGAACGCCTGCAACCCGGTGATCACCGCCATCACGGAGACGAACAGGGTGGTCGGGGTGAGCAGCGGCACCGTGATCCGCCGGAACTGCTGCCAGCGGTTGGCGCCGTCGACCCTGGCCGCCTCGTAGTACACGTCGGGGATCCCTTGCAGTCCGGCCAGGAAGAGAATCATCGTGTGGCCCGTGGTCATCCACAGCGTGACCGCGACGATGGTGGCCACCGGATGAGTGTTCAGCCACTCCTGGGTGGGCAGCCCGAGGTCCGACAGGATCCGGTTGAGGATGCCGAGCTGGGGGTCGAGGATGTTGCGCCACATGAGCCCCACCACGGCGATCGAGGTGAGGTACGGCACCAGCAGCGCGAGCTTGAACGCCAGGCTGCCGCGCAGCCGCTGGTTGATGAGCACCGCCAGGCCCATGCCGAGCACGATGGCGCCGACCGTCGTGCCGACGGCGAACTGGAGGGTGACCTTGAAGGCGTTGCGCGCCTGCGGGTCCTGGAAGGCGTTGGTGTAGTTGTCCAGGCCGGTGAACTCGTCGGTCCGCTGGCCCGTCAGCATGCTGGTGTTGAGGATGTCGGCGATCGGATAGTAGAAGAAGATTCCGAAGAAGATGAGCGCCGGCGCCAGGAACAGATACGCGGTCCGCGCCTGGCGCCGGGCGATCGGTGAGCGCTTCGTGCGCTTCGTGCGCTTCGTGAGCCGCACCGGCTCCGCGCGCTTGGTGAGTTCCGCCGATGATGCCATGGGTGCTTAGCCCTTGAGGATGTTCTTGGCCGCGTCGTCGTACGTGGCGAACGCCTCCTCGGCGTCGGTCCCCTCGATCAGCATGGTCTCGTAGAGCGTCTTGTAGATGTCCTCCAGCTCGCCCGCCTTGCCGGTGGTGTAGATGCCGGTGCGGAACTCCTCGGCGTACGGCAGCCCCGTGGTGAAGGGCTTGACGTCCGGGTTCTCCAGCACCGCCGACTGCTCGGCCCAGGACTTGCGCGGCATCAGCATGCTGGACTGCTCGGTCGCCGCCGTCTCCGTCTTCAGCGCGGTCATCCGCTTGATGAAGTCCCACGACAGGTCGGGGCGCCTGGCCTTCTGCGGGATGAACAGCGTGGTGCCGCCCGCGATCGTCGCCTGCCGCCTGCCGGTGAGCGCCGGCGCGATCCCGTAGTCCAGGTCGGGGTTGGACTCCTTGATGATCGGGATGTCCCAGGGGCCGGTGAAGATCATGGCGGCGCGCTCGGCGGCGAAGAACTTCGCCGCCCGGGTCACGTCGAGCGCGGTCGTCGGCTTGGGGGAGACCTGGTGCTCGTGCACCAGGTCCCGCTGGAACTGCATCGCCTCCATGGCGGCGGCGCGCGGCTGAAGCAGCCGGCCGCTGTCCGGGTCGTACTCGTGCACGCCGTTCTGGAGCATCCACGGGTAGGAGTAGCTGAGCCCGTCGTTGAGCACGGTGCCGGTGACGTCGCCGCTGGTCAGCTCCTGGGCCGCGGCGAGGAAGTCGTCCCAGGTGGTGGGGGGCTCGATGCCGGCGTCCGCGAGCATCCGGCGGTTGTAGAACAGCAGCGTGCAGGTGTAGTGCAGCTGGATGCCGTACACCTGGCCCTCGTGGGTGTTCTCGGTGACGGCGGCCTCCAGCCAGTCGTCCGGGAAGCCGATCTTCGCGCCGTCCTTGTCGATGTACTTCTGGAGCGGCAGCGCGTCCCCGCTGAGCGCGAACTCCTGCACCCAGTTCCCCGGCTCCTCCACCACGTCCGGGACGTTCCCGGACTGGAAGTCGGAGACGAGCTTGGTGCGCAGGTCCTCCCACTGGAACTTCTGCATCTCCACGGTGACCCCGTGGTCCTTCTCGAACTGGGCGACGACGTCTTTGTAGGCGTCGTACTCGTGCGCGTTGTTCCAGTAGGCGAGGAACGTGCCGCCCCCGCCGTCGCCTCCGGAGTCGGCCTCGGGCGCGCCCGAGCCACAGGCTGCCAGGGGGACCGCCGCGGCGACACCGCCGGCGACGCCCAGCATCCTGCGCCGGGTCATCCACTGACCGTTGCTGGCTGGCCTTGCTGACATGCGGGTGCTCCTCTCGCCGTGCATGGGGTTGGTCACGCGCTCGTCGGTCACGCGCTCGTTCACGTCGACTCCCTGGGTATGAAGGACCAGGGCAGGACGATCTCGCGGGCGGCCGGCGGATCCGCGGCGGCCAGCCGTTCGAACAGCAGCCGGGCGACGCGGCCGAAGTCGACCTGCAACTGCCCCACCGTGCTCAGCCGCGGGCGGATCACCGAGCCCTCCTGAAGGTTCCCGACGCCGAGGACCGCCACGTCGTCCGGCACCGTGCGGCCGGTGTCGCGGACCGCCCATATCGCGCTGATGGCCGCCCGGTCGGACGCCACGAACAGCGCGTCCGGCGGGTCCGCGAGGGCCATCAGCCGGGTGGTGGCGCGGTAGCCCTCGACCCGGCTGTCGGCGCCGGCGCGGACGAACCGCTCCTCCGGCCGCAGGCCGTGCCGGCGCAGCGCGTCCCGGTACGCCGTCAGCCGCGCGGAGCGGTCGCCCAGCTCCAGGTCGTGCCGGTGGCCGAGGAAGGCGACGCGCCGGCGGCCCGCGGCCAGCAGGTGGTCCAGCGCCGCGCCGCACGCCTCGTACTCGGGGGTGCGGACGACGTCGAAGCCGTCGGGCGCCACGGAGTTGTCGACGACGACCATCGCCAGCCGGCCGCGGGCCAGCTCGCCGAGGTCGCCGAAGTGGCGCGCGGAGTCGAAGAAGACGGCGCCGTCGGCGAGCCCCTGGCGGAGCAGCCGGGCGGCGTGCGCGGCGTGCGCGGGGGAGTCCACGATGAGCGTGAGGACGCCGTAGCCGTCGTCCTCGGCCGCCGCGTGCAGATCGCGCACCAGCTGCTCCTGCACGGGGCTGCCCAGCGAGCCGATCACCAGGCAGACCCGCTCGGTGCGGCGCTTGCGCAGCCCGCGCGCGGAGCTGTTGGGCGCATAGCCGAGGTCGCGCACCGCGGCCAGCACCCGCTCCCGGGTCTCCGCGCCGATCCGGTTGTCCCGCCCGTTGACCACGTAGCTCACCGTCGCGACGGACACCCCGGCGAGGGCGGCGACGTCGCGGACCGTGGGACGCGTCTTCTTCGGCATGATGATACGTTTAACCACCCGGGGTGCGGCAGGGTCAAGCCCCGTCACATGAAGTCTCGTGACGAATCATCAAGTCGCAGGTCAGCGCGGTGCGCCTATGGGCTAGATGCGCACCCCGTGCGCGCGCAGATAGCGCAACGGGTCGATGTCGGACCCGTAGCCCGGCCCGGTGCGGACCTCGAAGTGCAGATGCGGACCGGTGGAGTTCCCGGTGGATCCGGAGCGGCCGATGCGCTGTCCGGCGTTGACCGGCCGGCCGGCGCTCACGGTGATCGCGGACAGGTGCGCGTACTGGCTGTAGCGGCCGTCGCGGTGCCGGATCACCACCTCGTAGCCGTACGCGCCCGCCCAGCCGGCGCTGACGACCTCGCCGTCGGCGACGGAGCGGACCCCGGTGCCGACGGAGACGGGGAAGTCGACGCCGGTGTGGTAGCCGCTGGACCAGCTGCTGCCGCGGACGCCGTACGCGGTGCCGATGCCGGCGCCGGCGAGCGGGGAGGTGTAGTCGGGGGAGCCCTGGGGCTCGGCCCGCGGTTTCGGCTTGGGCTCGGCCTTGGGCTTCGCATCCGCCTGCGGCGCGGCGGCGCGCCTCTTCGTGTCCGGCTTCGTGCGCTCCGGTTTCGTGCGCTCCGGCTTCGCCTTGCGGGGCTTGGGCTTCTCGCGCTGCTGCGTGCCGGCCCCGGCCCTGTCGGTCGTCTTGTCCCCGGCCCCGTCCTGCTCGGGCTCCGCCTCGCCGCCGGCGGGCCTCCCCGTGCCGGCGGGGGAGTCCTCCCGGGGCCGGGGCGGGGCCGCGGCGCCGCCGCGGAGGGTGAGGCGCTGACCGGGGAGGATGAGGTCGGGGTCGGAGCCGACGACGCCGCGGTTGCGCTCGTACAGGGCGGGCCAGCCGCCGCGTACGCGGTGCTGGTCGGCGATGCCGGAGAGGGTCTCGCCGGCGGCGACCTCGTGGTGGCCGGGCTTCTTGTCCACGGTGCCGGCGCGGCCGCCCTGCGGCGCGGCGCCGTCGCCGTCCTCGGCGGCCTCCGCGGCGGCGCGGCCGGATAACCCGCCCTCGGGCGGGGCGGCCCGGCCGTCCTGCGCCCGGCCCTTCGCCGGGCTGTGCACGGCGTCCGCGGGCGCGCTCGCGGCCGGTGCGGCGGCGCCGGCGACCAGCGGCAGGGCGAGCCCCGCGCCGCTCGCGGTGACGGTGAGGGAGGCCCGCGACACCGGGCCGGGGCGGTGGCGGCGGTGCCGCCCGCGCCCTGTGCGCTCTGACATGACTGAGTCACTTTCCGTGCGCCGAGACCTGAGCGAACGATAGAAGTGCCTCCGCCGATGGACAAGAGGGCGTCCCCCCGCCCCGGATGGCGTAGCCCGGCAAGACTTTAGACAAAGTCTAATGTAGGATGGGATCCACTGAGCACGGAGCAAGGAGGCGCCCACACATGACCACGATCCTCGACAAGAAGGCCCTGGAAGTCACCGGCGAGGCGCTGCAGGGTGCGCTGGTCGACCTGCTGGACCTGTCCCTGCAGGCGAAGCAGGCGCACTGGAACCTGACCGGGCCCCTCTTCCGCGAGCTGCACCTCCAGCTCGACGAGGTGGTGGAGCTGGCCCGCGGGCACGCCGACACCGTCGCCGAGCGGGCCGCGGCCCTGGGCGTGAGCCCGGACGGGCGGGCGAAGACCGTCGCCGCCGGCAGCCCGCTGCCCGACGTCGGCCCCGGGAAGATCTCCGACCAGAAGGTGATCGACGACGTCACCGACATCCTGGAGAAGGCGTCCGCGCGCATGCGCCAGCGGGTCGCGGACACCGACGACACCGACCTGATCACCCAGGACCTGCTGATCACCGCGACGCAGGACCTGGAGAAGCAGGCCTGGTTCCTGCGCTCGCACCGCATCAGCTGACCGCGGGCCCCCAGCCGGCCGCGGATCCGTCCCCCGTCGGGTCCGCGGCCCGTCCCGCCTCAGTCCCGCCCGGCCGGCCGCACCACCGCCGCCGCGCCCCCGCCGCGGCGCTCCGGCTCCGCGGCCGCGACCCAGCGCCCGTCCGGCAGCCGCTCCACGCCGGTCGCCGCGCCGATCTCGCCGCCGTCGGCGAACCGGTGCCCCAGCGCCGTCAGTTCCGCGCTCGCCGGCAGGCCGAGGAACCCCGGCTCCGCCACCGTCGAGGCGGTGTTGCGCTGGCTCGCCCGCGGCGCCGCGATGGCCTCCGGCAGGCTCAGCCCGCGGTCCAGCCGCCCGGTCACCACCTGCAACACGGTGGTGATGATGGTCGAGCCGCCCGGCGACCCCGCCGCCAGCAGCGGCTCGCCGTCGTCGAGGACGATCGTGGGCGACATCGACGACCGGGGCCGCTTGCCCGGCCCCGGCAGGTTCGGGTCCGGCACGCCCGGCACGGACGGGGTGAAGGAGAAGTCCGTCAGCTCGTTGTTGAGCAGGAAGCCGCGGCCGGGCACGGTGATGCCGCTGCCGCCGGTCTGCTCGATCGTGAGGGTGTACGAGACGACGTTGCCCCACTTGTCCGCGGTCGTCAGGTGCGTGGTGCTCGGCCCCTCGTACGACGTGCCCGCCGGCGCCCGCTCCGCCGTGCAGCCGGCGTCCGGGTCGCGCGGGTCGCCCGGGGCGAGCGGGCTGGTCAGCACGGCGTCGGGGGAGATGAGGCAGGCGCGGGAGTCCGCGTACGACTGGGAGAGCAGCTCCCGCGTCGGCACCTTCGAGAAGCGCGGGTCGCCCACCCAGCGGCCGCGGTCCGCGAAGGAGATGCGGGACGCCTCCAGGAAGCGGTGGAGGTACTGGGCCTGCGACAGCTCGCCGAGGTCGGTGCCCTCCAGGATGTTCAGCGCCTCCCCGACCGTGGTGCCGCCCGACGACGACGGGGCCATGCCGTAGACGTCGAGCCCGCGGTAGCCGACGTGCGCCGGCTTCTGCCGGGCGACGCGGTACCCGCGCAGGTCGGTCCGGCGCAGGTCCCCGGCGCGTACGACCCGGTCGGCGGCCGGGTCGACGGGCGGGCGGCGCACGGTGGCGGAGACGTCCGCGCCCAGCTCTCCCCGGTACAGCGCCCGGGTGCCCTCGTCGGCGAGCAGCTCGTAGGTGCGGGCCAGGTCGGGGTTGCGCAGCGTGCTGCCCACCTCGGGCAGGTCGCCGCCGGGCAGGAACAGCTCCCGGGTGGCGGGGAAGTCGCGGAAGCGGTCCTCGTTGGCCGCGGTCTGCGCGCGGAACGTCTCGTCGACCGTGAAGCCGCCGGCCGCCAGCCGGGTCGCGGGCGCCAGCGCCTCGCCGAGCGAGGAGGTGCCCCACCGCCGCAGCGCCTGCTCCCAGGTCGCGGCCGTACCGGGCACGCCGACGGACAGCCCGCTGGTCACCGCCTGGTCGAACGGGATGGCCTCGCCGTCCTCGACGAACAGGTCCTCGCCGGCGGTGCGGGGCGCCGTCTCGCGGCCGTCGAGGGTGCTGACGCGGCCGCTCCTCGCGTCGTAGTGGACGAAGTAGCCGCCGCCCCCGATGCCCGAGGAGTACGGCTCGGTGACCCCGAGCGCCGCGGCGGTGGCGACGGCGGCGTCGACCGCGTTGCCGCCGTCGCGCAGCACCTCGACGCCCACGGCGGTGGCGTCGGGGTCGACGCTGGCCACGGCGCCGCCGTAGCCGGTCGCCACCGGGGACTTCGGCGGCGCGGGCGCGTCCGGCCGGGCGGCCGTCGGCGGGGCGGCGGCCACGGCGGTGGCGAGAACCGCGGTCAGGGCGAGGGGGACGGTGGGGCGCAACCGCATTTACTGCCTCCCGGACGGGTGGGCGTCACGACCCGGCCCATTGTCGTGACCGCGACGGGTGCCGTCACCGGGGCGTGCCGGTCCTTCCCGGCCCGGTCCCCCCGGCGGGCGGATCCCTTGGACGGATCGTCTAGACTTGGACGCTATGACTCATCTGGTGGACGAGCGCTCCGGCCGTACGTACCCGTACGACGCCCTCCGCTGGCGCGCCGACGACGGCGCCCCGCTCCAGGTCGCCGGCGTGCCCGGGATCGGCAGGGACGACATCGAGACCGGCGAGCGCTCCCTGTGGCGCTACCGCGCCGCCCTCCCCTTCGGCATCGACGCGCCCGTCTCCCTCGGCGAGGGCCGCACCCCGCTGCTCGCCCGCCGCTGGAACGGCACCGACGTGCTCTTCAAACCGGAGTGGTTCGGCCCCACCGGCAGCTTCAAGGACCGCGGCGCCACCGTGATGATCTCCGCGCTCGCCCACCGCGGCGTCCGCGAGGTCGTCGAGGACAGCTCCGGCAACGGCGGCGCCGCCGTCTCCGCCTACTGCGCCGCCGCCGGCATCCGCGCCCGCATCCTCGCCCCCGAGGGCACCTCCCCGGCGAAGGTGCTGCAATCCCGCGCCTACGGCGCCGAGGTCGAGCTGGTGCCCGGCGGCCGCGACGCCACCGCCGCCGAGGCCGTGCGCCGGTCCGCCGGCGTCCCGTACGCCGGACACAACTGGCACCCGCTCTTCCTCCAGGGCACCAAGACCCTCGCCTACGAGCTGTGGGAGGACCTCGGCTTCGCCGCGCCCGACTGTGTCGTCACCGTCGCCGGCGCCGGCAGCTCCGTCCTCGGCCTCGACGCCGGCTTCGGCGAGCTCCTCGCCGCCGGGCAGATCCGCCGCCGCCCCCGGATCCTCGCCGCCCAGCCCGCCAACTGCGCCCCGATCCACGCGAGCTTCCGGGCCGGCGCCGACGGGCCCGTGCCCGTCGACTTCGCCCCGACCCTCGCCGAGGGCACCGCCATCCGCGAGCCCGTCCGGCTGCCGGAGGTGCTGCGCGCCGTGCGCCGCTCCGGCGGCGACATGGCGGCGATCGGCGAGGACGGCATCCGCGCCGCCGTCACCGGCCTCGCCGCCCTCGGGCTCTACGCCGAGCCGACCAGCGCCACCGCCGCCGCGGCCGTCGACGTCTTCCGCGCCCGCGGCGCGATCCGCCCCGGCGAGACCACGGCCGTGCTGCTCACCGGCACCGGGCTGAAGGCGGCGCCGGTCATGACCGGGCTGTTCGGGGGCGGCGCGTGAGCGCGGAGGACGAACTGCTGCTGCGCGAGGCCGAGAAGATCGTCACCGCCCTGGGCCGGATGTTCCCCGGCGTCTGCGAGGTCGTCCTGCACGACCTGCGCGACCCGGGGCACGCGGTCCGTACGATCGAGAACCCGCTGTCCGGCCGCGCCCCCGGCGACCCCGCCACCGAACTCGGCCTCGCCCGCATCGAGGACCCCGGCTACCCCGAGGTCATCCAGAACTACCCGAACCGCTTCCCCGACGGCCGCCCCGCCAAGAGCACGTCGATCGGCATCCGGAACTCGGCCGGCACGTACGTCGCCGCCCTCTGCCTCAACCTCGACGTCTCCGTCCTCGACCGCACCGCCCGTACGCTCCGGGCCCTGACCGCCGTCGACGACCCCGGCCTGCCGCTGACCGAGACCCTCAGGGCGCGTACCGCGGACGAACTGCGCGCCGCGGTGGAGGAGTTCGCCGCCGCCCGCGGCCAGACGCCGCGGGCGCTGGGCTCCGCCGACCGCCGCGAGCTGGTCCGCGACCTGCGCGAGCGCGGGCTGCTGGAGGTCCGGAACGCGGTCCGGCAGCTCACCGGGCTGCTGGGCGTGTCGCGTGCGACGGTCTACAACTACCTGCGGTGAGGCGGGGGCCGAACGGGGCATGCCCGCGCCCCCGTTCGGCCCCGCCCCGGATGCGCACGGACCGGGGGCGGCCGAGGCTGACGGTGGAGGTGTGCCATGGCGCCCAGCCGGTTCGACGCGCCGCGGCCGCCACGGGCGGCCGCCCCCGTACCCTGTCCGGTGCCGCTCGTCGCCCGCCCGCCGAACGCCGACGGCGGCGTCGGCCGCCCGGACCAGCGCGGGGACGCCGGCGGCCGCGCCGTCCGCGTGGCCCGCGCCGAGGCGCCGCCGCCCGCGGCCCAAGCCGCCGCCCCGCCACCCGCCCCGATCCGAGGAGCCGCCCATGCTCACGACCGCCGGCACCGCCGCCGAACCGGACAGCCCGCCCCCGTACGGCGACGCCGCGCACGGGCCCGCGGTGACCGCGGCCGCGGTGGTGCAGGACCGCGCCGGCCGGGTGCTCGTCCTGGCGCCCGCCGAACCGGGCGCGGCGGCGCCCCTGCTCCCCGGCGCCGCCGTCTCCGGCCGCGAGACCCCCGAGGAGGCCATCGTCCGCGCGGTGGGCGACGCGCTCGGGGCCGAGGTCACGGCGGGCCGGCTCCTCGCCGTGGACTCCGTCCCGCCCGCCGGCGGCGCCCCCGCCGGACTCGTCCACCTCTACGCGGCCACCCTGCCGCCCGGCGCCCGCCCCGCCGCCCGCTGGCTGGACCGCGACGCCGCCCTCGCCGCGCTGCCCGCGCCCGCCGCCCGCCGGCTGGGCGCCGCGCTCGCCGCCTGGGACACCGGCGCCGTCGCCCACCTCGTCGGCGGCGAGCCGCAGCCCGGCTCCCCGGCCGGGCTCTCCGCCGCCCGCCGCGCCGAGTTGGAGCACGCCGCGGCGCTGGACCCCTCCTCGTACCTGGCCGTGCGCCCCCACGTGCTCGTCGGCGCGGGCGCGCTGGTGCGCGACGGCGCCGGCCGGGTGCTGGTCGTACGCGCCGGATACCGCGACGACGGCCGCTGGCAGCTGCCGGGCGGCGGCGTCGACTGCGACCTGGGCGAGACCCCGCGGCCGGCCGCCCGGCGGGAGCTGCGCGAGGAGACCGGGCTCGACCGGCCGCTGGGCCGCCTCCTCGCCGTCGACTTCGCGGTGCGCCGGCCCGCGCCCGCGCTCGTCCTCTACCTCTACGACGGCGGGGTGCTGGGCGCCGCCGACCTCGTCGGCGTCCGCGTCGACGGCACCGAGATCGTCGACTGGCGGCTGGCCGGCCCCGGCGAACTCGACGGCCTGCTCTCGCCGCGCGGCGCCGCCCTCGCGCGCGCCGGCCTCAGCGCGCTCGCGGAGGGCGCGGGCCCGCTCGACCTCGTCGCGGGCCGGCCGGCCTGAGCCGGGGGGCGGCCGCGTACCGGACGGGCCCGGGGACGTACCGCGGCCGCCGCGGACCTACGCGCTGGTAACGTCCGGTCATGAGCGGACACGTACGCACCGAGCGCACCGGCCCCGTCACCACCGTCGTCCTCGCCCGCCCCGAGGTCCGCAACGCCGTCGACGGCCCCACCGCCGCCGCACTCGCCGCCGCCTTCCGGGAATTCGACGCCGACCCCGGCGCCCGCGTCGCCGTGCTGTGGGGCGAGGGCGGCACGTTCTGCGCCGGCGCCGACCTCAAGGCGCTCGGCACGCCCGAGGGCAACCGCGTCGCGCCCGACGGCGACGGCCCGATGGGCCCCACCCGGATGCGGCTGACCAAGCCCGTCATCGCCGCCGTCGCCGGGCACGCCGTGGCCGGCGGGCTGGAGCTGGCGCTCTGGTGCGACCTGCGGGTCGCGGAGGAGGACGCGGTCTTCGGCGTCTTCTGCCGCCGCTGGGGCGTGCCGCTGATCGACGGCGGCACCGTCCGGCTGCCCCGGCTCATCGGCACCGGCCGCGCCCTCGACCTCATCCTCACCGGCCGCCCGGTCCCGGCGCCCGAGGCGCACGGGATGGGCCTCGCCGACCGCCTCGTGCCGCCCGGCCGGGCGCGCGCCGCGGCGGAGGAACTCGCCGCGGAGATCGCCCGGTTCCCGCAGACCTGCCTGCGCGCCGACCGCGCCTCGGTGCTGGGGCAGCACGGGCTGCCGGAGGCGGAGGCGCTGGCCGCCGAACTCCGCCACGGCTCCGCGGCGCTGGACGAGGCGCGGGCCGGCGCCGGGCGCTTCGCCGCGGGGGAGGGGCGGCACGGGGCGTTCTGACGACGGGCCGCGCCGGTGTCCCGCCGCCGCTCAGCCCGGGACCGGGAGCCTGAACGAGCCGCGCGGCGCGCCCCAGTGCCGGCCCGCCGCGAGGTGCGCCACGACCGCCCGCTCCAGCGTCGTACGCGCCGGCAGCGCGGCGACGTCCGCGGGCGTACGCACCAACCGCCGGAACACGAACTCCACGATGCCGCGGTCGGACACCGTCAGCCCGTGCTCGTCCGGCTCCGGCACGTGCGCCGCCTCGCCCGGGTCGAGCGTGAACCGGCGCTGGAAGCGCATGATGTTGCTCCCGTCCGGCAGGTACGCGCCGAGCTGCGGATCCAGCAGCCACGACGCGCAGTTCAGCCGCAGCTCGCCGCCCGCCGCGGCGGCGCCGAGGAACGTCCGGAAGCGGCGCGGGAAGAACTCCGCGGCCCGCCCGTACGACTCCTCGCACGCCTGCGGGTCCAGCGGGCCGTCCTCCGGGATGTGCACCTCCAGGCCGCGGCCGGCGTCCGGATCCCGGTCGAGGTTGAACTGCAGCCGGCCGAGCCGGTAGAGGATGCCGCTGTACGGCAGCGATATCCACCACTGCTTGCCCATGCCGCCGACGTCGTGCAGCCGCCGGTGGACGCCCACCTTGTTGCCCAGGTCGGCGAGCGTCGCCCAGGACACGTCGTCCGGCACATCGTGGCGCGCGTGGTACGCCCGCACCTCCGGCACGGCGGCGAGGAACACCCCGGCGTGGAACCAGCGCCCGGCCGCGCCCAGCGCCGCCGGCAGCGTCGGGCCGCTCCCCGGCCCGCCCCGGTCGACGCCGACCGACCCCAGGCCGGCGGCCAGCGCGGCGACGGCGCGGTCCAGCAGCCACCGGTACGGCGAGCCGTCGGCGGCCAGCTCCGCCAGCGCCGCGGCCAGCTCGGCGTCCTCGCGCTCGGGGACGCCGACGGCGCGCAGCAGCGCGGTCAGCTCCGCGCCCCGCGGCGGCGCGGCGGGCGGCGGCGCGGGGTGGGCGGCTTCGAGGGCGTCGGTCCACGCGGCGTACGTGCCGTCGAGGCCGAGCCGGTCACGGACGGCGGCGGCGGTCAGATCGGTCATGCGACGATCATCTCAGCAGACCGGCAGGCCGGGCACGGGGGCGTCGTTGGCGCCGCCCTTGACGTAGACGACGCTGACCCAGACGTCGACGTTGCCGTTGTCGTCGTCCGTCCTGCCCCACCACACGTTCGTCCACTCGCCGGAGGTCTCGCGGTAGGACTTCTTCTGCTGGCAGTAGAAGTAGTTGGTGCCGGCGTAGAGCGTGCCGACCTGCCGGTGGGCCGAGTCGTACGACGCGGCGGTGCGCCACACCTGGCAGTTGTACTTCCCGCCGCCGATCGGCGTGCACGACGGCGCGGGGTCCGAGCCGCCGTCGTCACCGCCGCCGCCCGACGTGCTCCCGCCGTCGTCACCGCCGCCGCTCCCGCCGCCGTCCGAGCCGGAGCCGTCGCCGGAGCCGTCGCCTCCGCCGCTCCCGCCGCCGTCCCCGTCGTCGCCGGCGGCGCCGCCCGCCGCGGAGCCCTCCTCCTGGGCGGGGGCGGAGCCGCCGTCCGCGTCCGGCTCGCGCTCCGCGTCCGCGTCCTTCTCGTCCTTCCCGCCCGGGCCGTCCTTGCCGTCCCTGCCCTCCTTGCCGTCCTTGCCGTCCCGCTTCCTGCCCTCGGCGGTCTTGCCGGGCGACGGGGACGCGGACTCCGAGCCCGGCGCGGCCGGCTCCCCGCTCGCGGCGGTCCCGTCGTCGCCGCCGGCGAGGGCGTACGTCACGCCGCCCCCGGCGAGCAGCACGGCCACCGCCGCCGCGACCGGGAGCCACCGGCGCCCCGGCCGCCGCCGCTGCGGCACCGTCTGCTCCGCGGTGCGCGACTCCGCACCGGGCGCGCCGAGCTGCGGCGGGCCGAACCGCCCCGGCGGGGTGCCGGGCCCCGGCGGCGCCGCGGGCGCTCCCGGCCCGTACGCCCCGGGCGGCCCGGCCGGGACCCGGCCCAGCCGCATCGTGTCCGGCCCCTGGGCCGCCGGCGGCCCCGCCGTCCCGGCGAGCGGCGCCAGCAGGGCGCGGGCCTGTTCGACGTCGGCGCGCTCCGCCGGGTCCTTGGCCATCAGCGCCCGCAGCACCGGCGCGAGCGGCCCGGCCCGGCGCGGCTCCGGCAGCGGGTCCACGATGATCGCGGTGATCGTCGACCACGTCGACGTACGGCGGAACGGCGAGATGCCCTCCACCGCCGCGTACAGCGTCGCGCCCAGCGACCACAGGTCCGACGGCGGACCGGGCTGCTCGCCGCGCGCCCGCTCCGGCGCCAGGTAGTCCAGCGAGCCGACCAGCTCGCCGCTGCGCGTCAGGTGCGTGCTGTTGCCGTCGGCCGGCTCCTCCATGGCCGCGATGCCGAAGTCCGTGAGCACGACCCGCCCGCCGTGCTCCAGCAGGATGTTGCCCGGCTTCACGTCCCGGTGCAGCACCCCCGCGCGGTGCGCGGCGCCGAGCGCCTCGACCACCTTCAGCCCGATCTGCGCGGCCTCGGCCGGCGGGACGCCTGGGGGTGCCCCCACGCCCTCAGGGCGTAGGGGGAGCTCGCGCAGCACGTCGTCCAGCGACGGCCCGTCGACCAGCTCCATCACGATGACCGGCCGGCCCTCGTGCTCGGTCACGTCGTGCACGGCGACGACGCCCGGATGCCGGACGCGCGCCGCGGCGCGCGCCTCCCGCTCCGTGCGCAGCCGCATCTCGGCCAGGTCGCGCGCGTCCGAATCGCTGAACGCGCGCAGCTCCTTGACCGCGACCTCGCGGCCCAGCCGCTCGTCGACGGCCCGCCACACGGTGCCCATGCCGCCGCGTCCGAGCTGCGCCAGTACCCGGTAGCGCCCGGCGAGCAGCCGCCCGGGCCCTTCCGCCCCGTTGTCCCCCAGTTGCATTGCCCTGCCTGCCCCGTTTCTGTTTCCGGAAGTGGCAGCTTACGTCCCGTGGGGCGCGCGGGACGGGTGACTGGTCAGTAGCGCGGGGGGAGGTGGATCACGCCCGGGCGTTTGCGTTCTGGTGCAATCCCCGCCCCGGGCGCCCCGGGCGGCGCGATCCTGCGGGGGACCGACCGGAAAAACAGGGGGACAGATGAAATCGTGGCAGTACCGCGCCCTTCTGGGCGCCGCCGCGCTGGCGGCGCCCTTCGTCCTCGCCTCCCCGGCCCCCGCCTCGGGGCCCGCCGCGGACGCCGGCGGCGCGCCCGCGGCCACCGCGGCGGCCGCGGAGGCGGTGCCGAACAACGACCCGTCGTTCCTTCAGGTCTACGACGCCAACGTGGAGAACCTGCCGACCACGACGGAGTCCTGCCCCGGCGACTGGCACGACCTCATGTACTACATGCGCCTCCAGGAGTACCGGCCGGACATCTACCTCGTGCAGCAGATCAGCCACCGCGACCAGCTCGACCTGCTGCTGACGCGGATGGAGGAGCACTTCGGCGAGACCTACGCCGGCGTCCTCGCCGAGAACGACCCCGCGGAGTTCGAGAACGGCTGCTCGGGGAAGGTCCAGCAGACCAACGCGGTCGTCTGGCGCACCGACCGGCTGTCGCTGAAGCTCTCCGCCTCCCCGGGCAACCGCTGGCAGGCCCAGCGCGAGTACCCGGCGGACTCGGAGAACTGCGTGAACAACAACCAGGCGCGCACCAAGGGCGTCAAGGCGCTGCTGGAGGACAAGCTCTCCGGCAGGACGGTCACGGCGGCGTCCTTCCACTGGCCCACGCAGTCGCACGGCGGCACCTACTGCAACGTCTCCAACGCCGGCGAGCTGAACAACGAGCTCACCGAGGACGGCTACGGCGTCGCCGACCTCTTCATCGCCGGCGGCGACACCAACCACTCCGCCAGCGGCACCAACGGCGACGACAACTGGACCACCTGGTACCGCGCGGCCAACGGCGACCTCGGCGGCGCGTACCGCTTCCGCGACGCCGTCTACGCCGGCTGCGCCGACGCCGGCGGCCCGATCCCGGACTGCCTGGCCGACAAGTGGACGCTGTACACGTCCGGCCCGCGCCGCGTGGACTTCCTCCTCGCCCGCAACCCGGACGGCGCGCCGCCGCGGACCAGCCACCCGGTCGTCCCGACCTTCGCCGAGGGCGACGCCGCGGACCTGGAGCTGACCGGCAGCGACAACGGGGCCATGGACTACTCCGACCACCGGTCGGTGGGGGCGCGCATCCACTACTGACCGCGACCCGCCCCGGGCAGGGGACGCGCGCCGGCACGGGGGTGACGACCGGCGCGTGTGGCCGGGGCGGCCGGAGCCGGGGGGAGCCGGCTCCGGCACGGGGCCGGGGCGGCGGCGCGCGCGGACCGCTGCCCCGGTCCCGTACACCCGTCCGCTCCGCGGGGGCGCCCGCCCCGCGTGCACGCCTCGCGCGCGGGGCGGGCGCCGCGCGCGAGGCGGGCGCGGGCGCGGGGACGCGCCGGGCCGCCGCGGGGGAGGACGTCAGCGCAGCAGCTCCCGGACCGACGCCACCGTGTCCGCCTCCGCGGCCGTCTTGTCCTCGCGGTAGCGCACCACGCGCGCGAACCGCAGCGTCACCCCCTCGGGATAGCGCGGCGAGCGCTGCACCCCGTCGAACGCGATCTCCACCACCAGCTCCGGCCGCACCACCACCCCCCAGTCCTTCTGCGCCACCGACAGCTCGGCCAGCCGCTCCGTCTGCCACGCCAGCAGCGCGTCCGTCATCCCCTTGAACGTCTTGCCGAGCATCGCGAACGAGCCGTCCTCCCGCCGGGCGCCGAGGTGCAGGTTCGACAGCCGTCCCGTACGCCGCCCGTGGCCCCACTCCGCCGCCAGCACCACCAGGTCCAGCGTGTGCACCGGCTTGACCTTCAGCCACGCCGAGCCGCGGCGGCCGGCGCTGTACTCCGAGTCGAGCGCCTTGACGACGACGCCCTCGTGGCCGCGGGCCAGCGTCGCCGCGGTGAACTCCCGGGCCGCCGCCCGCTGCCCGGCCTCCGCCGGGTCGGCGACCTCGACCCGCCGCACCCGGCGCGGCCCGGGGGCGATCCGGGCCAGCTCGGCGTGGCGCTCGCGCAGCGGCGCGGCCAGCAGGTCGCGGCCGTCGACGGCGAGCAGGTCGAAGAAGACCGGGTGCACCGGGAGGGTCCTGCGCGCGCTCGCCACGTCGACCCGCGAGCCGACGCGGCCGGCGACCTCCTGGAACGGCCGCGGGCCGCCGTCCTCGCCGAGGGCGATCACCTCGCCGTCGAGCACGGCCGCCGCCGCGCCCAGCTCGCGGGCGGCGGCGACGACCTCGGGCAGCCGGCCGGTGATCTCGTCGAGCGTGCGGGTGTAGACCCGTACATTCTCGCCCTCCCGGTGCACCTGCACCCGGATGCCGTCGAGCTTCTCCTCCACCGCGCTCGGCCCCAGCCGGCCGATCGCCTCGTCCACGTCCTTCGCGGACTGCGCCAGCATCGGCTGCACGGGGCTGCCGACCGCCAGCCGGAAGTCCGCCAGCGCCGCCGGCCCGCGGGCGAGCACCGCCTCGGCGACCGTGCCCACCGAGCCGGCGAGCATCACCGCGCGCCGCACGCCGGCCGCGTCCGTGCCCGCCGCGGCCGCCAGGCCCTCGGCCGCGAGCGCGTCGAGCGCGCCCTGCCGCAGCTCCCCGCCGATCAGCCCGGCGAGGAAGCGCTGCTCCTCCACCGTGGCGGCGCCCAGCAGCCGGTGCAGCAGCCGGCGGCGCTCGGCCTGCGCGCCCTTCCCGCCGACGGCGGCGATGGCGTCGAACGCCTCGTGCACCTCGCGCACCGTCAGCCGCGGCTGCCGGGCGGGCGCCGGCGCGTCCTTCAGCGCCGCCCAGCCCACGCCCGTCCGGCGCTGCGGCAGCCGCCCGGCGAGATACGTCACCACGAGCGGCGCCTCGGCGGGCTCGGCCGCGCGGAAGAGATCCGCCAGCAGCGCGGTCTTCTCCGAGCGGGCCCGGGTGGCGGCGATCTCCCGCGAGGTGCGGGCGAGGTCGGCGAACAGCATGGTCCCATCGTCGCCCACGGCACCGACATCCGCGCCGCGACGACCGACCGCCGCGCCGGGCCGCCGCCCGGGTCAGCCGCCCGCGTACCTCGCCAGCGGCGCGACCAGCTCGTGCTCCTCGTACGACAGGTGCGACAGCAGCGCCTCCGAGAGCAGGTCGACCGCGGCCCGCAGCTCCGCGTTCCCCTCCGGCCCCGCGACGAAGGCGACCAGCGCGCGGTCGACCCGCTCCAGCACGTCGTGGATGGCGAGGTGCTCCTCGGACAGCCGGTCGAGCACGGGGGCGAGCCGCGGGTCGAACCGCCGCAGCGCGGGGAACAGCTGCTGGTCCTCGACGGTGTGGTGGAGGGTGACGACCCGGCAGTACGCGGCGCAGTGGGCGCCGAGGGACCAGTTGTGCTGCCGCAGCGTCATCGTCGCGACGTGCGAGCGGGCGGCGGCGGCCGTCAGCGTGCCGCCGGCGACCTGGACGACCAGCTCGCGCAGCTGCTCCAGCTCCCCGCGCAGGTGGTCGTGGACCTCGACGAGGTGGTGCCCGGCGGAGACGTCCTCGCCCGGGCGGGCGGTGTGCGCCCCGGGCACGGTGGGGCGGGTGCTCTCGTCCCAGAGATCCGCCCCCGGCGCCGCGGGCCGCGCCGGCCCGGTCGCCGACGGCGTACCACCGCCCTCCGGCCGGGCGCCGTCCCCGCGTTCCGCGGCCACCGCCTCCCGTACCGCCGGCGCCACCTCCGCCGCGAACCGCTCCAGCTCGGCGGCGGAGCCGACGGGCAGCAGAAAGCCGCTGACGCCGTGGGTGAGCGCCAGCTCGGCCAGCCGTTCGGCCTGCTCGGCGGGTCCGCGGCCGGGGAGCCCGGCGAGGTTGTACAGCCGGCGCACCGCCGCCGGCTCCCGCCCCGCGGCGTGCGCGGCCTCGTCGACCAGCTTCATCCCCGCCGCCAGCGCCTCCGGCGGCACCCGCGCGGCGCTGGCCAGCCAGCCGTCCGCGACCGCGCCGGTCAGCCGCAGCATCCGCGGACCGTGCCCGCCGATCCAGATGCCCATGTCGTGCGCCGGGTACGGGCCCGGGGGCGCCCCGCGCAGCGCGTAGTGCCCGCCGTCCAGGTGCACCTCCGGCCCCGGCGTCCAGCGGGCCCGGATGATCCGTACCGCCTCCGCCAGCGCCTCGACGGCCTCGCCCGGCGTGCGCCGCGGGCCGCCCGCGGCCTCGACCTCGTCCGGATAGCCGCCGGCGCCCAGGCCCAGCTCGACCCGCCCGCCGCTCAGCCGGTCCAGGCTCGCCGCGGCCCCGGCGAGGACGGCGGGCTGGCGCAGCGGCAGCGCGGCGACGTCGGGCAGGACCCGTATCCGCGCGGTCGCCGCGGCGACCGCGGCCAGCAGCGTCCACGCCTCCAGCAGCGCGGGGCGGTACGGGTGGTCGGGTACGGCGAGCAGGTCGAGCCCCGCGCCGTCGGCCGCCCGCGCCAGCCCCAGGGCTTCCGGGGCCCGGTCGGCGTACGGGGTGATCAGGGCGCCGAACAGCAGGCCGTGTCCGTAGTCAGGCACGACGGCCCCGCTCCGCGGCCACCTGCTCGCGCACGGCCGGGGCGACCTCGCCGGTGAAGCGCTCGATCTGCCGCGGGTCGCCGGTCATGAGGAGGAACGTGCCGGTGCCGTACGCGAGCGCGAACTCCGCGAGCTCCTCGGCCGGGTGGTCCTCGGCGAGGTTGAGCAGCCGCCGCACCTCCCCGGGCGCGCGCCCGGCCTCCGCCGCCGCCTCGTCGACGACGGCGTTGCCCTCGGCGAGGGCGCCGGGCGTGCCGAGGTACGGCAGCGACGGCAGCCAGCCGTCGGCGGCCCGGCCGACGAGACGGAGCATCCGCGGCTTGTACGCGCCCAGCCAGATCCCCACGTCGTGCGCCGGCCGGGGCCCGCGCTTGGCGCCCCGCACCTGGTAGTGCCGCCCCTCCACGCGGATCCCGCCGCGGGCGCCGGTGTCCCACGTCTCGCGGATGATCCGGACCGCCTCGTCCAGCGCCTCGACCGCCTCGCCGGGCGTGCGCCGCGGCCCGCCGAGGGCGGCGATGGCGTCCCAGAACCCGCCGGCGCCCAGCGCCAGCTCGAACCGGCCGCCGCTGAGGATGTCCAGGCTGGCCGCGGCGCGCGCCAGCAGGGCCGGCGGGCGCAGCGGGACCGGGTGGACGTTGCCGGACAGGGCGACGGAGTCGGTGCGGGCGGCGACGTAGGAGAGCAGCGTCCAGGTGTCCAGGAACGCCGGCTGGTACGGGTGGTCCTGGAAGGTGACCAGGTCGGCACCGGCGCGTTCGGAGAGCTGCGCGAGCGCGACGACCGCCTCCGGGTCCTGGCTGGACGGGATGAGGTTGATACCGAAGCGGAGATCGTGGCCGTAGTCGGGCATGGCGGCTTCCTCAGCGGGAGAATTTGATTCGTGCCGCGAACCAGATTATTTCGCTACGCGAAGTAGTGTCAAACTTGACGCCCGGGAGGTGGTGGCACATGGGGCGGCGTACGGAACCGGTGGCACGGGCCGACGCGGAAGCGGCCGCGCTGGCGAGCGCGCTGGTGCGGCTGACGCACGTGCTACAGCACGTCTTCGCCGAGGCCGGGCGCGCGCACGGCCTCACCCCGCAGCAGATCCAGCTGCTGTGCGCGCTCAGCGGCGGCCCGGTGGGGATGAGCGAGCTGAGCCGCCTGCTGCACCTGGGCAGACCGGGGCTGACCGGGCTGGTGGACCGGGTGGAGCGGCGCGGGCTGGTCGCCCGTACGCCGGACGCCGACGACGGGCGCGCCTGCCGTATCGCGCTGAGCCCGGCGGGGGAGGAGCTCGCCACCCGCACGCACGCCGAGGTGACGGACCGCATCGCCGCCATGACCACGGGCCTGGACGCCGGCGCGCGCGCCGCGCTGACCGACGCGGTGACGCGCCTGACCGCCGCGGCCCCGTGCCCGTCGCCGGCGCCGGAGGCGTGGCCGGAGCGGGCCTGAGCCCGGCCCGTACGGGCCGGTGCCGCGCCGGCCGCGGCGCGCCCGGCGCTCTCGTCAAGCCGCGCGGCGGCTGCTACGTTCCTCCGCCATGACGCTGCGGGGAACTCTGAGTCGTACAGCCGCCGCCTGCCTCGGCGCGGTGGCGCTGGCCGCCGGCCTCGGCCTCGCCACCGGCCCGGCGCACGCCGGCCCCGGCACGGACGCCCGGTGGCACCTGCCGGGCTGGGAGCCGAAGGACACCGGCAGCGACGCCCGCCTGCGCGGCCTGTCGGCGGTCAGCCGCCACGTCGCGTGGACCTCCGGCTCCGGCGGCACGGTGCTGCGCACGACGGACGGCGGCCGGAGCTGGCGGGACGTGTCGCCGCCGGGAACCGGGGCGCTGGAGTTCCGCGACATCGAGGCGCTCGGCCGGCGCAGCGCCGTCGTCCTGTCCATCGGCCCCGGCGAGGACTCCCGCATCTACCGCACCGACGACGCCGGCGCGACCTGGACCGAGACCTTCCGCAACGACCACCCCGACGCCTTCTACGACTGCGTCACCTTCTTCGCCGGCGGCCGCCACGGGCTCGCGCTGAGCGACCCGGTGGACGGCCGGTTCCGCATCCTGTCGACGTCCGACGGCGGCCGCTCCTGGCAGGTGCTCCCCGACGACGGCATGCCGCCGGCGCAACCGGGCGACGCGGCGTTCGCGGCGAGCGGGCAGTGCCTGGTCAGCGCGGGCCGCTCGGACGCCTGGTTCGCCACCGGCGGCGGCGCCACCGCGCGCGTGCTGCACTCCGCCGACCGCGGCCGCACCTGGACCGCGGCCGAGTCCGGCATCCCGGCCGGCGACCCCGCGCGCGGCGTGTTCGCCCTGGCCTTCCGCGACGCCCGCCACGGCCTCGCGGTCGGCGGCGACTACCGGCCCGGCAGCCCCTCGCCGGACGCGGCGGCCCGTACCGCCGACGGCGGCGCGACCTGGACCGGCGCCCGCACACCGCCGCCCGCGTACCGCTCGGGCGTGACCTGGCTGCCGCACAGCCGCTCCGTCGCCCTGGCCGTGGGCCCGACGGGCTCGGACGTCACCTTCGACGCCGGGCGCTCGTGGCACGGCTTCGACTCCGGCTCGTACGACACCGTCGACTGCAGCGCCGACCTCGGCTGCTGGGCGGCGGGGGAGCGGGGCCGGGTGGCCCGCCTGGAATAGCCGGCCACCTCGGGACCTAAGACCGTGGCCGGCGCGCGCGGCCCGTCCGTACGTTTGACCGGTCCCCGAACGGTGCCGAACGGCTGGAGCCCACCGCGTGACCACCCGCGCAGCAGCGCTGACCCGCCGCCTCGACCTCGACCCGGGGATAGCGCGCGTGCTGTCGGTGACCTTCCTGTGGGCGGCGCTGACCTGCACGTCGCTGCTGATCCCCATCGGCCTCACGCTGCTCCCGGGCTACGCGGCGTGGAAGGTCTCCGCCGGCGACCTCGCCCCGGCCCTCGGCGTCGCCGCCGCCTTCACCCTCGCCGCCGCGCTGCTCGCGGGCTCCCGTACGTCCCTGAAGGCCGCCGCCGCCCGTCTCACCACCGCCCTGGGCCTGCGCCCCGGCACCCGCCGCACGGCCGCCGTCAGCCTGGCCGCCGGCCTCGCCGCGGGCGCCTTGTGCACGGCCGCCGCCGAACTCCTGGCCCGCGTCCCCGCCCTGTCCGCGTCCGCCACCCCCGCGTCGGAGGACCCCCGCTACACCGCCGTGGCCGGCACCTCCACCGCCGTCCAGCTCCTCGACGCCGCCCTGTCCGCCCCCGTACCCGAGGAACTCCTCTTCCGCGCGCCCCTCCTGCTCCTCCTGACCTTTCTCGCCACCCCCCGCGGCCGTGAGACGATCCCCACCCCCCTCCTCCGCCGTACCACCCTCACCGCCGCCGCGGCCCTCTCCGCCCTGGCCTTCACCACGGGCCACGAGATCGGCGGCCCCGTCAACGTGATCTTCGCCGCCTTCCTGGCCGCGGTCACGACGGCCCTGCTCCTGTGGCGCCGCTCGGTGGTCCCCTGCGTCGTGGCCCACACGGTCCACAACACCGCGGTCACGGCCCTCTGGCTCTTCTGACCCGGAGGCGGGGGCCCGGGCCGGGGGGCGGGGCCGGGGACAATCGGCTTTGCGGCACACGGGGGTGGATGCGGTATGGTTCTCGTGCGCGATCGGCCGGGGCGAAACCCCAGGTCGTCCGGGCACCGGGACGTGGCGCAGTTTGGTAGCGCACTTGACTGGGGGTCAAGGGGTCGTGGGTTCAAATCCCGCCGTCCCGACGGTGCGAGAGGGTCCTTTGAGCGGGAGAATTCCCAGGTCAGAGGGCCTTTTCTGGTTCGCTGACGCGTTGCCGGTCTGACGCCGTGTCAGCCTCTCGGGGGGCAAGCCGCGGTCTGCCTTCGAACGGAGCGCTCCCAGAACGGGCCGACGTCCCCGTCCAGGAGGTTGCTCCACGGTGGTCGTCGTCGCCGTCAACGAGGGGACCTCGCGGGTGAGCCAGGCGTCCACCCTGGTGGTCCTCACAGGCCGGGGGCGTTCCAGAGGGGGAACCAGCGGCTGAGGTCCTGTTCGATGCGCAGGTCGTTGGTGACCGCCGCCCTGACCTGGAGCTCCAGCGGGTTGTCGCGCTTCTCGCCCGGTAGCGGAGCGAAGGGGTAGAAGCTGCCGCGCTTGTAGAGGTAGACCAGCGCCAGGGGGCGCAGTTCGGGGTCCTGGAAGGCGACCAGGGAGCAGAGGAGCTGAGGGCCGAAGCCGCTGTCCTGCAGTGCCGAGTTCACCGCGTGCAGGTCGCCTACCAGCGCGGGCAGGCTGTCGGGGGCGCGGCGGGAGAGCAGCCACGAGTATCCGTAGGCGTCGCGGCTGAACTCCACCGGCGTACCCGCCCGTTCGGAGTCCGCGTCCAGCAGGGCACGTACCTCCTGCTGGACTTGCGTGAAGGCACCGCCCTCGATGGAGGCGAAGCAGACCGAGCCCGCGCCGGTCGGGGTGAAGCCGACGGCCGCCTGGAGCGTGATCGCGGCGGAGGGGAGTCCGAAGAGCTGGTCGAGGTCGGGCTTGACCGGCTTGGAGCGGCCGAACAGGGTGTCAAGGAAGCCCACGGGGTCTCAGCTCCTCCTCACGGCGTCCCGCCGCCCGGTTCGCCCAGTTCGGCGGAGATCCCGGCGAGGGCCTCCAGGCGGCGTTCCAGGCTGGGGTGGGTGGAGAAGAGGTTGGCCACCGCGGTGCCGGGGCTGAGGGCGGGGGTGAAGAAGAAGGCGTTGAACGCCTGGGCGGTGCGGAGGTCCCGGGTGGGGATACGGGCGATGTCCCCGCTGATCTTGGTGAGGGCCGAGGCCAGCGCGGAGGGCTTCGCGGTCAGCATGGCCCCCGCGCGGTCGGCGGCCAGCTCCCGGTAGCGCGAGAGTGCGCGGATGAGCACGAAACTGAGCGCGTAGACGAGTGCGGAGACCGCCATGACCACGGCGAGGACGACGACGGTGTTCTGGTCGCGCTGGCGTCCGCCGAACAACTGGGAGTAGAAGGCGAAGCGGACCACGAGTCCCGCGATCACGCCCAGGAACGAGGCGATGGTGATCACCGCCACGTCGCGGTGCGCCACATGGGACAGCTCGTGGGCGAGGACGCCTTCGAGTTCCTCGGTCGTCAGGCGGCGCTGGAGACCTGTGGTGACGCAGACGACGGCGTGGTCGGCGTTGCGGCCGGTGGCGAACGCGTTCGGCAGGTCCATCTCGGACACGGCCACCCGGGGTTTGGGCATGTCCGCGGTGGCGCACAGCCGGTCGACGATGCCGTGCAACTGGGGCTGTTCCTCGGCTGTGACGAGTCTGCCGCGCATCGCGTACAAGGCGATCCGGTCGGAGAACCAGTACTGCACGCCCAGCAGCCCGGCGGCGAGGACGACCACCAGGACGACGGACTTGAGCAGGACGATCAGCGCGGCGACGAAGGCCACGTACACCAGCCCGAGCAGGAACATCGTGGCCACCATGCGGGTGGTCAGCTTCCGGTCGGGCTCAAAGCGGCTGCGCATCGATCCTCACCCCGGGTACGGACCATTGTCGGGTGCCCTCGTCCGGCGGGACCATGTCGGACGCCGTGATCTCCTCGCCCGGCGGCGGGTCCGTCCCGCGCCGGCCTTCTGCGGGCGGACGAGTGGTCATGACGGCGCCTGCTCTTCCGGCCCGTCCTCCGGGGTGTCCTGACCCTCCGTTTCCGTCGGGGCGGCAGCGGAGGGCAGTTGCGCCTTCATCCGGGCCAGCTCGATCTCCACGTCCTGATCCGCGCTCACGCGCTCCAGCTCGGCCTGCATGTCGTCCTGCCCGGCCGGCAGCGTGGCATCCTCCAGCGCCCCGGAGGCGATCAGCTCGTCCAGCGCGCCCGCGCGCGCCTGCATCTGCTCGGTCTTGTCCCGGGCCCGCTGGGTGGCGAGGCCGACCTCGCCCAGCTCGTCACCGATGCCGCTCACGGCCTCGGTGACCCGGGTCTGGGCCTCGGCCGAGGTGTAGGTGGCCTTGATCGTCTCCTTGCGGGTACGGAACGAGTCCGTCTGCGCCTGAAGGCGCTGGGCGGCCTGGGTCAGCTTCTCCTCCTGCGCCTGCAACGACGCCTGCTGCTCCCGCAGCTCGGTGATCTTCGCGGTCGCGGCCGTCCGGCGGGTGAGCGCCTCGCGGGCCAGGTCCTCCCGGCCGCCCGTGAGCGCCTGCTGCGCCTGGTCCTCCAGCCTGCCCGTGGACTCCCGCAGCTGGTCCACCTGCCGCTCGACGTGCTTGCGGCTGGTCGCGACATCGGCCAGCCCGCGCCGCACCCGCTGCAGCATCTCCAGCTGCCGCTCGTACGAGTAGTCCAGGACTTCGCGCGGGTCCTCGGCCCGGTCGAGAGCCTTGTGGGCCTTGGTCCGGAACAGGGCGCCGATACGCTGAGTGATGCCGGCCATGACGACCGCCTGCCTCCCGCCTCTCGACTCCGGGTGCTGTGTGAGGACCGGCCGGGCAGCTGCGCGCACGCGCACGTGACGTTCTGCCACGCAGGGTCACCGACCCGGCCGTGGCACTTCCATTGTCCCGCACCCGCCGGATCCGGCATCTCCACCCGGGGACCATGGTCCTCCCGGGCCCCGGCCCCGGCCTGAGCGGCGCGGGATGCCGAGGGTCCCTCGGCCTCCAGCGCCGTGACCCCGCATGCCACCGCCGCCGTCCACCTGGCCCTGCACCAGGCACCTCGGTCACCGTGGGACCGGACACTTCCCGGCGCGTCACCGTCCTTGAGACATCGCGTGCCGCTCCTCGCCGCTTCGGTCGGGGTGCTGCCCGCTCGCTTCTCTCTCCGGCCGCACACCTCGACGCGGTGCTCGGGACGGCGCACGGAAGGGAGGGCGACTCAGCGGGAAGGCACTGCGACGAGATCGGACGTGACGACCCGCGCGCCGGTGGCGAAGGACTCGTTCGCGGCGAGGCCGGTGACGAGCGCGAGCGCGCCGTCCACCGCGGTGGCGCACTGCCCGGCGGCGTCGGCGGTGCCGGGTGTGTCCGCCGGGTCGGCGGGGCCGTACAGGGCGGTGAGCATCCGTCCGTCGCCTCCGCCATGTCCGGCGTGGCCGTAGTCCGGGACCGGTATGTCGTAGGGCTCCCGCCACAGCGGGCGGATGAGGATGCGCGGGCCGCCGGCCGTAGCCACCGCGCTGTCGCCGCGGGCACCCTTGTCGGAGGCCGCCGGTGGCCGAGGCGGTTGCCAACGGCTCTCCTCCACTTCCAGTTCGAGCCTTCCGCCGGTGCCGTTGAACGCCACCCGGTAGCCCTCCCACGGGGAGTAGGCGGTCAGGTGGTACGTCATGGCGGTGCCGGTGTCGTAGCGCACCAGCACCGCCATGTCGTCCTCGATGGTGATGCCGTCGCCGAAGACGTTGCGGTCGCGCAGATATCCGTCGTGCTGCTCGGCGTCGAGGTAGAGCGAGCGCAGCGCGTCGCTGTCGGCCAGGGTCAGCGCAAAGGGGTCGTCCGCGGCCGCGGCCGCGCCGTGGGCGCGCTCGTAGTCGCGCCGGTAGCCGGTGCGCTCGCCCGCCTCGCGGCCGTAGAAGGCCAGCCGGCCGTGGCCGAACACGTGCTGCGGGCGGGCGCCGAGCCACCAGTTGACCAGGTCGAAGTGGTGGCTCGCCTTGTGCACCATCAGCCCGCCGCTGAGGTGCTTCTCGCGGTGCCAGCGGCGGAAGTAGTCCGCGCCGTGCCGGACGTCGAGCAGCCACTCGAAGTGCACGGACAGCACCTCGCCGATGGCGCCGCCGGCCAGTTGGCGGCGCACCTCCTCGTGCACCGGGTTGAAGCGGTAGTTGAACGCCACGGCAAGCTCGCCGCCGGTGGCCTCGACGGCGCGCAGGATGCGTCGGCAGCGGCCCGCGTCGGTCGTCATCGGCTTTTCCGTCACCACCCGGCAGCCCGCCTCCAGCGCGGGCACGATGTAGGCGTCGTGCAGCGCGTCGACGGTGGTGACCACCACCTCCTCGATGCCCTCGGCGCGCAGCCGGTCCGGGAAGTCCTCCGGTGTCCAGGCCGCCGCCTCCGGCTCGCCCGCGTCCCTCAGCAGCCGCTGGTGGTGGGCTATCCGCACGGGGTTGGGATCGCACAGCGCCGCCACCCGGAACCGCGGGCGCCCGGCAAGCGCGGTGGTGAAGACCTGGGCGCGGGAGCCGGTGCCGACCACGACGGCACGGACCGGTGCTTCTCCGGGCGTGGAGGTGCGCCGCGTGCTGCTCACGGCTGTGCGCCTCCGTTCGGTGCGCCGGGCGGCCGGCCGGGTCGTGAGCCCGGTCCCGCGGCACCAGCGGCGGCGGCTGACGGCTTGGCTTCGGCGCGGCGACCGCCCGGTGCGGCGGGTGCGAGCGACTCGCGCACCGCGGACGCGAGTCCGGCCGCTTCGTCGGCGTCGGCGTCGGCGACGCCGATACCGTAGCGGAATCGCGCGTTCTCACCCGGTGGTATGAGGAACTCCTCGCTGAAGAACGGAGCGGGGTTCAGACAGGCGAACTCCTCGCTGCGGGCGAACCACTGCGGCGGGTGGTGCGGATTCTCGGCGTGGTCGACCATGAGGATGAGGGACGGGGCGCCGTTCCCGTCGTGACGTCCCGCGAAGGCCATCCACGCGTGGTGCTGTCCGCGGACCTCTTCGCCGCTTCCCACGCCGTCGGGGGTGACGAGCCTTCCTCCGGTGAAAGAGCGGGGCCCGCGCCAGAACAGGCCGCCGTATCCGGCGTTCTCCCTGCCCCGGGTGGTCGGGGACCCGATGACGATGTCCTGCCCGGACACGTTGGTCAGACAGGTCTCGAAGCTCAGGGCCCAGGCGCCCGGTGAGAGGATCCGGGCCGTGAGGGTGCGGTGCTCGGTGAGTATCCTCGCTCCGGCCTGGGTGATCCAGTCCAGTTCGTGGCCGAACGCGACCTTCCCGTGGGACGCGTCGATGCCGGTGAAGCGGCGGTGCCGCTGAGTGCCGTTGTTGTCCCTCTGCACGTAGAACTTGCCGTGGACGTAGGTGGGGCCGCCCCAGAAGTTCTCTTCGCCGACGACCGGGAGCGACCAGGCGATGCCCTTGTGCCACCGGTGGTCCCAGGGTCTGAACAGGCTGACGGTGCGGCCGGAGCGGGTGCGGAGGGGGTGCAGGTACGGCTTGGGTGATTCGAGCTCGGGTGTGGAGGGGTGGTAGACGTACCGGAACAGCTCGGTCCGTCCGTCGCGGACCGCGAGCGCTGAGCCGATGTCGTGGCGGATCCCGAGGTCGGTCATGCGGTCGCCTGCTTTCCGGGCGCCCAGGGGACGATCCCGCCGCTCATGCTGGAGGTGAAGGGGTCGTCGCCGGTCAGTTCGCCGGCGGAGACGGGACGGCCGCGGAACGCGGAGGCGTAGGTCGCCGCGGCGAACTCCATGGTGCGACGGGCCTCGTCGAGGGACACCCCGGGCTCGGTACCGTTCTCGAACGCGTCGAGAACGGCCTGAATCTGCAGCAGATGTCCGCTCTCGATGTCGGCACCCCCGTCGGACTTCCAGCGATCGGCCAGTTGCTCGTGTCCGGGGGCCGGGGTGAAACGCCAGTGTTTCTCGCGATAGCCGTAGAGGTGATCGAGCTCGACGGTGGCGTGCTCGAAGTCGAAGCGCAACCGTGAGGTCTCGCGCGGGGAGACCACGGAGTTGACGACGGTGGCCATCGCCCCGTTCTCGAACCTGGCGACCGCCATCGAGACGTCCTCGGTGTCGGTGGGGCGGGAGAGCCGTCCGGCGATGGCGCTGACCTCGGACCAGGGGCCGAGGACCGACAGCAGCAGATCGAACTGGTGGATGCCGTGGCCCATGGTCGGGCCGCCGCCTTCGAACTCCCACCTGCCCCGCCAGGGCGTGTCGTAGTAGTCGTCGGCGCGGTACCACAGCGTCTCGCAGGTGGCCGTCAGCGGGCGGCCGAGCGCGCCCTCGCGGACGAGGTGCCGGAGCCGGACGGCCGCGGCCCCGTAGCGGTGCTGGAACACCGTCAGCACCGGGGTGCCGGTCTCGGCCTGCACATCGGCGAGCCCGTTCATCTCGGCCAGGCTCAGCGCCGTGGGCTTCTCCACCAGCGCCGGAACGCCCGCGCGCATGGCCGCGGCGGCAAGCGATGCGTGGGTTTGCGGCGGCGTGCAGATGTGCACCAGGTCGAGCTCCTCGTTCGCGAACAGGGACTCCGCGTCCCCGTACACCCGCGGCGCCGGGGAGCGGCGGGAGAACTCGGCGGCCCGGGCCGGGTCCGTCTCGGCAATGGCGACCAGGCGTGCTCGCCCGGCCAGTTCGGTGAGGGCGCTGACGTGCGTACGGGCGATGCTGCCGACGCCGACGATGGCGACGCGGAAGGCGGGTGCCGGATTCGGCATGACGTTCGTTGCTCCCTGGGGTGCGGTGGAGGCGTGATCCGGAGGGCGCTGCTCGGCGTCCTCCGTCCTGGGGGTCGCTACGCAGCGTCGATCTCGCCTTGCAGCTCGTCGACGAACGCCTGGGCGGCCTCCTCCGGCGACGTCTGCTGGGCGTAGACCTCCTGGGTGTAGCGCTGGAGCATCGGCTCGACGCCGCTGCCGCCCTTGGGGGTCACGGCAGGTGAGGGGCCCGGTGTGACGGAGTCCATGTAGTCGACGGCGAGTTGGTCGCTCTCGCTCAGATCCGCGGAGACGGCCTCACGGATCTTGCCGTTCGCGGGGATACCGCGTTCGGTTCCCAGGATGTCCCCGGCGGCCTTGTGGTTGACCAGGAAGTCGGCGAGGAGGGCGGCTTCGGCGGGATGCTCGCTCTGGGACGAGACGGCCCAGTACATCGACGGTTTGAAGAAGTTCGCGTCCACCTCGCCGCTTCCGGGCAACCGCAGCAGCCGCAGATCGGCGCCGCTGGCCTCGCGGAGCGCGGTGATCTGGGTGTTGTAGGAGAAGCCCATGGCCACCTTGCCGGTGGCCAGGCTGCCGCCCTCAAGGCCGGCGTTGTAGCTCTCGACCGCCTGGGCGGCGCTCTCGACGCCGCCGGACTCCATCAGATCGAGGTTGTACTGCCACATCGAGGCGAGGGCCTTGGGATCGAGCGTGACGTCGCCGTTCTTGTCGAAGAACTCGTTGCCGTCCAGCCGTGCCCAGTACCGGACGCTGCCGGTGTCCATGCCACCGGTGATGGAGGAGCCGTTGAGTTTCCCGCCGCTCTTCTCGGCGAACTCCTCGGCGAGGTCGGCGTACTCGTCCCAGGTCCAGGTGGCGTCGTCGGGGAGCTCGATGCCGTACTCCTCGAACAGGTCGACGTTGACGATGCTCGCGAGGACGGCGATCCCGATGGGCATGGCGTAGTGGGTGCCGTCGACTTCACCGGTCTTCAGCGCCTCCGCGTCGAACTGCGAGGTGTCCAGGAACTTGCCGGCTTCGCCCAGGTCGAGCAGGGATCCGCGCTCGGCGTAGGAGGCGAGGTAGAGCTCGTCCATCTGGACCACGTCGGGTGAGTCGTTCGCGGCGGTGGTGGTCGCCAGGGCGTCCCAGTAACCGTTCCAGTCCTTGAACTCGCCTTTGACGGTGATGTCCGGGTATTTCTTCTCGAACGCCTCGATGGCTTTCTCGGTGAGGTCGGCGCGGGTCTCCTCCCCCCACCAGGTCACCCGGATGGTGACCTGCTCGTCGCTGCGCTCGACGGCACCGCCGGAACTGCCGCAGGCGGCCAGGACGAGCGTGCTCGACAGCGCGACGGCGCCGAGGAGACGTGCTGTGGCGCTACCTCTCATGGTGTTCTCCCTGCCTGAGTGGGGTGTCCCGGCCGGGCCCGGCCGTGGGCGCTGGTGGACCGCCGGCGAGGGGGTGGACGGGCGGGCATGTCACTTGCCTCCCGTCGTGGCGATGCCGCGCAGGAGGAACCGCTGGCCGAAGAGGAAGACCAGGAAGACCGGCAGGAGCGAGACCACGCTCATGGCGAGCGCGGCGCCCCAGTTCGTGCCGGACTGCCCGTCGATGAACGCGCGCAGTGCCACCGGCACGGTGTACATCTCCGGATCGGTCAGATAGATGAGCTGGGAGAAGAAGTCGTTCCAGACCCAGATGAACGTGAAGATCGCCGTGGTCGCCAGCGCCGGGACCATCAGCGGCAGGATCACCTGCAGGAAGATGCGCGGGTGACCGGCTCCGTCGATGCGCGCGGCCTCGTCGAGTTCCCTGGGGATGCCGCGGATGAACTGGACCATCAGGAACACGAAGAACGCGTCTGTGGCCAGGAATTTCGGGACGATCAGCGGCAGGAACGTGTTGACCCAGCCGAACTCGGAGAACAGCACGTACTGCGGGACGATGATGACGTGCACCGGCAGCATGATCGTGAGGAGCATGATCGAGAACCACCACTTGCGGCCCCTGAACTCCAGGCGCGCGAACGCGTAGGCGGCCATCGAGCAGGCGATCAGGTTTCCCACGATCGCGCCCAGCACCACGATCGCCGAGTTGACCATGAAGTGGCTGAACGGCTTCGAGAAGGCGTTCCAGCCCTTCCCGTAGTTGCCCGACTCCAGGTTGGTCAGGAACAGGCCCGGGTCCTGGAATATCTCGTCGTTGGGCCGCAGCGAACTGACGACCATCCACAGCACCGGGTAGAGCATGACCAGCGCGCACAGGATCAGCACCGCGTGCTTGAGGGCCGACCGGATGGCCGGGCGGAGCCGCCGGCGGTGCCGCCGGGCGGGGCGGCTGCCGGCGCGGCGGGGGCCGGGCGGGGAGTCCGCCACCTTGGTCAGGGTGTCAGTCATCGTAGAACACCCAGTACTTCGCGGCCCAGAAGTTGATCGCTGTGAACGTCCCGACCATGAGCAGCAGGAGCCAGGCGAGTGCGGAGGCGTAGCCCATGTCGAAGTTCCCGAAGCCGCGCTGGTAGAGGTAGAGCGAATAGAACAGCGTGGAGTCGGCCGGGCCGCCGTTGCCGCCGGAGACGATGAACGCCTGGGTGAACGACTGGAACGCGTGGATGATCTGCAGAACCAGGTTGAAGAAGATGATCGGCGTCAGCAGCGGCAGCGTCACGCTCCAGAAGCGGCGCCAGCGGCCGGCCCCGTCCACCGCGGCGGCCTCGTGGTAGGAGGCCGGGATCTGCCGCAGACCGGCCAGGAAGATCACCATCGGGGCGCCGAAGGTCCAGACGTTGAGGGTGATCAGGGTGAACAGCGCCGTGTCGGGCTCGGAGATCCAGCCGCGCCCTTCGATTCCGACGAGGCCGAGGGCCTCGTTGAAGAGACCCTCCGTGCCGAAGACGGTGCGCCACAGGACCGCGATAGCGACGCTGGTGCCGAGAAGTGAGGGCAGGTAGAAGACCGAGCGGTAGATCGCGAGACCGCGCACGCCCCGGTCGAGGAAGACGGCGAGCGCGAGCGCCAGGGCGAGTTGGAGCGGTACCGAGACGAGCACGTACGTGAACGTCACCTGCAGGGACTTGTGCAGGCGCTCGTCGGTGAGGATCCGGCTGTAGTTGTCGAGTCCGGTGAAGCTCGGGGGCTGCAGCAGGTTGTAGTCGGTGAAGCTCAGGTACAGCGACGCGATCATCGGCCCGAGCGTGACGGCGAACAGGCCCAGGAACCATGGCAACAGGAAGAAGAACGCCGCCTTGTTCTGCTGCTTCGACGTCTGACGGCCGGACCGCAGCGTGCGCAGCTCGGTGGTGGCGCTCATCAGACGCGATCACCACGACTCTGGCTGGATTGACCGCGAACGGCGATGTGGATCGGCATCGATGCTCCCTCCGGAGCATATTGTGATCGTTCACTTTCTCGGTCCCGACGTAAAGTAGTGAACGATCACCATGAGGGCAAGACCCTCTGCGGGCCTATGGAGAGGGAGCTTGCGCATGACCGCACACTCAACGGCGGGCAGACGTCCCACCATCAGAGAGGTCGCCCGTCTGGCCGGGGTCTCTCACCAGACCGTCTCCCGGTACCTGCGTTCGAGGGAAGGGCTGAAGCCGGCCACGCTCGCCCACATCGACGCCGCGGTCCGCGAGCTCGGCTACCGCCCCAACCTGGTGGCCAGGTCCATGCGCACCCGCCGCACCGGCCGCTTGGCGCTCGTCATGCCGACGATGGCCTACAACCCCGCACGTATGCTCGCCGGCGCGGCCGCGGCTGCGCACGAAGCCGGGTTCGCCGTGGAGGTCGTCAGCCTGGAGGGCGGAGCCGCAGCCAGGGCCGAACGCACGCTGGAACTGGCCGACTCCGGGCAGGTCGAGGGCATCCTGGCACTGGCCCCGATCAAGCCGACGCTGGAGGACCGGCTCCCGGAGCGCGCGGCCATCGTCGTCTCGGCCGACTTCGACGACGCCATGCGCGGCATCGGCGAACTGACCGACGCCTCACCGGTGGACGAGATGATCGAGCATCTCGCCGGGCTCGGCCACCGGCGCTTCTTCCACGTGGCCGGAGACCTGCAGTTCGCTTCCGCACGGGCACGCAAGGCCACGTACCTGGAGGCCGTGCGGAGGCTCGGGCTGGAGTCGGTCGGCGTTTTCGACGGTGACTGGTCCGGCGACTCGGGGGTCGCCGCCATGCGGACGCTGCGGACGGGGCACCTGCCCACCGCCGTCATCGCCGCCAACGACGTCGTCGCCGCCGGCGTCATCCGCGGCGCCCAGGACCGCGGGCTCGACGTTCCCCGCGACCTCAGCGTCACCGGCTGGGACAACCACGAGATCTGCCGGTATCTCCCACCGTCGCTGACCACGGTGCACGTCGACCTCGAAGGTCTGGGGCGAAACGCCATGCTGCGGCTGGTCAAGGCGATCAACGGCCGCGAACTGGAGCCGCCCCGGCAGCCGTTGAACGAGGTGATCTGGCGAGAGTCGGTGACGGCACCGCCCTCCCGGGCCGCCGCCGCCCCTGGACCGCAGGTTCCGTCGGGGGCGGCCTGACCAACCACGCGAGGCGGCTCCGGCCGTTCGGGCCGACCGCCCCCGCGCGTCGTTCGCGGGCGGTGTCGACGTCGTCGGTACGCGGTCAGGGTGCGGCAGGCTCACCCCCCGCCGGCCGGAACCGGCTGAAGCACCGCCATCCGTACGTCGGCGCCGCCGTTCGTCGCCCCCGCGCCGTCGGGTGCCACACGCCGAGAGATCGCCATCGAATCCTCCACGGCCGTGTTGATTCCTGCTGTCACCCGGCTCGGCACGCTCGTCCCCGCCTGCCGACACGCGCATCACCGGGCGCGCGCCGTGTTGACGCAACATTCGGGCGTCCTTATCATCCACCAGCGCCAAACAGGGCCACGCAAAATCTCACGTAGTCGAACGCGCTCGATGCTCGAATCTCGCTGCACATGCGGTGGCCGGATGGACCTCCTGGCGCCGATGCCCCGCAACCGACCCGGGGGAGCCGCGACCCCAGCGAAGGTGGGTTCCCGCGTCATGGCAATGTCACAAAGGAGGCTGCTGGCGCTCGGCACCGGGGCCGCCGCCGGAGGGTTCGCACCGGCCGGCTGCGGCTTTCAGCGCTCGCTCGGCGCTGGGACCGGTCGGTGAGCGACGAGCTGGTCGCCCAGGCCGAGACCGAGGGCATACCCGGGGCCGAGGGCTTCCGGGTCAGCCGTACCAACGTCGGCGGCAACTACAACACCAAGGTGCGCACCACGCTCGCCGGCAGGTCCATGGTGCCGGACATCATCGGCATCAACTCGGTGATCCCGCTGATCGGGGTCTTCCTGATCGGCTCGCGCCACTTCATCGCCAACCTGGCCGCGGGCTCGATGAGGTTCTGAAGCCGGTTCCCCCCCCAAGAGAGGTGTTCGCACTATGCAGGACAGCACGCACCGGACTCCCCCCGCGGCCGGCACCGTCGGCTGGGGGATCCTGGGCACCGGCGGGATCGCCGCACGCTTCGCCGGGCAGTTGCCCCGCTCGCACACCGGCACCCTGGCAGCCGTCGGCAGCCGCTCCGCCGCCTCCGCCCGCGACTTCGCCCAGCGCTTCGCCGCACCGCGGGCGCACGGCTCGTACCAGGAGCTGCTGGACGACGACACCGTCGACGCGGTGTACGTCGCCACGCCTCACCCGCAGCACGTCGAGTGGGCGGTGCGGGCCGCCGAGGCCGGCAAGCACGTGCTGGTCGAGAAGCCGATGGCGGTGCGCCGGGTCTGGGCCACCGCCGTCATCGAGGCGGCGGTACGGGCCGACGTGTTCCTGATGGAGGGGTACATGTACCGCTGCACCCCGCAGACCGCGAAGCTGGTGGAGCTGGTCAGAGACGGAGCCGTCGGCGACCTCCACCACATCCAGGCGCAGTTCTCCTTCGGCGGTCCCGGTTTCGACGCGAGCAGCCGGCTGTTCTCCAACGTGCTGGCCGGCGGCGGCATCCTGGACGTCGGCGGCTATCCGGTCTCGATGGCCCGCCTGCTGGTCGGCGCCGCGGCGGGCGCGCCCTTCGCCGACCCGGAGCACACCACCGCCGCCGGAACCGTCGGCCGCACCGGCGTGGACGAGTGGGCCCTGGCCACCCTGCACTTCACCGGCGGGCTGACCGCCCAGGTCGCCACCGGCATCCGGCTCGCCGGCGAGAACCGGGTCCGGATCTACGGCTCCGGCGGCTTCCTCGACGTACCCGACCCCTGGTTCTGCGGGGACGGCGAGCCCACCGGTCTGATGCTGCACCGGGTGGGCGAGGAGCCGCGGGAGATCCGGGTCCCGCCGGCGCACATCTACGCGGCCGAGGCCGACACCGTCGCCGGCCATCTCGCCGACCGCCAGGCCCCGCAGATGAGCTGGGCCGACACCCTCGGCAACCTCGCCGTCCAGGACGCCTGGCGGGCGGCCCTCGGCCAGCGCTACGACAGCGAGCGCGACGACGCTCCCGTATCCACCGCCTCCGGCCGGCCGCTCGCCCGCCGCGCCGACGCGGCGATGACCCACGGCCGCGTCCCCGGCCTGGACAAGGACATCTCCCGGCTGGTCATGGGCGTCGACAACCAGCCGGACCACATCCACGCCTCGGTCGTCTTCGACGACTTCTTCGCGCACGGTGGCACCGCCTTCGACACCGCGTACCACTACGGCGGGGGACGGCAGGAACGGCAGCTCGGCCGGTGGATGGAGGACCGCGGGATCCGCGACGACGTCGTGGTCATCGGCAAGGGGGCACACACGCCGCACTGCGACCCCGCCTCGCTCAGCCGCCAGCTGGAGACCAGCCTGGAGCGGCTGCGCACCGACCACGTCGACATCTACTTCCTCCACCGCGACAACCCCGAGATCCCCGCGGGCGAATTCGTGGACGTCCTCGACGAGCACCGCCGAGCGGGCCGGATCGGCGTGTACGGCGGCTCCAACTGGAGCCCGCAGCGGGTCGACGAGGCCAACGCGTGGGCGCGCCGGAACGGGCGGCAGCCGTTCACCGTGCTCAGCAACCACCTGAGCCTGGCCCGCGCCCACGCCGTGCCGTGGGAGGGCTGCCTGCACGTCAGCGACCCGGACTCGCAGGACTGGCTGCGCGACCGGGAGGTGGCGCTGTTCCCGTGGTCCAGCCAAGCGCGCGGGTTCTTCACCGGCCGGGCCGCTCCCCACGACACCGGCGATGCGGAGCTGGTGCGCTGCTTCTACTCGGAGGAGAACTTCGAGCGACTGGACCGGGCCCGCAAGCTCGCCCGCGACCGCGGCGTGCACCCCACGGCCATCGCCCTGGCCTGGCTGCTCCACCAGCGGTACCCGGTCTTCCCGCTGATCGGTCCCCGCCAGGTCTCGGAGACCCGCACCTCCCTGGCCGGGCTGGACGTACGCCTCTCTCCACAGGACGTCGCCTGGCTGGACCTGCGCGAGGAGTAGCGGCGGCCCGTCCGCAGGGTCTGGCGCCCCGGCCCGCGTGTCTCCGTACGGTCGAGCGAGCGCTTACCGCACGCGACCACCCACGGCCTGCTGACCGCCTGGAGCCTGTACGGCGTCACCGCCGCACGCGACCGCCTCCCCGAGGACGCCGCCGGCGGCGACACCTCTCCTGGGAGTTCGTCCAGGCGTGGGCCCGATGCGCGGAGGCGGTGCAGAGCTGGTCTCCGCCCCGCCTCCGCGCCGCGCCGCGTTGTTGTTCGCGCGGGTGGCGGAACTGCCCGGACGGCAGGCCCGGGTTGCCGTCAACCGCTGCCGACGCCGCTCATGATGGCGCTGATGATGCCCGGCTGGGTCACGGCGCGCGAGTTTCGGTCGAACAGACCGAACCCGTACTGTCCGTTGTAACCGTTGTCCCAGTAGATGCTGACTGCTCCGTATTTCTTGGCTGTGGCCGCCAGGGTCCGCGCAAAGTCAGCACGGTATGTGTTGCTCGCCGGGTCGAAGGACGACTTGTCGATCGCTCCGTATTCGCCGACGACTACCGGATACCCCTTCGTGACGAACCTGTCGTACATCTTCTTCAACTGCCCGTCCAGAAAGTCCTCCTGCCCCCAGGTGGACGTCCTTGACGGATCGGTCGCGGCCGGGCCCCACTGCGTGATGGATCCGCTTTCCTCTCCGGTGAAGTCCCACGGATCGTAGTAGTGCACGGAGATCATGATCCGGTGCTCGTCGCCGGGAATGGAGGGGGATCGATACTCGTCGGTCGGCAGGGCGAAGCCGTAGTCGCCCGCGGTGTAGTCGATGTTTGTGTTCCAGCCGGGAATGAGCAGCCACCGTGAGCTGTTGTTGCCACCGGTCTGCCGCACCGTGTCCACGAAGATCTGGTTGTAGTCGTTGATGTTCGAGTAACACGGTTGAGTCGGCTGGCCGTACTGGCCGTCGAACTCCTCGTTCATGGATTCCAGGATCAGGCGCTGGTCGTAGCCCTGGAACTTCGACGCGATCTGCTGCCATACCTTCTGGTACTTGTCCTTGATTTCCGTCTGACCGGACGAGTCGCAGATCAGCCAGGAGCCGTCGATCGTCTTGAAGCCGTCGCCGTGCATGTTGATCACCACGTACATGCCTCGGCTGTAGGCGTAGTCGACGACTTCCTGGACCCTGTTCAGCCAGGACGAGTTGATCGTGTAATCCGGGCCGGGCCCTATGTGGCGCAGATAGGAGACGGGGATCCGGATTGTTTTGAATCCTGCCGCCTGCACCTTGTCGATGAGATCCTGGGTTACCGTCGGATTGCCCCATGCCGTTTCACTGGGATACCCGTTGACGGTGGCTTCGAGTTGGTTCCCCAGATTCCAGCCCGCACCCATGTCGGAAACGATCTGCGAAGCATCCGACTGAGCCGCTGTGTCAGCAGCCGCCTGATTCGCCGAGCCGCCGGATACGGATGCGGCCACCGCCAGTACGATGGCAACGAGGACGGTTCTGATCTTCATTGTTTTTGCCGCCATTAACGCTTCCTCTCCTCTGGTCCTGAGGTGCCGGAAACCTGGTGGATTCACTGATGTCGGGCGGTCGCGGCCATGGCGGCTCGGCGCCGAACGGCGCAGACGAGTGCGACGGCCGCGTGCAGGGGCCGCCATGGGCGGTGGAACTTCACCGCACCTTCTGCGACCATGGTCGCCGCCGAAGGTCCGGTCGATGACTGCGGTGCGCGGCTTCCGGTGGCCGTCGAATTCCCATCGAAGCGCTTCGATGGGAATTCGACGAGCTGGCTCCTTTTCCCCCGGGTAGAGAATAGAGTCACGCCGCGGCCATGACAACAAGCACGACCGCACCCTTCGGCGGCAGGCATCGGTGCCGCGAGCGTCCTCTACGACGTCGCCTGGATGTGCGTCTGATACTCGGTGTAGCTCGGGTAGCGCCCGGCCATCCACAGGATGCCCAGCCGTTCCCCGGAGTCCAGGCCGCGTGGGGTGAGGGGCCGGACCTGAGTGACCGTGGAGTCCGCGGTGACGGCCTCCCGCTCCCACGTCGTTCCGCCGTTCGTCGTCGTCCAGCGCTCGATCTCGTTCACGGACCCGATCCGGCGTGAGAGGAGGACCACGGACGGGTTGGTGTGATCGAGCGTGATGCCACCGGAGTAGTTGATCTCGCCGGGCTTCTCGGCGATCGTGCCGCCGGCGGCGGTCAGCTCCTGGTCGTCCCAGGCGGTGCCGTTCCACTGCGCGTAGTGGTACCGGTGGTCCGTGTCCGTGGGGAACCGCGCGAAGGTGAGGACGGGGTGGCCCTGGCTGTTGAGGGCGATGTCGTGAATCCATGACTTCCCGCCGCCCGAGCCGGCGTCGTAGACCTTCGTGGCCTGGGCGGGCGTCACCGCGGTGGACAGGGGCCCGATCCGGCTGCCGTCCGTCCGGTAGAGCGAGCCGGCCCGGTAGTACATGTGGTAAATGCTGGTGTTGAGGTTCCTCGGATGGGCTTCGGTGAAAGCGAAGTGGATGGTGTCGACGTCGTTCGACGCCACCTTCACGTAGGGCCGCTCCCCGGGGACCGAGACGAGGGTGGATGCGTCGGTCCACCGGTCGCCGCCGGTCGTGGTCGACCAGGTCGGGTTGTAGTTCCCGCCCCGCCAGAAGAGGTACAGCTTGTTGTTCTCCGCGGAGAGCTCCACCGGATTCGGATAGGTGTAGCCGGTGCCGCCCTCGGTGTTGGTGGGGATCTCCTTGGTTCTCTCCCAGCCCTGGCTGATGTCCTCGACCGCCACGGACCGCCGGTAGTACATGGAAGGACCTTGGTGTCCGGACCAGAACACCACCACATGGCCCGTGTGGCGGATGAGGATCGACGGGGTGTTGTGGTCGTCGATCTGGAAGCCGGTCCGGAGCGTGGAGGTTACGGACGCGCCGCTGTCGTGATCGTACTGCGTCACCCTGATGTCGCCGAACGAGGTGATGTATCCGACGAAGGTGCGCCGGTGCCGGCCGCGGTGATGGACCGCCCGCGGGTCTCCGAACCAGCACCACGCACCGCTGGGAGCGAGCGTGTGGGTGGCCGGGAGAGCCGCCGCGGAAGCCCCGGCGCGGGGACCGGCGGCTTGTGCCGCGGGAGTCGCTGCCGCCACAGCGAACGCCCCGGCGGCCGAGGCGAGTCCGCCCAGCACCGCGCGACGTCCGGGGGGCCTGAGTGGGGGGTTCACCATCTGGTCCTGCCTTTCACGAGTGGTTGCTCCGGTCATGCGTAAGATCGGACGGCCCAGGGGCTCCGGGTACGGCTGCCGCCGCAGCGCCGGTTCGACGGCGCAGAGGACTTGGCCGCCCGGAACCGCGCGACGACGCGACCGCCCCGGGGAGCCGCGACCCGCCCCGGTCAGGTCCCGGGTCAGACGCCGCGGCGGGTGAAGCACTGGTTGGGGTTGCCGCTGTAGGTCCACTGGGAGATGCGGGCACCGTCGGCGGTGGAGTACTCCCAGACGTCCATGGCCAGGCCGGATTCCCGGTTGATGAGGCTGATCACGTCACCGCCGTGGTCGACCACGCGCCACTGCTGGCCGGTGGCGCCGGTGTCGGTCTGCTGGAGGACGTCGGCGCCGGTGGCGCTGCCCGCGGGCTGGAGGAACAGGCCGCTGTGCATGGCCTTGACGCGGACGTGGCCGTCACCGGCGTCGACGAACTCGAACTGCTGGCTGAGGCCACCGCCCGGGGTCCGCTGGACGAGCAGTGCGCCGGCGGCGCTGGAGGCCCCTTCGATGTCGGCAGCCTTGCCGCTGTGCCGGGCCACCAGGGTGTAGGGGCCCGGCCCTCCGGGCGAGTCGCCCAGTTGGGCTTCCCACCTGGTGTTCGGCCCGGCCGCCGCGGCCGGGAGACGGTCCCGTGCCGCGTCGTCGCCGTACATGGTCCAGCGGGCCCATTCGACGACGGTGTCCGGGAAGCGGTTGTCGCTCCAGAAGCTGGTGTGGCTGCCCCCGACGAAGGTGAGGAACGCCTTGGGCCAGGCCATCTCGTCGTAGGCCTGGCGGGCCGAGTCGTAGCGCGTGAGGTCGTCGCGGTCGCCGTGGACGAACACGACCTTGGCCGTGATCGAGGCGGCGGGGGTGCCCATGTCCTCGCAGGACTGCGGGTTGGCCGAGATGATCCGGCTGTCCGGCCAGGAGGTCAGCAGACCATGGGTGATCATGCCGCCCAGGGAGTGGCCGGAGACACCCACGCCGATGTCGGTGTTGAGGTGCCCGGCCAGCGGTCCGCTCGAATTGAGGGCGAGGGTGTTGGTGAGGATCTGCGAGACGTCCCGGGCGCTGTTGCCGTTTCCGACGTCGGTGAAGTTGTGGTTGAAGTGCGGGGCGGGGACGACGAAGCCCGCAGCGGCCAGGGCCTGGATGAGGAACAGGGAGTTCTGCGGGCTGCTGTCGAAGCCGTGGGTGTAGTTGTAGACGGGGAAGACGCCGTCGGCGACAGGGGCGTCCGTCACCGGGCTGCCGCCGGGGGTGCCGGTGGCGGGGTAGTAGACGTAGGTGGTGCACGGGCGGCTGCCGCGGGTCCAGTCGTACCGGCGCACGCCGACCCTGAAGGGCGTGGTCGGCGCCGGGTCCAAGGGCCCGACGGCGGCCGGTGCCTGCCCCGTGCCGAGCAGCGACAGGCCCACGCCCGCCGCTCCGGCCGCGCTCATGCCGAGGAATGTCCGACGCTGCATGGTCATGGATGACTCCTTGGGTGCGGGGATGGGTGCAGTGCTGGGAGTTCGGCTGTCCTGTGGGCTGTCCGGTTACGAGGCGGCCACGTCGTGGTCGCCGCGTCGGGGAACGACGTCGATCACCGCCGTGACCGGTCCCTTGCCGGTCATGCCGGTGGCTGTCACCTCACCCGGCTCGTCGGCCGCGCCGGGTGGCAACGGCTGCCAGCGGACGGGGACACCGGTGATCGTGTCGTCGGCGGTGGTGAGCACGCGGACGGCGGAGGGCAGCTTCGGTGCGGTTCCCACCGTGGTGGCGGTGTAGACGGTGTCCTGGAGGATGTGCTTGGCACGGCTGGCGTTGAAGACGTTGATGGAGGCGTGCGGCTCCCACGTGCCGGCCTTTTGGGGCACGGCCCGGAACATGGGCTGGTAGCCGGCCGGCTCCCACACCAGCACAGCTGAGCCCCGGTTGTTGACCACGTCGTTGGCGGCCTGGAACACCCTCTGGACGGCGTCCGCCTGCCCTTGCATCGTCCGCGGGTAGGGTGAGCCGGGCACCGGGGAGCCGTCGCCGCCCGAGGCGGGGTAGGCGGTTTCGGCGACGTCGATTTCGTAGCCGGGATAGGCGATGGTCATGGTGTGCAGGTTGTGATCGAGCGCCTCGGGCGTACCGTGCCACTCCGGGTAGTACGAGAGGGCCAGCACGTCAGGATCCTGGCCCTTCGCCTTCACCCGGGTGAGGAACTGGTCCCAGAACTCCATGGTCTTGGCGAGCCCGTCGGCGTCCTTGTCGACGATCACGTGGATCTCGACCTTGGACGTCGGTGACGCGTCGCGGACCGCCTCGATCCCGGCCGCTGCCAGGGTGGTGAACCGGTCCCACGACTCGTCGTAGAGCCTCCGCTCCGCCGGGTCGGTCGACTTCCAGTACTTCCACAGCAGGCCACCGCCGGGTTTCGACTGGTAGACATCGGCCTCGTCGACGAAGTACGGCGGGTCGGTCGTGCCGATGTGGGCCGCCTCGCTGCCGTACATGAACCCGTTGATGACCTCATTGCCGACGGCCACCTTCTCCGGCGTGGTGCCCTGCTTGACCAGCCGGTCCAGGTAGTCGGCGGTGTAGTCGTAGACGGCCCTGGACAGGTCCGCGAAGTCCCGCTCGGCCCAGGCGCGTGGCTTCGGTTGCTTGCTCGGGTCCGCCCAGGAGTCCGCGTAGTGGAAGTCGATGCCCAGGCCCATGCCCCGCTGCTTGATCCACCGCGCGGAGGTCAGCGAGCGCTCCGGGCCCTGGCGCGGTACCGGCGTCGGCCGACCGGTGCTCTCGCTGCGCGGCTCGTTGAAGATCCGCAGCCGGGCGTACTCCATGCCGCGGTCCTTGGCCACGTCGAGGAGGTGTGGCCCGGCGCCGCGGTCTTCGGCCAGGGGATCGACCCAGTACTGCCGGTCCTGGAAGTCGTCCATCCAGGACAGATCGGCGCCGAGGACGAGGTCGTCGCGCAGGTAGTTGAAGACCTGGAGCTCGCTGACACCGGCCCGGGCACGGCCCGGCCCACCGGTGAACGTCAGCCGGACGAAGCGCGTTTCCGGCCGGGTGAACAGGTGTACTTCCCCGCGCGACACGGCTCGGTTGTGGGACCTGTCGGCGATGGTCTTCCACCGGCGGCCCTCGGACGACGCCTCGACGACGTACCGGTGGGCCACGCCGCGGTCCGGGAACGTCACCGTGACCTTGCGCAGGTTGTCGTACGTTCCACCGAGGTCGACGGTGAGCCGCTGCCGGGCGCCGGTGCCCCCGGGGTGCCAGGAGGTCGTCGGGTCGCCGTCGATGGCCAGTCCGGCGTTCGCCGAGCCGTCGCCGGCTGTCGCCGAGGCCCAGGGCTTGGCGGCGATATTGCTTTCGATGGGCTTGATGTCCGCGTGTCCGAAGGTCGCGCGGGCCGGCGCGGGCACCATCAGTAGCGTCGCGGCCACCATGGTGGCCAACGTCGTCGTACCCGCGACGGCGCGGGCCGGACGCTTGCTGCGCATGTCCTTCTCCTGACGGTGTGGGACGGGACCCCGAGCGCTCTGCCGGCCGAAGGGACCGGCAGAGCGTGGGGGGTCAGGCAGTCGCGGCAGCGACATCCAGGTAGTCGACGTTGGGCAGTCCGGCCGCCGTGGTCGGTTCCAGCCGGATGGTGTTGGTGCCGGCGTTCAGCGGGACGGTCACGGTCTTGGTGGACCACGTCGTCCACGCGCCGGTGGCCTCGAACGACACGTTCCCCACCGTGGATCCGTTGACGACCAGGTTCGCCGGCCGCGCACTGGCGCCGTTGGCGAACCGGACGCCCAGCGTCGCCGTGCCGGCAGCCTCCGGGGTCACCGTGAACTGCGCGACGCCCTCCGCAGCGTTATTGCCGTTGCAGAACCCGCTACCGGAGAAACCGGCGTGATTCGAGTCGATCGTGCCCTGACACTCCGCCGGCGCGGTCTCCGCCTCATAACGCTGTCCCGCCGGCGGTGGCGTGTCGCCGGAGGTCTTGACGAGTGAGAGCTGGTCGACGGTGACGCCGGCCGAACCCGACGCCCGCACCGTGACGGTGACGGTCCCGCTGGGCAGCTCGATGCCGGTGAGCTCGCGCTTGGCCCAGCCGCTCGACGACGGGACGTCGAGAGTTCTTTCGCTGCCGTCGGCGCCGGTGACCACGACCTGTCCGGAGCTCCCCCGAGCGTGCAGGGACAGGGTGTAGGCCCCTGCGGGCACCGACTCGATCCGCTGCTCGACGCCGCCGCTGTCACCCACCTGGAGGGCGAAACGAGACCCGTTCGCACCACCCTCGACATTGGTCGACCACCCACCGGTCCGCTGCCATCCCCGTACGTTGGAGACGATGATGCGGTCGGCCTGGATGTCCGGGTTGAGGATGTAGTTGTTCGCCGGTCCGGCGCGCCACTCACCGGTCGTGACGTTGAACTGCCACTGGCTCATCGAGTGGAACTGCGGGCGCGCACCGGTCTTGGTGATCGGCACCCACTGGTTGTACCCGATCCCGTTCCAGGCGAAGTCGGCCCAGCGGTCGCCGGCGTAGATCACCGTGTTCTGCTTCGTGCCGTTGACCGTCACGAAGAACCCGGTCTGCGTCACGTGGCTGTAGTCCCTCTCGGTGCCGGCAAGGACGTACTCGCTGCTGTAGGAGCCCTGGATGTCGCTGCCGGTCGACTCGTTGACGTAGTTGACGGAGGTGTTCCAGCCGTGCAGGTCCGACGCCGCGTGGTAGTACTTGCCGTCGAGCTTGAACATGGCGTTGCCCTCGCGACCGTCGCCACGGCGGATCTCCACGCCCGGCTCGATCCGCAGCGAGTCGGACTCCCGGAACTTGGCCACGAAGCCGCGCGAACGTCCTTCGCGGTTGGAGAAGATCAGGTAGTCCTTGCCGTCGTCGTCGGTGAAGACGGTCTGGTCCCCGGTGCCGGTCGTGGGCGAGTTGGTGATCTGCGTCTGCAAGTAGCCGAAGTCGAAGGTGTCGGTCGGCGAGTCGCCCTGCAACAGCAGAACGCCGTGCCCGCCCCGGCCCGGGTGCCACATCTGCGTGGCGAGCACGTATTTGCCGGTGTTCTCGTTGTACGTGACACCGAGCCGCCCGACCCAGCCCGCGCCACCCATGGTGGCGCCGCTGCCGGCGTCGGTGGAGCGCGTCGCGACGCGGTTCTCGAACTTCCAGTTCACCAGGTCCTTGGACGAGTACACGGGGATCGACACGAAGCTGACGTCGCCGTCGTACTTCCGCGTCGGATTGGCCCGGTAGTACTCGGCGCCGGTGTAGTGCACGCCGTACCAGTAGTAGGTGTCGCCGAACTTGAAGACTCCGCCGCCCTGCGAGTAGATGGGGTTGCCGTCGGTGTCGTTCCAGAAGGTGTCGTTCGTGATGGTCTGGAACGTGCCTTCGTCAGCGGCCTTCAAATCGGCGGCGGCGGTCATCAGCGCCGTCTTCGCGTCAGCGACGTCCGACTTACTGGCCGAGGTGTCGTCGGCCACACCGGCCGCGGTCCGCAGCGCCTTGGCGAAGGGCGCCCAGGAGCGGGCCGTGTACTTCGACGGAGTGCGCGTCTGGTAGTCGGACACCAGGTACTTCAGGCCGCGCTCCTTCGCCGGTCCGGCAGCGGCACGCTGGTCTTGGAGCTCCTTTGCCGGTGTCTGCGTCGTCGGTTTCTCCTTTACCGGCGCCTCCGCCGCAGCGGTGCTCGCCGAGGCCGGTGCCGCCAGCGCCAGGGATAACAATGCGGTGGCAGCCGACTTCCAGTACTTCGACAGTGCACGTGATCTGTGCCTCAAGATGTCACCTTCCATCGTTCTCAAAAGCGCCGGGCTCCGGCGCACTTCCGCTGAAGGGCAGTCCCCGGCCGGGCCCGTCGGGACGTCGGCGAATCCGTGGTGTCCGGTTGTCAGCGGACGTCGATGCGGGGTTGCGGCGGTGTGCTCATGCCGTTGCCGAGGAAGAAGCTCGGGTGCGGCGGCTGGTTGTAGGCGGTGTTCTGCCAGGCGACGGCGACCCGGTACTGGGGGTCGTGCATCAGCGTGTACATCCGCCGGTCGGTCTGGACGGGGGTGGCGTAGATGCGCAGCGCGGCGTTGTCGTCACGCGGGAGGATGATCTCCTCGCGCCAGTCGCCGAACAGGTCGCCGGACAGCGACGGGGTTGCCTTGGTGCCGTTGATGGAGTGCGCGCCGGAGGCGGTGAGGAGGCGGGAGTCGCCACCGGTGCCGTACTTGTCGACGTGGTTGCCGTCGAGCAGTTCCCGTACGGGGTCGGCGTCCCACCAGGCGAGGAAGTTGGAGCTGCCGGGGTTGCGTCCCACGTTGCCGCCCGAGGCGTTGAGCAGGTTGCCGAGGCCGGTGCCCGACCCCCAGAACTCGGCGCCCGCGTTGCCGGCGTAGATGTCGCCTGCCACCCCGCGGGCCGGGCCTTCGCAGCCGCAGGTGTTGTTCCGCTGCATGAGGATCGAGCCGTTGCCGGCGTCGCGCAGTGTTGCGGAGGCCCCGGAGCTCTGCTCGTGGATCTGCCAGATCTCTTTGCCGGTGCGGCCAGGGACGAAGTCGCCGACGTGCAGGGCGTCTCCGTGGGCGTAGAAGTCGGTGGTGTACCGGCCGGTGCCGTCGGCGTTGATGGTCATGCCGCCGTAGATGACTTCGTCGGTGCCGTTGCCGTCGACGTCGGCGATGGACAGCGAGTGCGTGCCGCGTCCGGTCCACCGGTTGCCCGCGTTGTCGGAGTCGAACTTCCAGCGCAGGGTGAGCTCACCGCCGCGGAAGTCCCAGGCCGCGATGGCGCTCTTTTCGTAGTAGCCGCGGCCCATAATGAGGCTGGGGCGCTGCCCGTCCAGATACGCGGTCCCGGCCAGGAACCGATCGCCGCGGTTGCCGTAGTCGTCGCCCCAGTCGTTGATGTTGCCGCGTGCGGGCTGGAAGTCCACGGTGGACATGGCGGCGCCGGTCAGCCCGTTGAACATGGTGAGGTACTCCGGCCCGGTGATGATGTATCCGGAGGAGTTGCGGTGGTCGGCGCCCGCGTCGCCGATCACCTGCCCGGTGCCGGAGACGGTGCCGTCGCCGGTCTTGACCGCGAGTTCCGCGCGCCCGTCACCGTCGTAGTCGTAGACCTGGAACTGCGTGTAGTGCGCTCCGGCGCGGATGTTGCGGCCCAGGTTGATGCGCCACAGCCGTTGCCCGTCGAGCCGGTAGGCGTCGATGTAGACGTCGCTGGTGACGCCGGACTGCGAGTTGTCCTTCTGGTCGTCCGGGTCCCACTTGAGGAAGATCTCGTACTGTCCGTCGCCGTCGACGTCACCGACGCTCGCATCGCCGGCCGTGTAGTTGCTTCCCGGCCGGGAGATCGGCACGTCCAGGTGGTTGCCGCCGGCGAAGCGCAGCGAGGGCTCGGACGCCGGCTGCTCCGCCCCGTCCACGACGGCGCGGACGGTGTACGAGGCGTCTGCCGGCGCGCCGGCGTCGAGGTAGTTGGTGGAGTCGGTGACCGGCGAGGCGTTCAGCTTCGTCGAGCCCCGGTAGACGTTGAACCCCGTGGAGGACGTCTCGGTCCCCAGCAGCCGCCACGACAGCAGGTTGCCCGACGCCGAACGCACGCTGGTCAGGCCGCGGTTGAGGTCTTCCATCTGCTTGCCGGGCGGCGCGGTGCCGCCGACCTCGAAGTCGAGGTAGTCCACGTTGGCGAGGCCCGCGGCGGTGGTGGGGTCGAGCCGGATGGTGTTGCTGCCGGCGTCGACGGACACGGCCAGGGTCTGGGTGGTCCATGTGGTCCAAGCGCCGGTGGAGCCGAAGCCGCGGGCCCTGTGGGCGACCGTGCCGTTGACGGATACGTCGGCCGGGCGGTCCGCGGTGGTGCCGTTGGCGTAACGGATGGAGACCGTTGCCGTGCCCGCGGCGGACGCGTTGACGGTGAACTCCGCGCCGGCGCTCATCGCGTTGTCGGTGTTGCAGAATCCGCTGCCGGAGTATCCGGTGTGGTTGGACTCGATGAGACCGTCGCAGGTGGCGGGTGCCGTTTCGGCCTCGTAGCGGGTCGGAGCCGCTGATGCCGTCGGGGAGGTGACGGCACCGGTGCCGGCCATGGCCAGCGTGATGCCGGCACAGAGCAGCGCGGCTCGCGGTCGGGGTGCACGCATGGGCTGTTCTCCAGAACGGGTTTGGTGGGATGTAGGGGGAACCCGCGGGCCGTACGCGCTGGCTCCGGCAGGTCGTGATGCGCCGCCCCGGATAAGCCGGTGTGGCGAGGGCGTGCGGTCTGCCGGATGGATCACGACCCTGTGAGTGCTGTGCCGCGCCCCGGATAAGCCGGTGTGGCGAGGGCGTGCGGTCAGCCGGGTGGATCATGGCCCTGCGAGTGCGGGCCGGCGCCGGGAGGCGGCGGGACAACGACCTGGCCGTCGATCGGGCGTGCCGGAGCCGGTTCCGCTTGGTGCTGGCTTGCTCTGCGCTTTCCAGGCCCCTATGACATATAGGTTGCCGCCGGGTCACACAAGTGTCAACCATGCCTGAGTGCGGCACCCTCGACGACGAGAGGGCCGTTTGCGGAAGACCGTGCAGCGGCACGAGGCCGCCATTACAGTCGGGCACATCCTTGTGATCGCGATTTGCGCCGGAGTGCACCGTTGGCCCGTGTGTTCGACCTCGAAGAGATCTTCCGGGATGCGGACGCGACATCGGTGCGGCTTCCCCGCCGGCAGAGCGGCTCGCCGCAGGGGCTCGGGACGACCCTTGTCGGCGACTACACACTGAGCACCCGCGCCTGGCTGCCGTCGGCGGCGATCGTGGACCTGCTCGGCGAGTTCGGGGTGTCCGGCCCGTCCGCCCGCACGACGATCAGCAGGCTGTCCCGCCGGGGTGTGCTGGAGGGCAGACGGAAGGGGCGGCACAGCGCATACCGTCTGACCGACGCCGCCGCTGCCAACCTGTCCAACGGCGGTCGCGAGATCGCGGCGTTCGGCGCCGGCACCGATTCCTGGGACGGCCGGTGGACATTGGTCGCGTTCTCCATGCCGCAGGAAAAGAGCACCCGGCGACGCGCCATTCGAGAGCACCTGCGCTGGCGCGGATACGCGCCGCTCTACGACGGCGTCTGGGTGTCGCCCCACCCGTTGACCACCCGGGAGCAGGCCGCCCTGGCGGGGCTGGCCTTCGGCGCGATGAGCGTGTTCCGCGCGCAGCACCTGGAACTGGAGACAGGTGCGGCCCGCAACCCGGTCGACGCCTGGGACCTCACGGGCATTGCCAAGCAGTACACCGCCTTCGTCCGGCGGTGGGGCCGCCTGCTTCCCCGTGTCACCGCGGGCACGATCTCCGGCACCGCGGCGGTGCGACTGCGCACAGAGGTGATGGACACGTACCGCCGGTTTCCGGTGATCGACCCGCTGCTGCCGGTCGGGCTGCTGCCGCCCGGCTGGCCGCGTACACGTGCGCGGGAGGTGTTCGCGGCGGTGTACGACGGGCTTGCCGAACCGGCACAGGCCCACGTGCGGGCCATTGCGGCGCGCGCCGCCGACGGGGCACCCTCGCAGATCCGCGCCCACACCGTCGCCGAGATGGGCGCCGACATCGTCAAGGGCGGGACGGCTCTTCGCGAAACCTGAAGCCCTGACCGCCACGCGGCCGGGGGGTACGTCTTCCGGGGCCGCCGCCACGTCGTCGCATGGAACTGCTTCCGTTCCCGCACCTGGCGTGCAGCGGAACTCCTGCCGAACAGTGAGCCCTTGTGATGTCCCAGCTGTGACCGCCGACCTCCGCGGTGCCCACCCGCGGGCCGATGGGGCCGACCGGGACGTACCGGTTGAGCCACAGCATGCTCTCGTGGTCGTGGTTGTCGCCCGGACCAGCCGCTCGGGGCGGCGGCACCGGTTCCGTCGGCCTCGAAGCCGCTGGTGGCCGGGGCGCTCGCCGCGCGGGTCGGTGGGGCGGGGGGCGGCCGCCTCCGCTGACGGCGGCGGCAGCAGAGTCCGTACCGTTCGTCCGGGCTGGAGCATCATCGTCCGTAGTCCCTTCCGGATTCGGTGAGGCTGAGGTGTGCCCCGCGCCCGCGGAGGGAGTTCCGCGTGCGCAGGCCCGTTCGGCCGCGGGGCCGTTCAGCCGTCGAGTCGTACGACCCGGACGGCACCCGCGGGCACGGCGAGGCGGCCGGCGGCGCGTTCGCCCGTCAGCAACTCGGTGCCGTGCGCGTCCAGCGGCACCTTGGCGTCGGTGCCGGTGTGGTTGATCGCGAAGACGTAGGTGCCGGAGTCGCCGGTGCGGCGCACCACCTCGACGTCGTGCGGCAGTTCGGCGCGCGGCGCTATCCCGGCGTCCGCGGCGGCCCGGTCCAGCACGGCGTCCAGGGTGTGCGGGGCGAGGCGGGTGGAGACGTACCAGGCGGTGCCCTCGCCGAGCCGGTGCCGGGTGACGGCCGGGTGGCCGGCGGTGAGCCCGTCGGCGTAACGCCAGACCGCCTCGGCGCCGCGCGGCACGACGATCTCGGTCCACACCTCGCCGGTCGGCCCCGCCCCGTCCGGGCCGCTGAGCCGCACCCGTTCGCCCTCCAGCAGCGGCGAGAACTCCTCGACCGTCAGCCCGAGCACGTCGCGCAGGACGCCGGGGTACGGCCCCCCGTGCGCGGCGTCGTGCTCGTCGACGATCCCGGAGAAGTACGACACGACGAGGGTGCCGCCGCGCTCGACGTAGCCCTTGAGGTTGCGCCCGGCGGCCTCGGTGGCCAGGTACAGCGCCGGCACGACCACGAGGGGGTGCGCCGACAAGTCGGCTTCCGGATGGACGAAGTCGACCGTCAGGTGGCGGTCGTAGAGCGCCTCGTAGAAGGCGTCGGCGCGCTCGCGCGCGTCGTGGTCCTGGGTCGGCCGCCACTCCAGCGACTGCGCCCACCAGGAGTGCCAGTCCCACACCATGGCCACGTCGGCGACGGTGCGGGTACCGCGCACCGGCGCCAGCGCGCCGAGGGCGGCGCCGAGTTCGACGACCTCGCGCCAGATCCGCGACCCGGTGCCCGCGTGCGGCACCATCGCCGAGTGGAACTTCTCGGCGCCGCGCCGGGACTGCCGCCACTGGAAGAACAGTGCCCCGTCGGAGCCGCGGGCGACGTGGGCCAGGGAGTTGCGCGCCATCTGGCCGGGGGCCTTCGCGGGGTTGCGGGGCTGCCAGTTGACGCCGGAGGTGGAGTGCTCCAGGAGCAGCCAGGGGGCGCCGGCGGCGACGGAACGGGCGAGGTCGGCGGCCATCGCCAGGTTCACGTGCGTGCGCCGGCCGTCGGTGATCAGGTAGTGGTCGTTGGTGACGAGGTCGACCTCGCGGCCCCAGGCCCAGTAGTCGACGGAGTCGCACTGGCTGAGCGCGGTCATGAAGTTGGTGGTGACGGGGACGCCGGGGGAGAGGCGGCGCAGGATGTCCCGCTCCATGCAGAAGTTCTCGCGCATGGTGGCGTCGGCGAAGCGGCGGTAGTCCAGCTTCTGGGCGGGGTTGCCGACGGTCGGGGTGGTGCGCGGCGGGTTGATCTGGTCGAGGTCGGCGTAGTGCTGGCTCCAGAAGTCGGTGCCCCAGGCCGCGTTGACGCCGGCGACGTCGCCGTAGCGCGCGGCGAGCCAGCGGCGGAAGCGGGCGGCGCAGACGTCGCAGTAGCAGGCGGAGACGGGGACGCCGTACTCGTTGTGGACGTGCCACAGCGCGAGCGCCGGGTGGCCGGCGTAGCGGGTGGCGAGTCGGGTGGTGATCGCGGCGGCGGCTTCGCGGTAGTGCGGATTGCCGTGGCAGATGGCGCCCCGGGAGCCGAACTCGTACCGGACTCCGTCGGCGGTCACGGGCAGCGCGTCGGGATGGGCGCGGTAGAACCAGGCGGGCGGGGCGGCGGTGGGGGTGCCGAGGTCGGCACGGATGCCGTTCTCGTGCAGGAGGTCCAGGAGGCGGTCGAGCCAGCCGAACTCGTAGCGGCCCGGCGCGGGCTCCAGCAGCGACCAGGAGAAGACCCCGACGGTGACCATCGTGACGCCGGCCTCGCGCATCAGCCGGACGTCCTCGTGCCAGACGGGCTCCGGCCACTGCTCGGGGTAGTAGTCGCCGCCGTAGGCGAGTCCGGCCAGGCCCCTGGGCGTGGTCTTGGTCATCGATCCTCTCCCGAATCCTTGATCATTTGGGAACGTGCACACATGGTTGCGGCGGCATCAACCCAACATAACCGCACAGTGGTAACCATTGACAAGCGTCGTCCAGGTTTCTCTACTGTGAACGCTCACAGCGAGCATCCCAGACCTCCGCAACGGGCGGAGACTGCCGGATCAGGGGAGAGACCCATGCCGAAAGCGAAGCGCCGCCGCCTCCTTTCCGCCACCATCGCCGTCACCCTGGGCGCGACCGCCCTCGCCGCCTGCGGCTCGGACGACGAGGGGGACGCCCAGGCCGGCCCGGCCGAGCTGACCTACTGGTCCTGGGCGCCGGGCATCGAGAAGGTCGTCGACATCTGGAACAAGGGACCGGGCAAGAAGGACGGGATCAAGGTCACGGTCAAGAAGCAGGGGCAGGGCGACGAGCTCGTCACCAAGATCCTCACCGCGCACAAGGCCGGCAAGGCGCCCGACCTGGTCCAGGCCGAGTACCAGACGGTGCCCACGCTGGTCAGCAACGACGCGCTCGCGGACATATCCGGCGAGGTCGGCGGCGTGAAGGAGAAGTTCGAGGACACCGTCTGGCAGCAGACCACGCTCGGCACGGACGCCGTCTACGCCGTGCCGCAGGACGTCGCCCCCCTCATGTTCTACTACCGCGAGGACCTCTTCGCGCGGTACGGCCTCGACGTCCCCGAGACCTGGGAGCAGTTCGCCGACACCGCCCGCGAGCTGAAGCGGAAGGCCCCCGACAAGGACCTCACCACCTTCTCCGCCACCGACTCCGGCCTCTTCGCCGGCCTCGCCCAGCAGGCCGGCGCCGCGTGGTGGACCACCGAGGGCGATTCCTGGAAGGTCGGCATCGACGACCCGGCCACCCACCGGGTCGCCGAATTCTGGGGCGGGCTCGTCGAGGAGGACGTCATCGACAACGAGCCCATGTACACCCCCGCCTGGAACAAGGCACTCAACACCGGCAAGCAGATCGCCTGGGTCAGCGCCGTGTGGGCCCCCGGTGTCCTCCCCACCGTCGCGCCCGACACCGAGGGCAAGTGGGCCATGGCGCCGCTGCCGCAGTGGGAGGCGGGCGAGCAGACCACCGGCAGCTGGGGCGGCTCCTCCGTCGGCGTCACCACCGACTCCGACCACCCGGAGGCCGCGGCGAAGTTCGCCACCTGGCTCAACACCGACCCCGAGGCGGTCGCCGCGCTCGCCGCGGAGGGCGGGATCTACCCGGCCGCCACCGCCGCCCAGACCGCGGGCGCCTTCGACCAGCCGCCCGCGTACTTCGCCAACCAGGCCGACTTCTACGACCGGGCCACGGAGATCGCGAAGACCACCGCGCCCTCCGCCTGGGGCCCGAACGTGAACGTCGCCTACAGCTCCTTCAAGGACGCCTTCGGCGCCGCCGCCAAGTCCGGGGACAAGGACGAGTTCACCGCCGCGGTGCGGACGGTGCAGCAGGACACGGTCGCGGACCTGAAGAGGCAGGGCTTCGAGGTCGCGCCGTGAGACGTGCCCGCCGGCCGGGGTACGGGGTGAGGGGTGCCCCGTACGCCTTCCTCGTGCCCGCCGCGCTCCTCTTCGCCCTCTTCTTCGCGCTGCCCATCGGCTACGCGGCCTGGCTCAGCCTGCACCGGGTCGAGGTCAAGGGCCTCGGCCTCGGCTCCGGCGCGCGCGAGGAGGTCTGGGCGGGGCTGTCCAACTACACCGACGCGCTCACCGACGCCGAGCTGCTGCACGGGGCGCTGCGGGTGCTGGGCTACGGCGCCATCGTCGTCCCGGTCATGCTGGGCCTGGCGCTCACCTTCGCGCTCATGCTGGACCACGAGCGGGTGCGGTTCGCGCCGGCCACCCGGCTCGCGATCTTCCTGCCGTACGCGATCCCCGGCGTGGTCGCCGCCCTGCTGTGGGGGTTCCTCTACCTGCCGGAGGTGAGCCCGCTCCACTACGGGCTCGACCGGGCCGGGCTGCCGCAGCCCGACCTGCTGGACGGCGGCTCGCTCTACCTCGCGCTGTCGAACATCGCCGTGTGGGGCGGCACCGGCTTCAACATGATCGTCATCTACACCGCGCTGCGGGCGATACCCGCCGAGGTGTACGAGGCCGCGAAGCTGGACGGCTGCACGCCGCTGCAGACCGCCCTGCGCATCAAGGTGCCCATGGTGGTCCCCGCGCTGGTGCTCACCTTCTTCTTCTCGATCATCGCCACGCTTCAGGTCTTCAACGAGCCGACCACCCTCATGCCGCTCACCAACGGCATCTCGACCACCTGGAGCCCGCTGATGAAGGTCTACCGCGACGCCTTCGTCGAGAACGACATCTACTCGGCCTCCGCCACCGCCGTCGTCATCGCCCTCGTCACCCTCGCGCTGTCCTTCGGCTTCCTGCGCACGGTGAACCGCAGGACCCGGCAGGAGGAGGCCGCCCGATGAGCTCCCTCGCCGCCCCCCGCAGCACCGCGCCCGCCGCACCCGCCGCTCCCGGCAGCGGGCAGGGCCCGCCGCGCCGCCGCGCCGCGCTGATACCGACGCTGGCCCTCGTCGTCGGCGCCGTGTACTGCCTGGTGCCGGTGGCGTGGGTGGCCGTCGCGGCCACCAAGTCCGGGACCGAGCTGTTCTCGACGTTCACCTTCCTGCCCGGCTCGGGGTTCGCCGACAACCTCGATCAGCTGAACGCCTACCGCGACGGCGTCTACTGGAAGTGGATGGGCAACACCGCCCTCTACGCCGGACTCGGCGCCGCGCTGTCCACCGCCGTCTCCGCGCTCAGCGGCTACGCCCTCGCCCTCTACCGCTTCCGCGGCCGCGAGGCCGTCTTCAACACCCTGCTCGCCGGCGTGCTGATGCCCCCGGTGATCCTCGCCGTGCCGCAGTACCTGCTGCTCGCCAAGGCCGACCTCACCGACTCCTACCTCTCCGTGCTGCTGCCGCAGCTCCTCTCCCCGTACGGCGTGTACCTCGCCCGCGTCTACGCGACCGCCGCCGTGGCCACGGACGTCGTGGAGGCCGGGCGGGTGGACGGAGCCGGCGAGTGGCGGATCTTCATCCGGGTCGGCGTGCCGATGATGGCCCCGGGCCTGGTGACGATCTTCCTCTTCCAGTTCGTGGCGATCTGGAACAACTTCCTGCTGCCGTACATCATGCTCAGCGACGACGAGAAGTTCCCGCTCACGCTGGGTCTCTACACCCTGCTGGAGCAGGGTGCCAGCGCCCCCGCGCTCTACACCCTCGTCATCATGGGCGCGCTGCTCGCGGTCATCCCGCTGATCGCGCTGTTCCTGGTCGTCCAGCGGTTCTGGAGTCTCGACCTGCTGTCCGGAGCCGTAAAGTCGTAACCATGCACACAGCGGGGGACAGGCGCAGGCCGCCGACGATCCACGACGTCGCGCGCGAGGCCGGGGTCTCCCGGGGCACGGTCTCGCGCGTGCTCAACGGCGGGCGGCATGTCAGCCCCGCCGCACGGGAGGCGGTGGAGGTCGCGATCCGCCAGACGGGGTACGTCGTCAACCGGCACGCCCGCTCACTGATCACCGGCCGCTCGGACTCGGTGGCCTTCCTGCTCACCGAGCCGCAGGAGCGGTTCTTCGAGGACCCCAACTTCAATGTGCTGCTGCGCGGCTGTACCGAGGCACTGGCCGTGCACGACGTGCCGCTGCTGCTGATGATCGCGGGCACGGAGCCGGAGCGCCGGCGCATCACGCGGTACATCGCGGCGGGCCACGTCGACGGGGTGCTCCTGGTCTCCAGCCACTCCGGCGACCCGGTCGCCACCCGGCTGCGTGAGGCCGGGGTGCCGCTGGTGGCGTGCGGCAAGCCCATCGGACAGGCCACGAAGGTCTCCTACGTCGCCGCCGCCGACCGGGACGGCGCCCGCGAGATGGTGCAGCACCTGCTCTCCCTGGGCCGCCGCCGCATCGCCACCGTCACCGGGCCGCTGGACACCCCGGGCGGCGTGGAGCGGCTCGCGGGCTACCGCGAGGTCCTCGCGGAGGCCGGCCTGGCCGCCGACGACCGGCTGGTCGCCACCGGCGACTACGGCCGGGCCAGCGGCGAGGCGGCCGGGGAACGGCTCCTCGCCGCGGCCCCGGATGTGGACGCGGTGTTCGTCGCCTCCGACCTCATGGCCCAGGGCGTGCTCACCGCGCTGCGCCGCGCCGGCCGCCGCGTCCCCGACGACGTCGCGGTCGGCGGCTTCGACGACTCGCCGGCCGCGCTCGCCGCCCAGCCGCCGCTGACCACGATCCGGCAGCCCTGGGACCGCATCAGCACGGAGATGGTACGTGTCCTGCTCGCCCGGATCGGCGGCGAGGAGCCGGCGGCGGTGATCCTGCCGACGGAGCTGATCCGCCGCGCCTCGGCCTGACGGCGCGGGGTCTTTGGCCTCATCCCGGAATCGCCTGCGCGTCGATGAGCGAGGCAACGCGCGAGGACGGCCCGGAGGACATCGCTCGTAGCTCGATGGAGCGCTTGTCCAGCCAGTCCAGCAGCTCGGCGTCGACGTGCTTCCCGCCGAGGGCCCGGTCGAGACGGTCGGGTTCGATGCGGGCCCAGTCCGCGGCGGGGTCGACCAGGCCGGTGCTGCTGAAGAAGCGGTCAGGGCGGCGCGCGCGGCTCGGCGGGCCGCACCGTCCTGGCCCGCCGGGTCGGCGAAGCCTTCGATGTCGTCCCGACCGCCCTCGGGCTGACCGGACTCCCGCGCTCTCCGTTGCCGGACTCAGCCCGCCGGTGGACAGCCGGGCGGCGGTGCCACGGGCGGTGGCGAAGCCTCCGGCGCCTCAGCGCACTGCGGCGGATCGCCGGGGAGAGACCGCGGTGCCGACGGGCGGGCACCCCGGCGGCCGCGCGCTCGTGGTCGCCGGCGGGCAGGGTCGGACGCCGCCCCGCGTGCGCTCGCCGCCCGTACGACCGCCGGCTGCACGACCGCCAGCACCACGCACAGGCCGGCCAGGACGGACCACATTCCCGCGACCCCGGCGCGGTCGAGGAGCTGGGTGCCGAGCAGCGGTGCGGCGACTCCGGCGATGCCCCAGCCGGTGCCGTAGACGGCGAGGTAGCGGCCGGTGCCGCCGGGCGGCGCCAACTCGGCGACGACCGCGAGGGCCCGCCCGACCAGCAGCAGGTCGCCCAGGCTCCACACGACGGTCGCCACGGCGTACCCGGCGAGGCTGCCGGCCACGGCGTACCCGGCGAGACCGGCGGCAAGGAGCGCGCCGCCGGCCGCGAAGGCGGCGGGAGCGGCCCGGGTGGACAGCGGCTCCAGGCGCAGCAGCGGCTGGCCGCCGACGATGGCCAGCGCCGAGACGGCCAGCAGCAGACCCGCGTCGGCGGGCTCCAGACCACGGCGGTCCAGCGCGAGCGGGAGCATGACGGCGATCTGCAGGTAGACCAGGGCGAACAGCGTGCCCGTGCACAGCATCGCGAGGAGCGTACGGTCGCGCCACGGCGCGACCGCGGTACGGCCGCCCCTGTCCTGCCCGCCCGCCCCCGGCCGGTCGGCGGGCAGGGCGACGCGTACGACGAGCGCGCACAGCAGGCAGGTGACGGCGTCGGCGACGAAGAGCCAGCGCAGGTCCCACCGGCCGAGCCCGGCGGCGAGCACCCCGGCGGCCAGACCCGCCACCGCGAGCGCGGCGTTGAGCAGGCTGTACGCGCGCACCCGCGCGGCCTCCCCGACGGCGTCGGCGATCATCGCCTGGCTCGGCGGCTCGTACAGCTCGAAGACCAGCCCGAGCAGCACGGCGAAGCCCACGAGGACGGCGAGGTTCGGCGCGGCGGCGAGCCCCGACTGCGCCACGGCGCAGCCCACCAGCCCGGCGACCATCGTCCGGCGCCGCCCGAGCCGGTCGGCCAGCCGGCCGCCGGCGAGCCGCGAGGGGATCGTGGCGAGCCCGAAGGCGGCGACCACCAGCCCCGCGGTCGCCGGTGCGGCGTCGTACCGCGCGGTGATCAGCACGGCGAGGAACGGCAGGGAGAAGGCTCCGAGCCGGTTCACCGCACGGGCGGCGACGAGCACCCGGACCGTACGCGGCAACCGCTGCCCGGCCGGCGGACCCCGCACCTCCGACACCGTCCCGTCACTGGTGAATCGGATAATGTCAGTGACGACGCTAGACCCGAAGGAGTGACCGGTCAAGTGATGTTCGACAGTCACGTAGCGACGCTGCTGGACGTATCGGCCGCCCTGGTGAACACGCTCACCGACGGCTCCGCCCGCGGCCGCCCGTACACCGCACCCCGCGACGGCGACCTGCCGGCGGCCGTCGCCGCCGCCCTCCCCGGCGAGGTCCGGGTCGAGCCCGCGGCGGCGGTCAGCCTCACCCGCACCGCCGAGCAGCTGCGCGCCGTCTTCGAAGCCGTGGCGGAGGGGCACCTCGACACCGCCGCCGACCGGCTCAACTCCCTCCTCCGCAGCACCGGCGCCCGCCCGCAGCTCGACCGCGTGCCGGGCGAGCCGTGGCAGGTCCACTTCCACGGCGCCGACGACACCCTCGCCGTCGGCTGGAGCGCCGGCTGCGCCACCGCCCTCGCCCTGGCCGTCGGCAGCGACCTCGCCGGCCGCCTCGGCGTCTGCCGGGCCCCGCGCTGCGACCGCGTCTACGTCGACGGCTCCCGCAACGCGGCCCGCGAGTACTGCTCCACCGCCTGCCAGAGCCGCGTCAAAGCCGCCGCCTTCCGCGCCCGCCAGGCCCCCGCCGGCTGACCCGCCCCGCGCGCCGCCGGGGGGCCACACCCGTACGAGTTCGGGGACCCGCCGCACCGGTACGGTCCACGGCCGATCTGATGATCAAGGAAGAGGCGCTGGATGGCCGAGGCCGTGACCGGGGCGAAGCCCGGGGCCGAGGTGGTCGGGGAGGCCGCCGGTGAGGTCCGGCCGGGGCGCCCGGGATCCCCGCGGGTGGCCCGACCTCTGATCAGTGTGTCCGACGCACACCCCGCCAGACTCGACGGCATCGCCCTTCGGCAGGGGACACGGTCATGCCGAGCCCGGAGGCCGGAGGCCCTCTTGCAGGGCCGCGGACAACGGGGGAGGGACCGGGTGACGTGAGGAGCGCCGGTCTCAGGGTGCGCCGTGCACGGCTGCGGCGGCCGTCGCGATGACGCGCGCCACCTCCGCGGCGTCCCGGGCCCCGTCGCGACCGGCCAGGGCGTCGTACGTCTCGAAGCTGGTGAGTTGCCAGATGACGTCGACCGTCTCGTCGGCCGGGGCGCCGGAGAATTCGGCGAGGACCGCGCGGAGGGCGGAACGCCGCATCTCGTCACGTTCGCGCAGCAGTCGGTCGAGGTCGCGGTCCATGACGGCCATCCCGCGCAGGTTCCTGATCACGGTCCGGTCGGACGCCCAGAACCGGCAGAACACCTCGCAGAAGCCGGCCAGTGCCGCCCGGGTGCCGGGTGCAGTGAAGGCCGCCGCGAGGCCGATGTTCGCCCGTGCGGCCAGGGAGTCGAACAGCGCCTCCAGGAGGCCGGACTTCGACCGGAGGTCGGCCTGACCAGGTGCGCGGCCCTCGACTACGCCGGGGCCGGGATCCGCGTCAACGCCCTCGCCCCCGGGCCGATCCTCACCGACCAGCTCCGGGCCGCCGGCGAACAGGCCCAGCAGATGGCCGCACAGGCGATGCCCATGCGCCGGATCGGCGGCCCCGACGAGGTCGCACAGGCCGCCGTGTGGCTCTGCTCGGACGCCTCCTCCTTCATCACCGGCGCCACCCTCCCCGTCGACGGCGGCAAGCTTGCGGGCATGGCGCCCTTCCGCCGGTCCTGACCGGGCGGCGGCCGGCGTGCGCCGGTGGCGCCGGGCAGTGCGCCGGGCGGCACCGGGGCGCGGCCCGTCAGGCGCAGGACCTCGCCCGTCACGGACTCCCGGCGGCCCCCGGGCTCCGCCCCGCCCCCTGCGGCCGGTTCGCCGACCCTGGGGGTCGACCCCAGCCGCCACCCCAGGTTCGCCGCCGGGGCCTCCGCCGGGGCGCCGGAGCGCCCTTACGGTGAGGCTCAGCTCAGTGCCGAGCATCAGGTTGGAGCAGTGCACGTGATCACTATTCCGCAGGAGAAGTCCCTGATGGGCGTGGCCGTCGAGGACATGGACGTCCTCGGCGCACCGGACGCGGACCTCGCCTCGCTGAAGCAACTCGTCTACACCCACAAGATCGTGGTGCTGAAGAACCAGGAGCTCGACCCGGCCGGCTTCGTGCGCCTGGGCAGGCGGCTCGGCGAGGTGGAGACGTACTACCAGCCGATGTACCACCACCCCGAGCAGCAGGAGATCTTCGTCTCCTCCAACGTGAAGAAGGAGGGGGAGCAGGTCGGCGTTCCCCAGACGGGGAAGTTCTGGCACCACGACTACTCCTTCATGCCGCGGCCGTTCGGCCTGACCCTCATCTACCCCCAGGTCATCCCGAGCGGCGAGCGCGGCACGCTGTTCATCGACCTGGAGGCGGCGTACGAGCGGCTGCCCGGGAAGCTGAAGGACGAGATCGCGGGCACCCGGGTCCTGAACAGCGTGCGGCGGTACTTCAAGATCCGGCCGACCGACGTCTACCGCCCGATATCCGAGATCATCGCGGAGATCGAGGAGACGACCCCGGCGGTCGCCCACCCCACCGTCTTTCCGCACCCGGTCACCGGCCGGCCGGTGCTCTACATCAGCGAGGCGGTCAGCTTCCAGCTGGTCGACGGGGAGGGCAAGGCGCTGCGCGACGGGCTGCTGGAGGACCTCTTCGAGGCCGTCGGCCAGTCCGACACCACCTTCACCCACCCCGCCATCCACCTGCAGCGGTTCGACGAGGGCGACCTGCTGATCTGGGACAACCGCAGCCTGGTGCACCGCGCCCTGCACACGGTCAACCCCGAGCCCACGGTCTCCTTCCGCGTGACCGTCCACGACGAGTACGAGTTCTACCCCGGCATCGGGCAGCCGTGACGGTCGGCGACGACGAGGCACTGCTGGAGCGCGTCCTCCGCGTCTACAAGCCGCACTGCCGCTATCTGGGTTCGGCCGCGGTGACGGTCGAGGGCGACCCGGCGGACGAGGGCGGACGGGTCGGCGTACGCGGCCGGTTCCACATCCCCGAGTCCTGCTACATCGACGACACCGGGCACTTCAACGCCGTCGAGTTCAACATCTGCTACAACCAGATGATCTACCTCCTCATCGCGAAGTCGGTCGACGAGGGGCTGCTGCGCTCCTTCGCCGGCTGGTCCCTGGACGACTTCTGGTCGCGGCAGTTGGAGGACATGTTCATCGCCGACTTCCACAGCTCCTTCCGCCGGCCCATGCGCGGCCGCCGCTTCTGGGGCGAACTCGACATCGTCGAGGCGTTCCAGGGCGACTGGGGAAGCGGGCCGTTCCTGTTCCTCCGTACGACGTGCCGATTCGGCGAGACGGACCAGGCCGCCGCACACGGCAAGGTGCTGGTCGCCGTGAAGGCCCCCGCCGGCGCCGCGGACCCCGCCGCCCCGGCGCCGTAGACCGACCAGACCCTGACCACGGATGACACGGGAGTACGGAGTCATGTCCACACCCCACGGGGAGCCCATCGCCGTCGTCGGTATCGGCCTGCGGTTCCCGGGCGGCAACACCACACCCGACGGATTCGCCGACTTCCTCCGCGCCGGGCGCTCCGGTCTGCGGCCCCTGCCCACCGACCGGTGGGACCCGGTGGACGCCGGTCAGGACGGCGCCGGGGCCGGGGACCTCCTCCGCTGCGCGCAGGGCGGGTTCATCGACAAGGTCGACCACTTCGACGCGCAGTTCTTCCACATCTCGCCGAAGGAGGCCGACTACGTCGACCCGCAGCACCGGGTCGCGCTGGAGGTCGCCTGGGAGGCGCTGGAGGACGCGGGCATCGACCCGACGCCGCTGCGGCACGGCACCGGCGGGGTCTACATGGCCGTCAGCAACGTCGACTACGTCGGCGAGATGACCGCGTACGATCTGGACGAGCTGAACACCTACATGGCCACCGGGGCGACGTTCAGCGCCCTCTCCGGCCGGCTCTCCTACTTCCTCGGCTGGCGCGGCCCCTGCATGACCGTGGACACCGCCTGTTCGGCCTCCCTGGTCACGGTGCACCTCGCCGCGCAGGGGCTGCGCGCCGGCGAGACCGACCTCGCGCTGTGCGGCGGGGTCAACACCATCCACAGCCCGCGCGCGTACGCCATGGCCGCCAACGGGAACATGCTGGCCCCCGACGGCGTGTGCAAGACCTTCGACGAGGCCGCCGACGGCTACAGCCGCAGCGAGGGCTGCGGCGTCGTCGTGCTCAAGCGGCTCTCCGACGCCCAGCGCGACGGCGACCGGATCCACGCCCTCGTCCGCGGCTCCGCCGTCGGCCAGGACGGCGCGAGCAGCTCCCTCATGGTGCCCAACGGCACCGCCCAGGAGCAGCTGCTCCGCACGGCCCTGGCCGGTGCCGGGCTCGCGCCGGGCGACATCTCGTACGTCGAGGCCCACGGCACCGGCACCCCGCTCGGCGACCCGATCGAGATGGGCGCCCTCGGCGCCGTGTTCGGCGCGTCGCACACCAGCGAGGACCCGCTGGCGGTGGCCTCGCTCAAGACGAACGTCGGGCACATGGAGTCGGCCGCGGGGATCGGCGGCCTCATCAAGACCGTGCTGCAACTGCGCGACCGCACGCTCTACCCGCACCTGAACCTCGACACGCCCTCCCGGCGCATCCCCTGGGACGACCTCCCCGTCACCGTGCCCACCGAGAAGCGCCCGTGGGCCGCCGACACCCGGCGCGCGGTGGTCAGTTCCTTCGGCCTGACGGGCATCATCGGCTCGGTCGTCCTCGAAGAGGCGCCCGCGGAGACCGCCGCCGCGCCGGCCGCGGCCGCGCCCGCGGACCCGCCCGGCGAGGCGCACGTCCTCACCCTCTCCGCGCGGAGCGCCGGCGCGCTGCGCGGGCAGGTCCAGCGCTACCAGCGGCTGCTGCGCGACCGCCCCGAGACCGGCGTGGCGGACCTCTGCCACGCCGCCGCCACCTCCCGGGCCCACTTCGACCTGCGCACCGCGGGCGTCGTCCGCGACCACGACGACGTCGCCCGGCTCCTCGACAACGCGCTGACCCGCTCCACCCGGCCGGGCCGGCCGGCCGCCCCGCCCGCGGTGGCGTTCCTCTTCTCCGGCGGCGGCACGCAGTACGTGGGCATGGGGCGGCCGCTGTACGAGCGCTTCGGCGCCTTCCGCGAGCAGTTGGACGCCTGCGACCGGCTGTTCGCGCCGCACCTGGGCCGGTCGATCCGGGACATGGTGCTCGGCGACGCGGACGACGCCGAGCTGATCCACCAGATCCGGTACATGCAGCCCGCGCTCTTCGCGCTGGAGTACGCCGTGGCCCGGCTCTGGCTCTCCTGGGGCGTACGCCCGGCCGTCCTGGCCGGCCACAGCATCGGCGAGATCGTCGCCGCCACCGTCGCCGGCCTGTTCTCGCTCGACGACGCCGTCACCCTCATGGCCGCCCGGGCCCGCCTCATGGACGCCTCGCCGCCCGGCGCCATGGCCGCCGCGGAGGCGTCGCCGGCCGAGGTCGCCGACCTGCTGGAAGAGCACGACGACCTGTCCGTGGCCGCCGTCAACGGCGCCCGGCAGATCGTCCTCTCCGGCGGCAAGGCGTCCCTGGAGCGCGTCGAGGAGGCCCTGGCCGGGCGCGCGGTCAAGACGCGGCGGCTCGCCGTGTCCTGCGCCTCGCACTCGCCGCTGATGGCCGAGGCCGCCGCGGAGCTGCGCGAGGTCGCCGCCGGACTCACCTTCCACCCGCCCGAGTTCACCCTCGTCTCCAACCTGACCGGCCGCGTCGCCGACCCCGCCGAGCCGGCCACCCCCGACTACTGGGCCCGCCACCTGCGGGAGCCGGTGCGGTTCGCCGAGGGCGTGCGCGCCGTCGCCGAACGCGGCCGGCACGCCTTCCTGGAGGTCGGCCCGGCCACCGAACTCGTCGGCATGGGCAAGCAGGTCCTCGACGCCCCCGGCGACCACCTGTGGCTGAGCAGCCTGCACGCCGAGGACGCCGACGGCACCGTCGCCCGCCAGTCCCTCGCCCAGCTCTACGCCGCCGGCACCTCCGTGTCCTGGACCGGCTACTACGGCGACCGCCCCCGCAGCCGGCTCACCCTGCCGACGTACGCCTTCGACCGCCGCCGGCACTGGCTGCCCGCCCCGCGCGGGGCCGGCGCGGCCCGCGGCGGCGACGTGCACCCGCTGCTCGGCCGCGAGGTCTCGACCGACAAGGAGCGCGCCGCCGGGGTGCGTACGTTCGCCACCCGGCTCGACGCCCGCCGCCCCTACCTGGCCGACCACAAGGTGCGCGGCCGGGCGGTCTTCCCCGGCGCCGGCTACGTGGAGACGCTGTTCGCGCTCCAGGACGCGGTCTACGGCGAGACGGGCCTCCCCGTCACCGGCGTGACCATCCACGAGGCCCTGCTCGTCCCCGACGAGGGCACCGTCGAGCTGCGCACCCGGCTGCGGCCCGGCGCCGGAGACCTGGCCGAGGTGGAGATCGTCAGCATGGCGGAGGGTGAGGACCCCGGCGCCGCGCCGCTCGAACGGCGCCATGTCACCGCCACCGTCGAGGCCGGCGGATCCGCGGACGGCGGCGCCGCGGCCGCGCTCGCCGAGACGGCCCGGTCCCTGACGACCCTCCTCGGCGAGGCGGGCGAGCCCCGCTCCCGGCTGCTGCCCGACGACCTCTACGCGGACTTCGCCGAGCTGGGCGTGGACTACGGCCCGCACTTCCAGGGCGTACGGAGCATCGAGCGGTACGGCGACCACCTCGCCGTCGGCGAACTGCGCGGCCAGGAGGCGGCCCCGGCCGAGCACCTGCCGCCCGCCGTCCTCGACACCGCGCTGCAGACCCTCACCGCGCTCGCCGACGACGACACCCTCGCCATGCCCGTGGGCTTCGGCCGCTGCCGGCTGCTGCGGAAGCCCCGCGGCCGCACCCTGCGCAGCGTGCTGCGCACCACCCCGCCCGCCGCCGGCGCGGAAGGGGAGCCGCCCACGGCGGACGTCCTCGTCCTGGACGGGGACCGCCCGGTCTTCGTGCTGGAGGGCCTCACCCTGCGCCGGGTCGCGAACGCCGCCCCCGACCGCGACCGGATGTACTCCGGGGTGCGGTGGGTCAAGCGCTCGCTCCAGGCCACCGCACGCGAGCCGCGCCGGGTGCTGCTCGTCGGCGCCCCGCCCGCCGGCGTCGACGCCCTCGCCGGGCCCGCCAAGGAGCGCGACGTGACGCTGTCGGCCGCCGCCACCGCCGCCGAGGCCGTGGCGCTGCTGCGGGAGCGGCCCACGGACGTGTGCTGGTTCTGGCGGCCGCCGGGGGAACCCGGCGAATCCCTGCCCGCCGAGTGCGAACGCAACTACCGCGACCTGCTGGCGCTGCGCGACGCGCTGGGGGAGACGGGCTCCGGGCAGCCGCCGCGGCTGTGGCTGGTGACCGAGGGCGGCCAGTGGGTTCCCGGCGACCGGCCGGAGGAAGGGGCCGGGGCCGGGCAGGCGGCGCCGGCGGCCGCCACGCTGTGGGGGTTCGGGCACGTGATGTGGACCGAGTACCCGTCGTACGGCGTCACCCTCGTCGACCTGCCGCGGCCGGCCGCGGACGGCGCCGGCGCCGGTTATCCGCCGCTGCTGGACGAGTGGACCGCGGCGGAGTCCGCCGACTTCCAGGTGGCCTACCGCTCGGGGGTGCGGCACGTACGCCGCGTCTCCGCCGAACCGGGCGGCCCGCGCACCGACGTCGAACTGGTCACGGGACAGGGGCAGATCGGCGTCGTCGCGGTGCCGCTCGCGGAGGAGCCCGCCCCCACGGGCGGCCGGATCCGCGTGCGGGTGCACGCGGCCGGCCTGAACTACGTGGACGCGGCGAACGCCCTCGGCCTGCGCGCCGAGGCCGGCGAGGAGGTCGCCGAGGCGCTGGCGGAGCTGCCGCTGGGCCTGGAGTGCGCGGGCGTGGTGACGGCCGCGGGACCCGACGCCGCGTTCCGGGTGGGCGACGCCGTCGTCGCGGCCCACATCGGCGTGCTGCGCCGGGAGGTGACGGTCGAGTCCGAGACCGCGGTCCGCAAGCCCGCGCGGCTCGGCTTCGCCGAGGCCGCCGGCCTGCCCATCGCGTACCTCACCGCGCACTACGCCCTGCACGACCTGGCGGGGATACGGCGCGGCGACCGGGTCCTGATCCACTCCGCGGCCGGCGGCGTCGGCCAGGCCGCGGTGCGGCTCGCGCAGCGGGCCGGGGCGGAGGTGCTGGCCACCGCCAGCCCGCAGAAGTGGCCGCTGCTGCGGTCCCAGGGCATCGAGCACGTCATGAACTCCCGCACGCTCACGTACCCCGACGAGGTGCTCGCCGCGACGGACGGCGCGGGGGCCGACATCGTGCTCCACAGCCTCAGCGGCGACCGCGTCGAGGCCAGCCTCCGGTCGCTCGCGCGCGACGGCCGCTTCGTCGAACTGGGGAACGTCGGCACCTGGACCCCCGACGAGATCCACCGGGCCCGGCCCGACGTCGCGTACCACACCTTCGACTTCCTCGACTTCACCGCCGAGGAGCGGCTGCGGCTGATCCGGGACGTGCTCGGCACCGTCATGGAGCTGATGGACACCGGGGAGCTGTCCCCGACCCCCACCACCGTCTACGCCGTCGACGAGGTCGACGAGGCGTGCCGGTCGATCGGCCGCGGCACCAACGCCGGCAAGCTCGTCGTCGGATTCGACGACTGGCTCGGCGCCGAACCGCCGCCCGCCGTGCGGCCCGTCGAGGTCGGCCCCGACCACACCTACCTCGTCACCGGCGGGTTCGGCGCGCTCGGCCGCCAGGTCGCCGAACGCCTCGCCGCCCTCGGCGCCCGCCACCTCGCCCTGCTGGGCAGGCACGTCCCGGCGGCCGAGGACCTCGCCGCCCTCCAAACCCGGCTGGGCCCGGACACCGAAGTCGTCGCGTACGCCGCCGACATCGGCGACGACGCCGACGTACGCCGGGTCTTCGCGGACCTGCGCGGCAGGCCGTGGCCGCTCGGCGGCATCGTGCACGCGGCCGGCACGCTGGCCGACGCGCCGGTGGCGGCGCAGACCTGGGAGAGCATCGACACGATCTTCCGCACCAAGGTGTACGGCAGCTGGCTGCTGCACCGCGCCGCCCTCTCCCTGCCCGACCTCCGGTTCTTCATCGGCTACTCGACCGTGACGTCCCTCCTCGGCAACGGCGGCCAGGCGAACTACGCGGCCGGCAACGCCTTCCTCGACACCCTGATGTGCCGGCGCCACGCCGCCGGACTGCCCGGGACCAGCGTCAACTGGGGCGCCTGGGGCGAGATCGGCCTCGCCGCCGCCGCGGACGCGCAGCACGCCGCGAACGTCGAGCGCCAGGGGTTCACCTTCTTCCGGCCGGCGGCCGGGATCCGCGCCCTGTTCCGGCTGCTGGACCGGCCGCCCGCCCAGGTCACCATCGCCGAGGTCGACTGGGACCGCTTCGCCGCGACCCGCCCGCAGCACAACGCCCTGTACCAGCAGGTCGCCCGCGGCCCGCGGCGCCGGGAGATCGACGTCGACCCGGACGCCCTGTCTGCGCTCCCGCCGGCCGAGCGGCGGGAGACCGTCTCCGGCATCCTCCGCGGGCTCATCGCCGACCTCCTGCACTACGACGGCGCCGACGACGTGCCGCGCGACGCCCGCTTCTTCGAGGTCGGCCTGGACTCCCTGGCCGCCGTCGAGCTGAAGAACGCACTCCAGCAGTGCTTCCGCCTGCCGCTCTCCGCCGCCAGCGTCTTCGACCACCCGTCTGTCTCCGAGCTCGCGGAGTTCATCGACGGGCAGCTCACCACCGCCGCCGCGCCCGGGGCCGCTACGGGCACCGACGGCGCCGGCCACGCCGACGGCCCGAACGGAGGGACGCGATGAGCAAGGCCACGGGAGACGCCGTCCGGCTCCCCACCATCGCCGCCACCGCGGCCCACCACGCCGAGGTCCGCCCCGACGCCCCGGCCGTCGAGTGCGCCGGCCGCGTCGTCACCTTCCGCGACCTGCACCGCCGCAGCAACCGTACGGCCCACGCGCTGGCCGCCGCCGGCGTCACCGCCGGCGCCCGCATCGCGTACCTCGCCCAGGACACCGAGCACTACTACGACCTCCTCCTCGCCTGCGCCAAGAGCGGCGCCGTGCTGGTGCCGGTCGACCCGCGGCTCACCCCGGGCGAGATCGAGCACGTGCTGCGCGACTCCGGGACCGTCCTGCTGGTCACCGACGCCGAGCGGCTGCCCGCCGTCGAGGGGATCCGCCCCGCGCTCGCCGCGCTCCACACCGTGATCCCCCTCGACGCGGACGCGCCGCACGGCGGCTTCCCCGGCTGGACCGCCGGCCACCCCGCCACCGACCCGGACCCCGGCACCGCGCCCGGCCCCGCACAGCCGCTGACGCAGATCTACACCAGCGGCACCACCGGCGCGCCCAAGGGCGTCGTGCTCAGCCAGCGCAGCTACTGGGCGGTCAACGACCTGCTGGCCCGGCACCGGCTGGACTGGATCGACTGGCGCCCCGACGACCGGATCCTGCACGTCCTGCCCGGCCACCACATCGGCGGCCCGTGGTGGTTCCTCCAGGGCTTCCGGGCCGGGGCCGTCAACGTGCTCGGGCAGGGCTTCGAGGGCGGCCGTACCCTCCGTACGATCCGCGAGGCCGGCATCACGACCACGCTGATGGTGCCCTCCATGCTCCAGGTCCTCCTCGACGAACCGAACGCCGGCCCGGCCGACTTCGCCGGCCTGCGCAAGGTCGTCTACGGCGGCTCGCCCATGCCCGAGGCGCTGCTGCGCCGGTGCCTGGAGACGATGGGCTGCGAGTTCGCGCAGATCTTCGGCCTCACCGAGACCTGCGCCTCCGCCCTCTGCCTGCCCCCGGCCGACCACGTGCCCGGCGGCCCCCGCCTCACCGCCGCCGGGCGCGCCTACCCCGGCGTCGCCGTGCAGGTCGTGGACCGCGCCGGCGAACCGCTGCCGGCCGGGCAGGTCGGCGAGATCCTCCTCGACACCCCCGCCGTCATGGACGGCTACTGGAACCGCCCCGACGACACCGCGCGCACCCTCGTCGACAACTGGCTCCACACCGGCGACGCGGGCTTTCTCGACGAGGACGGCTACGTCCACGTCCGCGACCGCATCAAGGACGTCATCCTCGTCGCCGGCGAGAACGTGTACCCGGCCGAGGTCGAGAACGCCCTCGGCAAGCACCCGGCCGTCGCCGAGGTCGCCGTCGTGGGCGTGCCCGACCGGGTGCGCGGCGAGGCGGTCCGCGCGTACGTGCTCGCCCGGCCGGGAGAGCGGCCGACGGCCCGCGAACTGACGACGTTCCTCAAGGACCGGCTCGCCGACTACAAGAGCCCCACGGACTACGCCTTCGTGGACACCCTGCCGCGCACCGCGAGCGGCAAGATCCTCCGCCGCGAGCTGCGCGGCCGCGCCTAGGGAGACCGGAAACCATGGACGAGCGCACGGACCGGCCGGGCGGGCCGGATCTTCTGGAACTGCCGCTGCCCAAGCCGCGGGAGTGCCCGTTCGGGCCGCCGCCGGAGATGGCCGGGCTGCGGGAGCGGACGCCGGTGGTCCGGGTGAAGTGCCCGACGGGCCTGACGGCCTGGCTGGTCACCCGCTACGCCGACGTGCGCGAGGTGCTCGGCGACGCGGAGCGCTTCAGCAGCCGCGCCGGCCAGGCGATTCACCTGATGGCGCACGCGGATCCCGAACGGCCGGTCGGCGAGCTGGAGTTCTCGCGCATGGACGGCGCGGACTACCAGCGGTTCCGCCGCACCATCGGCCCCGAGGTGTCCACCGCCCAGCGCATGACCGAGCTGCGCCCGATGGTGCAGGCCCTCGTCGACGAGCGGCTCGACGCGCTCGCCGCCGCCGGGCCGGCCGCCGACCTCTACGCCGACTTCGCCGTCCCCGTCACCACCGCCGTGATCGGCGGGCTCGTCGGCGTGCCGTACGCCGACCGGGAGCTGTTCCACAACGCGGCGGCGGTCATGTTCAGCGGCGCCACCAGCCGGGCGGACGTGCTGGAGGCGATGCGCCCGCTCCACGAGTACCTGTTCCGGATGGTCGCGACCCGCCGCGCGACACCGCTCGACGACAGCCTCACCCGCATGATCGCGCGCAGCGAGGCGAGCGAACGGCCGTACACCGACCTGGAGCTGGTGGGGATCTGCGCCGCGCTGCTGGTCCCCGGCTTCGACACCAGCGCGACCGTCATGGCCCACGGCCTGCTCACCCTGCTCGCCCACCCGGCGGAGCTGGCCCGGCTGCACGCCGAGCCGTCGCTGGTCCCCAGCGCGGTCGAGGAGATCGTGCGCTTCCTCGGCGGCGCCCCGGGCATCGTCCGCCAGGCGACCCGGGACACCGAGATCGGCGGCCACCCCGTCGCCGCCGGCGACTACATCGTCCTCGCCATGCAGGCGGCCGACCGCGACACCGAGGTGTTCCCCGACCCCGACCGGCTGGACGTGGGCCGGCGGCCCAACAACCACCTGGGCTTCGGCCACGGCACCCACCAGTGCTTCGGCCAGCAGACGGCCCGGCTGGAGCTGACCGTGACCCTCCAGACCCTGCTGCGCCGCGTCCCGTCGCTGCGCCTCGCCGTACCGCTGGAGGACGTCCCGTTCAAGACCGGGAGCATCGTGTACGGGCCGGCCGAGGTCCCGGTGACCTGGGACGCCGTCCTGCCCGCGGAACCGGCCGGATGACGGGGGACGGGGCCGGCGCGCCGCTGAGGGTCAGCGTCGACACCGGCAGGTGCGTGGCCTCCGGCATGTGCGCGTTCGTGGCACCCGAGGTCTTCGACCAGCGGCCGGAGGACGGCGTGGTCGTGATCAGGCGCCGCGACCCGCCGGCGGACCAGGCCGAGGCGGTGCACGAGGCGGCCGTGCGGTGCCCCGCCCAGGTGATCGACGTCGAGTAGCCCGCCCCGGAGCCGCGGGTGACGTGGGCCGCCGGCGCCGCCGGGCGGCCGCGCTCCCGTCTCCGCGCTCCATGTCACCGACGGGAGTCCCTTCCGGTGTCTGCCAACGAACAGCAGCTGCGCGACTACCTCAGGCTGGTCACCGCCGACCTCCGCCGGACCAGGCAGCGCCTCGAAGAGGCGGAGGCCCGCGGGCACGAGCCCGTCGCCGTCACCGCCATGGCCTGCCGCTTCCCCGGGGGAGCGACCTCCCCCGAAGAGCTGTGGCGGCTCGTCGCCGACGGCGGGGAGGGCCTGTCGCCCCTTCCCGCCGACCGGGGCTGGGACCTGGACGCGCTCTACGACCCCGACCCCCTGCTGCCCGGCCGGAGCTACCTCCGTGCGGGCGGATTCCTGCCCCGCGCGGGCGACTTCGACGCCGAGCTGTTCGGGATCTCGCCCCGCGAGGCGCTGGCGACGGATCCGCAGCAGCGGCTGCTGCTCGAAGTGGCGTGGGAGGCGTTCGAACGGGCCGGACTGCCGGCCGGCGAGCTGCGCGGCGCGCCCGTCGGCGTCTTCGTCGGGGGCACGCCCCAGGAGTACGCGCCGCGCCAGGGCGACCCGGCGGCGCGCGACCTGGAGGGCTACCTCGCCGTCGGCACCACCACGAGCGGGATGTCCGGGCGTATCGCGTACACCTTCGGGCTGCGCGGCCCCGCCCTCACCGTCGACACCGCCTGCTCGTCGTCGCTGACCGCCCTGCACCTCGCCGTGCAGGCCCTGCGGCGCGGCGAGTGCACCCTCGCGCTCGCCGGCGGGGTCACCGTCATGTCCTCGCCGAACTGGATCGTCGACCTCAGCCGCCAGCAGGCGCTGGCCGCCGACGGCCGGTGCAAGGCGTTCGCCGCGGCGGCCGACGGCTTCGGCCCCGCCGAAGGCGCGGGCGCGCTGCTGCTGGAGCGGCTGTCCGACGCCCGCCGCCACGGCCACCCCGTGCTGGCCGTCGTGCGGGGTACGGCGGTGGGGCAGGACGGCGCGAGCAACGGCCTGACCGCCCCCAACGACGAGGCGCAGGAACAGGTCATCCGGGACGCCCTCGCCGACGCCCGGCTCACCGCCGCCGACGTCGACGCGGTGGAGGCCCACGGCACCGGCACCCGGCTCGGCGACCCGATCGAGGCGCAGGCGCTGAGCGCCGTCTACGGCCGGGAGCGGCCGGCGCAACGGCCGCTGCTGCTGGGGAGCGTGAAGTCGAACATCGGGCACACCCAGGCGGCGGCGGGCATGGCCGGGGTGATGAAGACGGTGATGGCGATGCGCCACGGGCTGCTGCCCCCGACGCTGCACGTCGACGCGCCGTCGCCGCACGTCGACTGGGCGGCGGGAGGGCTGGAGCTGCTGACCGCCGCGAGGCCGTGGCCGGAGCGGGACGGGCCCCGGCGGGCGGGGGTGTCGTCGTTCGGTATCACCGGCACGAACGCGCACGTGATCCTGGAGGAAGCGGAGGCGGCCGGGGAAGCCGCCGACACCGCAGGTTCCGCCGACCCCGCCGGCAGCGCGGCACCGGCCGCCGTCGTCCCGTGGATCCTCTCCGCCCGCGGCGAGACCGCCCTGCGGCAGCAGGCGGTGCGGCTGCGGGAGTTCACCGCCGGCACCGGCCCGTACCCCCGCCCCATGGACGTCGGCTGGTCGCTGGCCCGGACCCGTACGCCTCTGGAACACCGCGCGGTCGTGGTCGGCGGCACACCGGCGGAGCTGACCCGCCGCCTCGACGCCGTGGCCGCCGGGGCGGAACAGCCCGGTGTGGCCCGGGGCGTGGCCCGCGGCGACGCCGCCGGCGTGGGCCTGCTCTTCGCCGGCCAGGGCGCGCAGCGGCCCGGCATGGGCCGGGAGCTGTACGAGGCGTTCCCGGTCTTCGCGGCGGCCTGGGACGAGGCCCGCGCGTTCCTCGACAAGCAGCTGCCCGGCCCGCTGAACGACGTCGCCTTCGGCACGGACGAGGAGACCCTGCGCCGTACCGAGTGGGCGCAACCCGCCCTCCTCGCCCACGGGGTGTCGCTCTTCCGGCTGGTCGAGTCGTGGGGCGTCCGGCCGGCCCTGGCGGCGGGTCACTCGGTCGGCGAGATCGCCCTCGCGCACGTCACCGGCGTCCTCTCCCTGGAGGACGCCTGCACGCTTGCGGTGGCCCGCGGCCGGATGATGCAGGCCCTGCCCGCGGGCGGCGCCATGGTCGCCGTGGCCGCGCCCGAGGACGAGGTTGCGGCCGCCCTGGCCGGGCACGAGGACGACGCCGGCATCGCCGCCGTCAACGGCCCCCGCGCGGTGGTCGTCTCCGGCGCGGAACCGGTGGTCACGGCCCTCGCCCGGCGGTTCGCGGACCGCGGGGTGAAGATCCGCCGGCTGCGGGTGAGCCACGCCTTCCACTCGCCGCTGATGGACCCGATGCTCGACGGTTTCCGCGCGGTGCTGGCGGGCCTGCGCTTCCACCCACCGCGGATCCCGGCCGTCTCCACGGTGACCGGGCGGCGCGCCGGGGCGGACGACCTGGCGTCCCCGGACTACTGGGTGCGGCACGCCCGCGAGGGCGTGCGCTTCCACGACGCCGTACGCACCCTGGCGGCCGAGGGTGTCCGGCACGTGCTGGAGATCGGGCCCGACGCCACGCTCAGCGGGATGGCGGCCGAAGCCCTCGCGGACCCCGGCGGCACGGTCTTCTGCCCCCTGGGCCGCGCGGACCGTCCCGAGCCGCTGGCCGCCGTCGAGGGGCTGGCCCGCGCCTGGTGCGCCGGCGTGGACGTCGACTGGCGGGCGCTGTGCGCCGGCGGGCGCCGCGTCGAACTGCCCACGTACGCCTTCCAGCGGCGGCGGTACTGGCTCCGGCCCGCGCCGGGCGGCGGGGCGGCGGCCGGTCTGGGGGTACGGGCCGCCGGCCACCCGGTGCTCGGCGGGGCCGTGGACATGGCCGACGGCCGGGGCCCGGTCCTCACCGGCCGGCTGGCGCGGTCGGCGCAGCCCTGGCTGGCCGCGCACCGCGTGGGGGAGCGCGCGCTGGTGCCGGGCACGGCGTTCGCCGACCTGGCCCTGCACGCCGGTGACGAGGCCGGCCGCGGCCGGCTGGACGAACTCACCCTGCACACGCCGCTGGCCGTGCCGGAACACGGCGGGCTGCGGCTGCAGATCGTGGTGGACGGCGCGGACGAGGAGGGCCGGTGCGCGTTCGGCGTATACGCCCGGCCGGACGCGGACGCGGACGGTGACGCGGAGGGGGAGTGGACCCGGCACGCGACAGGTGTGCTGGCGCCGGCGGCGGCCGCGGCGCGTACCGCCGCCGCACACCCGCCCGCCGACAGCCCGGCCGCCCCGCCCGTCGACCTCGCCGCCTGGCCGCCGCCCTTCGCCGAACCCGTCGACCTCACCGACTGCTACCCCCGGCTCGCCGCCGCCGGCCTGCACTACGGCCCCGAGTTCCAGGCGCTGCGCGCGGTCTGGCGGCGCGGCGACCAGGTGTTCGCCGAAGCGGCCCTGGCCGCGGACGTGGACGTGCGCGGCTTCGGCCTCCACCCGGCGCTGCTGGACGCCGCGCTGCACCCGGTGGTCCTCACCGGCATGGTGGCCACCGACGGCACCCCGGCCCTGCCCTTCTCCTTCGCCGGGGCCGAACTCCTCGCCACCGGCGCCACCGCGCTGCGCGTCGCGCTCACCCCGGTCGCCCGCGACGCGGTCTCCGTGACCGTCGCGGACGGTTCCGGCCGGCCCGTCGCCACCTTCGACTCCCTGACGTTCAAGAGCGCCCCCGCCGAAGGCCCCGGCCACGTACCGGCCGCGCGCGGCTCCCTCTACCGGGTCGCGTGGGAGCCGGTCACCGCCGAGCGCGCCCCCGCCCCCGATCCGGACGTCGCTCGGCTCGACGAGGACGCCGACGTACGCGGAGCTGTCCACCAGGCCCTCACGCTCGTACGCGACCGGCTCGCCGGGCAGCGACCCGACGAGGCGCGCCTGGCGATCGTCACCCGCGCCGGCCTGCCGGCGCACGCCGCGGCCGAGGGACTGATCCGCTCCGCGCAGGCCGAACACCCCGGCCGCTTCGTGCTGGTGACGAACGACGGGGATCCCGCACAGCCCGCCGGCATCGCGGGCATCGCGGCTGCCGTGGACGAGGACCACATCCGCCTGCGCGACGGCACCGTCCTCCGCCCGCGTCTCGTCCGGGCCGACCCCGCAGAGACACCCGGGCCCTCCCCGCTGGCCGGCGACGGCACCGTCCTCCTCACCGGCGGGACGGGCCACCTCGGCCGCCTCCTGGCCCGCCATCTGGTGACCCGCCACGGCGTACGGCGGCTGCTGGTGGCCACCCGGCGCGGCATGGCCGCCGAGGGCGCCGAGGCGTGGGCGGCGGAGCTGACCCGGCTGGGCGCCACGGTGGACGTGGCCGCCTGCGACGTGGCCGACCGCGCCGCGCTCGCGCGTCTTCTCGCGGACGTCCCGGCGGAGTTCCCGCTACGGGCAGTGGTGCACTTGGCCGGTGTGGTGGACGACGCCGTCGTCACCTCCCTCACGGACGGGCAGGTGGACCGCGTCCTGGCGGCCAAGGCCGACGCGGCGCTCGCGCTGGACGAACTCACCGCCGGGCCGGACCTGTCGGCGTTCGTGCTGTTCTCGTCCGTCGCCGGCGTGCTCGGCACCCCCGGCCAGGGCAACTACGCGGCGGCCAACGCCTTCCTCGACGCGCTCGCCGCCCGCCGCCGCGAACGCGGCCTGCCCGCGGTGTCGCTGGCCTGGGGCCCGTGGGCGGAGACGGGCGGGATGACGGGCGGGCTGAGCCCGGCGGACCGGGCCCGGCTGGGCCGGTGGGGCCTGCGCGGGCTCGGCACCCGGGAGGCCCTGGCGCTGTTCGACGCGGCGCTGGCCGGGAACGCGACGGCGGGGGCGGGCAGTTCGCACGGGCCGGCCGGGACCGACAGCGCGGGCGGCGCCTTCGAACCGGCACCCTCGGCCGCCGGAGCCGCCGACGCCACCCTGGTCCCCGTCCGGCTCGACCCGGCCGCCCTCCGCGCCCGCGGCGCGGCCGAGGGCGGCGTCCCCCCGCTCCTGCGCTCCCTGGTCCGTACCCCGGCCCGGCGGCGTACCGTACCCGCGCGGGACGCGGCCGAGCCGTCCGACGCCGAGACCCTGTCGCTCGCCCTGGCCGGAGCAGCCGCCGGCGAACGCCGGCGCCTGCTCCTCGACCTGGTGCGTACGCAGGCCGCCGCGGCCCTGGGGCACGGCCTGACCGACGCCGCCGCCGACGGCGCCTTCCACGATCCCGAACGCCCCTTCCGTGACGCCGGGTTCGACTCGCTGGCCGCGATCGAGCTGCGCAACCGCCTGGTCACCGCCACCGGACTGCGGCTGTCCGCCACGGCCGTCTTCGAGCACCCCAGCCCGGGGGCCCTCGCCGCCCACCTCCTCGCCACCTGGGACGCGGCGAGGCACCCCGGCCCGCCCTCCCCGTAGCGGCCGTCCCCGGCCCCGGGCCGCCGCCCGGCCCCGGGATGGCTGGGGTCTGGCCGGGGGTGTGCACCGGGGTGGGCGGCTGGTACAGGGGCACAGAATCTGATGTCCCTGCAACGACGAGACCGCGACCGGTGCGGCGGCCGAGCCACCGCACCGGTGACAAGGCACGGGGGAGCGCCCGCGAATGACCGGAACGGATCCGATCGCCGTCGTCGGCCTCGCCTGCCGGCTGCCGGGCGCGTCGAGCCCGGCGGAGTTCTGGCGGCTGCTGCGCGACGGGACCGACGCCGTCGGCGAGGTCCCCGAAGGCCGCCGTGCGCACGCCGGCGGGCCCGGGTACGGCGCCTTTCTGGAGCACGTCGACGCCTTCGACCCGGAGTTCTTCGGCATCTCCCCGCGCGAGGCCGCGGTCATGGACCCGCAGCAGCGCCTGATGCTGGAGCTGGCGTGGGAGGCGCTGGAGGACGCGGGCACGGTCCCGTACGACCTCTCCCGGACCGCCACCGCCGTCTACGCCGCCGCCCTCTGGGACGACTACGCGGAACTCGCCCACCGGCGCGGCGGCCCGGCCGTCACGCACCACACCTTCGCCGGCACCCGGCGCGCGATGCTCGCCAACCGGGTCTCGTACGCCCTCGGTCTCACCGGCCCCAGCCTCACGGTGGACACCGGCCAGTCCTCCTCCCTCGTCGCCGTCCACCTCGCCTGCGAGAGCCTGCGCCGCGGGGAGTCGGCCCTGGCCCTCGCCGGGGGCGTGAACCTGGTCCTCGCCCCCGGGTCCACCGCCACCTCCGAACGGATGGGCGCGCTGTCCGCCTCCGGGCGCTGCCGCACCTTCGACGCCGCCGCCGACGGCTACGTCCGCGGCGAGGGCGGCGCGGTGGTCGTCCTCAAGCCGCTCGCCCGGGCCCTCGCCGACGGCGACCCGGTCACCTGCGTGATCCGCGGCAGCGCCGTGAACAACGACGGTGGCGGCGACTCCCTCGGGACGCCGCGCCGCCGCACCCAGGAGGAGGTGCTGCGGCTGGCGTACCGGCGGGCGGGGACCGACCCCGGCGACGTCCAGTTCGTCGAGCTGCACGGCACCGGCACCCCCGCCGGGGACCCCGTCGAGGCGGCGGCGCTCGGCGCGGTGGTCGGCGCCGCGCGGCCCGCGGGCGACCCGGTCCCGGTCGGCTCGGTCAAGACCAACGTCGGTCACCTGGAGGGCGCGGCGGGCATCGTCGGCCTGCTCAAGGTGGCGCTGAGCGTCCGCGGCCGCGAACTGCCGCCCAGCCTCCACTACGTCACCCCGCACCCGGCCATCCCGCTGGACCGGCTCAACCTGCGGGTGCAGGCGACCCGCGGGGGCTGGCCGCGCCCGGAGCGGCCGCTGGTGGCGGGCGTGTCCTCGTTCGGCCTCGGCGGCACCAACTGCCATGTCGTCGTGGCGGAGCCGGAGCCGGAGCCGCCGGCGTCCGGCGGCTCGCGGGCGGCGGGCCCGCGCGCGGCGGGCGCGGAGGCGCCGGCGCTGCCCTGGGTGTTCTCCGGGCGCGGCCCCGCCGCCCTGCGCGCGCAGCCGGCCCGGCTCCTGCACGACCTGGGCGCGCGCCCGGGGCGTACGCCCGAGGACGTCGGCCTGTCCCTGGCCACCACCCGCGCGGGGTTCGACCACCGCGCCGTCGTCCTCGCGGCCGGCGAGGACCGTCTGCGCGCGGGGGCCGCGAGCCTGTCGGAGGGAGAGCCCGCCCCCGGCGTCGTGCAGGGCGTCGTCCTCCCGGGCGCGGGGCCGGTGTTCGTCTTCCCCGGGCAGGGGTCGCAGTGGCGGGGGATGGCGCTGGAGTTGTACGGGGAGTCGGGGGTGTTCGCGGGGGCGCTGGAGGAGTGCGCGGAGGCGCTGGCTCCGTGGACGGGGCGTTCGCTGGTGGAGGATCTGCGGGGGGATCTGAGTCGTGGGGATGTGGTGCAGCCGGCGTTGTGGGCGGTGATGGTGTCGCTGGCGCGGTTGTGGGAGTCGTACGGGGTGGTGCCGGCGGCGGTCGTGGGGCATTCGCAGGGGGAGATCGCGGCGGCCGTCGTCGCGGGCGCGTTGAGCCTGGAGGACGGCGCCCGGGTCGCGGCGCAGCGCAGCCAGGTCATCGCGCGCGGGCTGGCCGGGCAGGGCGGGCTGGTGTCGGTGGCGCTCCCGGCGGACGACGTGCGGGACCTGCTGGGCACGGTGGACGGCGCGCTGTGCGTGGGGGCGGTGAACGGCCCGGCGGCCACCGTCGTCAGCGGGCCGCCGGCCGCCCTGGAGAAGCTGACCGCGGTGCTGGCGGCCCGGCAGATCCGGGTGCGCCGCGTCGACATCGACTACGCCTCCCACTCCGCCCAGGTCGACGCCGTGGTGCCGGAACTCCTCGACGTCCTGGGCGAGGTCCGTACGCGCCCGGCGGGCGTGCCGTTCTGCTCGACGGTCACCGGCGAGATGCTGGACGGCCGGGAGCTGGACGCCGGCTACTGGGTGCGCAACCTGCGGCACCCGGTGCGGTTCTCCGACGCCGTGGCGAACCTGCTCGGCCGCGGCCACCGGCTGTTCATCGAGACCAGCCCGCACCCCGTGCTGAGCACCGCCGTCTCCGCGACAGCCGACGCGCTCGGCGTCGAAGCCGCCGCCGTCGGCAGCCTCCGGCGCGGCGACGGCGGCCGGCGGGGGTTCCTCACCGGCGCCGCGCAGGCGTGGACGCGGGGAGCGGCCGTCACCTGGGAGGCCGCGTACGCCGGTCTCGGCGCCCGGCGCGTCCCGCTGCCCACCTACCCGTTCCAGCGCACCCGCCACTGGCTGCCCGCCGGAGACGGCGAGGAGAGCGCCGCGGCGGAACCGGTGATCCCCGAGGCGCGGGAGCCCGTCGCCGCCGACCGGCAGGACCGGCCGCTGCTCGACGTCGTACGCGGCCACACGGCGGCCGTCCTCGGCTACGCCGACCCCGCACGCGTCGCCGAGCGCACGACGTTCAAGGACGCGGGCTTCGACTCGCACATGTCCGTCGAACTGCGCGACCGCCTCGCCGCCGCCACCGGGCAGCGGCTGCCGTCCGACATCCTCTTCTCCTTCCCCACCCCCGCCGCGCTCGCCGAGCGGCTGCGCGCCCGGCCGACGCGGCCGTCCGCACCGGCGCGGACCGACGGCCGCCCCGACGGCGACGGCGACGACCCGATCGCGGTCGTCGGCATGGCCTGCCGCTACCCCGGCGGCGTCCGCTCGCCCGAGGACCTGTGGCGGCTCGTCGCGGACGGCACTGACGCGATCACCGGCTTCCCGGCCGACCGCGGCTGGGACGACGGCGCCGCTTCCCGCGCCTGGCGGGGCGGCTTCCTCGACGGCGCCACCGAGTTCGACGCCGGGTTCTTCGGGATCTCCCCGCGCGAGGCGCTGACCATGGACCCGCAGCAGCGCGTGCTGCTGGAGGTCTGCTGGGAGGCGGTCGAACGGGCCGGAATCGTCCCGGCGACGCTGCGGGGCACCACCACCGGCGTGTTCGCCGGCGCCATGGCCCAGGAGTACGGCGCCCGCCTCGACCGGGCGCCGGAGGGCTTCGAGGGGCAGATCCTCACCGGCGACACCCCGAGCGTGCTGTCCGGACGCGTGGCGTACACGCTCGGCCTGCACGGCCCGGCGCTGACCGTCGACACCGCCTGCTCCTCGTCCCTGGTCTCCCTCCACCTCGCCGCCCAGTCGCTGCGCCAGGGGGACTGCTCCCTCGCCCTCGCCGGCGGGGTGGCCGTCATGGCCAACCCGGGCATGTTCCTGGAGTTCGACCGCCAGGGCGGCCTCTCCGCCGACGGCCGCTGCAAGGCGTTCGGGGCCGACGCCGACGGCACGAGCTGGGCGGAGGGCGCGGGCGTGCTCGTCCTGGAGCGGCTGTCGCACGCCCGCCGCAACGGGCACCGCGTCCTCGCCCTGCTGCGCGGCTCCGCGGTCAACCAGGACGGCGCGTCCAACGGGCTGACCGCACCCCACGGCCCCGCCCAGGAGCAGGTCATCCGCCGCGCCCTGGCCGCGGCCGGGCTGACGGCGGCGGACGTGGACGCCGTCGAAGCGCACGGCACGGGCACCAGCCTCGGCGACCCGATCGAGGCGCACGCCCTGCTGGCGACGTACGGGCAGGGCCGCGGCCCCGGCGAGCCGCTGTACCTGGGGTCGCTGAAGTCCAACATCGGCCACGCCCAGGCCGCCGCGGGCGTGGGCGGCGTGATCAAGATGGTGATGGCGATGCGGCACGGCGTGCTGCCGCGCACGCTCCACGCCGACGAGCCGTCCCCGCACGTCGACTGGGCGTCCGGCGCGGTGTCCCTGCTGGCCGAGGCGCGTGCCTGGCCCGGCCGGGGCCGGGCGCGGCGGGCCGGGGTCTCGTCGTTCGGCATCAGCGGCACCAACGCGCACGTGATCGTGGAGCACGCGGACGAGCCCGCCGAGCCCGCCGAGGTGCGTACGGAGCCGGCGGTGCTGGCGTGGCCCGTATCCGGACACACCCCCGGCGGGCTGGCCGCCCAGGCCGGGCGGCTGCGCGACTTTACCGGGGCGCACCCCGAGCACGCCGCGGCGGACGTCGGCTGGTCGCTCGCCGCCACCCGGGCGGCGCTGGAGCACCGGGCCGTGGCCGTCGGCACGAACGCCGACGACCTGGCGGAGGGCCTGGCCGCGCTGGCCGCCGGGGAGCCCGCCGCGCGCCTCGTCACGGGCCGGGCCACGGGGGTCGGCGCCGGGCCGGTGTTCGTGTTCCCGGGGCAGGGGTCGCAGTGGCGGGGGATGGCGCTGGAGTTGTACGGGGAGTCGGGGGTGTTCGCGGGGGCGCTGGAGGAGTGCGGGGAGGCGCTGGCTCCGTGGACGGGGCGTTCGCTGGTGGAGGATCTGCGGGGGGATCTGGGCCGTGGGGATGTGGTGCAGCCGGCGTTGTGGGCGGTGATGGTGTCGCTGGCGCGGTTGTGGGAGTCGTACGGGGTGGTGCCGGCGGCGGTCGTGGGGCATTCGCAGGGGGAGATCGCGGCGGCCGTGGTGGCAGGGGCGTTGAGCCTGGAGGACGGCGCCCGGGTGGCCGCGCTGCGCAGCCGCGTGATCGCCCGGCGGCTGGCCGGCGGCGGTGGGATGGCGTCGGTGGCGCTGCCGCACGACGCGGTACGGGAGCGGCTCGACGCCCTGGGCGGCGGGCTGTGCGTGGCGGCGGTGAACGGCCCCGCGGCCACGGTCGTCAGCGGGCCGGTGGCGGCCCTGGAGGAGCTGACGGCCGCGCTGGCGGCCGAGCGGATCCGGGTGCGCCGCACCAACGTCGACTACGCCTCCCACTCCGCCCAGGTCGACGCCGTCGCGGCGGAGCTGACGGAGGTGCTGGGCGAGGTCCGTACGCGCCCGGCCGCCGTGCCGTTCTGCTCGACGGTCACCGGCGAGATGCTGGACGGCCGGGAGCTGGACGCCGGTTACTGGGTGCGCAACCTGCGGGCCACGGTGCGGTTCTCCGACGCCGTACGGAACCTGCTCGGCCGCGGCCACCGCATGTTCATCGAGACCAGCGCCCACCCCGTGCTCACCATGGGCGTCCAGGAGACCGCCGAGGAGGACGCGGTCGCCGTCGGTTCCCTGCGCCGCGGCGACGGCGGGTCCGAACGCTTCCTCACCTCGCTCGCCGAGGCCCACGTGCACGGCGCCGCCGTCGACTGGGCCCCCGCCTTCCCCGGCGCCCGCGCGGTGGACCTCCCGACGTACGCCTTCGAGCGCCGCCGCTACTGGATGACCGCCCCCGCGCCCGCCGCCGACACCGGCGACCACCCCCTGGCCCGCTCCGTCACCCAGCTCGCCGACGCCGACGGCGCCCTGCTCACGGCCTCGCTGTCCCGCCGCACCGCGCCCTGGCTCGCCGACCACGTCGTCTCCGGCAGCGTGCTGCTGCCCGGCGCCGCGCTGGTCGAACTGGTCCTCCGCGCGGGCGAGGAAGCCGGCTGCGGGCGGCTGGAGGAACTGATCCTGCACGCCCCGCTCCACCTCCCCGAGCGGGACCCGGTCCAGCTCCAGATCGCGGTACGCGCCCCGGAGGGCGGCGCCGCCCCGCAGCCCCGCCGCCCCGTCGCGGTCCACGCACGCCCGGCCGGCGCCGCGCCCGGACAGCCGTGGACCCGCCTCGCCACGGGGGTCCTCGCCCCGGCGCGCGGGGCCCACGGCGGTTCCGTACGCACCGAATGGCCGCCCGCCGGCGCCGAGCCGCTGACCGCCGACGCGCTGTACGCGGAGCTGGCGGCGCTCGGCTACGCGTACGGCCCGGCCTTCCGCGGCCTGTCGGCGGCGTGGCGGCGGGACGGCGAGGTGTTCGCCGAGGTCGCGCTCCCGGCCGAAGACCCGTCCGGCGCCGTCGGCTACGGCATCCACCCCGCGCTGCTCGACGCCTGCCTGCACGCCGCGCTCCCCGGCCGGGCCGCGGGGCGGGCCGGCCGCCCGGCGCTGCCGTTCGCCTGGAGCGGGGTGGAGCTGTTCGCCACCGGCGCCACGGCGGCGCGCGTGCGTATCGTCCCGGACGGGGAGGGGGCCGTCGCCCTGCACGTGGCGGACGCCGCCGGCCGCCCGCTGGCGGCCGTCGAGTCCCTGACGCTCCGGGAGAGCACCGCCGCGGACGACACCGCCCGGGCGGACGGCGCGGGGCGGCTGTACCGGATCGGCTGGCGGCCCGCGGCGCCTCCCGCTGCGCCCGCGGCGCCGCCCGCCGGGGCGGGGAGCGGTACGCCCCCGTACGTCCTGGACACACCCGCCGCCGGCCTCTCCGCACTCGCCGACCCCGTCCCCGCCACCGTGATCGCCCCCCTACCCGCCACCGGCACCGCGGAGGACGCCGCCGCCCGGGCGCTCCGCCTCGTCCAGGAGTGGCTGGCCGACGAGCGCTTCGCCGACTCCCGGCTCGCCGTCGCCGTCACCGGCGAGGGCCCGGCGCAGGCCGCCGTCGCGGGGCTCGTACGCACGGCCCGTACCGAACACCCGGGCCGTTTCGCGCTCGCGCACGTCACCGACGACCCCGGGTACCGGACCACGGCCGCCGCCCTCGCGTCCCTGGACGAGCCCGAGATCCGCGTGGTCGCGGAACAGGTCCGAGTCCCGCGGCTGGAGAACCCCGCCCGCCGGCTCCCGGTCCCGCCGGCCGGCGACCCCTGGCGGATCGACGCCGCCCCCCGCGGGACGCTCGACAGCCTCGCGGCACTCCCCGCCCCCGCCGCGGCCGGACCGCCGCCCCCGGGTCATGTCCGCGTCGCCGTGGGAGCCGCGGGCCTCAACTTCCGCGACGTGCTGATCGGCCTCGACATGTACCCCGGCCGGGCGGACATGGGCGTAGAGGGCGCGGGTACGGTCACCGCCGTCGGGCCCGGCGTGACCGAACCGGCCGTCGGCGACCGCGTGCTGGGCCTGATCCCGGGCGCCCTGGGCCCCGTCGCCGTGGCCGACGCCCGCACCCTGGTGCGGATGCCCCCGGGCTGGACGTTCGCGCAGGGCGCGGCCGTGCCCGTCGCGTACCTCACCGCCTGGCTGGGCCTGGTCGACGGGGCCGGCCTCGCCCGCGGCGAGCGGGTCCTCATCCACGCCGCCACCGGCGGGCTCGGGCTGGCGGCGCTGCACGTCGCCCGCCACGTGGGCGCCGAGGTGTTCGCCACCGCCGCCCCGGCCAAGCAGCACCTGCTGCGCCGCCTCGGGCTCGCCGACGACCACATCGCCTCCAGCCGCGACCTGGAGTTCCGGCAGCGGTTCCGGGACGCCACCGGCGGCGAGGGGATGGACGTCGTCCTCCACACCCTCGCCGGCGAGTTCACCGACGCGTCGCTCGACCTGCTGCCCCGCGGCGGCCGGTTCGTCGAGATGGGCAAGACCGACGTCCGCGACGCCGCCGCCGTGGCCGCGGACCGCCCCGGCGTCGGCTACCGCCCGTTCGACCTGCTGGCCGAGGACCCCGGCCGGGTCGGGGAAGCCCTGCGCCGCCTCGCCGGCCTCTTCGCCGCCGGTACGCTGCCACCGCCGCCGATCACCTCGTGGGACGTCCGGGAGGCCCCGGAGGCGTTCGAGACGCTGAAGGACGCCGGTCACCTCGGCAAGTTCGTGCTCACCCTGCCCCGCCGCCTCGACCCGGACAAAACGGTCCTCGTCACCGGCGGTACGGGCACGCTCGGCCGTCTGCTCGCCCGCCACCTGGTGACCCGGCACGGGATCCGGCACCTGCTGCTCACCAGCCGCCGCGGCCCCGGCGCGGACGGCGCGGAGGAGTTCGCCGCCGAACTCGCCGGCCTCGGCGCCCGGGTCGAGACGGCGGCCTGCGACGTCGGCGACCGCCGGGCACTGCGCGAACTGCTCGCGGCCGTCCCGGCCGGGCGGCCGCTGGGCGCGGTGATCCACGCCGCCGGGACGCTGGACGACGCCGTTGTGGAAAGCCTCACGCCCGCGCGGCTGGCGCGGGTGCTGCACGCGAAGACCCGGGCCGCGCAGCACCTCGACGAACTGACCGCGGGCCTCGACCTGGACGCCTTCGTGCTGTTCTCCTCCGTCGCCGGGCTGCTGGGCACCGCCGGCCAGGCCAACTACGCCGCGGCGAACGCCACCCTGGACGCCCTCGCCCGGCACCGCCGGCACCGCGGGCTGCCCGCCGTCTCCCTCGCCTGGGGCCTGTGGCGGGAGGCCGGCGGCATGACCGGGCACCTCGCGGAACGCGACCTCGACCGGCTCGCCGGCGCCGGCGTCGCGCCGCTCGACTCCGCCGACGGGCTCGCGCTCTTCGACGCGGCGCTGACCGGCGGCGAACCGGTCCAGGTCGCCGCCCGGCTCGACCTCCCGGGGCTGCGCCGGCAGGCCGCCGCCGGCGAACTGCCGGCCCTGTTCCGGGACCTGGTCGGCACGGTCAGGCCGCGGGCCGCGGCCGGCGGCCCGGCGGCGGGGGAGCCGGGCGCCGACGACGGCACCCTGGCCCGCCAACTGGCCGCGACGCCGCCCGAGGAGCGGCGGCGGGCACTGCTGGGTCTGGTCCGGTCGCAGGCGGCCACGGTCCTGCGGCACGGCACCGCCCAGGAGATCGTCCCGGACCGCTCCTTCCGGGAGCTGGGATTCGACTCCCTCACCGCGGTCGAGCTGCGCAACCGGCTCACCACCGCGGCGGGCGTGCGGCTGCCGAGCACGGTGGTGTTCCGGCACCCCACCCCCGCCGAACTGGCGGACCGCCTGCACGCGGAGCTGTTCCCGCCCGGCCCCGAGCAGACCGCGACCGGCCCCGACGACCGGGGCGGCGGGGGAGAAGCCGAACACGTGCCGCTCGTGGACGACGACCTGCTCGCCCTCATCGACAAGGCCGTGGAGGGCGACTGACGAGCCGGGGGCCCGGCTGACCGCACCGACGAACGCGTCACCGACGGGGGGAAGGACTCCATGCGTGCAGCAGACGTGCCGTTGATCGAGCGGGACCACGAACTCGCGGTCCTCGACAGCGCGGTCACCCGAAGCCGGCGCGGAGCGGGCCACCTGCTCCTGGTCGAAGGCGCCCCGGGCATGGGCAAGACCGCCCTGCTCACCGCCCTGCGGCGCCGGTCGGAGACGGCGGGCTGCCGCGTCCTCCAGGCCAGGAGCGCCGAGTCGGAGGGGGGATTCCCGTACGGCGTCGTGCGCCAGCTCTTCGAGGGCTGGCTGGCCACCGCGGCCCCCGAGGAGCGGCGCCGGGTGTTCCGGGGCCCGGCGCGCCCCGCGCTCCGGCTCTTCGAGTACGGGCCCCAGGACACCCCCGTGGGCCGGGAGCCCGCGCTCTCCTCCGGCGACCGGCAGCACGTACTCCTGAACGGCCTCTCCTGGATGTGCGCCCACCTCGCGGAACGCCGGCCCCTCACGCTGCTGCTCGACGACGCCTGGTGGGGCGACACCCCCTCGCTCCGCTTCCTGCACTACCTCGCCACCCGGCTGGACGGCCGGCCGATCCTGCTCGGCGTCACCACGGACCCCGCGCAGAAGGGGCCCTGGCTCAGCGGCGCCCACGCCGTCGTCAGCCTGCCGGCGGCGGAGCTGATCCGCCTCGCTCCGCTCAGCCCGGCGGGCGTCAGAGCCTGGCTCGGCGGACGGCTGGGCGACGGGGCCGGCTCCGCGCTGGTGGACGCGTGCCACCAGGCGACCGGCGGCACCCCCTTCTTCCTCCGCGAGCTGATCGACGAACTGGCCGCCGCCGCCCCGCCGGACGGCGGTCCGCCGCCCGCGGCCCTCGTGCCCGGACTCGCCCCGCCCCGGGTCGTGCACGGCCTGCGGCGCCGGCTGCGAGCGCTGCCGGCGCCCGCCGTCGCCCTGGTCGAGGCCATGGCCGTGCTGGGGACCGAACCCGGCCTCACGTACGCCGGCGGGGTCGCGGGCATCGACCCGGGGGCCGTCGCCGGCGCGCTGGGCGCGCTCGTGGACGGCGGGCTGCTCCGGCCCGGCCTGCCGCCCCGCTTCCTCTACCCCGTCGTCCGGACCGCGCTGTACCACGGCCTGCCGGCCACCCGGCGGAACGCGCTCCATGCCCGCGCCGCGCACGTCCTCGCCGCGGCCGCCGCCCCCGTGGACGAGACCGCCCGGCACCTGCTCCACGCCGACGTCACCGGCAACCGCGAGGTCGTCTCCCTGCTGCGCCGGGCCGCCCGCAAGGCGGTCGCCGACGACCGGCCGACCGCCGCCGTGACGTACCTGACCCGCGCCACCCAGGAGCCGCCCGCACCCGGCGACGAAGTCACCGTCCTCACCGAACTCGGCCGCGCCGAGCTGCGCGCCCGCATGGCCGCCGCCGTGGACCACCTCGGTCAGGCGATGGAGCTGAGCACAGATCCCGTGGAGCGCGGCACTATCGGGCCCGGCCTCGCGCAGGGACTCGTCGCCGCCGACCGGGTGGAGGAAGCCGTCTCCCTTCTCCAGCAGCTGCGCAACGAGGTCGGCGACCTCGACGAAACCCTCGGCGGCCGGCTCGACATCGCGCTCGTCGTCACCGCGCGACAGGCGGCCCACCTGCGGCCCATCGCCACGCGGCGGCTGAGCGAGATGGCCGGCGCCGACACCGTGGCCCCCCGCGTCGCCCGGCTCCTCGCCCTCGACGAACCGGTCGCGGCCCTGGGCCGCGGGGAGCCCGCGGCCCGGATCGGCGAGCTGACCGAGAAGGCCCTCGCCGAGGTGTTTGCCGACGGCCCCGGGTCGTACGACCACGAGGTGTCCGCGCAGCTCTGGTGCCGGGTCGCCGCCGTCCTCGCCTGCTGCGACCTGCTGGGAGACGCGGAGCGCCTGCTCACCCACGCGCTCGCGGACGCGGAGTGCACCGGCGCGTCGATCGCCGCCGACTCCTACCGCGCCGTGCGCGCCTGGGTCCGGTACCAGCGCGGCCGGCTGGCCGAGGCGGAGACGGACGCGCGCCACGTGCTTCACCGGGCCGACGGCGCCGGACTGCGCAGCCCCCTGGCGGTGTTCGCCGTCGCTGCGCTGACCTGCGTGCTGACCTCGCGCCACGAGCTCGACGCGGCGGCGGCCGTCGTACGCACCCACGACTTCAGCGCGTCGACGCGGCGGTCGGTGATCTACGCGCCCGTGCTGTTCGCCCGCGCCCGGCTGCACGGCGCCCTCGGCGACACCGACACCGCCGTCGAGGACACCCTCCACGGGTGCCGGCTCATGGAGGACTGGGGTCTGCGCGACGCCACCCTCCTGCAGACCCTGGACGCCGCCGTCCTGCTCGACCGGGCGGGCCGCACGGAAGCGGCCCGTGCCCTGACCGAGGGCGCGCTGCCGCGCGTACGGGCCTTCGCCGGCCGGCGGGTGACCGCCGCCGGGCTCCGCGCCCGCGGCCTGATGGCGGCGCCCGGCTCGGCGGTGCGGTACCTGGAGGAGGCCGCCGAGATGCTCGCCGGCTCCGAGGCCCGGCTCGACCACGCCACCGTGCTCGTCGATCTCGGGGCGGGGCTGCGCCGGTGTGAGCGCTGGACGCGCGCCCGGCGGACCCTGAACAGCGCGCTGGCCGTGGCCCGGGGCTGCGGGGCGTGGGGGCTGGTGACGGCCGCCAGGGCCGAGCTGTCGGCGATGGGCGTCCGGGTCCGCGTCACCGAGGCCGGCGCGGGTGCCCTCACCTCCCAGGAACGGCGGGTGGCGGGCCTGGCGGCGGAGGGCATCCGCAACCGGGACATCGCGCAGACCCTCTTCGTCACGGTGAAGACCGTGGAATGGCACCTCAGCCGGGCCTACCGGAAGCTGGGCATCACGTCCCGGCACGAGTTGCCGAAGGCGCTTGCCCGGCAGCGCGTCGGCGTCGCCTGAGGGGGAGCGGCGTACTCCGTCAGTCGCCGGCCAGGGCGGCGCCGAGTTCCCGTCGCGAGGCGATCCCGAGCTTCCGGTAGACCTGGCTCAGATGCCACTCGACCGTCTTCACCGTGACGAAGAGGATGCGGGCGATCTGCCGGTTGCTCTTCCCCTCCACCGCCAGCAGCGAGACGCGGTGCTCGCGCGGCGTCAGCCCCGCGACGCCGGTGCGCGCGGCGCGGCGCACGCGCACGCCCATCGCGGACAACTCCCGCCGGGCCTCCTTGCCGAGCGCGGCCAGGCCCGCGGAGTCGGCGGCCTCGATGGCGTCGCCCAGCGTGCGGCGGGCCTGCGCGGCACGGCCGGCCGCCCGGAGCCCGGCACCGAGCCGCACCCGGATCTCGCACTCGTCGACGACCGCGCCGGTGCCCGCGACCTGCTCCACCGCCTCGGCCAGCAGCGTGAGCGCCGGGGCGCCGCCCAGCGCGGCCGCGCGGGCAGCCAGGGCGCACGCCAGCGCCCGGGGTTCGCCGAACGCGCGCGCGGCGCGCAGCCGTTCCGCGGCGAGGGCACGGGCCTCGCCGACCCGGCCGAGCGCGGTGAGCGCCCGCACGGCCCGTACCCCCGAGTCGAACGCGGGGGAGCGGACCCCGTGTGCGGCCAGCGACTCGTGGACCGCCAGCAGGTCGAGGGCGCCCGCCGCGGTGTCGCCGCGGGCGAGGCGCAGCCGCCCGCGGGCCGCCGTCAGCGGCAGGGACAGCGCCCGGTGTCCGGCGTGCGCGCCGCCGCCCGGCGTGCCGTGCCGGGCGAACGCGGCGGCCGCGGCGCTGGTCTGGTTCCGCAGGAGCAGCACCTCGGTGAGGGTGTAGACGGCGAAGGGCCGGCCGAGGACGGCCGCGTCGTCCGGGTCGGAGCCGCTGAGCGCGGCCGTCGCGTCGGTGTCCGCCGCGGCCAGCATGCCGCGGCGGAGCTGGACGAACGCCCGCAGGGACCGCAGGTCGCGGGCGGCCGGCACCAGCCCCAGCGCCTCGGCGCGCCGAACGGCGTCGTCGAGGACGGCCGCGGCCTCCGGGAGGCGCCCGCAGCAGGACAGGCACAGCGCGATCAGGCCGGGGGCGAGCGCGTCGCCCCGCGCCGCATCGCCCCGCGCCGCATCGCTGTGCGCGCCGCGCCGGAGCGCCTCCTCCGCCAGCCGCCGCACGTCGGCCGCGGGCGCGCCGTCGAGCAGCGCGGCGAAGGCGCGCCGTGCGGGCGGCGGTTCGGTGGACTCGTCCAAACCGGCGTCCGTGCCGGCGCCGGCGGTGCGGGCCGCCGCGGGCCGGTCGTCGCGGCTGGGCGGGAGGTGCAGCAGGTGCTCGGCGACCTTCTCCGGCGGGGCGCCGGCGCGCGCGAGCGCCTGCGCCACGGCGGCGTGCGTGCGGTAGCGGCACGCGCGGGGCATGTGCGCGTACACGGCGTTGCGCACGATCGGATGGGTGAACCGGGGCGGGACACCGGGCTCGACGACGCCGATGTCGGTGAGCACGGCGACCACCTCCCCGACCTCCCGCGGGCTGAGCCCGGCGGCGTCGGCGAGCACACCGTGCCCGGCGGCACCGCGCACGACGGCGAGCACGTCGGTGAGGCGCCGGGCCCCTTCCCTGTGCTCCTGCGGCACGTGCCCCACCCACCGCTGCACGGCCCTGGCGACCTGCCGGGGCGCGGCCCGGGCCACCAGCCCCGGCCCCCACGGCCCCCCTGCCCCCGGGGCGCGCCGCAGTTCGGTGGCGAGTTCGTGGAGCAGCCCGGGATTCCCGCCGGTGACCACCCGGGCCGCGTACACCACCTCCGGGTCCGGCTCCCCGCCCCACACCGCGCCGAGGACCTCCGCCACGGCCTTCCGGCTGAGGACGTCCACGGGAACGGAGCGCACCGCGGATGCGCCGCGGAGCGCGTCGGCGAGGTCGGGATGCGCGCCGCAGCCGACGGCGGTGGTGGCGGTGGCGACGCACAGCACGGGGAGGCGCTTGAGCCGGTTCTCGACGTACTGGAGAAAACGCAGCGACGCGGCGTCCGCCCAGTGCAGGTCGTCGAGGAGCAGCAGGACGGGACCGCGCCGGCCCATATTGACGAGCATCCGGTGCAGCCCGCGCAGCAGCGCCTCGTGCTGCCGCCGCGCGATGTCGCCGTGCGCGATGGGATGCCGGTGGTCGAAGAGCGGCGAGGCGAGTGCCGCGGGCCCGTCGACGGCCGCGGCGCGGTCCTCGGCCGGGGCGGCCTCGAAAAACGGCTCGAACAACTGCCGGACGATCCCGTACGGAAATGCGCTCTCGAACTCACTGCTGCGCGCGCGGAGAACCGTGAACCCGGCGTCGGCAGCGCGCTCGTGCACAGCCCGGAGAAGAGAGGTCTTCCCGGTCCCGAAACCCCCTTCGACGACGACAATGCCGCCGGCGCCGTTCCGGCAGGAGCCGAGGGCGACGTCCAGGAGGCGTAACTGGTAATCGCGCTCGACGACGGGGAGGGTGTCCAGGTGGTGAATCCCGTGCATTACGCAGACATCCTCGTGAACCGCCTCATCCTTGCTCATCTCCGTTTCCGCTCGGGGAGACACCGATCCCCGGAACCGCCGGGCCGGGTCCGTGGGCGGGATTGTCGCCGGTCACCCTTGGGACCTTCTTGGCTGACACTTATCGCCGACCACCCCGGCGCGTACGCCCGGGGCCGCCGACATCCCCGGTGCCGAGCGGGTATCGGGTGAGGAGGCCCCGGGGGATGCCGGCCCGCCGTTCCCAGCGGATGCGCGGGCGACGGAAACCGTGCCCACCCGGCCACCAACCGGCGGGGGCGCACCGGGCAGCGGGATCAGCCGGGTGACGTCGTCGCGGGTGCCGCCGGTCAGCAGGACGGCGGCACAGAGGATTCCGCCCGATCAGCGCAGAGAGCCCGGTGAGGGGCGCCCGTACCGGCGCGTCGCCCGCCGTGGCGGGACTTGCGCCCGGCGACGGCCCGGCCGGCGGCAGTCGCCGGCGATGAGGAGCACGATCCGCGGCTGGGGCACCGGCCGTTCTGGTACCGCTGCTCGCGCCACGGATCTCCGCGGCTCACGTCAGCCCGCGCCGCCGAGATGTCCGCCGGCTACCAGCCGGGCCCGGAGCTTTCGGCGAGCGTCGAACATCGTCTTGTAGAGCGCGTTCCGGTTCGTCTCCAGCTCACTGGCGAGCGTTTCCAGGGAGACCCCGTTGACGACGGCGGTGAAGACCTGCCGCTGGCGGGCGCTCAGCGCCGTCGCCACCGCGTCGCGTACGGCCTCGACCAGCTCCTGAGCCTGCCAGTGACTGGCGGGGTCGGTGCCCGGCCGGTCGGGCACCTGGGCCCATTCGTCGGAATCGAACCGGGCATGTGCGGCGCGCCAGAAGTGACGGCCCAGCTTGCTGGACACCTCCAGGACGACAAATCGGTACGCCCACGTGGTGAACCTGGCGTCACCTCGGAATTCCTGGATTTTGTACGTGATGCGCATCAGCGCGTCAGCGGCTGCCTGATGGGCGAGATCATTCAGCTCCGGTCCGACAATCCGGTAACGGGGGCCCCGGCGGAGCACTTCGTCCATGGCAATACGCACGAGCAGTTCGTGCAGTTGCGTGCAGGCGTGCTCGTACCGCGGCCCGCGGCCGTCCTTGAGCGCATCCACCCAGGCGGCGGACTCCGGGTCGAGTCGCCCTCGCTCGTCCGTGGACTCTGTCGCCGGAACGCTGCCACCGGCTCCGGGCCGTTCCATCGGGGCCGAGCAATACCTTCTGGTATTCGCAGAGTGCATGGCTCTCAATCTCCAGCCGGTCTCGTGCCGACAAGCACATCACGAGACCATCTACCGGCCGTCTATCCGACATGACCGTCCTCCTGTTTCCCGCAGGGGGAGGTGGTGGACGGTCACGACGCGCGCGGCCCGGCGGCCGGCTGGTCACTCAGGGTCCTCCCGGGTGTCAGGGACCACGTGGACAGCCGCCTCCTCGGCGGAGGCGGCGCCGCTGTCGATGCCGACGTCCCGGGCCCAGTAGTCGTCGCCGTCGTACCCCTCGGCGACGACGTTCGTGTCCCAGCCGACGAGGCGTCCCGCACGCTCGTCACCGACCTGGTCGTCGATGAGCTCGCCGTCCGTGCCGATGACGTCGCCGAGCCCGTCGCCCTCGTCCGGCGCGTCGGCTTCCGGCACCTCGCGCCTGAGCCGATGCGTGAGGTCCTCGTGCGAGGCGCCCTCTCTCGCGGTGATGCCCCAGTCGTTGACGGCGAGAGGTGCGTCGGCAGGCGAGTAGCCCCGGTCGAGGACGTCCTCGCCCAGCTCGTCCTCGTCGTACTCCTCCTGCGAGCGCAGCGGGTTGGAAGCGCCCGCGTCCCCGGAGGGCTGCTGGTTGTCGGGTGAAGTCATTCCGGCCTCCGTGGCGTCCGAGTCCCGCGATCTCGATGCCGGCGCTCCGGTGACGGCTCGGCGGGAGGAGACCATTCCACCGGCCCGGTGTCGACCAGGCGTCTATCCGGCATAGTCGCGCGCGCCCCCGGCCGTAAGGAGTCGGCGGCCGCGGCAGCTAACGGGTCGAGCCGGCGGTCCGGCGCGGCAGCGCCGAGGCCCCGTCCGGCGGCCGCGACCTCGCGGCTCGTCTCGTGTCCCACGGCCTCGGCCGCATCGGGTCCTACAGGGAAGGGGGAGCACAGGGTGGTACCGGCAAAGGAGCACGCCGTGCTGGCGGGCGGGTGCTTCTGGGGCATGCAGGAGTTGTTCCGCACGTTCCCGGGTGTCGTGGGCACCCGTGTCGGCTACACCGGCGGCGACGTGGTGGCACCGACGTACCGGAACCACGGAAACCACGCGGAGGCGGTCGAGGTCGCCTACGACCCGTCCGGGACGGACTACGTCAGCATTCTGGCGTTCTTCTTCCAGATCCACGACCCCACCACGGTGAACCGGCAGGGCGACGACATCGGCCTGACCTTCCGGTCCGCCGTCTTCTACCTGGACGAAGAGCAGCGATGCACCGCCGAGGCGGTGATCACGGACTGTGACACGTCCGGGCTGTGGCCCGGGAAGCTGGTCACCGAGGTCGTTCCGTCCGGCACGTTCTGGGAGGCGGAACCCGAGCACCAGAACTACCTCCGGCGCCATCCGGACGCGCACATGAGCCAGTTTGTCCGGAGGGGCTGGAAGCTCCCCCGGGAGCGGGCCTGAAACGTCCGTCCCGCCGGCGTGTCCGAGCAGGCGCGACGGCGGCGGGTGGCCCCCGGGGGCTCGGTCACCTCAGGAACTCCCGCAGCTCCTGTTCCAGGACGTGCTTGGGCCTGGCCCCCACGACCGTCTTGACGACCTTGCCGTCCCGGTAGACGTGGAGCGTGGGGATGGACCTGACTCCGTACCTCCCAGCGGTGCGAGGGCTCTCGTCGACGTTCAGCTGGACGACGGTGATCTTGTCGCTGTGCTCGGTGGCGAGTGCCTCAAGGACCGGTGCCACCAGGCGGCAGGGCCCGCACCATTCGGCCCAGAAGTCGACGAGCACCGGCCTGTCGCTCGTGAGCACCTCGTCCTCGAAGGTCTCGTCGGTCACGCTTGTCAGCTTGCCTGCCATGCGGGCTCCTCGTACGTGGTCGGCTCTGCCCGATGCTCCCGGGCCCGTCCCGCCCGGGGCAGGTGTCACCTGCCGGTCCCGGGCAGGGCGTGGGGGCTGCGTCTAGTTGCGGCCTGCCATGAATCCGCCGTCGACGTTGACGATGGCGCCCGTGGTCCAGTCGGAGGCCGGGGAGAGGAGGAAGGTGATCGCCGAGGCCAGGTCCTGCGGGGTGCCGACACGGCCGAGCGGGTGCAGGCCGGCCAGCTGCTCCATCGCGCCGTCCAGCTGGTCGGCGGGAAAGACCTTGTCGAACAGGGGCGTCCTGGTGACGGCGGGAGCCACGGCGTTCACCCGGATTCCCTCGCCCGCGAGTTCCATGGCCAGGTTGTGCGTGAGAGCGTGCAGGCCGGCCTTGGCCATCGAGTAGGCCGACGACGGTGTCGCCGCGATGGCCTGGTGCGCCCACATGCTGCCCACGTTCACGAGGGCGCCGCCCCGGCCGCCGGCGACCATGGCCCGGACGGCGGTCTGGATCAGGAAGAAGGCCGCCCTGTTGAGGTCGTGATAGGCGTCGTAGTCCGCGACCTCGTGGTCGAGGAAGGGTTTCGGCGTGAAGAATCCCGCCGCGTTGACGAGGAGGGTCGCGTCGGGGTGGTCCTCCGCCAACTGCTTCTGCGCCTCGGCGACCTGGTCCCGGTTTGCCAGGTCGGCCGCGATCGACCACGCGTCGCCGGCGCGCGACAGCCCGGTCGTGGCGTCGTCGAGTTTCTGACCGGGGCGGCCGATGATCACCGCGCTGCCGCCCCTCGCGATCACGTTCTCGGCGGTCTTGAGGCCCATGCCGCTGGCTCCGCCGATCACGACGAGCTTTTTTCCTTCGAAGTCCGTGGCCACGCGAATCACTCCTTGGCCGAGTGGTGAACGAAGACTCTCTTCCGGTGATGCACTCGACGTTGGCACGCCAGGGTCTACGACGGATCTACAAGCCCTCTACGGCGCCGGGTCGAGCTCTGTACGGCGGGATCACGGCGTTGTCGGTTGCTCCTCCCGTGGGACGGACCTTCAAGGCGTCGGACCGCCGGCGCCCGCCTGTCGGCCGGGAGAGGGAAGCTCCGGATCCCGGATCTCGGGCCGGTGGAGATCGAGGGCCGGGGCGTCCGAGCGAATCCTGGGCAGCGCGACGAAGTTGTGCCGGGGCGGAGGGCAGGCCGTGGCCCACTCCAGGGACCTGCCGAACCCCCAGGGGTCGTCCTTGGTCACCCGGGGCGCGTCGTGGGAGGTCTTCCACACGTTGTACAGGAACGGAAGTGTCGAGAGGCCCAGCAGGAACGCGCCGATCGTCGACACCGTATTCAGCACCGTGAACCCGTCGGCCGCCAGGTAGTCCGCGTAACGCCGGGGCATGCCCTCCGTGCCGAGCCAGTGCTGGACCAGGAAGGTGCACTGGAATCCGATGAAGAGCGTCCAGAAGTGGATCTTCCCCAGCCTTTCGTCGAGCATCTTTCCCGTGAACTTCGGCCACCAGAAATAGAAGCCCGCGAACATGGCGAACACGATGGTGCCGAACAGGGTGTAGTGGAAGTGCGCGACGACGAAGTAGGTGTCGGATACGTGGAAGTCCAGGGGCGGGGAAGCCAGCAGTACGCCGGTGAGACCCCCGAGGAGGAAGGTGACGAGGAACCCCGCCGAGTACAGCATGGGGGTCTCGAACGAGAGCGACCCCTTCCACATGGTGCCGATCCAGTTGAAGAACTTCACGCCGGTCGGGACCGCGATGAGGAACGACATGAAGGAGAAGAAGGGGAGGAGCACCCCGCCGGTGACGAACATGTGGTGCGCCCACACGGTCAGGGAGAGCCCGGCGATGGCGATCGTGGCGGCGACGAGACCGATGTAGCCGAAGATCGGCTTCCGGCTGAACACCGGCAGGATCTCGGAGACGATGCCGAAGAACGGCAGGGCGATGATGTACACCTCGGGATGGCCGAAGAACCAGAACAGGTGCTGCCACAGGAGCGCGCCCCCGTTGGCCGGGTCGAAGATGTGCGAGCCGAGCTTGCGGTCCGCCTCCAGCGCGAGGAGGGCGGCGGCCAGCGTGGGGAAGGCGAGGAGCACCAGTACGCCCGTGAGCAGGACGTTCCAGGTGAAGATCGGCATGCGGAACATGGTCATCCCCGGGGCCCGCATGCAGATGATCGTGGTGATGAAGTTGACCGACCCGAGGATCGTCCCGAACCCGGACAGGGCGAGCCCCATGATCCACAGGTCGCCGCCGATGCCGGGCGACCGCACGGCGCCGGACAGGGGGGTGTAGCCGGTCCAGCCCCATGCCGCCGAGCCGCCGGGCGTGAGGAAGCCGGAGAGGACGATCAGCGAGCCGAACAGGTAGAGCCAGTAGGCGAACATGTTCAGCCGGGGGAAGGCGACGTCCGGCGCCCCGATCTGGAGCGGCATGATCCAGTTCGCGAACCCGGCGAACAGCGGGGTCGCGAAGAGCAGCAGCATGATGGTGCCGTGCGCGGTGAAAGCCTGGTTGTACTGCTCGTTCGAGATGAGCTGGAGGCCCGGCCGGGCCAGTTCCGCTCGCATGACGAGGGCGAACACGCCCCCCAGGAGGAAGAAGGCGAACGACGTCCCCAGATAGAGGGAGCCGATCTTCTTGTGGTCGGTCGTCGTCAGCCACGCGACCACGGATCTGCCCGTGCCCTCTGGCCGCGGGCGCTTGCTGAGCGGCTCGCTCTCCTGGATTGCTGTCACGTCCACCCCTCGGGGCCGGGTTTCACCGGTGCTGCCCGTCGCACGCCCCGCCGTTGTGACCGGTGTCGGCCGCCTCGTGTCTCACGAGCCTTCTGGTGCGGGTCGGCCACCAGTCGACCAGCGCTCGATCTACCGGCCGTCTACGCCTTGTCCAGACGCCGGGTCGTCGGCCGGCCGGGCCTGCTCACGTGCGTATGCGGCCACCAGGCGGTTCCAGCTGTAGCGGCCGGGGCCGACCTCCGAGACGAGGTGCGCTCTGGCGAGCCGGGAGAGGGCCTGGCGGACTCCGGGTTCGGGTCGTCCGGTCAGCTTCGCGACCTGTGACGCCGCGAACATGGGGTCCGGGCAGGCACGGAGGTCGCGGAAGAGCGCGGCGGTCTCGGGATCGAGGAGGCGGTAGGAGCGCGCGAGGGAGGCGCGGACGTCGAGTGCGGGGTCCTCGTCGCTCGCGAAGACGTCCAGGGCGCGGAGTCCCGGTGCCTGGTACTCGTCGGCGAGGCTGGCGAGGCGCAGCTGCGGTCGGTAAGCCGCGCGGGCGGCGACGTTGGCCAGGGCCAGGGGGAGCTGTCCGGCCAGGTCGATGATGCGGTCGACGGCGTGGGGTTCGGCAGCCGTACGTGCCGGGCCGAGTCGGCGTGCGAGGAAGCTGCGGGCGTCCGCCTGGCTCAGCGGCATGAGCGTCAGGGGAAGCGCTTGGTAGCCGGCGACAAGCGCGTGCAGCTGCATGCGGCTGGTGACGAGGGCCATGGAGCCGTGCCCACCGGGCAGGAGGTGGGTGAGCTGGTCGGTGTTGCGCGCGTTGTCGAGCACGACGAGAACGCGGCGGTCGGCCAGCAGGCCGCGGAACATCAGCCCCCGCGCCTGTGCGGTCTCGGGCATGTCCCGGGGGCCGACTCCCCAGGCGTGCAGGAAGTCCCCGAGCACGTGCGCGGGGTCCCGGGGCGTGGCCTGCGGTCCCGCTCCCTGCAGATCGGCGAAGAGCTGACCGTCCGGGAAGCGGTCCGCCAGACGGTGGGCGACGGTGGTGGCGAAGGCTGTCTTGCCGACGCCCGCCAATCCGCCCACCGTGCAGATGACTGCGGCGGACGACGCACCGGCCTCGTCGACCAAGCGCTCCACCTGCTCCTGCTCCCTGTCCCGGCCGACCAGGCTCGGCAGGGCGGCTGGAAGCTGCGCCGGGGCATGGAGCGGGGGCGTGCGGCGCGCGCTGTGCGGGCGGGCGGCGGTGTGGGGCAGCCGCAGGCGTCCGGACAGGATGGCTTCGTGGACCTGCTGCAGTTCCGGTGACGGGCTGACACCGAGCCGTTGACGCAGCAGGTGGCTGGTCGTGTGATAGATCGTCAGGGCCTCGGACTGCCGGCCGGCGCCGTACAGCGCGGTCATCAGCAGGCCGCACACGCGCTCGCGCAGCGGGTGCTCGACAAGCAGGGCGGACAGCTCCGCGGCGGCCTCGGCGTACTGCTCCCGCTCCACCTGGCAGGCCAGCTGCTCCTCGGCACAGGCCAGGCGCAGCTCCCCGAGGACGCTGCGCTGCTGGTCGGCGAACGGCCCCGGCACCCCGGCCAGAGCCACCCCCCTCCACATCGCCAGCCCCTCGGCCAGCAGGCCGGCGGCGGACGACAGGTCGCCACCGCTGCGCGCCTGGCGCGCCCGTGCCGCCGTCTCCTTGAACCTGTTCAGGTCCAGAGCGTCCGGTGGGATGCGCAGCACGTACCCCCCGTCGATCAGCCGCACGGAGCTGTCGCACTGCTGCCCCAGCGCCTGTCTGAGCCGGTAGACGTAGGTACGCACCGAACCCACGGCGGACGCCGGAGCCTCGTCACCCCACACGTCCTCCACCAGTTTCGACAGGCTGACCGGCCGGCCCGCCCTGAGCAGCAGCGAGGCGAGTACGGCGCACTGCCTCGGCTGGCCGGCTCCGGCCTCGACTCCCTGCCGGTGCAGCCGGACCGGCCCGAGCACTGAGAACTGCACGCCCGGATGCATCGTGCCCACCGTCCTGGGGATCCTTGTGGCGCTTTCACCGCGTGGCCGTCTGTAGGGGACCCCTCAAACGTACCTCGGATCGGTCATTTTTTCTGGACTAAATAGTCCCATTCTTGGGGCGGTGACGTCCCGGCGCCAGGAGACGGCGACCAGGCCGCGCGGCACGGCGGCACGTCCGCGGGGACGGGCGGACCGGCCGCGCCGGGGCGGCATCGCCCCGTCCCGGGCGGTCTCAGCGCCCGGTGGAACCCCCGTGGGGCGGAACGCCGTCGTCGGCGGGCGCAGCATAGGTCCTGACGTGGTCGATCGCCATGTCGAGGGCGATCCTCATGGGCGTGACGTCCAGGGTTGTCTGCGCAAGGAGGTAGCCGCCCTGAAGAGCTGCCATCAGGCCGGTGGCGAGGACTGCGGCGTCCGCGTCCGCGCGGAGGACTCCCGAGTCCTTCATCCGCGTGAGCCCGGCCTCCAGCAGCCCTTCCCAGGTGCCGAAGTGCGCGGCGATCACCCGGCGCGCCTCCTCATCCTGATCGGCGAGCTCGCTCGCCAGGGAGCCGAGCGGGCAGCCGTACGCTCCGTTCCGCAGCGCGTTGCGTTCGATCACCGCGTCCCGCCAGCGCTCCAGCCCGCGGAAGGAGTTGAGCCGTCGCAGCAGCTGGTGGTGGCGTTCGAGCACTTCGGCAGCCTGCAACGCGACGACGTCCCGCACCAGCGCATCCTTGTCGGGGTAGTGACGGTAGAGCTGGGACTTGCTCGTTCCGCTGGCCGCCCGGATCTCGTCGAGGGTCGTGGAGGAGACGCCCTTGACGAGCATCATGTCGGCGGCGACCCGGAGAATGCGCTCTCGGGTCGCCCGCCCGCGCTCGGTCAGCCGGGATTCGTTCTTGTCGCGCGCTTGTTCCGCCACAGGGGCAAGATTACTGGCCGCGCAGGCTAGCAGCTTTCGGAGTGGACCTCAAGGTCCTTTTCTTGTGTCCAGCTCTCGGCCCGTCCGCCCGCGCCGTTGGTGAGAGCTGTCAGTCGGTGGTGGTGCGGGCGGGCAGTACCCAGCCCGCCCGGGGGAAGTGGCACGTGTAGCCGCCCGGGTACCGGATCAGATAGTCCTGGTGCTCGGGCTCGGCCTCCCAGAACGGGCCCGCGGGCTCGATCGTCGTGACCGCCTTGTCCGGCCACAGCCCCGACGCATCGACATCCGCGATCGTGTCGCGGGCGACCTTCTCCTGCGCGGGCGTGAGCGGGAAGATCGCCGACCGGTAGCTCGCGCCGATGTCGTTGCCCTGACGGTCCAGGGTCGACGGGTCGTGGATCTGGAAGAAGAACGCCAGGATGTCCCGGTAGGTCGTCTGCGCCGGGTCGAAGACGATCTCGACCGCCTCGGCGTGGCCGGGGTGGTTGCGGTACGTAGCGTGATCGTTCTTGCCGCCGGTGTAACCGACGCGCGTCCCCAGCACGCCCGGCTGCCGGCGGATGAGATCCTCCATGCCCCAGAAACACCCGCCGGCCAGTACGGCCGTCTCCGTGCCCGGCTTGCGGGTGATCTGTCCGGTGTCGTGTATTCCGCTGGTCACGGTGTGTGCTCCTCTGCGCTGGTGTCGGCTGTCTCGAACAGCGAGCGGTACCGGCCGTAGCCCTGCGCCTCCAGCTCGGAGACCGGGATGAAGCGCAGCGCGGCCGAGTTCATGCAGTACCGCCGGCCGCCGGCGTCGGCCGGACCGTCATCGAAGACATGGCCGAGGTGGCTGTCCGCCCCGGTGGACCGTACCTCGGTGCGGGCCATCCCCAGCGACCTGTCCGTCTCCGTGCGAACGGAGTCGGCCGCGATCGGCCTGGTGAAGCTCGGCCATCCGGTGCCGCTGTCGTACTTGTCGACGGACGAGAACAACGGCTGGCCGGACACCACGTCCACGTAGATCCCGGCCTCGTGGTTGTCCCAGTACTCGTTGCGGAATGCGGGCTCGGTTCCGTCCTTCTGCGTGACTCGGAACTGACTGTCGGTGAGGCGGCTCAGGGCCTCGGGGGTCTTGCTGTAGCCGTGTGACACGATCTTCTCCTTTCCTGACGTCGCTGGCTACGACGCCACCGGGGATAACACTGCACCGAGCGGTTTTGGTCCCGGTCCCTGAGGACCCACTGTGATCTCGATCTCAGGTACGGGAAAGAGCAGGTCCGGGCCATCCGCGGCGCCGCGCGTCAGGAGCGGGCCGCGGTGTCTGTGCCGCCGGCGGGAGCGTGGAGCACGTGCGCTCCTTGAGTGGGACGGCCGACCGGGCAGCACACCGTTACAGATCAGCGTCAGCACGTCCTGCCGTCTTACCTCCCCCGCCGGGAACGGAATTGTCAGTGCTTGTTACGGCGGAGGCGTCGGGCGTCTCAGCAGCGGCGGACGTGCGGCTTCGCCCTGGGGTGAGTAGATTCAAGGCGTTGGGCGATTCATGACCCATTCGCGCTCCTTTCCGTGCCGACGCGCCTGGTAAGACATCGAGGCCGCGTGTCACTAACCCCGGTGACCCCTGCGCGCCCCGCAGCTACACACCGCATTCAGGGAGGCGCCGCATGAAGGCGATCGTGGCGACGGAGCGGGTCGTCGGGCTCAAGGTCCGCTCACCCGGGAGCGACGACCGTCTCCGCCGACAGAAAGTACGACCGTGACGATCAGTTTTGAGGCCGAAGAAGCCTCTCGTGAAGAGAACAACGCCGCGCTCATCGCTGCCCTGGGCAAGAGGCGTCCCGATGAGCTGGAGTCCAGCTGGGAGCTCGATGTCAGCAATGATGTGGAGCACGGCCGATGGGTGGCGGAGCTCGGCGACGACGCGATCGCGGAACTCACGTACCGGTTCGTGGGCGGCCGTGTCGTCCTGCTCTCGGTCTGGGTCGACCACGCGTTCCGCAATCACCGCGTGGCGACGGAACTCGTCGCCCGCGTCCTGGACGAGATCCGCGAGAGCGGTAAGAAGATCACCGTCATCTGCCCGGTCGTGGGTGAGTTCATCGCCCACCATCCGGCATATCTGGATCTCCTCGACGAGGTCCACCCCGGCGCCGGCGCCCGCCCCCGGCACGAAGCCGAGGGAGGCCGGAACGACGAGCAGCTCAGCGCGTTCGAGCGGGACATGGCGTAGCGGTGCTCGACGGACACGCCACCGGCGTCCGGCACTCGTGTAGGGAGACGACTGGGTGACACTTGGCCTGCCAGCCGCGATTCGGACCTGTCTTTTCGACCTCGACGGCGTCATCACCGACACGGCCTCCGTCCACGCCGCGGTGTGGAAGGAGGCGTTCGACGCGTTCCTGCGCCGGCGCGACGGCGAGGAACTCCGCCCGTTCGACGCGGACTCGGACTACCGCGACTTCGTCGACGGCCGCCCGAGGGCCGACGGAGTACGGTGCTTCCTGGCCTCGCGCGGCATCGACCTGCCCGACGGCAGCCCCGACGATCCTCCGGGCCTGGACACCGTGCACGGCCTGGGCCGCTGGAAGACCAACCTGTTCCAGGCCAGGATCAGCTCGCAGGGAGCCGAGGTCTACCGGGACACCCTCGCCTACCTCACGGCGGCGCGGGACCGGGGGCTGCTCACCGCCGTCGTCACCTCCAGCGCCAACTGCCGCGAGGTGTTGCGGGCGGCGCGCGCCGAGACGCTCTTCGACGCGTGGATCGACGGCGTCGTGGCCGCGAACCGGGGCCTGCGGGGCAAGCCCCACCCCGACACGTTCCTGGCGGCGGCCCGCGACCTGGGCCAGAGCCCCGCCGAGTGCGCGGTCTTCGAGGACGCCCAGGCAGGCATGGACGCTGGACGGTCGGGGCATTTCGGGTGGGTGGTGGGCGTCGACCGGACGGGTCAGGCCGACGCCCTGTACGCGCACGGCGCCGACGTGGTCGTCAAGGACCTGACGGAGCTTTCCGGCACCGCGGAGCGGCGGCACCGGGCATGATCGAGCACCGGTGCTACGCCGTCGAGCCGTGGGTGCTCCGGGAGACCGCACTCGACCTCGGCCTGCTCGCCCAGAGCGAGTCGGTCTTCGCCCTGTCGAACGGGCACATCGGCTGGCGCGGCAACCTGGAGGAAGGGGAGCCGCACGGCCTGCCCGGCAGCTATCTCAACGGCGTCCACGAGCTGCACGACCTGCCGTACGCCGAGGCGGGCTACGGGTACCCCGAATCAGGTCAGACGATCGTCAACGTCACCAACGGCAAGATCGTCCGGCTGCTCGTGGACGACGAGCCCTTCGACCTGCGCTACGGCCGGCTGCACTCCCACGAGCGGGTGCTGGACCTGCGCTCCGGGCTGCTGCACCGCACCTGCGAGTGGACGTCGCCCGCCGGCCGCCGGGTCAGGGTGCGGTCCTCCCGCCTGGTGTCCCTGGCCCAGCGGTCCGTCGCCGCGATCGTCTACGAGGTGGAGCCGCTGGAGTGCGACATCCGCGTCGTGGTGCAGTCCGAGCTGGTGGCGAACGAGGAACTCCCGCCGCCCGGAGGCGACCCCCGCACCGCCAAGGCGCTGCGCTCGCCGCTGGAGTCCCTGGGACACGCGGCGGAGGGCGGCAGGCTGAGGCTGCTCCACCGCACCCGCAGAAGCGGGCTCCGGGTGGCGGCGGCAGCCGGCCACACGGTGAGCGGCCCGGACGGCACCCGGCTCCGCAGCGAGAGCAGCGACGACCTCGCCCGGCTGACGGCGACGTCGGTCCTCGGGGCGGGACAGCGGCTCAGGCTGGAGAAGCTGGTCGCCTACGGCTGGTCGGCGACCCGGACGCTGCCGAGCCTGCGCGATCAGGTCGACGCCGCCCTCGCCGGGGCCGACAGCACCGGGTGGCGGGGGCTGGCAGCCGAGCAACGCCGGTACCTCGACGGCTTCTGGGCCCGTGCGGACGTCGAGGTCGACGGGGACGAGGAGATCCAGCAGGCGGTGCGCTTCGCGGCGTTCCACGTGCTGCAGGCCGGCGCCCGGGCGGAGGAGCGCGCCTTGCCCGCCAAAGGGCTGACCGGCTCCGGGTACGACGGTCACACCTTCTGGGACTCCGAGAGCTTCGTGCTGCCGATGCTGACCTACACCCAGCCCTCGGCCGTGCGCGCGGCCCTGAGCTGGCGCCGGTCGACGCTCCCGGCCGCACGGGAGAGGGCCGCCCAACTCGGCCTGAAGGGCGCCGCCTTCCCGTGGCGGACGATCGACGGCGCCGAGTGCTCGGCCTACTGGCCGGCCGGCAGCGCCGCCTTCCACGTGAACGCCGACATCGCGGACGCGGTCGTACGCTACGTCGCCGCCACCGGCGACGACGACTTCGACCGGGACTGCGGGCTGGAACTGCTCGTGGAGACGGCGCGGATGTGGCGGTCCCTCGGACACCACGACCGCCGCGGGCGCTTCCACATCGACGGCGTCACCGGGCCGGACGAGTACACCGCGGTCAAGAACGACAACACCTACACGAACCTGATGGCGGCCGCGAACCTCACCGCCGCGGCGGACGCCGCGGCCCGCCACCCGGACCGTGCCGCCCGGCTCGGGGTGGACGACGAGGAGGCGGCCGCCTGGCGGGACGCCGCGGACGCCGTGCACGTGCCGTACAACCGCGAACTGCGTGTCCACGAGCAGCACGAGGGCTTCACGCGCCTTGAGCCCTGGGACTTCGCCGGCACCGCCCCGGAGCAGTACCCGCTGCTGCTGAACTTCCCGTACTTCGACCTCTACCGCAAGCAGGTGATCAAGCAGGCCGACCTCGTGCTGGCGATGTACACCCGCGGGGAGTTCTTCGACGCCGATCAGAAGGCCCGGAACTTCGACTACTACGAGCCGCTGACGGTGCGCGACTCCTCGCTGTCGGCCAGCAGCCAGGCCGTCGTGGCCGCCGAGGTCGGCCACCTGGGCCTCGCCTACCGGTACCTGCACGAAGCGGCGCTCATCGACCTGGAGGATCTGGAGAAGAACACGCGTGACGGCGTGCACATCGCCTCCCTCGGGGGGAGCTGGATGGCGCTGGTCGCCGGGTTCGGCGGCATGCGTCCCCGAGGCGACTCGCTCGGCTTCTCGCCCGGACTGCCGGAGGCGATCAGCCGGCTGGCGTTCAGGCTGGCGGCCAGGGGCCGCCGGCTCCGGGTCGAGATCGAGCACTCCCGCGTGACCTACACGCTGCTGGACGGCGAGCCGCTGGACCTCTGGCACTTCGACGAACGGATCACCCTCTCCACCGAGGCCCCGCGCAGCCTCGCCCTCGTACGCCGGCCGTACCGGACCCCGCCCCGCCAGCCGCCCGGACGGGAGCCCCGCGGCCATGACGGCGGCGCCGAAGCAACCGGCCCCGGCGTCTGAGGACGGCGACCGACCGGGCGCCGGACGCGGGACGCGGCGTGGCCCGATCCGGGCGGCGCGGCAGCGCGGGCGGCTCCCGTACCGGGCGGTGCGGCCGGGCCTCGCCGCGCTAGCGCCGCTCGCGCGGCCCGATCACGCGGAAGCCCGCTCCGCCGACGCGAAGCACACCGTCCGACAGCGGCGTGCACCGCACGCCACCCTTCCCGCGCAGTGCGCGCTGCGCCCCGGGGCCGATGACCGCGTCCATCCACGCACACGGCCGAGCGGCGCGGTTGACGGCGAACGCCACGGGGCCGTCGCCGGTGTCGAGTTCTACGTCCCAGCCGATGTACGCGTCGATGTCGACGCCCCGGAGCAGGACGTTCCGGCGCGTCTGCCGGAGGTCGACAGCGGGGTCGATGCCGGTGGGCAGGTTCTCCTCCGCCATGAGGGTGACTGCCGCGTCCCGGTGGGCCGGCCGGGCGTAATACCGGTCGCCGACGATTCCGAGCTGGCGGCGTACCTGGATCTGCCGCACCAGCCCGCCGTCGGGGTCCGGCGACGGGCCTCGGGCGGGCCGCCCGGAGAATCGGTGCACCGGCGACACGAGGAGCTGCACCACCTGCACCTCGTCCGGGGCGCTGCCTGGCGAGATCAAACCGAGCCGATCCCTTCTCTCCCCTGTACCGCTTCTCTGGCTTTGGGCGCCGGTGCCGGTGGCGGCTCGCCGTCAGGCGTCAGGCGTCGGGCCGGGCGAGGCACACGCGATCCGGCCGTACCCCGTCGCGAAGTACGGCGGAGGCCCGTACTTCGCGACCTTGTTCCGGGCGCCGCGCTCAGCGCTCCTCGCGGAAGTCGACGTGCCGGCCGGCAACCGGGTCGTACTTGCGTAGGACCATGCGGTCGGGGTCGTTGCGCCGGCTCTTCTGTGTCACGTACGTGTAGCCGGTTCCGGCCGTGGAGCGGAGCTTGATGATCGGGCGCAGGTCATGACGGGCCATCTTCCGCCGCCTTTCCTCGTTGTTGCCTCCGGGGCCGAACCCCTGGTGGTGCCGCTACCAGGACGGGTACGGCCGGGGTGCCGGTAGCCGGTTCTCAGCCCTGCCGGGCCTTGAACCGGGGGTTCAACTTGTTGATCACGTAGACGCGGCCCTGCCGGCGCACCACCTGTGAGCCCGGCCGGTTCTTGAGCGACTTGAGTGAGTTGCGTGCCTTCATGCTGACCTTCCTTCGTGGCCGCGTGGCGGGGAAGCTCCACGTACACCCCTCCAGACACTCCGCGGGGCGTTTGTATTCCCGTACGACTGGACTTCATGGTCCCCACCACCGCTCGGACGCGGATCGCCGCGCGTGGTGACCGCGGAACGGCTCGGCCGTCCGGGCGGGTGTTCACGGCATCGTCTGCCCGGCGGGCCCGGGGGTGGCGCCCTCGGCGACCTTGAGCCGGGTCCAGACGTTCATGTTGATGACGATCCCGATGATCTCGAGAATCTCTTCGGGCGGGAAGTGCGCGGCGAGGGCCTCGTGGCGGGCGCCGAAGCGGTCGGCGGCGGTGGCGTCCGCCACGCGGGTGAGCGCCTCGGTGTAGGCGAGGGCCGCGCGGGCCGCCTCGTCGTGGAAGTCCGTCTCCCACCAGGCGGTCAGAGTGTCGATCACCGGCCGGGGGATGCCGGCGTCGCGTGCTGCCTCGTAGTGGAGGTCCAGGCAGTAGGTGCAGTTGTTGATCTGCGAGACCCGCAGGCGCAGGAGCTGGGCGAGCCGCCGGTCGACGCGCAGGCTCGCCTTGTAGCCGAAGGCGTCGGCGCCCTGGCGGGCGAGCCCGGCCAGGGCGCCGTTGGCCGAGCTGTCGGCCCGCCGGTTGGTGATGGTCGACTCGGTCATCCCGTTGCTCCTGTCGGGGTCGGCGATCTCACGGCAAGGGTGAACCTACAGGGTAAGTGGACTCTATAGTCCTGAATGGTGGTCGGAGGCAATGAGGTCTCCGGTGTCGCCTGGTACGTACGGGCGGCCGCCGGGGGAAGGTGCGCGCGTAAGATCGGCGGCCTCCGGCGCCGCTGTGTTGTATGGGGCTGTTGCGTTGACCGCACAAGCCCGGCCAAGCCACGTCGGAAGGATCTCACCATGCCCCTGGTTGTCAGTCAGATGGCCGATGCCCACCCGGGTCCCCGGCCGGCCTTCGACGACGCGTTGAACGAGTGCATCGAAGAGTGCGTCGCCTGCTTTCAGGCGTGCGTCGCGTGCGCCGATGCGTGCATGGCGGAGCCGGACATCGCCTCGCTGGTCAAGTGCATGCAGACCGACCTGAACTGTTCCGACGTGTGCGCCGCCACGGCGTCCGTGCTCTCGCGTCGCACATCGGCTGACCTGACGGTCCTCCGGGAGGCGGTCGAGACCTGCCTCGCCTCCTGCGCGGCGTGTGCCGAGGAGTGTGAGCTGCACGCTGCTCACCATGAGCACTGCCGCGTATGCGCCGAGGTGTGCCGCCGGTGTGAGCAGGCGTGTCGACGGCTCCTGGCGGCACTTCCGGCCTCTGGATAGCGCCGCCCCGACCGCCGGCCGCGGGGAGCCGACGCTGCTGCCCCTCCTCACGGTCTGTGTGAGGAGGGGAGTGCAGCCGCCTCAGTCGCGAGTTTGCCTGAGCATTTCGGCGTACTCGGGACGACTCTTGATGAATGCTGTCGCGAACGGGCAGGTGACGGTGACGGTCTCGCCTTGCGCTCGCAGCTTGTCGAGAACGCCGCTCAGGAGCCTGGCGGCGATCCGCCTGCCGCGATACTCGGGGAACACAGAGGTCGCCAGCAGTGTCACGTGGTTGTCCGTTCGGCGGTAGACCACGCCGGCGACGGTTCGGCCTCCCAGTGCGGCCTCGTAGATGCCGGCCTCACTGTTCTCCGTGATGACGAGTTCCTCTGTGTCGTTTGTCGTCGTCGACGGTGAACTGTCGGATGCGTCGTCTTGTTCGGTACTGGTCAGTGTGATCATTTCTTCATTGCTGTGTGACATGCAGCCCCTTGAACGGTTCGCCTGGCCGACCCCTGGCCGGGCACGATGTCCCGGCCCGGCTCTCACCTCGGTCTGCGGCACGCGACACGGCTCCGACGGGTGAGACGGCATCTGCCGCTACCCGTCAGCGTCGACTCCTCGCGGCGTCTTACCAGCGGAGTCGCGATTCGTCCTCGTTGTCCGCCGCCGCTACGGCGTCGGCTGCTTGCAGATCACGTAGAGGCGTTCTTCGGTCCGGCCGAACGGCTCGGTGGTGAGTCCGGCTTCTGCGGTCTCCGCGCGAAGGGCGCTCTCGGTCAGGATCCACCAGGGGTAGTCGACGGTCCGCTCCCGGATCGGGACGCCCGCTTCGGTGAGGCGGTAGCGCATGTGCCAGGTCACGGAGTCCGGTCCGGTCGGTTCGGCGCGCCCCCATCCTTCGTAGCTGCGGCGGCCGATGGGGATCGCGCAGAAGCGGGTGTCGGGCAGGGAGACCGGGTCGGCGGGTGGCTGCAGGTTGACGACGATCCGGCCGCTCGGCGCCAGGCGTCGGGCGAGCGATGCCCACAGCGTGCGGCGTTCGCCGCGGTCGAGGTGGCCGATCATGTTCATCGCGACCACCGCGGCGAGGCGCTCGGGGAGGTCGGCGTGCTGGGCGTCGGTGTCCAGCACGGTGACCCGCCGGGCCAGGTCGGCGTCGTCGTACACCCGGGAGAGCAGCACCGCGCGCAGTCCGGGTGACGGCTCGACGGCCAGGATCTCGGCCCCCGGGAGCGCCGCGGCGATCGTCAGGGTGCCCAGCCCGGTCCCGGCGCCGAGGTCCACCACCGGTCCCGTGGACGGGTCCACCGGCGCGAGCGCCTTGTCGAGCCGCGGGCCGATCACCCGCCAGTTGTCGCGGCTCATGATGTCGAGGAATTCGGCCGACTCCCGGTAGGGGTCACTCATGAAGGCTCCGTTGCGGACTGGTCGAGAGGAGGGCGGGCGCATGGGTGGTGCGGACGCGTGCCCGCCCGGGCGGCTCGGCCCGGACGGGCACGGCGTCATCGGTGGTTCAGCTCACGCTCCCACCGTGAACGTCAGTTGCTGCGGCGCGGAGGTGACGACGGTGCCGTCGAGGAGGGTCGTGGAGACCTCGATGGTGGCGGTGTAGTCGCCCGGGGCTTCGAAGGCCCAGTTCATGTGTTCGTGCCCGCCGGCGCTGACGCCGGTGACGTCCGGCAGGGTGTCGCCGCTGTCGAAGCGGATGGACGGTGCGCCGTCCGCGCCGATGTCGAACACCGAGAAGTCGCCCGGGCCCTGGAGGCCGGTCAGGGTGAAGCTGACGGCGTCGTCCCGGGTGGTGCCGGGTTCGACCCCCTCGGCGGACAGTCCGGCGAAGAGCACGTCGGGATCCTGCGTCTGCGGCAGGACCCAGACGGGATCGCCCGGCTCGCCGAGGAAGGCGAACCGCTCGTCGGCCGGCACCGTGGTCCGGGACTCGGGCACGGCGTGCAGGACGACGTCGGCGGGGTCGTACGTGACCGGCTCGCCGCCGCCCTCGTGGGTGAGGTGGACGTGGAAGTGGTCGGCGTGCAGCTCGACGTCGAGAACGTCGACGTGGCCGGTGGAGAGGGTGACGGGTGCGGCTGCCTGCGCGACGCCCGGGCCGGCGATGAGCGCCAGCCCCAGGGCGCCGAGCGCGGCCACGAGCCGTGAACGCCTGTTCATCAAGGGGGTTCCTCCCAGGTCTGCGAGACGTGCTCGACACGGGGTGCTGCGGCCGCTCCGGATGCCGGGCGGCCGACTCGCCATCAGATCCTAATGACAATCATTCTCAATTACTAGGTGTTGAAAATGATTGTCATCACGATTAAGGTCCGTCGTGTGGTCCCGCAGCACGGGCGTGGCGCCACCGAGTCGACCTTTGGCCCCCCGCGTGCGGGTGGCCGCAACCGCAGATGAGGAGCGATGGGAGCAACCAATCGGCCGGCCCGGGTGCTGGGGGCGCTGGCGCTGACGGCGGCCGGGCTGGTGTCGGTCGGCGCCACGGGCGGCGGGGGCGGGGATGCCGCACGTGCCGCTCCGCCCGTGGCGCCCCTCGCCGACACGTCGGACGAGCGCACCGTCATCGACGGCGGGCACGTCGACGCGATCGCGCCGCGCCTGGTGGACGGCGAGTTCCGCACCCTGCTCAAGGACAGCCGCAACTCCGCCGACGTGATCTGGCGCGAGCCGGACTCGGTGGTCATGCACCTCACCGCGGCGGGCAGGCGGACGATCCCGGACCCGGCCGGAGGGCTCGCGTACATCGGTGAGCCGGGCGACACCTTCCATCTGATCCCGCAGGTGCAGGACCCGGAGGTGATCTGGGCGGGCTGGAACACCGAGGCGTTCTCCGCCGCCGACCTCCAGGACGGCCTCACGCTGTCGCTGGACGAGGTCGAAGGCCCGGGGGAGCTGGCCGTCTGGGCCTGGTCGGCGTTCGGTGAGCCGCTGCCCAGGTTCGACGCCAGAGACGGGCTGCCCGACTCCCACCCCGTACGGGCCGGTACGCACGAGCATGCCAACTGGGCCTTCACGGAAGAGGGGGTCTACCGGATGACGTTCACCTTCTCCGCCACGCTCGCCTCGGGGGAGGAGGTCGCGGACAGCCAGGTCTTCACCATGGCCGTTGGCGACATCGATCCGCACGAGGTGCCCCTGCCGGGTGACGACGGCGGCTCTTCCGACGGAGGGGCCACGGACGGCGGCACCGGTGACGGTGGCACCGACGACGGCGGCGCCGGTGACGGCGGGCCCGGCGGCGACGGCGGCACCGGTGGCGGCGACGGCGGGGGAAGCGGCGACGCGGCCTCGGGCGGCACGACGAACGCCGGGAGCGGCGACGGCGGTTCCTCCGGTGGCGGCCGCCCGGACGGTGGTTCCGGCGGGCAGGCCACGGACGAGGGCGGTACCACGGGCGCCGGGGACGGCGCCGCCGGCACCGCCTCGGGCGGCGGTTCCTCCGGAAACGCCCCCACGGCACCGCCGTGGCCGGCGGCGGCGACGGCGGTGCCGCGGGGGCCGCCTCGGGCGGCGGACTCGCCGCCACCGGTACGGACCGGGTGGTGCCGCTGGCCGTGGCCGGCGCGGTGCTCGTCGCCGCCGGCGCCGCAGGCGTCGTCTGCGCGGGCCGGAGGAGGGCGCGTACCACCGCCGGTGACCCGCCCGCGCACCCGGCCGGCGCCTGACCCGACCCGCAATCGCAACCCAAAGGGAGCATCCGAGCCCATGAGAGCTGGGAAGAACGCCTGTTGGACCGCCGCCGCCGTAGCCGGCTCCGTCGCCCTCGCGGCGGCGGGAACCCCCGCGGCGGTCGCCGAACCCACCGCGCCCACCGGCGCCGCCGACGTCGTGTTGTCCCTCGACGACGGCGTGCTGGCCCTGGACCTCGGCCCGGCGGCGGACGGCGGCGACGCCGGCACGGCAGACCTCGCACTCGGCCCCGGGACCCGGACCACCGTGCCCCCCGACGCCGGCTACGACTTCCTGGGCAGGCCCGGCAGCCCCGTCTGGCTCCTCGGCGGCGCGGCCGCCGTGGACGCCGTACCGCGGTGGGACACCTCCGGCATCGACGCGGACGCGCTCGCCGACGACCACGACGGCACCGTCGAGTGGGCGCTGACGGGCGTGGAAGGACCGGGGGACGTGACCGTCTTCGAGCCGCCGGCGGACCGAACGGACCCGGCGCGGGCCGCCGGGGACGCCCGGCGCCCGCGGGTGCTGTTCGACAGCGGCGACGGGCTGCCCGACGGCCGGGCCCTGCCCGCTGCCGACGCCGGCGAGCTGGCCTGGGCGTTCGACGAGCCGGGGGAGTACCGCATCACCTCCAAGGCCACCGCCGGCCTCGCCTCGGGGACGACCGCGACGGCGAGCGCCGAGTGGACCGTACGGGTCGCGCCGCGGGATCCCGGCCCTCCCACCCCCGCACCTCCCGCGGCGTCCCCCGATCCGGCCCCGCCCGCGGATGACGGAGCACCTCCGGGCGCGGCCACCGGCGGTGCGGGAACCGCCCCGGACTCCGGCGGCTCCCGCACCGCCACCTCCCGCACCGCCGCCTCCCCGGCGGCGCGCGGCGCGGACATCGCGACCGGAAAGGTGGTGATCGACGACGGCCATGTCGACGCGATCGCCGGCCGGATGGTGGACGGCAGGCTGCGCACCCTGTTCAAGGACAGCCGCAACCCCGGGGACGTCGTCTGGCGCGAGCCGTCCTCGGTGGTCATGCACGTCGTGCCCGAGTCGCGGGAGCAGGTCCCCGCAGGAGGCGACTACGGCTTCCTGGGCCCGGCCGGCAGCGACTTCTGGCTCATCCCGCAGGCGCAGCGGAGCGGGGTCGTCTGGGCGGGCTGGAACACCGAGTCGCTGGACGGCGGCGACCTCGACGGCCCGGTCGAGCTGGCGCTGACCGAGGTCAGCGGCCCGGGGGAGCTGGCGATCTGGTCGGCCGCGGGACTGGGCGGAGCCGAGGTGCTGTACAACTCCCGGGACGGGCTGCCCGACGGCAGGAAGGTCGACCTCGGGGTGCACGCCCACGCCAACTGGGGCTTCTCCGCGGAAGGCGTCTACCGGGTCGCGTTCCGGTTCAGCGGCACCGGGCCGGACGGCCGGACGACCTCGGACACCCGCACGTACACCTTCGCGGTCGGGGACGTCGACCCGGGCACGGTCACCCCGGGCGGCGGTGGCGGCGACGGGAGCGGCACCGGCGGGCCGGGCGGTGGATCCGGCTCCGGCGGCGCGGACGGCGGCGGCGGTTCCGCGGGTTCCGGTTCGTCGGGTGCCGGCCCGTCGTCGTCGGACGGGGGCGGCGGCAGCATGGCGCACACCGGCGGTGCCCCCGTCGGAGCGCTGACCGCGGGCGCGGGCGTGCTGGTGCTCGGTGGCGCGGCGGCCGTCGTCCTCGGCCGGATTCGCCGCCGTACGGTGTCCGCGGCCGGCGGTGACACCCCGTCATGAGAGCGAGTTCCACGCGCCGTCGAGGCGCGGTACGCACCCTTGCCGCCACCGCCGCCGCCGCGCTGGTCCTCGCCGGGTGCGAGGGCCACGCCCGGCCCGACGCGGCCGGGGAGAACCCGGACGCGGCCCTGAAGGTCGTCACCACCACGGAGATCCTCGCCGATCTGGTGCGCCGGGTCGGCGGGGACCGCGTGCAGGTCGACCCGATCGTGCCGCCCGGCGGCGATCCGCACTCCTACGAGCCCACGCCCCGGGATGCCGAAAAGGTCACCGAGGCCGACGTCACCTTCACCAACCACCTGCTGCTGGAGGAGCACGCCCTGATCAAGACCGTCGACGCCAACGCCCGCCCGGGCACGCCGAACGTCTCCCTGGCCGAGGCGTCCGAGACGTACGGCGCGAACGTCATCCCGCTGGTCGAGGACGTCGGCCTCGACGTGCTCTGGCTGGGCCTGCGGGTACGTGGTGACGGCGAGGCCCGCGGCGCGACCCGGTCCTCCGACGTGCTGCTGACGGCCACCGACGTGACGGGGCCGGGCGAGCTGGTGGCGTACCTGACCGGCTCCCTGGGGAAGCCGCAGAAGTACTTCGACTCCACCGACGGGTTCTCCGCCGCCGACACCACCTCTCTGCCGCCGGCCGCGCACACCCACCTCAACTGGGCCTTCACCGAGCCCGGGGTGTACGAACTCACCCTCCAGGGCCGCCTGGACACCGGAGACGGCGCGCCGCGGCCGGTCGGCGAGGGCACGTTCACCTTCGCGGTCGGCGTCGACCCGCGCACCGTGGCGGACAAGGGGGACACCGTTCTGGACGAGGGGCACACCGACCTGACGGTCAACATCGACAGCGGGCGGATGTCCGCGTACACCGACCTGCGCTCCGGCGGAAAGGACCAGGAGGAGATCCCGCCCGGCGACGTGGTCGTCGACGTGCCCGACCGCGCCCTCGAAGAGGTGCCCCGGGAGGAGGCGTTCTCCTTCCTCGGCGAGCCGGGGGAGGAGGTCCATCAGCTCCCGCAGGCCGTCCTCGGCAAGCATGTGCACGGGGAGATCGACCCGCACCTGTGGCAGGACGTGCAGAACGCCAAGGCGTACGCGCTGCTGATCCGCGACACCCTCAAGAAGGAGGACCCCCGCGGCGCCCGCGCGTACGACACCGGAACCCGCGCGTACGAACGCGAGCTGGACGAACTCGACGCCTACATGCGGCAGCAGGTCGGCCGCATCCCGGCGGACCGGCGGCAGCTGATCACCACGCACGACGCGTTCGGCTACCTCGCCGACGCCTACGGCATGACCGTCGCCGGGTTCGTCGTCCCCAACCCGGCCCAGGAGCCGAGCGCGGACGACGTCGAGAAGCTCACCCGCACGATCGACAACCTCGACGTGCCGGCCGTGTTCATGGAACCCAACCTCGCCCGGCGCACCTCGGTGCTCACCCAGGTCGCCGAGGACCAGGACGTCGAGGTCTGCCTGCTCTACGGCGACGCCTTCGACGAGAAGACCCGGCACTACACCGACATGATGCGGCACAACGCCGACGAACTGCGCCGCTGCCTCGGAGGCCCGGACACGTGATCACCACCCGCACCCGCCGCGTCCTGCCGGCGGCCGGCGCGCTGCTGGCCGCCCTGCTCACCGCCGCCCCGGCCGCGGCGCGGCCGCCCGCCCAGGGCGACGAGTCCGGGGCGGCACCGCGGACCGGCACAGGACGGGTCGTCGTCGGCGACGGCCACGTCGACATCGGGCCGCGCTTCGACGACGGTACGTGGACCGTGCAGGTCCGCGACGACACCGTGGAGCCGCCGACCTGGCGCCACCCCCGCGACGTCGTCCTGCACGTCGGCGACGCGGCGCGGGCAGAAGTGCCGCCGGGGGAGGAGTTCTCCTTCCTCGGCGAGCCCGGCGGCCGGGTGTGGCCGCTGCCGCAGGAGACCGGCATCGAGGCCAGGAGCCACATGGGCATCGGAGCGGCCGGGGCGGTGGCGGCCGTCGCCGCCACCCTCGTGTGGCGCCGCGGCCGCGGCCCCCGCGCGGGCGGGGGCGCGCGGTGACGGCCGGAGCGGGCCGGACGCCGCCCCTGCTCGACGTGCGCGGCCTCGGCGTGGAACTCGGCGGCCGGATGGCGCTGGAGGACGTCGACCTGGCCGTACGGGCCGGGGAGCTGGTGGGGCTGATCGGGCCGAACGGGGCCGGCAAGACCACCCTGCTGCGCGCCGTCCTCGGGCTGCTGGCCCCCGCGGCGGGGACGATCGACCTGGAGGGCGAGCCGGTGGCACGCGGCCGCGGCGCCATCGGCTACGTACCGCAGCGCCACGAGTTCGCCTGGGACTTCCCGCTGCCGGTGCACAAGGCCGTCATGACCGGCCGTACGCACCGCATCGGCTGGCTGCGCCGCGCCGGCCACGCCGACCGCGAGGCCGTCGGTCACGCCCTGGAGCGGGTGGCCATGACGGCCTTGCGCGACCGCCCCCTCGGGGAGCTGTCCGGCGGCCAGCGCCAGCGCGTCCTGGTCGCCCGCGCGCTGGCCGTACGTCCCGGGCTGCTGCTGCTCGACGAGCCGTTCACCGGACTCGACGTACCCACCCAGGAGTTGCTGACCGACCTCTTCGCCGGACTGCGGGCGGAGGGCACGGCGCTGCTGATGACCACCCACGACCTGCCCCAGGCCGCCGACATCGCCACCCGGCTGTGCCTGCTCAACCGCACCGTCGTCGCCGACGGCGAACCCGCCGCGCTGCGCGACCCCGCGATCTGGCTGCGCGCCTTCGGCGTCGCCAGGTCCGAGGCCCTGCTGACCTCCCTGGGGGTGGCCCCTTGAGCACCCTCGCCGGCTTCCTCACCGATCCGTGGCAGCACGTGTTCATGCAGCGCGCCTTCGCGGTCGCCGTCATGTGCAGCGTCGTCTCCGGGGTGGTGGGCTGCCATGTCGTGCTGCGCGGCATGGCGTTCATCGGCGACGCCGTGTCCCACGCGGTCTTCCCGGGCGTGGCGGTCGCCTTCGTCCTGGAGTTCAACCTCGTCGTCGGCGGGGCGGTGGCCGGGCTGCTCACCGCGCTCGCCGTCGCGGTGTTCTCCCAGAACCGGCGGCTGAAGGAGGACAGCGTCATCGGCGTGTTCTTCGCCGCCGCCTTCGGCCTGGGCATCGTCATCCTCAGCACCGCCCCCGGCTACAGCGGCTCGCTGGAGTCCTTCCTCTTCGGACAGATCCTCGGCATCGGCGACGGCGACGTGCGCACCGTCGCCGTCATGGGGGCGGCCGTGCTGCTCGTCGCGGCCGCGGTGCACAAGGAACTGGTCACCGTCAGCCTGGACCGGGAGACCGCCAGGGCCGCCGGCCTGCCGGTCTTCGGCCTGGACGTGCTGCTCTACGCGCTCGTCACGATCACCGTGGTCATCGCGCTCCAGGCGGTCGGCAACATCCTGGTCCTCGCGCTGCTCATCACCCCGGCCGCGTGCGCGCGGCTGCTGACCGACCGCATCGGCGCCATGATGGTCCTCGCCCCCGCCTTCGGCGCCGGGTCGGCGGTCGTCGGGCTGTACGTGTCGTACCACCGCAACCTCGCCGCCGGCGGCCTCATCGTCCTCGTCGCCACCGGCGCGTTCGTCCTGTGCTGGCTCTTCGCCCCCCGCCACGGCCTCCTCGCCGGCCGCCGGGGGCGTGGAACGTGACGGAGCCCGGGAGCATGTCCAGCTCCCGGGCTCCAGTTTGCCGCCCATTTGCGCACACCGGCGGCGTTGAAGAGTCGCGGGTCATGGTGAGGTCGACGTGTTCTGCCTTTGAACTACAGCGCCGTGAAAAGAGGCGCCGGAGGGACTTGAACCCCCATCCGTCGATGTTCGCCCACGCTCGGTCGATCCGGTGTTCGGCGGCGAATGCTGAGACTGGAGCGAGAATCTGAGTTTCAGGGGGCCGCCTCTGCCGGGCTTGGGCCATCCCCGCACGTGGTGCGGGGAGAGGGATTCGAACCCTCAACTGACACCCCTCATCAGCTTCAACATCAGTTTCAGCTTGCGCTCTCGCGCACCCTCCGCTCGCGACGGAGGGCGTATACGGGGGCTACCCGAAGAGGTAGCCGAATACCGCGTCGCCGACCCGCTGGTCGGTGACCTCGGTGTTGTTCGCCTCCTCCCGGGCGAACTTGACGGACTGCTGGAGCTTCTCGACGCGGTCCAGAAGTTCGTTGACCCGCCGGGCGGGCAGCGCGCCGGAGAACTTCACCGTGGTCCAGTAGCCGACGGGGACGTCCTCGTAGTACACCTCGACCTGCGCCGGGTGGTTCTCCGTGGCCTCGGCCTTCACGTGGTTGCGCGGAACCTTCTTCGTGCGGATGGTCCGCACCGGGTCCGTCTTCCACGCGTCCGACGAGGGGTCCAGGTTCCACGACTCGGAGGCGTCGAGCACCGGCAGCTTGCGCACGAACGTGTGCAGGTCGGTGAGCTGCTTCTCCAGGAACAGCAGGTACGGGACGGGCACCTGGGGCAGCAGCACCGTACCGTCGACCACCACGTCCGCGGCCGCGGACCGGTTCGCCCAGTCCTTCGTCGCGGTCACGTCGAAGAGCCGCGTCAGCGTGTCGGCGGTCGTCCGCAGCGCGTCCTCGGCCTTGGTCTGCACCCGCGTGGACTCGGGCGGCAGCTGTTCGCCCTCCTCGTCCTTGGGCTGGTAGGTCCGGGAGATACCGGCCAGCAGGGCGGGCTTCTGCACGTCCTGGTGAACCCGGGTGAGCTCCTGCAGGGCCTTGGACTTGACGCCCTTTTCGACTGCGATGATCTGATTCAGCTTCGGCACGCAGCAAACCTAACAACCCCGCGCCGCACGCACATCCGATTAACGTCTGCCGCGCGCAGAACGCCGCCGGCTAGCCCCAGTGGCGGGACCGGTACGTGGCCATGTCCTCGCCGTGGAGCTGCTTCGACGCGTTCCCGATGCGTACCCAGAACTCCGTCGCCCGCTGCCCGCCCTGCGGCTTGGCGAACGTCGGGCGGCCCGAGGCGGCGACCGAGACGACGCACACGTCCTTGCCGTCCACGGTCTCGTAGCGGATCCGCACCACGCCCGCGGTCTGCTGCGACAGGTTGGTGTCCAGGAGCTGCCTCAGCCACAGCTCGTACCCGTCGCGGTTGCCCCGCGGCCCGAGGGTCCGCCAGTCCGCGTCCAGGCCGAGGACGTTGGCGTCGTCGTCGACGCCGATGAGCAGGGCGCCGCCTTCGGCGTTGAGCAGGGCGCACACCGTCTTGACGACGACGTGTTCCAGCTTCCGGTCCAGCTGGCCGGCCCGTACGCTCCAGCGCGCGGTCGACTTGAACTCGACGGTCTGGGACTCGCCGGCCCGCAGCAGGTCCGGGACGGTGGCGGACGGCGCGGGGGCCGTGTCGTCCCACAGGCTGTCGAAGCCGTCCCTGATGACGCGGGCCATCAGCACCCGGCGCCGCTCCAGGAAGGTGGGGTAGTCGAGCTGTTCCCAGCCGACGGGCAGCGCGTGCCAGAACGCCTGCTGCCTGAGCCGCTCCGGCCCCAGCTCGTGCGCCATGGCCGCCCACTGGTCCAGCGGGCCGTCCGCGGCGCCGCGGGTGTTCTCGGGCCAGTCCATGAAGGCCATGTTGGCGATCGCGTTGACCTGCCTGCTGTGCGTGACGCCCTGGGCCCGCAGGAACGCCTTGGGGAAGAGGTGGTGCCGCTCCACCGAGCGGGGCGCCTCGTCGGAGCCCGTCACGTCGCGGATCTTCAGCCTGCTGAACAGCAGCTCGGCGTCGAGGAGGTTGAGCGCCGCGTAGTAGGCGTAGAGCGCGGGGGAGCGGGAGGCCGAGGTGTCCAGCCGGTTGGGCAGGGAGATGTCCCAGTAGTCGCCGGTGAAGTTGGACCGTACGATCCGGTCGAGTTCGGTGCGGAACACGTCGGGCTCCCGGTGGTCGAGGGCCGCGACGCGCGCGAGGTCCGCCTCGACCTGGCTCTCCGGTGAGCTGGTGTAGCGGCCGGTGGTGTGGGCCATGAAGAACCAGCGGCTGATGACCCCCCGCAGCGTGGCGAAGTCCAGGCCGAACCGGCCCCGTCCGATCAGCCACAGGATGTACGTGAAGATGACCGCGTTCTCCGAGGTGATCATCCTGCGGCTGCGGAACCCGGCGGCGGTCAGGCACTTCAGGTACTCGTGCCAGTTGGTCAGGTCGAGCACCTCGTCCTGCGCCCGGCGCATGCGCGCGAACTGCTCCTCCCGGCGCCCCGCGCTGACCTCGCCGGTGTCCATGTCCTTGCCGCGCAGCAGGCTGTACACGTGCTGGAGCCGCCCGCGGTTGAACGCGATCCCGACGCCGACCCGCAGCAGCTGGTCGGGGCTGGGCTCCAGGAACGGGTTCTTCGGCGACGGCCCGGTGCGGGTGGCGTCGACGGCGGCCCGGCAGAACGCCTCCAGCTCGCGGCGGCCCTTCTCCCAGTGCACGGACATCAGGGTGAGGACGAAGTCGGCCTGGCTGAGTTTGACGCCCTCGGAGTTGATCCGTACGAAGATGTCCGCGACCTGCTCCTCGTCGGCCGAGGCGCCGAGCTCGATCACCTGGAAGCGGAACTCCTTGAGGTCGCGGACGCCGTCGACGCGCTCCTCCAGGCGGTCCTGCTCCTCGTCGCTCAGCCCGCCGCCGCGGTAGTCGGCGAGCCGGTTCAAAAAGTCCCGCACGGTGGACTTGTAGCCGCCTCCCCACAGCGTGGTGATGTCGGGGATGAACTCGGGATCCCGCTCGATGGCCGCGTCGGTGACCTCGAACGTCTCGTCCTCGGGCCGGAACGCCAGCCGGATGCTGCGCCTGTCGAACTCCTTCGTCAGCACCGGCCTCCCGGTCAGCACCGCGTACAGCGACGTCAGCCGCTGCTGGCCGTCGACGACGAGCAGCCGCGGGGCCCGGTCGGCCTCGTCGTCGTCGCCGTCGCGGCCGCCGATCCGGCGCGTGCCGACCTCGGCGCCGGTCTCCCAGAACATCAGGGTGCCGACGGGGTAGCCGCGGTAGAGCGAGTCGAAGAGGTCTCTGACCTTGGCGGCGGACCACACGAACGGGCGCTGGATGTCCGGCAGGCCGATCCGGCCGTGCTTGATCTCCTCGATCAGGTGCGACAGTACGTATCCGGTGTCCCGGTACAGCGTCGCCGCCATAATCCCCACCTCCAGCAGCCGATGTGCGCGGCGGCGCTTTCGTCCCCGTATCCCGGCGCCCCCGCGGTGTTTCTATCAGGAGGCGCGCGGCAGTGTCCGGATTTCAGCCGAAGTCCGGCGGCGGCCCTCTCCCGTGAAAGCGCCTGGTCGGCCGCGGCGGCGCCGGCGGCCGCCCGGTCTTGACATGCCCTCGAAAAGGGGCCGTAGTTGAGGGGGGTCAGCAGGAGACGAGAGGGAGTGCCATGCATGATGCGGGACCGAGCGTACGACGCACGCTGCTGGCGGCGGCGGGGCTCATGCTCTTCGCGACCTCGGCCGCACCCGCGCACGCCGGGCCCGGGCCCGCGGCCGGGTCCGAGCCGACGGTCCTGATCTACACCGGAACGACCGGCTACCGCCACGCCGGCGCGATCGACGGCGGCATCGGGCCGATCCAGAACGCGCTGGACGAGGCCGGGATCGCGTGGGTACGGGAGGACTGCGACGGCCTCGGCGGTGCCGCGGGCAACTGCGACCACCCCGACCGGAACCCGCGGGTCTTCACCCCGGAGAACCTCGCCGGATACGACGCGATCTTCCTCTTCAACGCGTCGTCGCAGTGGCTCGGCGGCGGCCGCCCGGGCCCGCTGTGGGACGAGGAACAGCGCGCCGCCATCCGCGGGTTCGTCAACGCCGGCGGCGGGATCGCCGCCAACCACAACGCGGTCGACATGGGCGCGGGCGTCACCACCTGGGACTGGTGGGACGGCGGGCCGGGCAGCGCGGTCGGCACGCTGATGACCGGCCACGCCGCCACCGACCCGGACAACGTCGCCACTGTGCGGGTCGCCGACCGGCACCACCCGTCGACGCGCGACCTGCCCAGGGAGTACGGATTCGGCGACGAGCACTACAACTTCGCCCGCAGCGTGCGCGGCGAGGCGCACGTGCTGGCCACGCTGGACGAGGAGTCGTACGACCCCGGCCCGAACGCGATGGGCGAGGACCACCCGATCTCCTGGTACAAGCGGTACGACGGCGGACGCGTCTGGGTGACGGGGATGGGCCACTTCGCCGAGTCCTACACGGAGAACGGCGGCGCCAACAACCTCGTCGAGCACCTGGTCGGAGGGATCAGCTGGGCCGCGGGCTGCGACGGCCCGGGCAAGTCGGGCGACGGCGAACGGCCCACGGGAACGGCACGCGAGTAGCCCGCACCCCAGCACCGCTGCACGCCGCGGAGCCGTGGCTCAGGCGATCCCGGGACGGGCGGCCGGTACGGGCCGCCGCGCCGGTGCCGCCGCCGGGCCCGGCTGCGCGGCGCCCGGCCGGGCTCCCGTCAGCGGAACTCCCCGCGGAGCGCGGGCAGCAGGGTCTCCGACGCCCACCGCAGGAACGCCGGCTGCGTGTCGCCGCCGATCTGGACCAGCGCCACCTCCGTGAAGCCGGCGTCCACGTACGGGCGGACGGCCTCGACGAACACTGCGGGGTCGGCGCCGCACGGGATGGACTCCGCGACGTCCTCCGCCGTGACGTACTTGGTGGCGCCGGCGAAGGAGTCGGGGTGGGGGAGTTCGGCGTTGACCTTCCAGCCGCCGCCGAACCAGCGGAACTGCTCGTGCGCGCGCCCGACCGCCGCCGCGCGGTCCGGGTCGTAGCTGACGGGCAGCTGCCCGACGCGTGGTTTGCCGGTGCCGCCGTGGCGGTCGAAGGAGTCCAGCAGCGCGGCCTTGGGTTCGGTGGCGATGACGAGGTCGGCGAGCCGGCCGGCCAGGGCGCAGGACTGGTCGCCGGAGACGGCGATGCCGATGGGCGGGGGCTCGCCGGGCAGGTCCCACAGCCGGGCGGAGTCGACGGAGAAGTGCCTGCCGTGGTGGGTCACGTGGCCGCCGGTGAAGAGGTCGCGGATGATGCCGACCGCTTCGGCGAGCATCTCGTGCCGGACGTCGGCGCCGGGCCAGCCGCGGCCGACGACGTGCTCGTTGAGGTTTTCGCCCGCCCCCAGGCCGAGCCGGAAGCGGCCCTCGGCGAGCAGCTGGAGCGTGGCCGCCTTCTGCGCCACGACCGCCGGGTGGTAGCGCATGAGGGGGCAGGTCACGTAGGTCATGAGGGGGATGCGCGACGTCGCGTGCGCGGCGGCGCCCAGGACGCTCCAGGCGTACGGGCTGTGCCCCTGGGAGCGCAGCCACGGGAAGTAGTGGTCGGAGGTGACCGAGAAGTCGAACCCCGCCTCCTCGGCGCCGGCCACGTGCTCGACCAGCTCCCTGGGGCCCGCCTGCTCGGTCATCATCGTGTATCCGATTTGCACCATAAAGGACGGTTTCCCTGGTCGGCGCCGGAGAAACCGGGCATACGGGCCGTGCGATCCGGCGACGACGGCCGCCGCGGCCGTCCCGGTCAGCCGGGATCGCCGTGACGCGTGCCCCGGCGGGCCCTGCCCATGGCGTCGCGCAGGGGAGTCCGCAGGTCCTCCGGCATCGGCCGGCCGGTCGCGGACCCGAGGACCGCCTCGGCCACCTGCCGTAACGGGACGTTCGCGTGCTGGGAGACGTGCAGCAGCACCCGCCACGCCTCGTCCTCGTCCGCCCCGAGCGCGGCGATCAGCACCCCGCGGGCCTGATCGACCACCGGGCGGCTCTCGATGGCCTGCTTGAGCTGCGCGTTCTCCTCGCTCAGTTCGATGAGCCGGCGCGCGACATGGGAGAGCAGATCGGCGGAGACCTCGTCGTCGGCCACGGCGTCCGCCACGTCGGCGGTGAGGTCGTCGGGGGCGGGCGGCCCGTCGTCGGGGGAGCTGTTCGGTGAGCGGGGAGGTCGCATGAGTCTCCCCTGCCCCGGGAGGGCGCGTTCATGGCGGAGCCCGGCGACGCTCCGCGGTTTATGCCCGTTTGATGGTGTCTCGAGCGTGGCACACGATGGTGTGATCCGACCGCACCAGCCGCGAGGAGGCGCCCATGCCGAGCGGATCCGGCCCCAAGCGGGAACGTCAGTACGAACACATCAAGAAGGGCGCGCAGAAGCGCGGCACTGGCACGGAGCGGGCGAAGGAGATCGCCGCCCGCACGGTGAACAAGGAGCGTGCCCGCGCCGGCGAGTCGCGTACCGCGAGCCGTACCTCCACCCGGGACGTGTCCTCCGCCGGGCGGGGCGGCCTGCGCTCGCACTCCGGCGCCGCGGGCCCCACCTACGACCAGCTCTACGCCGAGGCCCGGCGCCGCGACATCCGCGGCCGCTCGTCCATGAACAAGGCCCAGCTCAAGCGCAAGCTCGGGCGCTGAGAGCCGCGGGCCCGGGCGCGGGATCACCCGCACGGCCGAGCGGCGGACGTCCGGACGACGTACCGGCTCCGGCGCCCGCCCGGCGGCGCCCGGCACCTGTCAGGCGCCCGCGGCCGAAGCCACCGACCACCCGCCCCCACCGGAAGGCCCGCCCATGTCGACCAAAGTCTCCGACCACGTCCTCGAACGGCTGCGGGAGTGGAAGGTCGAGCACGTCTTCTCGTACCCCGGCGACGGCATCAACGAGCTCCTCGCCGCGTGGGGCCGGGCCGGGAACAGGCCGCGGTTCGTGCAGGCGCGGCACGAGGAGATGGCCGCGTTCGAGGCCGTGGGCTACGCCAAGTTCTCCGGCCGCGTCGGGGTGTGCGCCGCCACCTCCGGCCCCGGTGCCATCCATCTCCTCAACGGCCTGTACGACGCGAAGCTCGACCACGTGCCCGTGGTCGCGATCGTGGGGCAGACCGACCGCAGCGCCATGGGCGGCTCGTACCAGCAGGAGGTCGACCTCCTGAGCCTCTACAAGGACGTGGCCTCCGACTTCTGCGAGATGGTCACCGTCCCCGAGCAGCTGCCCAACGTCCTGGACCGGGCCATGCGCACCGCCATCGCCCGCCGGACGGTGACCGCCCTGATCATCCCGGCGGACGTGCAGGAACTGGACTACGCCGCGCCGGGGCACGCCTTCAAGATGGTGCCCTCCAGCCTGGACCTGTCGGACTGTGCCCCGGTCCCCGCGGAGGCGGACATCGAGCGGGCCGCGGAGCTGCTGAACGCCGGCGAGAAGGTCGCCGTCCTGGTCGGCCAGGGCGCGCGCGGCGCCCGGCAGGAGGTGAAGGAGGTCGCCGACCGGCTCGGTGCCGGGGTGGCGAAGGCGCTGCTCGGCAAGGACGTCCTCGACGACGACCTGCCCGGCGTCACCGGGTCGATCGGCCTGCTCGGCACCCGCCCCTCGTACGAGCTGATGCGGGACTGCGACACACTGCTGGTCGTCGGCTCCAGCTTCCCCTACTCGCAGTTCCTTCCCGAGTACGGCCAGGCCCGCGCCGTGCAGATCGACATCGACGCGCACATGGTCGGCATGCGCTACCCCTTCGAGATCAACCTCGTCGGCGACGCCCGCGCCACCCTGCGCCGGCTCCTGCCGCGGCTGCGGCAGGACGGGGGCGGCGGCTGGCGGGAGACGGTCGAGAACAACACCGCCCGGTGGTGGCAGGTCATGGAGCGGCGCGCGGCGGTCGGCGCCGACCCGGTGAACCCGGAGTACGTGACCCACGCGCTCAACAGCCTGCTGCCGCACAACGTCGTCCTGACCGCCGACTCCGGCTCCGCCGCCAACTGGTACGCCCGCCATCTGCGGCTGCGCGAGGGCATGCGCGGCTCGCTGTCGGGGACGCTGGCGACGATGGGCCCCGGCGTCCCGTACGCGATCGGGGCGAAGTTCGCCGACGGCGACCGCCCCGTGATCGCGCTGGTGGGCGATGGCGCGATGCAGATGAACGGCCTCGCCGAACTGATCACGATCCAGAAGTACTGGCGGGACTGGGCCGACCCGCGGCTGGTCGTGGCGGTGTTCAACAACCAGGACCTCAACCAGGTCACCTGGGAGATGCGCGCGATGTCCGGCGCCCCGCAGTTCCTGCCGTCGCAGTCCCTGCCCGACGTCGCCTACGCGGACTTCGCGCGCTCCCTCGGCCTGGGCGGGGCCCGGATCGACACGCCGGACGACGTGCCCGGGGCGTGGGAGACGGCCCTGGCCGCCGACCGGCCGTACGTCCTGGACTTCTGTACGGACCCGGCCGTGCCGCCGATCCCGCCGCACGCGACCCTCGACCAGATCGAGGCCGCCGCGGCCGCCGTGCTCAAGGGCGACAGCGACCGTGCCGGGATGCTCCGCCAGGGCGTCAAGGCCAAGGTGCAGGAGATGCTGCCGGGCGGCGGCAGCCGCGGGAACCGCCCGGACGCCGGCGGAGAGCGGTGACGTACGGGCACCCGCCGCGAAACCCGCGGTGCTCACCTCCCACACGGCGCGCCGCGCCCGGGACACGCGCCCAGGCCGCAGGACGGAATCGGGACGGTCGACGCTCAGGCTGGTCGCCGGGGGCAGCGAGGCGCCGACGGAGGGGAGGTGGCGCAGCACACGGGGGAAGGCAAGCACCATGGGGAGTCGCGACATACCCGTACGACCGTGCGGCCGGGCCCCACCCGGAGCATCCGGACCCGGACCGCGCCGGGGGTTCCCGCAGGCGGGCCCCGGTGGCCGGGCCACCCCGGCCACCGGGAACCCGCGGGCACCGTCCGGTCAGTTCTCCCACTCGGGGGTGGGCTCGCCGGGCGCGAGAGGCGAGGGGGTGCCGGACCCCTCGGGGAGCGGCGTCGCCTCCCGCGGCTCCTTGCTCGGGGTCTGCGCCGCCGAGGGGACGGGTGCGGGTTCGGAGGGCTCCTGGCTGGGGGTCTGCGGCGCCGAGGGGGCGGGTGTGGGCTCGGCGGGCTCCTTGCTCGGGGTCTGCGGCGCCGAGGGGGCGGGTGTGGGCTCGGCGGGCTCCTTGCTCGGGGTCTGCGGCGACGACGGGACGGGGGTCGGCTCGGCGGGCTCCCGGCTCGGGACGGCGGACTCCGGCGCGCCGGGGTCACCGACCGGCTCCGCCGTGCCGGTGGAGTCCTGGGCGAGGGCGGCGCCCAGGCCGCCGATGGTGAGGACGCCCGCGGCGGTCGCCGCGAGGATCAGACGGCGCGGACGCCGGCGGTGACGGGTCGTCAAGGTCACTCCTGGTACGAGGGTTGCGGACCGGCCCCGGCTGCCGCCGAAGCCCTTGCACGAGTGGAGTACGGGCCCCGGGACCCGTCGGGTTGCACGGCCCGCCCCGGAGGATTTTCTCCGGGCCGCGTGCAACCCCCGGGCGCCCGCTCACGTAGAGCACGGTGAGAGGTATCGGACGGCCGAAGGGCGGGGTGGGTGCGCGAGGCGGTACGGGAGCGGGAGTTCCGGGAGTTCGCCGAGGCACGGCAGGCGGGCCTCAGACGCAGCGCGTACCTGCTCTGCGGCGACTGGCACCAGGCCCAGGACCTGACCCAGACCACGCTGATGAAGCTCTACGCGGCCTGGGGACGGGTGCGCCGGGACGGCAACGTCGATGCCTACGCCCGCACCATCCTCACCCGCGTCTTCATCGACCAGCACCGCCGCCGCACCTGGCGCGAGGAACTGGTGGAGACGGTGCCGGAGACGGCCCAGGGGACGCCGCCGCCGGACTCCCGGGAGCTGCGGCTGGTGATGGAGTCCGCGCTGAGGGAACTGCCTCCCCGGTACCGGGCGGTGCTGGTGCTGCGGTACTGGGAGGACTGGAGTGTGGAGCGGACCGCCGAGGCGCTCCGGGTGACCCCGGGAACCGTCAAGAGCCAGAGCGCGCGGGGACTGCGCCGGCTGCGCCGGCTCCTCGGCACGCCCGCCCACGAGGTGAACGGAAGGTGAGTCGGAAGGTGAGCCCGGAGATGAGCGAGCGCGACTCCGCCGACCTGCACCGCGCCTTCGCGGCGGTGGTGGACGACCCCGCCGCGCCGCCGATGCCCAGCGTGACCGACGCGGCCGTCGCCGGCGGGAACCGTATCCGCCGCCGCCGCGCGGTGGCCTCGGCCGGTGGCGCGCTGGCGGTGGCCGCGCTCGCCGTCACCCTCGCGGTCGGCCTGCCCGGCGCGGTTTCCGGGGGCGGTTCCGGGCCCGCCGCCCCGCCCACCGGCCCGCCGGTCCCGTCCACACCGTCCGCGCCGCCGTCCGAGGTCCCCACCCGGGGCCCCACCCCGACGCCGGAAGGCGGCGGCGCCGGGACCCCGGCGGTGCCGTCGTCCGGGAGCGCCCCGCCCGCCGCCGCGGTGACACCCCCCGGGCCCCCGGACGGCGACGCCACGCGCCCTCCCCGCGAGGAGGGGCGGAGCGGGCCTTCCCCGTCGACCGCCCCCTCCGGGTGAGACCGCCGGGTCCGCCGGGGCGCCGGCCCCGCGGCGGGCGCGGCGGCGGCACCCGGACGGCGGTGCCGGGCGGGCGGGCCCGTACCGTTCCGCGCAGCATGGTGGCATGGACGCCGATCACGTACCCGGCATCGACCCCGCCTCCGCCCCCTCCGGGGACGGCTGCGCCGAGTGCCTGGCCGGAGAGGCCCCGGGGTGGTGGTTTCACCTGCGGCGCTGCGCCGCCTGCGGGCACATCGGCTGCTGTGACTCCTCGCCGTCGCAGCACGCGAGCCGGCACGTGCGGGAGAGCGGGCATCCGGTGCTGACCAGCTTCGAGCCGGGGGAGGACTGGTTCTGGAACGCGGACACGCAGACGTTCCTGGACGGGCCGGCCATGAGCCCGCCGACCTCGCGGCCCGCCGCGCAGCCGACGCCGGGTCCCGCGGGGAAGGCCCCGCCGGACTGGCGGCGGCGACTGAAGTGAAGCCGCCGGGAGACGCCGATGACGAGTGAACCGCCCGACGCCGACCCGTGGCCGGCACTGCGCGTCGCGGACTGGACGGGCACCCGCGAGACCCTGCACATGTGGGCCCAGATCGTCGGCAAGGTCCGGCTGGCGCTGGCCCCCATGGTCAATCACTGGTGGCAGGTGCCCCTCTACGTCTCCGCCCGCGGGCTGACGACGTCCGCCGTCCCGGGCCGGCGCACGTTCGACATGGAGTTCGACTTCGTGGACCACGTGCTGCGGCTGCGCACCACGGCCGGCGTCGTGGAGACCGTCGCGCTGGAGGCCAAGCCGGTCGCCGACTTCTACCGCGAGACGATGGACGCGCTGCGGCGGGCGGGCATCGACGTCGCCATTCTGGCCCGCCCCGTCGAGGTGGAAGAGGCGGTCCCGTTCGCCGAGGACCGTACCCACGCCACCTACGACCCCGCGCAGGCGCACGCCTTCTGGGGGCAGCTGGTGCGGGCCTCCCGGGTTTTGGCCGAGTTCCGCTCGCGCTTCACCGGCAAGGTCAGCCCCGTCCACTTCTTCTGGGGCGGCATGGACCTGGCCGTCACCCGCTTCTCCGGGCGCCCCGCGCCCACCCACTCCGGCGGCGCCCCCAACTGCGCGGACTGGGTGATGACCGAGGGTTACTCGCACGAGCTGAGCAGCGCCGGCTTCTGGCCGGGCGGCGGCGGCGAGGGCATGTTCTACGCGTACGCCTACCCGGAGCCGCCGGGGTTCCGCGACCATCCCGTACGGGCCGGAAGCTACTCGGACCGGTGGAGCCAGTACCTCCTGCCGTACGAGACGGTGCGCACCGCGCCGGACCCGGACGCCCTGGTGATGGACTTCCTGCAGTCCACCTATGAGGCGGCCGCCGTCCACGGCGACTGGGACCGCGCCGCCCTGGAGGACGACCCCGCCCGCCGGGCCGCCCCGCGCTGACCGTACGCGCGCGGGCCGGCCCGGTGCGGGGCCGCACGTACCCGCCGGCGGTGCGCCGTTCGGCGAGCCTGTCGTGCGCCGGTGTGCACGTCGGGGCGGGAGTGCCGACAGGGGCGGCGAGGAACCGGGGGACCGGTGCGGATCCGGCACCGCCGACGGCCGGGCGGGCGCGGCCGGAACCGGGGTGCGAGCGGCCGCCGGAGGCGGCCTCCCCGGCGCCTTAAACCCGAGTGCTTCCGGGAGCCCCCTTCGGATGGTCTCCGGGCCCGTGGGATCTAAGTGGCGGGCGGGGAGGGGACATCGTCGTTGGTGCAATGAGCCGGATGGGTGACCACCGGCCGCACCCGTCGCGCTCGTCACTGCGCGGCGCGGTCACTCCTCCCGTCGCGATCCGCGAGGGGACGACTCTTGGAGGAAAGATGTCCGTACAGACGACCCCGGTTCTCTCCCCGGTCCGGGCCGGCACGGCCGAGCGGGCCGCGGTCACGGCGCTGGCCGACGAGCCGGAGGCCCCGTTCAGCGACGCGCCCGTGTACACCCCGCAGGGCGCCGGCGTCCTGCTGCTGCTCGCGCTCGCGTCCCCGAGGCTCCCGAAGGAGCCGCGTCCCTCGTAACGTCCCCCGGACCCCGGTCCGCAGAACCCCGTCCGTGACCGACAGCAGAAGGTGAGCGCCCGATGTCGAATGCCGCACTGCGGGCCGACTACGCCGAGGCGGTGGAGCAACTGGCCGGGCGCGTCCTGGGTGTCCTCCGGGACACCCAGGCTCCGCTGCCGGCGGTGTCCGGGACGGACCGGCCGGACACCGCCGCGCTGGCGGCCGTGCGCGTACTGGGGCCCGACCTCTTCGCGCCGGCCCTCTTCGGCCGGCAGCCGCTGCCGCAGGCCGACCGCGAGACCCTCGGCTCGGCGCTGCGGGTCTTCCCGCCCGGCCCGGAGGACAGCGCCGAGGCGCGCTGGCGCGACCGCACCACCGCCGCGCTGCTCGCCCACGGGACGGGCCCGGGGCCGGACCACTCCACGGCGGACCTCCCGGGCACGGCCGGCGCCGGGGCCGTCGTCGTCGCCGGGACCGTCGACGACGAGGAGGACGCGGAGCTGCCCTGGCGGCAGCGGGCGCAGCGCATGGCGCGGCTCGCCCCGCTGGCGCTCCCGGAGGTGGACGGGCCCTTCCAGCAGCGGGCCTGCCGCCACGTCCGGGCGCTCAGCCAGGGCACCACCCGCTCCCTGCTGCGCCGCGACTACCCCACGGCCGCCCGGCTCGTGCGCTGGCTCGCCCTGGCCCGGAGCCGCGGCGCGGCCTCCGCCCTCGACGTGCCGGCGGTGCTCGACCACCTGCGGCTGTGGGGCGGGGGCGGCGCCCGCACCGCGCTCGACCTGGCAATCGCCCGAAGACTCCTGGCCGGTACGGAAGGAGCCCTCCGATGACGGCCGGGAAACCGGCCCCCGCGCCGCCCGAGCCGGTACGCGCCACGGCCCTGCGCCTCGGCACCCGGGCGCTGGGCTGGCTCCACCGCAACCGTGAGCGGACCGCCTTCGCCGAGGGCGCCACGGCCGAACTGGCCGAGCCCGACAGCGCGTACAAGCCGCTGAGCGAGCTGGCGCTGGCCGCGTCCCTGGTGCTGCGCGACGAGGCGTTCCCCGCCGCCGACCGGCGCACCGCCGCCGACCTGCTCGACTACGCCTGGGACCAGCTCCGCGGCGGCGACCTGATCTACGAGCGGCAGCTGCGGTTCCCGGCCATGACCGACCCGCTGGAGACGTACGTCCACTTCCACCGCGCCGGCCACCGCCACGAGCGGCTCCTGGAACTGCTGGCCCACCTGACCGCCCTGACCTCGTACCGCGAGTACGAGCACGTGCCCAACCGCCGCATGGCGGTCGCCAACGCGACCCGGGTGATCGGAGCCCCCGACCGGACCGACTGGCCCGCCCGCACCGCGGCCACCTGGCTCGGGGCCCTGCCCGAGCCGTGGGCCATGGACTGGATGACGGCCTACCACATGACCCACACCGTCTTCCACCTCACCGACTGGGGCGCCCGGCCGCACGAACTGCCGCCCCGCCTGCGGGACTACCTGGCCACCTGGCTGCCGGTGTGGACGGACGTGTGGCTGGAGACCGAGGAGTGGGACCTCGTCGCCGAACTCCTCATCGTCGACGCCTGCACCCCCGAGCCGGCCGGCGAACCGGCCGCCTGGCGGCGGCTGGCCGCCGCGCAGCACGAGGACGGGCTGCTGCCGCGCGACGGCCGCACCGGCACCGGGGACCCGGACCGGCGGTTCGGCGACCACTACCACAGCGCCGTCGTCGCCACGGTCGCCGCCACCCTCCTGCTCTCCCGCACCGCCGGCGCCTGACCGGGCGGTGACAGGCGTGAGACTCCGCGACGAACCCCTCAAGGCGGTGGCCGCCAGCGCGGAACCGCGGGCCGCGGTGGCCGTCGCGGTGTCCGTGACCGGCGCGTACCGCACGCTGTGCCGCGGCGGCATCGACCGCAAGGGCACCGCGTCGGCCACCGACCGCACCCGCTTCGAGGTCGGCTCGGTGACCAAGACGTTCACCGCGCTGCTGCTCGCCGACACCGCGGCGCGCGGCGCCCTCAGCCTGACCGGCCGGATCGCCGAACGGCTTCCGTACGCCGCCCTCCCGCGCGGCCACGGCCGGGCCATCACCTACGAGCACCTGGCGACCCACACCTCCGGCCTGCCCCGGCTCCCGCCCGGGCTGATGCTCCGCGGGCTGCCGTCCTGGTTCGTCAACCCCTACCGGTCGTTCACCCCCGACATGCTGCTGCCCGCCCTCGGCCGCGCCGTCGTGCACCATCCGCCCGGAACCCTCACCCGGTACTCCAACTTCGGCGTCGGGCTGCTCGGCCGGCTGCTGGCCGACGGCGCCGGCACCGACTACGGGTCCCTGCTCCGCGCCCGCGTGCTCGACCCGCTGGAACTCACCGACACCGGCACCACCGTCCCGGACGCGCCGGACGGCCCGGACGGCCCGCGCGAGCCGGACGCCGCCTGCGCCGTCGGCTACTGGCACGGCCGCCGCCGCCCGCCCTGGGTCATCCCCGCCCTCCCCGGCGCCGGCGCGGTGCGCTCCAGCGCCCACGACCTGATCCGCTTCCTGCGCGCCCACCTCGACCCGGGCGGCGCCGACGTGCCCCGGCCGCTGCGGCTGCCGCTGCTGGAGGTCGTACGGATCCGGGAGCTGCCCGGCGAGCGCGAGGAGAAGTCGGGGCTGGCGTGGAGCGTCCGCACCCTCGCCGGGGCCACCCTGTACTTCCACTCCGGCGCCACCCGCGGCTGCACCGCCTTCGTCGGCCTCAGCCCGGAACGCGAGGTGTGCGTCGCGGCGCTCACCAACTCGGGTCTCACCCTGCGCAGCCGCTTCGTCCAGTCCGCGTACCTGCTGCTGCGGGCGCTGGCCCTCGGCGAGGCGAAGTGACCCTCCGGGCGGCGCCGGTCACGGAGTCCGGGGGCGCGGAGTGCGGGTGACGGTGCCTTCGGGGAAGTGCTCGGCGCCCGTGACGCTGGTGGCCTTGTCGAGCGAGATGGAGGTGAGGCCGGTCATGCCGCGCAGGGGCGTGAGGTCGATGTGCCGGTGGTCGGCGTGGCAGGAGATGGACAGGGCCGTGAGCCCGGGGAGCCTGGTGCGTACCAGGTCCAGGTCGTCGCCGGGGCGCCACGAGTACAGCCGCAGGATGCGGACCTGCGGGGACGGCGGCAGCAGCGCGAGCATCGACAGCCGGGCGTCGAGCTGCAGCACGAGGTACTGCAGCCGGGACAGCCCGCCGGCGTGGGCGAAGCCGTCGATGGGGCCGCACAGGTTGAGCCGGGTGAGGTGGGGCCAGCGGCCGATGCCGTCCAGTCTGAGGTGGTGGTGGGCGGTCGGGCCCAGCCTGATGTCGACGAGGTCGGCCGCGACCGGCAGCGCGCCCACGTCCCGGTACGGCAGCGCCCCGTCCAGCATGAGCTGCCTGATCCCGTGCAGGTGCGCCAGCCCGGCGATCACCTCGGCGGGGCACTCCCACAGGTCCAGGGCGGTGACCTGGGAGCCGGCCAGCGCGGTGATGTCGGTGAGGCGGGGGCAGCGGACGAGGCTCACCCGCTTCAGCTCCCGGTACGGGCCGAGGAACGCCAGGTCGCGCAGCGTGAGGTTCTCGACGAGGGAGAGTCTCCGCAGCCGCGCGGGGTCGAGGACGCCGGTGAGGGCGTCGGCGGGGAAGTCTCCGCGGACGTTGACCGCCCGCGGCGTGTCCAGGGTGCGCAGGGCGGCGAGCTGGTCGGCCGAACCCACGTCGATGAACCGGAGGTCGGGGATGTGGGCGAGGATGTCGCGGACGTAGTCGTCGGTGTCGTAGCGGTCCCAGACGTGCTGCAGCTGCCAGCCCACCACCCGCGCGGGGGAGCGGCGGAACCGCTTCAGGACCGTCAGCGCGGCGTCGCCGCCGATGCGGCCGGCGGTGAGCACGACGGCCTCGGCCTCGTCCTCCTCCAGCCCCTCGGGCCCGGGCAGCAGGTCGAGGACCACCGGGCCGGCGGCGGCCAGTACCGCGGCCTCGTCCCGGTGCCGGGGCGGCAGCAGCGCCCGGGTGCGGGACTGGACCTCCTCGCGGACCCGCGGGTCGAGTTCGGTGGCGTGCTCCAGGCAGGCGGTGGCCAGCAGGTGCAGCCGGGTACGGTGCTCGGGGCTGCGGTCGCCGCGGGTGACGAGGCGGGTGAGGAAGGTGGCGCGCTCGTCGGGGCGGGCGTGTGCGGTGGCCATGCGCAGCACGTCCTCCCACTGGTCGTCGTGGGCGTGGCGGACCAGCAGCGGGATGTCGCGGGCCTCGACGGCGGCCTTGGCGCCCAGGTAGTCCTGGAAGGTGCGGTGGACGAAGTCGACGGTGTCGGCGGCGGGGGAGCGCAGCAGGCCGCTGCGGGCCAGCAGGTGGTCGAGGACCTGCGCGGCGTCCGCCTGCTCGGCGACGGCGGGCATCGCCGGCAGGGCGTCGGCGACGAGGCCGGCGGCGACGTCGCGGTCGAGCTCGGTCTGGCCGTTGCGGATCAGCCAGTACGCCAGGCGCTGAAGCAGCTGGATGCTCTGCCCCTCGCTCAGGACGACGTCCTCCGGCGCGGTGATGTCGCGCTCGTCGTCGCGGCGGTGCAGCAGCATCGACAGTGCCGCCTGGTACAGCTCCATGCGGCCGTGCGGCAGGTGGCCGCGGCGGTCGCGGTGCAGGGCGCACACCAGCGCGCACAGCAGTGGGGTGCTCACCAGCCGGGCGAGGTCCCGCTGGGCGCGCACCGTGTCCTTCAGGCTCTCGCCGAGGCCCTCGACGTCGGCGCGTTCCGCCTCTCCGGCGGCGGTGGCGGCGACCGCGCGGTGCCAGCGGTCGACGAAGACCGCGACGTCCCGGTTGTTCATCGGCCGGATCGTCAGGTCGGTGAAGTCGCTGTCGGCCAGCCACCCTTCGGGTACCGCGGAGGGGCGGGTGGTGACGACGTACGTGGCCCGGGGATAGGCGGCGATCAGCTCGTAGAGCCACTGCCGGGCCCGGTGCCGCTGCGCCAGGGGGACCTCGTCCACCCCGTCGATCAGCAGCACCGCGCGCCCGTCGGCCAGCAGCCCGTCGGCCCAGCCGGGCGACTGCGCCGCGGCCAGCGGGCAGCGGACGGCGGCCAGGTACTCCTCCGGCGCGGGCAGGTCCCCGCGGCGTACGAGCGTACGGAGCGGCAGCACGAACGGCACGCCGCCGCTGAGCTGGTCCAGCCTGGCCGGCAGCGTGCCGCGGGCGGTGGACACCGCCAGCCACTGCAGCAGCGCGGTCTTGCCGCAGCCGGCCAGCCCGCGGACCAGCACCCGCCGCAGCCCCGCCAGCGCCTGCTCGGCCCGCTCCACCGTCACCTCGGTGCGATGTCCCCGGGCGGCCGCACCACCGTCGCCGTCGGGTACGGCCCGGAAGGTGGGCGTGGCCAGTTCGAGGCTGAGGTAGGCGGCGTCCAGCGGCCAGCGGGCCCGCTCCGGCCGCGACAGATCCAGCCCGATCACCGACAGCATGCCGTGGCGCTCGGACACGTACCGGCGGTAGCGCTCCTCGAAGCGCGCCGTCCCGGCGTCCGCGGGAGCCACCGGAGCCGCGCGGTCCGCCGGCGCCGGCCGCGGGACGGGCGGCAGCGCCCGGCCGCGTAACTCCAGCAGTTCGCCCGCGTCCGCCCCGAGCGCCCTGGCCAGCTCCACCACCGTGGCCTCGCTGGGTACCCCGGAGCCGTTCAGCGCGCGGCTGACCGTCGTGTGCCCCAGCCCGGCCCGCCGCTCCAGCCCGGGCATCGACAGCCGCCGCTCGACCCGTAATCGCCGCAGCCGCCGCGCCAGTTCCGCCAGCGCCCCCTCCCGGTCACCGCCCCCGCCGTCCGTCCGCACGCCCGGTCCCCTCCCGCCGCGCCGCCCCGTACGGCGGCGTTCACCTTCGTATGCCCCGAACGCCGGCGTACGCATCCCCGGCCACCCTCACTCCCGACCGCACGCCCCCGGGCCGGAAGGAACCAGACACATGACCGCATCGCCGACCACCCTGACGATCCTCGCGCTCACCCTGCTCGCCGCCGGTCTCCTCGCCCTTCTGGCCGCCGTCGCCGCCGGGCTGCTGGCCCGCTGGGACGGCGCCTCCGCGCCCGCCGCGCTGCTGCGCGCCGGGGCCGCCTTCGGGGCGACCCTCACCGTGGCCACCGCGCTGCCCGCCCTCGTCGTACGGGTGCTGACGTGACGGCGGCCGCTACGCCCCTGTCCCCGCCTCCGGCTCCGCCGCCGCCGTCAGTTGCGCCCCCAGCGCCGCGACCGCCGCCCGCAGCTCCGGGCCGCCCTCGACGCGGAAGCCGAACGGCATGCGCGCCAGCCAGTCGCGTGCGTACATCTCCGGCGCGCTGGTGCTGCCGGCCAGCACGCAGCCGCCGCCTGCCGCCTGAAGGCGGCCCATCGGCGGCCGCACCCACCGCGCGACGTCCCCCGGCGGCGCGTCGAACACCACGCGGACGGGGTACTCCCAGCCCGTGCCCAGGTTCTCCTCCAGCACCGCGACCGGGTCCAGGCCCTCGGGCGGGGTGAACGCGCGGGTGGTCTGCCGGACTTCGCCGATGCGGTCGACGCGGTACGTGCGGATCGCGTCCGCCCGGTGCGAGCGGCACAGCAGGTACCAGCGCCCGTGCCGAACGACCACCGCCCACGGGTCGACCAGCCCCGCCGACTCCCGCCCCGACTCGCCGCGGTACGTCACCCGCACGCTCCGCCGCACCGCGCACGCCGTCACCAGTGCGCCGGTGGTGGCCGGGTCCGGGCGGGCCGCGTGCGGGTCGGGCGCCGCCGCGGCGTGGTCGCGCAGCGTCGCCGCCTGCCGGCCGACGTCCTCCGGCAGCACCCGGACGACCTTGTCGAGCGCCGTGCCCACCAGCGCGTCGGTGTCGGTGAGCGCGGCCATGACCAGCGCCAGCGCCTCCGCCTCGGTGAAGACCACCGGCGGCAGCCGGGCGCCGCGCCCCAGCCGGTAGCCCCCGTACGGGCCGCGGGCCGACTCCACCGGCACGCCCGCCTCCTTCAGAATCCCGACGTACCGCCGCACCGCCCGCTCCGTGACGCCCAGCGCCGCGGCGAGTTCGGCCGCGGTGGTGCCGGGGCGGCTCCGCAGGATCTCCATGGTGCGCAGGGCCCGCGCGGTGGGGCTGAGGTCGGTCGGCACCCGAGCAGGCTAGGCGCCCGCCGGATATTCCGGAAGGAGAACGTCCGGAACAGGCCGTAGCGTGTCGGGGGAACCCACCGCACGGAGAAGAGAGCCGGTCATGAACAGCCCCTCGTCGGCGACCCCCGCCGCACGCCCCCGCGTCCTGGTCGTCGGCGGCACGCCCGCGCAGCTGCGCAAGGCCCGGGACCTCGGCCTCGACGTGGCGCACGTCCAGTTCCCGGACGCGTACGACCGCGAGTCCTGGCCGCACGTCGACCAGGCCCTGCTCCTCGACTACGGGGACACCGACCGGCTCCTGCCGCTGGTCCGGGCCCTGCACGCGGCGTACCCGCTACGGGCGGCGGTCTCGCTGTTCGAGCTGGGGCTGCTGCCGGCGGCCCGGGTCAACGAGGCGCTCGGGCTGCCCGGCGAGTCCGTCGGGACCGTGGAACTGCTGCTGGACAAGGGGCGGATGCGCCGGCACCTGGCCGACCGCGGCGTCAGCCCGGTGGCCGCCGCGGTCGGCCGCTCGGCGCGGGACGTCCGGGAGTTCGTCGCGGCGCACGGCCTTCCGGTTATCGTCAAGCCGGTCCGCGAGTCGGGCAGCCTGGGGGTGTTCCACGTCCGCGACCGGGCCGACGTGGACGCCGTCGCCGCCCGGTTCCGGGCGCTCGACGGCGCGTGGACCGCACGCGACCTGACCGACGCCGGCGCCTTCGAGGAGTTCCTGATGGAGGAGTACCTCGACGGCCCCGAGATCAGCGTGGAGACGCTGAGCTTCGACGGCCGGCACGTGGTGGTCGCGGCGACCGACAAGGAGACGGGCGGCGCCGGCTTCGTCGAGGTCGGGCACGCGCAGCCCAGCGGCGTCCCGGCCGGGCTGCTGCGCGAGGTGACGCGGCTGGTCGCGGACTTCCTCGACGCGGTCGGCCTGCGCAACGGCCCCGGGCACACCGAGGTCAAGCTCACCTCCCGCGGCCCGCGGATCGTCGAGTCGCACAACCGCGTCGGCGGCGACCGGATCAGCGAGCTGACGCGGATCGCTTACGGCGTCGACATGGAGCGGTACGCCCTGGCCGCCGGGCTCGGCGTCGTACCGCCGCTCGCCGCCGCGCCGGAGCCGCGCGGCGGTGCGGCCGTACGGTTCCTCACGCCGGAGCCCGGCCGGGTGGTGGAGGTGACCGGCGCCGACGAGGTACGCGCGGACCCGGCGTGCGCCGAACTCCGGCTGGACGTCCGGCCCGGCGCCGTGGTGTCCCCGCTCGCCTGGAACGAGGACAAGGCCGGCCACGTGCTCACCCGCGGCGCCACCGCCGCCGAGGCCGTCGCGCACGCCCGCCGCCTCGCCGCGGCCCTGCGGATACGCACCGAGCCCGCCCCGTGACGGCGGCCCGGGCGGCGGCGGTCGGGCGCGGGCGCGGACGGGCTCAGGGGCCGGGTGCGAACTCCGTGGTGGTGAAGGCCGCCTTGTTCCGCGTCGAGGTGCCGTCGGTGATCCACCAGTACGTGGGGTACTGCCCGTAGAGCGGGAAGAGCCCGCTGGGCGACCAGTGGAGGATCAGCTCGTCCCGGCCGTCGCCGTCGAAGTCCGCGGCGCCCGCGGGCCGCGCGTTCCGGTGCTTCGCCGGCGTCTTCACGCCGTCCGCGGTGCGCGCCGGGCCCTGGCGCAGGACGGACACCCGCTCGTCGCCGTCGATGAGCGTGGCGTCCTCGTACGTCGACACCAGCAGGCCGTCGCGGCCGTCGCCGTCCGGGTCGGCGGCGGCGAAGCCGCCGGGGCCGTAGTACGAGCCGTCCTCGTCGGCCGGCGGCTCCGGCAGGTCGAGGACGGCCGGCTCGCCGCCGTCGCCGGGGTAGACCGTGGCGTTGCCGTCGACCTCCGGCGCCTCCGTCTCGTAGCCGGGCTCGTTGTTGCGGTCGCCGTTGTCGCCCACCGCGACGTCGCGCCGCCCGTCGCCGTCGAAGTCCCCGAAGGCGTGCGCGTTGCCGAGTTGCAGCTCGCGGACGTCGCCGGACAGCCCGGTGCCCTGGTGGGCCGGGAAGAGGGTGTTGGGGGTCTGCTCGCCGTCCGACGTCGCGTTCCGCAGCAGCGCGGTCGCCCGCGGCTCGCCGGAGGGGTCGATGTCGTCCGCCGCGAGGGTGCCCTCCTCGTACGGCAGACCGGTGTCGGTGCGCGCGGGGTCGCCGTCCCGGGTGAAGGGGCCGTACAGCACCGCCAGCGTCCCGTCCGCCGCGCCGGTGCGGCTCCGCAGCTGCGCCGCGAGGTCGTGGTGGCCGTCGCCGTCGAAGTCGCCGCGGACCAGGGAGTCCACCCCCAGGTCGCCGGCCGGCAGCCGCACGGTGGCCGTCTCGGGGTCGGGGACGGGCCGGCGCGGGCCGCCGAAGCTCACGTGGAGCCGCTCCTGTCCGGTCCCCTCCGCCGCGCCGGGCTCGACGGCCGTGGTGACGAAGTCGGGGAAGCCGTCGTCGTCCAGGTCGGCGGTGACCACGTCGTCCACCGAGAGCCGGGAGCCTCCGGAGCCCCCGGCGGGGGCGTCCGGCGGCAGGCCGAGGTCGCCGCGCCGGTGCACGGTGTGCGTGGCCGGGTCGAGGCCGTCGGCGGAGCCGTAGACGACGCCGACGCACTCCTCGGCGGTCTCGGGGTCGTCGCCGAGGTAGACGGGGACGAGGAGGTCGCGGTACCCGTCGCCGTTGAGGTCGTCCGGGTCCGGCGACCCCTCGCCGGGCGCGGGGGCCCGGGTCGCGGTGGGCGGCGCGGGCGCGCGGGACTTCGGCGGGCCGTTCGCCGCGCGGGACGGGCCGCGGTCCGCGGCCTCGTCGCCGCAGGCGGCGGCCAGCACGAGCAGCGGGGACAGGGCGAGCGCGGCGAGCCTGGTTCGACGGATCATCCGCGTCACTGTCGCAGCGGGCGGGCGCCGGACGCCGGGGCGGGCGGGCGATCGTTGCACAGTCGTGGCATCCGCCGCCCGGCTCCGGCGGCCCGGCGGCCGGGTCAGCCCGGCAGGACGGACTCGACGGCCGCGATCAGCGCGGGGTCGTCCGGCGCGGTCCGCGGGCGGAACCGGGCGACCGGCTTGCCCGAGGCGTCGAGCAGGAACTTCTCGAAGTTCCACTGCACGTCACCGGCCTCGCCCTCGGCGTCCGCCGTCTGCACCAGCTCCTCGTACAGCGGGTGCCGGCCCGGGCCGTTCACCTCGACCTTCTCGAACATCGGGAAGGTCACCCCGTACGTCGCCGAGCAGAACGCCGCGATCTCCCCGGCCGTACCCGGCTCCTGGCCGCCGAACTGGTTGCACGGGAAGCCCGCGACCGTGAACCCCCGGGCCGCGTACCGCTCGTGCAGCTTCTCCAGGCCGTCGTACTGGGGCGTCAGCCCGCACTTCGACGCCACGTTGACCGCGAGGACGGCGGTCCCCCGGAATCGCTCCAGCGAGGCGGGCTCGCCGGCCAGGGTGCGCAGCTCGACGTCGTAGACGCTCATGGGCAAGCAGGTCCTCTCCGCGTTCGGTCATCGTCCGGGGTACGGGCGGCGCCCGCACCCCGCGCCAGTCTGCCACCGGCGGGTGAACGGGAGTCGCCCGGTGGGCCTACGCTTCGGCTGGCCGGCGCGGTGCGGTGCGGCGCGGTGCGACGGTGGGCGGGGCGCGGGCGGGCGGAAGGGAGGCAGCGCGTTGGCGGGGCTGGAGCGCGGGGACCCCCGGGAGATCGGCCGGTACCGCGTGCTGGAGCGGCTCGGGGCCGGCGGCATGGGCGTCGTCTACCTCGGCCGCTCGCCCGCCGGGACGCTGGTGGCGGTCAAGGTCGTACGCCCCGGGCTGGTCGGCGACGGCCGCTACCGCGCCCGCTTCCGCCGCGAGGTGGCCGCCGCCCGCTCGGTGACCGGCGCGTACACCGCGCCGCTGGTCGACGCCGACCCGGACGCGGAGCCGCCGTGGCTGGCGACCGCGTACCTGCCGGGCCTGTCGCTGGAGGAGGCCGTCGGCACCTTCGGCGCGCTGCCCGCCGCCGCGGTGCGGCTGCTGGCCGTGGCGCTGGCGGAGGCGCTGGCCGGGATCCACGGGGTCGCGCTGGCGCACCGCGACCTCAAGCCCGGCAACGTCATGCTCACCCCCGGCGGCCCGCGCGTGATCGACTTCGGCATCGCCCGCCCCGAGGACTCCGCGACGCTCACCCAGGACGGCGCGCTGCTCGGCACCCCCGGGTTCATGTCGCCGGAACAGGTCGAACGCGAGGAGACCGGGCCGGCCGCCGACGTCTTCGCGCTCGGCTCGGTGCTCGCGTTCGCGACGGCGGGCCGGGGGCCGTTCGACGCGGGCAACCGGGCCGACACGCTCCAGCGCATCCAGCGCGGCCAGGCCGACCTCGCCGGGGTGACGGACCGCCGGCTGCGGACCGTCGTCGCGGCGTGTCTGCGCTCCGATCCGCGCCGCCGGCCCGCCGCCGCGGCGCTGCTCGACCTGCTGGGGGAGCCGGCGGGGACGGTGCACGGCACGCGCTGGCTGCCCGCGGCGCTCGCGGAGGCGATCGACGCCCGCACCGCCCGGGCGCCCTGGTCGCACGCCGGTGCCGCGCGGGCGGCGGTACGGCCCGGGGAGCCGACCGCGGACCCGTTCGCCGAGACGGCGGCGACGGCCGGGGCGGCCGGGGCGTCGGAGTGGGCCGCCGCGGCGGCGGTGACCGGCGCGTCCGGAGCGGACGGGCCGCCCGGCCCGGCGGCGGCACCGCCCGGCGGCCCCGCGCCCCGGACCCGCCGCCGCGCGCTGCTCGCCGCCCTGACCGCCGCCGGCGCGGCCGGCGCCGCGGCCCTCGCGCGGCCGCTGCTGGGCGCGTTCGACCGCGACGCGCCCCCCGGGGACCGCCGCCCCCGCGCGGGCCCCAGTGGCGCCGGGGACCGGCCGCCCCCCGAGGCCGAACGCGCCTGGCGGGTACGGGTCCGCGACCCCGGCGCGGACCCGCCGGACCTCCACGCCGCCGGCCGGGCCGTGTTCGTCCACGGCGGCGACCAGGGCGGCGTGCGGGCCCTCGACCCGCGTACGGGCGACGAGTTGTGGCGCCGCCGCTGGGGCTCCGGCGCGGCCGGCGAGTTCGCCGCCGGCGACGGCACGGCGTACCTGGTCGGCCCGCGGGACGCCGGCACCCAGCGGGTCCGGGCCCTCGACCCCGTCTCGGGCGGCGAACGCTGGACGTACGAGCGGGAGTTCGGCCTCATCGACGCCGTGGTGGCCGCCGGCGGGCGCACCTACGTCGCCGACGGCGGCGTCGTCGCGCTGGACACCTCCGGCGGAGACCGGCGGTGGTCCGCGGGCACAACGGCGTTCTCCCTCACCGCCGGCTCCGGCATCGTCCTCGCCACCGACGGCGAGGGGGTCACCGCGTTCGGCGCCGGCGACGGCGACCGGCGCTGGCGGCACCCGGCCGACGACGCCGTCACCGTCCTCCTCTCCGCCGGCCTCGCCTTCGTCTTCGACTCCTATCTGCACCTCGCCGCCCTTCCCGCGGACGGCCGCCCCGCCGCCTGGCGGCAGCGGCTGACGTACCCCAGCACCGTCCACGCCGCGGGCGGCGGCAGGCTCTACGTCAGCGAGCCGAACGGCCACCTCCGCGCGCTCGACGCCGCCACCGGCGACCGCGTCTGGTCGAGTCCGGACACGGCGTTCCTCGGCATCGCCGACGGCGCGGTCCACGTCTGGGGCACCGGTCCGGGGGAGGGCACCGGCAACGGCGCCACGGGCACCGCCCCGCGGCTGTACGCTCTGGATCCGGCCGGCGGCGACGTCCTGTGGTCCTACGCCGGCGCCGAACCCGTCGTCGGCGTCACCGCGGGACCCGGCGGACTGGTGTTCGCCGGACTGGCGAACGGGTACGTAGAAGCCCTCAGACCCCCCACCGCACGCCGACCGAACGGAGGCACGAGTGGAGCCGCTTGAGCCCGACGACCCCCGCACCCTGGGCGGCCACCGGATCCTGGCGCGCCTCGGCAGCGGCGCCACGGCCGTCGTCTACCTCGGCCGCTCGCGCGGCGGACGGCTGCTGGCCGTGAAGGCCGTGCACGCCGAACGGGCGCGCCGGCCCGAGGCCCGGGACCACTTCGTACGGGAGGTGGCGGCCACCGCCGCCGCGGGCGGCGTGCACAGCCCGCCGGTCGTCGGCGCGGACCCGGCCGGGCGGGTGCCGTGGATGGCGACGGAGTTCGTGCCGTCCGTCCCGCTGCACGAGGCGGTGGAGCGGTTCGGGCCGCTGCCCGCCCGGTCGGTCCGCCGGCTGGCCGCGGGACTCGCGGAGGCGCTGGTCGCGGTGCACCGCGCCGGGGTCGTCCACCGCGACGTCAAGCCGGCCAACGTGCTGCTCACGGCCGACGGGCCCAAGCTGGTCGACTTCGGCATCGCCGCCGCCGCACAGCCCGCCGGACTCGCGGGCACCCCCGGCTTCATGTCGCCGGAACAGGTCGCCGGGACCGAGGTCGGGCCGGCCACCGACGTGTACTCGCTCGGCTCCACGCTCGCCTACGCCTACGCCCGCGGCGACACCGGCGACACCGGCGACACCGCGGCCCCCCGCGGCGACGCCCACCCGGACGGCGACCCCGGCCCGGACGACGCCGCCCTGCGCTCGCTCATCGCCGACTGCCGCCGCCTCGACCCCGCCGAACGCCCCACGCCCGCCGCCCTCGGCGACCGCCTCGCCCGCGAGTCGGGCCCCGACGGTTCCGCCGGGACACACCCCGGCGCGGCCTGGCTGCCCGCGCCGGTCCTCGCGGCGATCGACGCCCACGCCGGCGAGGCCGCCAACCCGCCGCTGGCACCCGCCGGTCCGCCCCGCCGCCGCCTGCTCCTCGGCGGCGCGGCGGCCGTCGCGGCCGGCGCCGGCGCCGTCGTGCTGCTCGTCCTGCGCGAGGACGAGCCGCGGCCCGTGCCCGGCGACGAGGCCCTCCCGGCCGCCGGGGAGTCCGCCCCGCCCGCCGGGGACCCCGACTCCGGGTCCCCGGCGGGCGGAGCCGAACCCGAGCCGCCGGCCGAGCCGGTCCCGGTCGAGTTCGCCCTCACCGGGGACGGGCCGGTCGAGCGGCTGACGTACGCCGTCAACCGCGAGCCGAAGACCCTCAAGAACGTCTCGCTGCCCTGGCGCAAGACCGTCGAGGTCCCCCGGGAGAACGGCTCCGCCGCCTGGAGCATCGACATGTCCCACCACGGCGAGGTCACCTACGTGATCCACGTCGACGGCCGCGAGGCCATGTCCCAGCGCTCGCCCGCGCCCGGCATCCCCGGCGCCGTGCGCGGCCCCGGCCCGTACCACGCCGAGGCCGGCGGGGAGATCGCCTGGGGCTCGCCGCCCGACGACACCAGCGCGTAGTCTCCCGCGCCCGGGACCCCTCCGGCCGGGGCGTGGTTACGGTGAGGCCAGTCACCCGGAGAAGAGGGGGTACGCCGCCATGGCGAGCAAGATCATTCTCCTGCCCAGGGAGGTCGGGAGCCTCAGCCGCGGCCTGCCCCCGGCAGAGGTGCCGCCGCGGCCGGAGACGCTGTTCGTGCTGGGCACGAACGGCGGGATGAGCGTGGCACCGGACGCCGGCTTCACCCTGGTGTTCGGGCGCAACGAGCCGGAGGTGCACGTCTGCGTCGGCGGCGGCGACCGGCACGTCAGCCGCCGGCAGGGGCTCGTGACCCGGCAGTACGAGCGCTGGGTGCTGACCAACACCGGGAAGCGGCCGATCCGTTTCCCCGACTCCCGGCTGGTGCACGGCGGCGACCAGGCGTTTCTGCCCGCCGGCTACACCCCGCTGTTCGTCGTCTCGCCGCGCCAGGACCACCTGCTCGAGGTGCGGATCTCCGCGGGCCGGCCGGGCGGCGCGGGCGGCGGCCCGACCGTGCAGGAGGAGCCGACGCTCGGCGAGGAGCGCGACCTGGAGGAGGACGAGCTGCTGGTGCTCGTCTGTCTCGCGCAGCGCTATCTGCGCAACGACCCGCAGCCGCAGCCGCTGACGTGGTCCCAGGTCGCGTACGAGCTGACGACGCTGCAACCGGAGCGCCGCTGGACCGAGAAGCGTGCCGCGCACCTCGTCGCGGGCGTGCGGAAGAAGCTCAGCCGGGACGGGGTGCCGGGGCTGATGGCGAAGGACGTGCCGCCGCCCGTGGGGAACGCGCTGAACCACAACCTGATCACGGACCTGCTGGTCACCGCGACGATCGAGAAGAAGCACCTGCGGTTGCTGGGCGACTGAGGAGAGGGGCGGGGCCGCCGGTCGCCGGGGTGCGCGCGTCAGCCGGTGAGCGCGACGAGCCCCGCGGGCGTCGGCCGGAAGCCGCAGCGGTCGACGTAGAACGGGCGCAGCCCCTCCTCGAAGTCGACGTGCAGCCACGCGCACCCGGCCGCCCGCGCCCCGGCCACCGCCTCCGCGACGAGCCCGGCGCCGACGCCCGCGCGCCGCCGGGCCGCCGGCACCACCGTGTCCAGCAGGAAGGCGTGCGCGCCGCCGTCCCAGGCGACGTTGACGAAGCCGGCGAGGGCGGCGCCGTCGCGGGCGCACACCCAGCCGAGGCTGTGGCCGTGCAGCCGCGTGCGCCAGTCGGTGTCGCGGACCGGGTGCCGGAACCCGTCGGCGTGCAGGGCGTTGAGCTCCGCGTTGGCGAACGGGCCCCGCCACTCGTAGGTGATCGTCATGCGGCGAGCGTACGGTCACCGGCCGGCGCCGGGCGCCGTGGCGGTGACCGTACGCCGCGGGGAGCGGGGGCGGGGGCACCGGCCGTCAGAGCGTGGCGGCGCGGGCGGCCTCGGCCATCGCCCGGTACCCCGCGTCGCTCGGGTGCAGGTGGTCGCCGCTGTCGTACGCGGGCAGCAGCCGGTCCGGGTCGGCGGGGTCGGCCAGCACCCGGTCGAGGTCGACGACCTCGTCGTACGTCCCGGAGGTGCGGATCCACTCGTTGAGGGCGTCGCGCTTGGCCTCCCCGCGCTCGGTGTAGTACGGCGCGCCCTCGAACGGCACCAGGGTGGCGCCGACCACCGTCAGGCCCGCGGCGCGCGCCTGCCCGACGACGTCCCGGTGCGCCGCGATGAGCTGCTCCACCGACACGTCGGGGATCTGCCCGCCGGGGCGGCCGAGGCCGATGTCGTTGATGCCCTCCAGCACGACGACCGTGCCGACGGCGGGCTCGGCGAGGACGTCCGCCGCGAAGCGGTCCACGCCGCTCTCGCCCGTGCCCGGCGTGCCGGTGGTGATCATGTTGCCGCTGATCCCGTGGTTGAGGACGCTGCGCGGCCGGCCCTCGCGGACGAAGAGCTCCGCCAACTCGTCCGGATAGCGATTGTCGGCGTCCACCGTGGAGCCGAGGCCGTCGGTGATCGAGTCGCCGAAGGCGACCACGCCGTCGTCGCGGCAGTCGGCCGCGCACCGCACCCGGACCTCGGCGAGGAAGTACCAGGACCGGGACGTCCCGGTGAACGCCTCGCCGCCGACGTCCCCGGTGTGGTCGCCGGCCGCCCGGTAGCTGGTGGCCGAGGCCGTCTGGTAGTACGTCGCCGGGCCGGTGGGCTCGGCCAGGTACAGCGTGACGGTGAGCGACTCCAGGTCCGCGACCGGCAGGTCCACCGTGTCGCCGACGACCTCGCCGCCGGCCGGGACCGTCACCGACTCCGCCCCGCCGAAGGTCAGCCGCCGCACGCTGCCCGCCTCGACCGCCGCGCCGCCCGCCGAGCGCGCGACGGTGGCGGCGGCGACGGCGAGCGGGGCGGTGCCGTAGCGGTGCGAGAGCCCGATACGGGCGGCGTCGCCGCCCGCGCCGACGCGCACGACCTGGCGGAGCGTCCGGCGTTCGAACCCCTGCTGCGACCAGTTGGGGATGATCCCCGGCCCGGGCGGCTGCACCGAGGCGGACCAGCCGCCGTGCCAGGCGGGCCGGCCGGGCCGGTGGTCGCCCGGCGGGGCGGCCGCGGCGGAAGCGGGGGCGGCTGCCGCGGCGCCGGAGAGGGGGAGCACCGGTGCGGCCAGCAGCGCCGCCGCCGTGATCAGGGCCGCCAGCGGGCGGCGTACCGCGGTTCGTAACGCGCCGCGCGCCGGGGCGGGGGCCCGGCGGGTGGGCGGATGCGTCCGGTCGGTCATGGGAACGCTCCTTCGGCTTCGTGTCCTGGTTCCGGTCGGCCTCGCTCCCGTGCCGTGCCGTCGCCGCGGTACGCGCCGGCTCACCCACCTGTCACCGAGCGCACGCCGCCGTGGGGCGCGGCACACGCACGAACCTCGCGGGTACCACGGCACTACGTCCGCGCGGCGGCGTCCACCACGCCCCGCCGCACCGGGGTGTGAATCGGCCACGTACGAGGGGTGGGGCGGGGGAGGGGGGTGCCGGTGCGCGGTCGTAGGCTGCACGGGTGACTGGAAAGCTGTGGCAGATCGAGCCGTCCGGACCGCTGCGCGGTGACGTCACCGTGCGCGGGGCGAAGAACGCGGTCAGCAAGCACATGGTGGCCGCGATGCTGGGCGGCGGCCCGAGCACCATACGCAACGCGCCGGACGTCGGCGAGGTCGGCATCACCGCCCGGATGCTGGAGCACGTCGGCATGAAGGTCGAGCGCACCGACGGCGAGGTCACCGTCGTGCCCGGGCCGGTGGCGGACCCGAGCGTGGACAAGGCGTTCACCGGGCTCAACCGCATCCCGATCCTCCTGCTGGGCCCGCTGCTGCACCTGGCCGGCGAGGCGTTCGTGCCGATGGTCGGCGGCGACCCGATCGGCCGCCGGCCGGTGGACTTCCACCTGGACGCGCTGCGCCGGTTCGGCGCCGAGGTGGAGCTGGCCGAGGACGGCGTCCACGCCCGCGCCGGCCGGCTGCGCGGCACCCGGATCGACCTGCCGTACCCCAGCGTCGGCGCCACCGAGACGGTGCTGCTGACCGCCGTGCGGGCCGAGGGCCGCACGGTCATCCGCAACGCCGCGACCGAGCCGGAGATCGTCGAGCTGGCGCTGTTCCTGCAGCGGATGGGCGCGCGGATCTCCCTCTACCCGGACCGCCGCATCGTCGTCGAGGGCGTCGACGCGCTCGGCGGTGCCACCACCCGGCTCGGCGGGGACCGCATCGAGGCGTTCTCCTACCTGGTCGCCGGGCTGGTCACCGGGGGCGAGGTGCGGGTGCACGGCTGCCCGCAGGACCGGCTGGTCACGCCGATCACCACGCTGGCGCGGATGGGCGCCCGGTTCGAGATCACCGACGAGTGGATCACGGCGTCGGCGCCGGGGCCGCTGCGCCCCGCGGCCGTGCAGACCGAGACCCACCCGGGGTTCGCGACCGACTGGCAGACGCCGCTCATGGTGCTGTTCACGCAGGCCGAGGGGATGTCGGTGCTGCACGAGACGGTGTACGAGAACCGGCTGGCGTACGTGTCCGCGCTTCAGGGCATGGGCGCCGAGATCGAGGTGTACGACACCTGCCTGGGCGGCCCCGCCTGCCGCTACTACGACACGGGCGCGCTGCACTCCGCCGTCGTGCGCGGCGTCAGCGCCCTGCGCGGCGGGGACGTCACCATGCCCGACATCCGCGCCGGGTTCTCCGCCGTGCTGGCCGCGGCGGTCGCCACCGGCGGCTCGACGCTGCGCGGGGTGCACCACATCGAGCGCGGCTACCACCGGCCCGTCGAGCAGTTCCGCGCGCTCGGCCTGGAGCTGCGCAGCCGCGAGGAGTAGCGCGGGGCCCGGCAGCGTACGGGGCCGGTGTCCGGCCCGGAACCCGCCGTCGCTACGATCCGCGTCTGCGGCCGGGGGCACCGCCCCTGCGCGCGGACGACGCGAGAGTGACGACGGAGGGGACCGACGTGGAGTGGTGGTGGGTGGTGGCCGCCGTGCTGCTGGCCGGGGTGGGGGTGGTGGCCGCCGGCTTCCGGCAGGCCGACGACTCGCCGCGGCGGCTGTCGGGGCGCTCGCAGCGCGCGGCGCGCGGGCTGTCGGTGGTGCTGATCGGCGTCGCGGTGTTCTTCGGGCTGCTCGTGGCGGTGTCCAAGTTCCTGCTCACGACGGGGAACGGCGGGCTGTGAGGTTCGCCAGCATCTGCCGCTGGTGCCGGTGGCCGACCGTCTCGTAGCCGACGACGGTGACGAACGGGGCCAGCATCACGACCAGCAGGCACACCGCGACCGGCGTGCCGGCCGCGGCCAGCAGCACCGCCGCGCCCAGCACCGCCAGCGTCAGCGAGATCAGCAGCAGGTGGAAGCGGTCGCCGGCGGACAGCAGCAGGGTGTGCAGCAGGTAGACGACGAGCAGGTACAGGCCGACGGGCAGCGCCAGGGACAGCACCACGGCGACCGCGCCCACCTTCGCGTGGTGCTCCAGGTACAGCCCGGCCACGTGCAGCCCCGCGCCGGCGCCCGCGATGCCGGCGAACACGAGCATGTGGCCGTAGCCGAAGAGGTACCCGCGGGCGCGCCGGTGCACCAGGATGTCGCCGAAGGGCGTGGAGAAGTACACCCACCACATGCCGAAGGTCAGCCCCACCCCCGCCACCACGACGGCCACGGCGTTCGCCGTCCACTCCGTGCCGTGCGGGCCGCCGAGGAGGTCGCCCGAGGAGGCGACGGTGCCGACGACGCCCTCGCCCAGGGTGATGATCGCGAAGAGGCCGTACCGCTCGGCGACGTGGTGCGGGTGCCACGGCGTCCCGCCCGCGCCGCCCTGGGTGAGCACCGGCAGCAGCAGCTCCAGCACCGCGAACACCGCGAAGGCGACGATCACCGGCCCGAACGACAGCTTCGTGAACGCCACCGCGAGCCAGCCCGCCTGCGCGATCGCGGTCCAGCGGATGTTCGCCCTGCCCACCGCGCGGAACTCCGGGGACTCCCGGGCGGCCCGCCACCACTGCGCCACCATCGCGACCCGCATCACGACGTACCCGATCACCATCGCGCGGATCTCCAGGTGGTCGCCCTCCTCGACGGAGTGGAACATCGCCGGGAGGCCGAGCGCGAAGACGACGACGCCGATCATCTGCAGCATCGTCAGCGACCGGTAGAGCCAGTCGTCGGTGCCGAACGCGGACGCGAACCAGCTGAAGCTGATCCACGCGAGGGTGATCGCGAACATCGCCAGCGCGAACGCCACCACCGCCCGCCCGGCGTGGTCCCCGGCGACCATCTCGGCGAAGTACGACGCGGCGGTGCCGACGGCGACCACGAACGTCAGGTCGAACAGCAGCTCCAGCGGCGTGGCGGACCGGCCGCGCTCCGCCGGGTCGCGGCCCTTCATCGGCACCCGGCTGTGCGCCACCCGCCCGCCGCCGGCGCCGGCGGGGCGTTCGGATTCGGTCATGGCCCGTGATGATGCCCCATCGGCGGCGGTCACCGCGACCGTACTCACGGGCGGTCCGTGCGCACGGGGTCGGGCGCGTACGCCCCCGGCGGCGCCGCGCCGCGGACGCCGGCCGCCGGGGCAGCGGCCCCGGTCACCCGATTGCCGGGCAGCGCGCGTCGGGGCGGCGTCCGGCGGTGACGATGGCCGGGAGGGCGGTCTCGCAGTGAGGACGGGCGCGGCATGGTTCAGGGCTTCTCCAGCGAGCCGGGCACCCGGGGCCCGGTGGCCGGCGTCCCGCCCGCGGGGCTGCGGCGGATCAGGCTGTGGGCGGCCGCCATCGCGCTCGGCGGCTTCCTCTTCGGCTTCGACACCGGCGTCGTCTCCGGCGCCCTGCTCTATCTCAAGGACGACTTCGGCCTCAGCCCCCTCCAGCAGGGCACGGTCGTCAGCGTGCTGCTCGTCGGAGCGGTGGCGGGCGCCACGTCGGCCGGCCGGATCGCGGACCGGCTGGGCCGGCGGCGGACGCTGGGGCTGGTCGGGGCGGTGTTCCTGGCCGGCACGGCGATGGTGGCCCTCGCCGGCGGGTACGGGGTGCTGCTGGCCGGCCGGCTGGTGCTCGGGCTGGCGGTGGGCGCGGCGTCGGCCACCGTGCCGGTGTACCTGTCGGAGGTCTCGCCGACGGAGATCCGCGGGCGGCTGCTGACGCTGAACCAGCTGATGATCACGGTCGGCATCCTCGTCGCGTACCTCGTCAACCTCGCCTTCGCGCCCGCCGGGCTGTGGCGCGGGATGTTCGCCGCGGGCGCCGTCCCGGCGCTGCTCATGGTGGCGGCGGCGCTGTGGCTGCTGCCCGAGTCGCCGCAGTGGCTGATCGCCCGCGGCCGGGAGGACGAGGCGCGCCGCCTGATCGCCTCGGTCAGCTCCGCGGAGATCGCGGACCGGCTGGTGGCACGGATGGCGCGGCGGCTGGCCGAGGAGCGCGAGCAGAGCGCGAAGAGCGCCGGCGGGGACGCCGGCGGCGCCCGCGGGCTGCTCGCGTACGACGTGCGCCCGGCACTGGCCGTCGGGCTCACGCTGGCCGCCGTGCAGCAGTTCGGCGGCATCAACACGATCATCTACTACGCCCCCACGATCATCCAGCGGACCGGGCTGACCGCGTCCAACTCCATCTTCTACTCGGTGTTCATCGGCGTGATCAACGTGGTGATGACGCTGGTCGCGATCCGCGTGGTGGACCGGGCGGGCCGCCGCCCGCTGGTGCTCGTCTCGCTGGCCCTGATGGCGGTCACCCTCTTCCTGCTGGGCCTGTCGTTCGTGACCGGCATGACCCCGGTGCTGTCGCTGCTGTTCATGGTCGTCTACATCGCCGCGTACGCCGGCGGCCTCGGCCCGGTGTTCTGGACGCTGATCGGGGAGATCTTCCCGGCGGCGCTCCGCGCCGCGGGCTCCAGCGTGTCCACGGCGGTGAACTGGATCTCCAACTTCGCCGTCAGCCTCGCCTTCCTGCCGGTCGTGCACGCGCTCGGCCAGGGCGAGACGTTCTGGATCTTCGCGGCGATCTGCGTCGCCGCGTTCTTCTTCGTCGGCCGCTACGTGCCGGAGACCCGCGGCCGCGACCCGGAGCAGATCGAGTCGGCGCTGGCCGCCCGCTTCGGCCACCGGGGGCCCGCCGGCCGGGACGCGACCCCGCTGCGTCCCGGCGGGCCGGGACGGGCCGGCGAGCCGGGGGGACCGGACCACGGAAAGGGACACGCGGCATGAGCGGAACCCCCGGCGCCGGCGACGTCCTCGCCCCCTCCCGCCTCGAACCCTGCGATGCCCTCGTGCTCTTCGGGATCTCCGGCGACCTGGCCCGCAAGATGCTGCTGCCCGCGCTCTACCGCCTCACCGAGTCCGGGAAGCTCACCGTCCCCGTCGTCGGCGTCGCCGCCGGCGACTGGGACGACGACGCGCTGCGCCGGCACGCCCGGGCGGCGGTGGCCGCCGAGGTGCCGGACCTGGACGAGGAGGTCTTCGCGCGGCTGGCGTCGAGGCTGAGCGTCGTCACCGGCGACTTCACCGACGACGCCACCTTCGCGCGCCTCCGCGACGCCGTGTCCGGCCTCGGCTTCCTCGTTCACTACCTGGCCATCCCGCCGGACCTGTTCACCACCGTCGCCGCCGCCCTGGCCCGCGCGGGACTGCACCGCAACGCCCGGCTGGTGGTGGAGAAGCCCTTCGGGCACGACCGCGCGTCCGCCGAGCGGCTGCAGGCCGACCTCGGCGCCCACTTCGACGAGGGCCACCTGCTGCGCGTCGACCACTTCCTCGGCTCCGAGCCCGTCGAGGGGCTGATGGTCAGCCGGTTCGCCAACACCCTGCTCGCCCCGATCTGGAACCGCTCGTACGTCAGGAACGTGCAGATCTCCCTCGTCGAGGACTTCGACGTCGCCGGCCGCGGCTCCTTCTACGACCCCGTGGGCTGCCTGCGCGACGTCGTCCAGAACCACCTGCTCCAGGTGCTGGCGTTCCTGGCCATGGAGCCGCCGGACGTCGCCGACGCGCGGGCTCAGGGCCTGGAGAAGTGGCGGGTGCTGCACGCCACCCGCACCATCGACCCCGCGGACACCGTGCGCGGCCAGTACGAGGGCTATCCGGACGTGCCCGGCGTACGGCCGGGGTCCACCACCGAGACGTACTTCGCGGCCCGGGTCTTCATCGACAACTGGCGCTGGGCGGACGTGCCGTTCTACCTGCGCAGCGGCAAGGCGCTGGCCGTCTCCGCCACCGAGGTCGTGGTGGAGCTGCGCAAGCCGCCGCTGGAGCTGTTCCGGGGCGAGGGCGCGGAGTCGCCGCCGAACCTCATCCGCTTCCGCCTCGACGGCGACACCGGGATCAGGATCGACCTGCTGGTGCGCAAGCCCGAGGAGGGCAGGGACCCGTTCCCGGTGCCGATCGGCGTGGACTTCGCCAGGGTGCTGGGCCGCCAGGAGCTCCCGTACGAGAACATCCTCGACGGCGCGATCACGGGCCGCACCGAGTACTTCGCCTTCTTCCCCGCCGTCCTGGAGTCCTGGCGGATCGTCGGCCGCGTCCTCGACCCGGCGGACCCGCCGGAGCGCTACGCCCGGGGCAGCTGGGGGCCGGCGGCGGCCGCACGGCTCGCCGGCCCGGCCGGCTGGCACGACCCGGCGCCGCGCCTCTTCGACGACGTGGCGCCGGACGAGCGCCGCCCCCGGAGCCCCGGGACACACCGCGGGCACCATTGACACCGTCCCGAGCCCCGCTAGCCTCGTGTCACGACCGCAAGTGACAACGATGTCAGGCGCGTCGGGGGCGCGCCCACACCGCGAAGGGGCACCAACGATGGGCACCGCCGCACACCACCGCACCCCGCTCTCCCGGCGCCGCCTGCTGGCGGCCGCGGCCGCCACGTCCGCCGCCGGAGCCGGCGCCCTGGCCCGGGCCGCGCCCGCGCGCGCCCTGCCGGGCCCGGCCGGTCACCCCGCCTCCGCCGGGCGCGTACCCCCGGCGCCGCACGCGGCGCGCGAGATCCGCGCCGAGTTCCTGCACGCCTGGAACGGATACCGCGCCGCCGCCTGGGGCCACGACGAGGTACGGCCCGTCTCCGGCACCTCCCACGAGTTCTACGCCGAGGGTCACCCCGTGGGACTGTCGATCATCGAGGCCCTCGACACGCTCTACGTCATGGAGCTGGACGACGACCTCCGCGAGTCCGCCGACTGGCTGGAGCGGAACCTCGACTTCGACATCGACGCCGACTTCCACGTCTTCGAGTCGATCATCCGCGTCGTCGGCGGGCTGCTCGCCGGCCACCTGGTCACCGGCCGCCGCTCGCTGCTCGACCTGTGCGTCGACTTCACCGACCGGCTGCTGCCCGCGTTCACCAAGTCGCCCACCGGCATGCCGTACACCCGCGCCAACCTCCGCACCGGCGAGGTGCACGGCACCACCCCGCCGCTCGCCGAGATCGGCACGAACATCCTGGAGTTCGGGATGCTGTCGAAGCTCACCGGCGACGGCAAGTACTACGAGGCGGCCAAGCGCGCCTACCGCGCGGTGCTCGACCGGCGCTCCGCGCTCGACCTCCTCGGCACCCGGCTCGACGTCGAGACCGGCCGCTGGACCGACCCGACGGACCAGGGCCCCAACCCGCCCGTCGACTCCTTCTACGAGTACCTGTGGGGCGCCTGGGAACTCTTCGGCGACCGCGACTGCCTGCGCTGGTGGCGGCTGCTGAACGGCGCCATGACCGAGCACCTGGTGGAGGAGTGGGACGGCCATGTCTGGTACCGCCAGGTCGACTTCGCCACCGGCGAGACCACCGGCCGCCGCCAGTCCGAGCTGGCGTCGTTCTGGGGCGGCCTGGTCGCCAAGGGCGGCGACCGCCGGCTCGGCGAGGCGTACCACCGCTCGTGGGAGTCGGTCCTGCAGCGCTGGCCGGTGCTGCCCGAGGAGATCGACTACGCCACGATGACCCCGACCTCGGTCGGCAACCAGTTCCGGCCCGAGTACGTCAACGGCGCCTTCGACCTCTACTGGCTGACCGGGGACGACTTCTACCGCCGCACCGCGTGGCAGTACTTCGAGGGCATGCGGACGCACGCCCGCGTCCCGGGCGGCTACACGATCCTGGAGGACGTGACGTCCTCGCCGATGCGCCGGGGCGACCTCTTCCCCGCGTACGCCTTCGCGGAGAACTTCAAGTACCTGTACCTGATGTTCGCGCGCACCCGCCGCTTCGACGGCCGCGACTACGTGCTGTCGACGGAGGGCAAGATCCTGCGCGGCCTGCCCCGCCGGCGGTGAGCGCCGCCGGGGCCCGTCCCGGCGCGGGCGGGCCCCGGCGCACCGGCCGCGGGCCGGGGGCCGACGACGAGGTGGCGGCCGCCCGGCCCGTACGCGCCCCGGCTACGGCTTGCGCAGCCGCGCGAGGATGCCGTCGAGGTCCTGGCGGAACATCTCCGGGCGGAACACGTGCCCGCCGGGCTCCTCGCGCCACTCGTGCGGGATGCCGGCCCGGCCGAGCGCGCCGCGGAACTCCCGTTGCCCGGCGAGGACCTGGGTCTCGTTGGCGGTGTCGAACCAGTTCACCGGGTCGGGGCTGGTGCCGGCGACCAGGAAGACCCGCTTGCCGCGGTAGCTGTCCAGGCGCTCCACCGGGTTGTCGGCGCTGACCCGCGCCTCGTCCCACAGCGGCGCGCCGTAGACCGTGCCCCCGGCCAGCTCCACGGCCGCCGACGACAGGTTCGCCCAGTGCACGACCAGCCCGGCGTCCCGGCGCAGGCTCGCCGGGCCGGAGTGGGAGCTGACCGAGGCGAAGTGCGCGTAGTACTTGGCCGCGTACTTCAGCGCGCCGAAGCCGCCCATCGAGAACCCGCCGACGGCGCGGCCGTCGTACTCCGCGTACGTACGGAAGTGGGCGTCGACCCACGGCAGCAGCTGGGCGATGTGGAACGTCTCCCAGTCGCGCGGCCCGGCGTTCGACGAGACCGGGTTGGAGTACCAGCCGGCGTGCCCGCCGTCGGGCATCACGACGATGACGCGCCTGCCGGCGGTCAGCGCGCGGATACCGAGCCGGTCGAACTGGATGAAGTCCGCGTCGGTGCCGCCGCCGTGCAGCAGATAGAGCACCGGGTACCGGAGCCCGCTGTCGTGGTAGCCGTCGGGCAGCAGGACGTTGACGCCGGGGTCCCAGCCGATCGCGTCCGTCGCGAACCGGTAGTACCACATGCGCGGGTCGGACTCGTTGCGGTCGACGATGCGCAGGCCGAAGCCGTCGCCCGCGGCGGCGGCCGGCGCGGCCGCGGCGACGGCGCCGGCGCCGCCGGCGGCGAGCGCCGCCGTGAGGCCGCCCGCGGCCTTGAGCACACGTCGGCGGGTGGGACGGGTCTCGTTCACCATGACCTCCTGGGCCGTGTCGTTGCCTGGCCCGGGGCCGGGGTCCGCCGGCCCGGGCTCGTACGCTCCCGTGTCCGGGCAGGGAGCGTAGGCCGCGGACCGCCCGGCGGCGGGCGGGGCTTTCCGGCCTGGTCGAAAAGCCCACGGCGGCGCCCGGTCCGCCCGGTGTCCGCCCGGCGGCCGCGGAGCCCTCAGCCCGGTCCGCCGAGGAAGTGGAAGCCGGGCCGGGGGTGCATGAGGAAGCCGTGGTGCGAGATGTTCCACGCGTACGCGCCCGCCAGCGCGAACACCACCAGGTCCCCGGCCCGCAGCCCCGGCGCCTCGACCCCGCGCGCGAGCACGTCCTTCGGCGTGCACAGCTGCCCGGCCACCGTGACCGCAGCCCCGCGGGCCGCCGGCCGCGGCCAGGGGTGCGGCCACGGGCCGGGCGCCGGGTGGACCGTGCAGGGCTGGTCGTGGCCCTTCGCCGCCGGGGTACGCAGATGGTGGGTGCCGCCGCGGACCACGGCGAACTCCTCGCCGTGGCTCCGCTTGACGTCCAGCACCTCGGTCGCGTACCAGCCGCAGTACGCGGTCAGCGCCCGGCCCGGTTCGACGCGCAGCGTCAGCCCCGGGTGCTCCGCGGCCAGCCGGGCCAGCCCCGCGCCGTAGCCGCGCCAGTCGAACCGGCTTCCGGGGGCGGCGTAGTCGACGGCCATGCCGCCGCCGACGTTCACCTCCAGCCCGGACGGACCGAGCCCGGCCCGCGCCGCCAGCCGCAGCGCCCCGGCCACCACCGAGCGCGTCACCCCGAGCAGCCGCGCCGCGTCCAGCCCGCTGGCGAGGTGCGCGTGCACGCCGCGCAGCCGCAGCCGCGGGTACGTGCCCGCGGCGAGCAGCCGCGCGGCCTCCTCGGCGGCGGCCGGGTCGAGGCCGAAGGGGGAGGGGCGGCCGCCCATGGCCAGGGCGCTGCCCGCCAGCGCGCCGTCGGCGACCGGCAGGTTGACGCGCAGCAGCACGTCCGTCGCGGCCGCCGGGCCGCCGCCCGCGGTCAGCTCGCCGAGCATCCGCAGCTCGTGCAGGCTCTCGACGTGGATGCGGTGCACGCCCGCCGCGCGGGCCGCGGCCAGCTCCGCGGGCGTCTTGCCGGGCGCGCCGAACGCGAGGCGGCGGCCGGGCACCGCCGCGGCGACGTGGGCGAGTTCGCCGCCCGAGGAGACCTCGAAGCCGTCGGTGTACGGGGCGAGGGCGGCCAGGACGGCCGGTTCGGGGTTGGCCTTCGCGGCGTAGTACAGCTCGACGGACGCCGGCAGCGCGGCCCGTACCGCCGCCGCGTGGGCGCGCAGGGCGGCCAGGTCGTAGACGTACGCGGGCAGCTCCCCGGGCGCGAGGGAGCCGAGGAGGTCCAGCACGGCGGGGGTCGGCGCGGTCAACGGGGGCTCCGGCGGGACGGGCCGGGCTCCGGGGCGGCCAGCGGGTTCGGCAGGTGGGCGTAGCCCGCCTCGCGGTCGGCGCGGCGGCCCCACCGGGTCAGCAGGTTGGCCTTCGCGGGCAGCGGCGCCCCGGCGAGCAGGGCGCGCAGCAGGGGCGGGTCGCCGAGGTCGCGGGCGCAGTCGAGCAGGACGGCGCGCACCCGCGCCCACAGCGCCGCCTCGGCGTGCGGGTGCAGGTCGGCGAGCGCGGCGAGCAGGTCGGCGACGTGGTTGACCAGCAGGCAGTACACCACCCGGCGCCAGCCGCGGGCCGCGTCGTACGTCATCGGCCCCGCCACCGGGGCGGGCAGCGCGGCGAGGGCGGCGGCGTGCCGCTCGGGCAGCAGCTTGGTGCCCTCCAGGTCGCGGAAGACGACCTGGGCCGGCATGCCGTCGGCGTCGACGCCCAGCAGCACGTTCTGCAGGTGCGGCTCCAGCACCACACCGTGGTCGAAGTAGGCGGTGAGCACGGGCGGGAGGAGCAGCTGGAGATACGCGGACCACCAGTCCAGCGCCGTCCGCGGGCGGGCCGCGGCGGGCAGCCGGGAGACGTGCGCCGGGCCGGTCGGGTACTCGTCGGCGACGGCGGCGGCGAGCAGCGGGGTGACCCCGGGGCGCAGCACGCCGGACAGCCCCTCGCGCACGATCACCCCGAAGCCCTCGACCAGCGCCGGGTCCGGCGCGCCGGCCGGGCCGGGCAGCGCCAGGGTGCGGTACGCCGGTTCGCGCAGCAGGGCGGCGGCCCGGTGGCGGGCGGCGAGGGCGTCGAGCACCGGGCGCAGCAGCCGGGTCAGGGCGACCGCGCCCGCCAGCTCGTAGCGGGAGTTCTTGCGCACGCAGTTGGTGATGCGCACGTTGAGGCTGAACTTCAGGAAGCCGGTCCCGGTGTGCAGCGTGCGCACGGACGCGGTCGGGGTGCACGCCGGGCCGCCGGTGCCGAGGTCGAGCACGTCGCCGTGGCCGAGGGCGGCGCGCAGCGCCGGGTGGCCGGCGAGGAGTTCGTACTGCCAGGGGTGGACGGGCAGCAGCCGGTAGCCGTCGGGGACCGGGCGGAGCCGGTCCAGCGGGGCGGCGGCGCCGGGTTCGGCGGTCTCCTCGGCGGTCAGGTGGGCGCGTACGGCGAGGTGGCGCAGCGGGAACGCGACGCCGGCCTCGGGGGCGTACGCGGCCCAGGCGGCAGCGCCGCCGCCGCGGGCCTTGGGCGTGGGGTGGAAGCGGTGGCCGAGGGGCAGGGACTGCTCGGAGTCCATATACGCGGCCAGCGGCCCGGCGGCGGGGGGCGCGGGCCGCTCCCGTACGGCGGCCAGCGCGGCCTCCGTACCCCGGTGGCTCGACTCGACCTGCGCCAGGAACTCGTCGTTGCGGACCCCCGTGCGCGCCGTCAGCTCCTCCTGCACCCGCTCGGCCAGCCGCCGCCAGTCCACGTCCACCCAGTCGCCGTCGCGCCACTCGGCGACCGGGCCGCGGAAGCGGTGCGCGCCCAGCAGCGAGGTGCGGCGCAGGCCGACGCGCAGCAGGACACCCCGGCGGGGCAGCCGCAGCAGCAGCCGGCCGCCGTCGACGGTGGCGTGGTCCGCGGGCCCGCAGACCTCGCGCAGCAGGCAGTTGAGCAGGGTGTGCGCGACGGCCTCGGCGGCGGTCGGCGGCCCGGCGGGGACGGCGGCGGGAGCCGCGGCGGCGGGATCCGCGACGGCGGAGGCCGGGCGCGGGGTGGCGGGCGGGGCGGTGCGGGGCATCAGGGGTTCCAGCCGACGGACGGGTACGGGGCGGGGTCCGGCCGCGGCCCGGGGACGGCGGCGCGGAGGTAGTTCGGGCCGGTGGTGTAGTGCTTGTTGACGTCGGCCGCCCCCGAGCGCTCCTTGGACACGAGCGTCCCGGCGGTGACCATCGCCTTCACCGGCAGCCGCGCGGCGTCCAGCACGTGCGCGCGCAGCACGGCGCCGGGCTCGCCGGGCCCGGTGCCGAGCCGTTCGACGGCCTCGGCGAGCCGGTCGCGGACGAGGGCGAGCGCGGCCGCGAGCGGGGCGCGGCCGTGCCGGGCGAGGCCGAACGCGTACGCCCCGGCGCACAGATGGACGGTGATGGTGGCGAAGACGTCGGCCACCGGCCCGTCGCCGGCGCAGAGCGTCCGGGGGTCGGCGAAGTCGCCGGGGGCGGGCGCGGCGGGGCCGAGGGCCGCGCGCAGCCGGGCGTGGTGGATGCGCGGCCCGTCGTCGTCCTTGAGCAGCAGCCGGACGCGCGGGCGGCCGCCCGCGCCGCGGCCGGGCGCGTCGAGGACGAGCGAGATGTTCTGCTGGTGCGACTCCAGCGCGATGCCGTAGCCGAAGAGCGTGGTCTGGAAGTCGAAGAGGAGGGTGAGGACGTCGTCGAGAAGGGCGAGCGGGTCGCCGCCGTGGCAGCGGTCGGCGAGGTGGTCCACGACGAGCCGGCCGCCGGGCGCGGGCGCCAGCAGGGCCGCCAGCGGGACGACGAGGGAGCCGTCGAGCCCGGCGGGCTGGCGCCGGTACAGCACCGCGAGCAGCTCGTGGCCGGCGTGCGCGTAGCCGGTCTCGTCGGCGTGCAGCACGGTGCCGCGGAACCGCGGCTCGCGCCCGGTGACGGCCTCCAGCAGCCGCTGCACCGCCGCGCCGTCGGCGAGGGTGGCGGGCTTGACGGTGCGCCGGTTGCGCAGCCCGAGGGTGGCGGTGGCCAGCGGCAGCTTCAGGTGCAGCCGGGGGTCGGCGGCCGCGGCGACGGTACGCATCGACAGCGTCGGCACCACGTCGAGGTACGGCTCCGGGGCGAGCGCCGCCTCGTCGGCGAGGCCGGTGGCGCGCAGCGCGCCGGCGAGCGGGGCGCCGAGGGTCAGCGGGTGGACGGGCAGCGCCAGATGGGTGCGGTCGAGCGCGGCCGGCAGGCCGAGGGACGAGGGGGAGGGCCGGGCGGCGGCCGGGCCGGGCGGGCCGCCCGGGTCGCTCAGGGTGAGGGCGGCGCGCGGGAGCGCGAGCCAGCGCAGCGGGAAGCGGGGGTGGAACTCGGGGGCGTGGGGGCGCAGTTCGGCGGCCGTGAGCCCGGCGCGTCCGCGGGAGGCCGGGTACACGGGGTGGTCGAGGCGGGCGGCGAGCGTGTCGTACGCGAGGGTGCCGGCGTGCCCCGTCCACCGGGCCGGGTCCGGGCCGTACCGCCCGGTCAGCCGCGCCGCCGTCCCGCCCCAGGTGGCCGTGTGCAGCCGCGCGGCGGCCAGCGCCTCCCGGCACTCCGCGGCGAAGTCGGCGAAGCCGCCGCGGTCCTCGGGCGCGGCGTACCCGGCGAGGGCGTCCAGCACGGCGTCGAGCCCGGTGACCTCGGCGGTCCGGCCGCCGGCCTCCCGGAGCAGCAGCGGCAGGCGGGCGCCGTACGCGCCCTGGAAGCCGTCCGGCGCGACGGGCAGCAGCAGCGCCCCGGCCCCGGCGGGATCCGCCAGCCGCAGCCACCGCCCGTCCGCCCGGTCGTGCGCGGTCGTACGGGTGCGCAGCCCCGCCGCGTCCTCGCGCAGCAGCGCGCTCAGCACGCGCAGCGTCAGCTCCGCCTCCTCGCCGGCCCCGGCCCCGGCAGCCGCGCCGCTCACGGCGCGATCTCCCAGCGCTGCGCGGCCAGGAACTCCGCCACCACCCGGTCCACCCGCCGCTGGTCCGGGCCGACCGCGCGGGCGACGCCGAGGAAGTCGCGGTTGGTGCGGTGCAGCTCGTGCCGCTCGCCCACCGCGCGCAGCGGGCGGTACGTCAGCTCCACGCCGTCCACCACCAGGTCGGCCGGGCCCGGCGCGGCGGTCAGCGTGCCGGCGGCGCGGGCGCAGGGGTACGACAGCCGCGCCCGCCGGTCCGTACGCGCCCCCAGGTCCGCGGGCAGCGGCTCGCCGAGGTGGGTGCGCAGGATGTGCTCGAAGAGCGGGACGCCCAGCAGCCGGGCGAGCAGCAGGTCGCACTGGTCGCCGATGGCGCGGTAGTTGACCTCCACGAGCCGCGCCCGGCCCGCGTGCACCGTGAACTCGGTGTGGCAGGCGCCGAAGCCGACGCCGAGCGCGTCGAGCTGCGCGAGCACCTGGGCCGTGACGGAGCCGGGGTGGGCGGGCACGTAGGCCATGCGCTCCTCGACGAAGTGCGGCGGCGGCGACAGCTCGGTGTGGAAGCCGCCGAGCAGGTGGCGCACCCGCCCGTCGCCCAGCGTCTCCAGCGTGTGCAGCTCGCCGGGCAGGAACTCCTCGACCACCAGCGCCGCGCCCGGCCGCCGCGCCCGGATCTCCGCGCAGCGCCGCGGCAACTCGGCGGCGTCGGCGGCCAGCACCACGTCCTCGCTGGCGACGCCCTCGCGCGGCTTGACCACGCACGGGTACGGCACGTCCCGCCCGGCGAGCTCCGCGGGATCCGCGTCGGCGGGCAGCTCCGCCGCCCAGACCGGGTCCGCGCCGGCGGCGGCGAGGCGGCGGCGCATCTCCGCCTTGTCCTTGGTGGCGTGGGCGGCCCGCCAGCTCTTGGCGGGCAGGCCGAAGTAGCCGGCGGCGAGGGCGGCCTGGGTCTGCAGGTGGTCGCTGTTGGTGAAGACGGCGTCGGGCCGGTGGTGCGCCGAGACCCGGCTGATCACGGCGCGGAAGTCGCGTACGTCGCAGCCCAGGGTCTCCGGCTCCGGGGCGCGCCGCCGGTGCGCGTCGGGCTGGTCGGTGAGCACGGTGACGTCGAGGCCGAGGCGGCGCGCGGCGGGGAGGAAGCCGTCCTTGACCGAGTCGGTGGGGTTGCGCGCCAGCAGATATAACCGCACGGAATCCTGACCTGACACCTTCCTGGAAACACCCGCTGACCGCGGCCGAGGTAAGGGTTACCTTACTCTGTCGATCACCCGCCGGTGACCGGGGTACGGAAACGGGCCCGGCCCGCCCCGCGCGCGTACCGCCCGCTCCGCGCCGCCGTCCGCCCCGGTCCACGGACCGAAACGGGTTTGAGCCCGCGGCCGGGTCGGAACGAGACTGCGGGGGGAGCCTGCCGCGACGCGGTTCCACCGAATGCCCGCACGGCCGTCGCCAGGCGCTGACGAGTCACCGTTCGAAAGAGAGCCGCCGATGGCCACCGCCTCGCGACGCCGGCGTCTGTCGCTGTCCCTGATGTTCCTCATACCGGGCCTGTCGCTCTCCTCGTGGGTGACCCGTACCCCCGACGTCCGCGACGAGCTGGGCGCGTCCACCGCCGAGATGGGCCTGATCCTCTTCGGGCTGTCCGTCGGCTCCACGATCGGCATCACCAGCTCGGGGCCGCTGGTGGCCCGGATGGGCACCCGGCCGGTGATCGGCGGCGGCACGGTGCTGATCGCGCTCGGGGTCGCGGGGGTCGGGGCCGGGGCGCTCACCTCGTCGGCGGCCCTGGTCACCGCCGGGCTGTTCGTCTTCGGGCTGGGCGGCGGGTCCGGCGAGGTCGCGCTGAACGTGGAGGGCGCGGAGGTCGAGCGCCTCCTCGGCCGCTCCGTGATGACCACGCTGCACGGGTACTTCAGCCTCGGCACCGTGGTCGGCGCGAGCCTCGGCATGGCGGCCACGGCCGCCGGGTTCCCGGTCCAGTGGCATCTGCTGATCATGTCGGGCGTCGCGCTCGCCCTCTTCCTCGCGTCCTTCGGCGACATCCCGGCGGGCGTCGGCGGACAGGCGCACGGGTCCGGCGGCGACGCGGGCCCCGACGCGGCCGCGGAGACCGCGAAGGCGGCCGCGGGCGGCGGCCGGCCGCTGTGGAAGGACACCCGGCTGCTGCTGATCGGCGCGGTCGTCCTCGCCATGGCGCTCGCGGAGGGCGCGGCGACCGACTGGCTGCCGCTGCTCATGGTCGACGGGCACGACCTGGACGCGGCCCTGGGGTCGCTGGTGTACGTGGGCTTCGCCGGCGCCATGACCGTGGGCCGCTTCTGCGGCGCGTACTTCATCGACCGCTTCGGGCGCTTCCTCGTGATCCGGACCAGCGCGGTCTCCGCGGCGCTCGGGCTGGTCGTGGTGATCTTCGTCGACCACCCGGTGGCCGCCGGCGCGGCGGTCCTCTTCTGGGGCCTGGGCGCCTCGCTGGGGTTCCCGGTCGCGATCTCCGCCGCCGGCGACTCCGGCCCGAACGCCACGGCCCGGGTCAGCCTGGTGGCGATGATCGCGTACGGCGCCTTCCTGGTCGGCCCGCCCGGCCTCGGCTTCCTGGGCGACCACTTCGGGCTGCGCTCGGCGATGATCGCCGTCCTGGCGCTCGTCGCCACGGCGATCTTCCTCGCCCCCGCGGTCGGCGAGCGCCGCCCCGCGGTGGCGGACGTCAGGCACGACCCCGGCGCGCCGCGCGACCCCGGCGCGGCGCGCGAGACCGCGGGCGAGGAGGCCCCCGCCGACCGCGACCGCTGAGCCCCGCGCCCGGCCCGCCGCGCCGGACGGCGCGGGCCGGTCAGCGCAGGCCGAGCAGTGCCGCCAGCCGCCCGGCCGGGAGCGCGTGCCGGGTGCGGCCGTGCGGGCCGGTCGTCGTGACGGCGGCGAGCAGCGAGTCGAGCACCGCCTCCTCGACCGCGTCCATGACCCCCTCGAAGAGCGGGTCGAGAGCGGCGTCGGCCGGCGGCCGGGGGCCGGGACGTACGCCGAGGGCGATGGCGTAGTCGCCGCTCCCGTGCCCGTACGACGCGCCCGTTCTGGCCAGCGCGAAGACCGCCCGCCGCGCCACCCGGGTCAGCTGCCGGGCGTCCAGCGGCGCGTCGGTGGCCACGACGACCATGCAGGACCCCGCCTCCGGGGCGGCCGGCGGCCCGGGGACGCCGACGTCGGCGGGGGTGACCGCGCGGCCCAGAACGCGCAGCGTGCCGCCGAAGTTCGCCTGCACGAGCACGCCGGCGCAGGCGCTCCGCCCGCCGACGCGGACCAGCCGCGACGCGGTGCCCACGCCCGCCTTGAACCCCAGCGCCGCCACCCCCGTGCCCGCGCCCACGCACCCCTGGGCGACCGGTCCGCCGGCCGCCCCGTCCAGCGCGGCGCGCACGTGCCCGGCCCGTACCGGCCGGGCGCGGATGTCCGACAGCACGCCGTCGTTGCACTCGCCGACGACCGGGTTCAGGCTCGTCACATCCGCGCACGCGGGCCGCTCCAGCATCCAGCCGACCAGCGCGTCGGCGGCCCGGAACGCCGACAGCGTCGACGTGAGCAGCACCGGCGTCTCCAGCGCGCCCAGCTCCGCGAGCTGCGTGCTGCCGATCAGCTTCCCGTACCCGTTGCCGGCGAACACCCCCGCGGGCAGCGGCGCCCCCGGGTGCACCTCCCCGGGCACGACCGCCGTGACGCCGCTGTGCAGCAGCGGGGGCTCGCGCAGCGTGGTGTGGCCCACCCGCACGCCCGGCACGTCGGTGATCGCGCCGTACGGGCCGGGCGTGCCCCGGCCGACGACGATGCCCAGGTTGCGGGCGCGCGGCGGCGCCGCGGAGAGTCCGTCCATGGAGCGGCAGGCTACGCCCCCGCCGCCGGCGGCAGGTTCCACACCTGAAGCACCCCGGTGTTGCGGGACGCGGTGACGAAGCGCCGGCCGTCGGGGGAGACCGCCACCGCGGACAAAAAGCGGGACTCGGTCCGGATCGTACGGGCCGCGGCCGGCGGCGTGGCCGGGTCCCAGATGTGGGCGACGCCGCCGCTGCCGACGCTGACCACCCGGGAGTCGGGGGTGACGGCGACGTCCGCCACCGCCTCGCCGTGCGCGGTGACCTCCGCGCCGGCGGTCCTGCCGCTGCCGTCGAGTGCGGTGAGGTGCATCCGCCCGTCGACGCCGCCGCTGACCGCGCGGGTGCTGTCCGGGGTGACCGCCAGCCCGGTCACGACGGACCGGTGGGCGGCCACCGGGCCGCCCACGGGGGTGCCGTCGGCCAGGTCCCAGACCCGCAGGACGCCGTCCTCGCCGTCCTCGTGCCCGGCGCTGACGATCTTCCGGCCGTCCGGGGTCACCGCCACCCCGGCGACCAGCTCGTGCGCCCGGATCTCCGGCCCGGCCGGCGCCCCGGTCGCCAGGTCGAAGACGCGGACCGTGCCCTCGCCGCCGCCGGTGACGATCCTCCCGCCGTCCGGCGTGAGGGCGGCGTGCACGGACACCGGCACGCCCCACTCGCCGGTGTACCGGTGCGCGCCGAGCGGGCCGGTGACGGGCTCGCCGGTGCACAGGCGCCACGCGCCGGCCATGCTGTGGCCGGCGGCGACCACGTGCTCGCCGTCGGGCGTCACCGCGACCGACCCGAGCGCGTTCCCGTACGTGTCGATCTCGCGCAGCAGCCGCCACGGCGCCAGGCGCCAGACCCGCAGCAACCCGTCGTCGCTTCCGGAGACCACGTGGCGCCCGTCCGGCGTCATCGCCAGCGACCGGATCCCGCCGCGCTGCCGCGCGCGGGCGCCCGGCCTCGACAGCAGCCGTTCCCGCCACCCTGCCACGCCGTACTCCCCTCCTCGGGCACCACCGGATCTCCTTAAGGCGGCGGACGGACCGCCGCGGTCCGGACGCCGGCGCCACAGGCTGCCACGCGGCGCCGGGGACCCCTCCCGTGGTACGCGTCCACGCGTACGGCCCGGCGGCGCGCGCCCGGACGGTGCCGGGGCGCCGCCGGGCCGCGGGCCCGGGGCGTACGGTCAGTGGACGAGGACCAGTTCGGCGGCGATCACCACGTCGACGACCGCGCACCACTCGGCGAAGGTGGGCGACACGAGCCCGCCGAGCCTGCGCGCCCGCAGGTGGACGAGGTCCCAGACGCCGTGGCCCAGCCAGCCCGCCGCGACCAGGTACCGGCCGAGGTCCGCATCGGCGGCGAGCCCCGCCACCGCGAGCCCGCAGAAGACCACCGCGCCGGCGCACTGGAGCCCGAAGACCGCGCCGCCGTGCGGCGTGCCGCGGACTACCGCCTCGCCGGCGGTCTGGCGGAGCTGCGGTTCCGCAACGACGGCGCGGGCGCGCCGGTTCCGCCGGCCCGTACGCCCGCGGCGCCCGCGCGGGACGGCGCCCCGGCCCCCGCCCCTGGCCCGGCCGCCGTTCCGGATGCCGCCGGATCGGGCCTGCCCGGCCTCGCGGAGCGGCTCCGCGCGGCCGGCGGCGAGCTGAGGTGGCGCCGGGACGGCGACCGCTTCGAGGTCGTCGCCGCGCTGCCGGGACCGGCGAACGGGGCCCCGCGGTGATCCGGCTGCTGCTCGCCGACGACGAGGACCTGCTGCGCAGCGCGCTCGCCGCGCTGCTCGCGCTGGAGGACGACCTCGACGTGGTCGCCGAGGCGGCCACGGCCGCCGACGCGGTGCTGCTCGCCCGCGAACACCGCCCCGACATCGCCGTGCTCGACCTGGAGATGCCGCCCACCGACGGGCTGGTGGCCGCCGCGGAGATCCGCGCGGAGCTGCCCACCCAGGTCGTCATGGTCACCCGGCACGCCCGGCCCGCCGTGCTGCGCCGCGCGCTGGCCGCGGGCGTCCGCGGCTTCGTGCCCAAGACGACCCCCGCGGCCCGGCTCGCGGAGATCGTCCGGGACGTCGCCGCGGGCCGCCGGTACGTCGACCCGGACATCGCCGCCGCCGCGCTGACCGAGGACGACTGCCCGCTGAGCGACCGGGAGCTGGAGGTGCTGCGCGCGGCCCGCACCGGCGCGTCGGTGGCGGAGATCGCCGCCGAGGTGCACCTCGCGCCCGGCACGGTACGCAACTACCTCTCGGCGGCGATGGCCAAGCTGGGCGCGACGTCGCGGCACGCCGCCGCGCACCGGGCCTGGCAGCAGGGCTGGATCTGAGCGGACCGCCGTCCGTCGGGCGGCGCGCCGCTGTCCACGGCCCGTACCCGGCGGTGTACCGGGGCCCGAATTGGTCAAAGGAAGGCAAAATTTACGGGGATTGGTCCAGTCCTTTGTGTCCTGCCGGAGCGTGGGCGGGTCCGCCTCCCGCCCGGATTGGTACGGTCCGGCCCCCCACCCGTCACATTGACATGTTCGCGACCCGGGGCTGTCTTAGAGGTCTATACCGCACGATTCGCGTCCGACCACCCGAGCCCTCGGACGACCGGCGCGGGTGGACGTCGTCTTCCCCACAAGGAGAGCCGTGTCCGTGCAGAGAGCCGCACCCCTACGCCTCAGATCGTTTCCCGTGTCCCGCCGGCTGCTCGCCGTCATCGCCGTGCTGGCGCTGGCGCTCACCGGGCTCACCACCCTCGCCGCCCCGCCCGCCAGCGCCCAGGCCGGGCTGACCGCCACCTTCAGCAGCTCCGGCAGCGGCTCGTCGTGGACGGGCAAGTTCGTGGTCGCCAACGCCGGCAGCACCGCCGTGGAGAACTGGTCGCTGGAGTTCGACCTGCCGGACGGCGTGTCGATCAGCAACCACACCCACGGCACCGCGCAGATCGACGGCCGCCACGTCACCGTCACGCCCGCCTACTACAACGCCCGCGTCCCGGCCGGCCGCGACACCGAGCCCTACAGCTACACCTTCACCGGCAGCGGCCCGATGACCGCGCCCACCGGCTGCCTCATCAACGGCGAGAAGTGCGACGGCAGTCCGGCCGTGCCCCCCGAGGCCCCGGGCGGCGTCACCGTCGCCGACACCACCGCCCGTACCGTGACGCTGACGTGGAACGCGGCGCCGCGGGGCGACTTCCCCGTGACCTCGTACGAGGTCCTGCGCGGCGGCGCCGTCGTCGCGGCCAGCGCCACCACCCGGGCGACCGTCCGCGACCTGACGCCCGCCACCACCTACGAGTTCACCGTCCGCGCCAAGGACTCCCGCGGCAACGAGGGCCCGCCCAGCGCCCCCGTGACCGCGACCACCGTGGACCCGGCCACCGACCCGGTGCCGCCCACGGCGCCGGGGAACCTGCGGTCCACGGCGGTGACGTCCAGCACCGTGGAGCTGCGGTGGGACGCGGCGACCGACGACAAGCGCGTCGCCGCCTACGACGTCTACCGCGGCACCACCCTCGCCGCCAGCGTCCCCGCCGACACCCTGACCAGCACGCTGACCGGGCTGACGCCCGCGACGCGGTACGAGTTCACGGTCAAGGCGCGCGACGCCGCCGACAACCCGTCACCCGCCAGCAACACCCTGACCGTCACCACCGACGAGGCCGTCGGCGAGGGCGGCTACGCCAAGGTCGGCTACTTCGTGCAGTGGGGCATCTACGGCCGCCAGTACTTCGTCAAGAACCTCGACACCTCCGGCGCGGCCGCCAAGCTGGACGTCATCAACTACGCCTTCGCCAACATCGACCCGCAGAACCTCACCTGCCTCAACGGCGTCACCAAGGGCACCTCGCCCGACCCGCAGGACCCCAACCAGGGCGACGGCGCCGGCGACGCCGAGGCCGACTACGGCCGGGCCTTCCCCGCGAGCCAGTCGGTGGACGGCGTGGCCGACGACGGCTGGGGCAAGCTGCGCGGCAACTTCAACCAGCTGAAGAAGCTCAAGGCCAAGCATCCGCACCTGAAGATCCTCATCTCGCTGGGCGGCTGGACCTACTCCAAGTACTTCTCCGACGTCGCCAAGACGCCCGCCTCCCGGGAGAAGTTCGTCAAGTCCTGCATCGACATGTACATCAAGGGCGACCTGCCCGAGTACAACGGCGCCGGCGGCCCCGGCGTCGCGGCCGGCATCTTCGACGGCATCGACCTGGACTGGGAGTGGCCCGGCTCGCCCGACGGCCACCCCGGCAACCACTGGAGCCCCGAGGACAAGGCCAACAACACCGCGCTGATCGCCGAGTTCCGGCGGCAGCTCGACGCGCTGGGCGGCGACCACAAGCTGCTGACCGCCTTCACCCCCGCCGACCCCAAGAAGATCGACGCCGGCTGGGACCTGAAGGAGATCTTTAAGTACATGGACTTCGCGAACGTCCAGGGCTACGACTTCCACGGCTCCGGCAGCGACAACTCGTGGGAGCCCAACCGCACCGGCCACCAGGCCAACCTCTACCCGGACGCCCAGTCGCCGTACCCGAACGACTTCAGCATCGACGGCGCCGTGCAGCACTACCTCGACGCGGGCGTCAGCCCGCGCAAGCTGACCATCGGCTTCCCGTTCTACGGGCGCGGCTGGCAGCAGGTGGCCGACGGCTCCGCGAACGGCGAGTGGCAGAGCGCCAACGGGGCCGCGCCCGGCCAGTTCCAGGAGGAGGCCGGCACCCGCGGGTACGACAACCTCCTCGCGATGGTGCCGAACATGACCGTGCACCACGACACCCAGTCCGTGTCGACCTACGGGTACACCGGGCCGAACGGCCAGTGGTGGTCGTTCGACGACGTCTGGTCGATCGACCAGAAGACCGCCTACATCAGAGAGAAGGGACTGCTCGGCGGGATGGTCTGGGAGATGTCCGGTGACCTGGACAACGGCACCCTGTTCAACGCCCTGGACCGCGGCCTGCCGGGAGCGGCGGGCTATGTAGCACCGGACTCCCGCAAGTAGGGAGGGTTCCGTACGGTCCGCCACCGGCCGTACGGACCGGGCCCGGCCGCGGCCCTGCGGCCGGGCCCGTACCGCCCCCGCCCGCGGCGCTCCGTCCGGGCGGGGGCGGCACGGCCGCGCGCGGCGGGCCGGTTGGTCAGCCGGGTCAGCCGGGCCGGCCGGGTCAGCCGGTCAGCAGCGCGCAGCGGCGGCAGGCGCGGGCGGAGGCGGCCAGCCGGGTGTGCGCGACCAGGGTGAGCGCGCCGGCCAGCGCGCTGACCGGCCAGTCCCGCGCCAGCACCGCGCCGGCGGTCAGCGTGAGCGCGCTGACGGCGAGCGCCACGGCCGCGGTGGTGCCGGTCCAGGCCACCACCAGCGGCAGCCGCCGCGGGACGGCCAGCCGCCGGGACACCGCGCCGGTGGCGGCCAGCGACGCGGCGGCGAGCAGGGCGGCCAGCGCGGCGATGCCGCCGAGGTTGGCCGCGAGCACGTGCACGGCCGCGGGCAGCCGCCCGCCGGCGTCCGCCGCGGTGGCCCCGACCAGGTACCAGCAGGCCATCAGGAACGGGACGAGGAGCGCCACGGCCCGGGCGGTCCGCCGGGCCTGGGCGATGGTCAGCTCGCGCTGGAACGCGGGGCCGACCTCCTCGACCGTGCCGAAGTCGCGCACCGCGCGGGCCGCCGCGGCGGCCCGGGTCGGCGCCCCGGCCTCGGCGTGCGCGGCGGCGGCGTCGGCGAGGCCGTCGCGCACCTCCGCGAGCATCCGGGACTTGGTGCGTACGGGCCCGCGCAGCGCGCCGTCCAGGGCGGCGAGGTGGTCCTCGATCGCGTCCGGAGCGTGCGCGGCGCGGGGTCCGGCGGGTCCGGGGGCCGTCACGTCGCCGGCCTCGGCGCCCGGGCCGAGTCCAGCACCGAGCCGATCGCGCTGGTGAACTCCCGCCAGGCGGTGCGCTCCTCGGCCAGCGCGCCCCGGCCGGCGTCGGTCAGCTCGTAGCAGCGCCGCCGCCGCTCGCCGACCGACTCCCAGCTGCTGCGCAGCAGTCCGGTGCGCTCCAGCCGGTTCAGGGCCGGGTAGACCGTGCCGGTACGGAGCTCCAGCGCGCCCGCGCTGCGCTGCTGGACGGCGGTGATGATCGCGTAGCCGTGCAGCGGGCCGCCTTCGAGCGCGGCGAGCAGCAGCCCGTCCAGATGTCCGCGTACCGGATCGCCTCTCATGGGCACCCACCCTACCTCCCGTTGTTGGTGTGCTATGTATTGGTAGCCAATATATAGCTGATCTACTCTACGCTCGGGAGGGTGCGGTGACGAAGTTCCTGCTGTCCGTACACGTACTGGCGGCGATCCTGGCCGTCGGACCGATCGCCGTGGCGGCGTCGGTCTTCCCCCGGATCGCCCGGGAGACAGCCGCCGACCCCGCGCACCGCGGCGGCACCGCCGCGTTCCTGCACCGCGTCTGCCGGGCGTACGCGATCGTGGGCCTCGCCGTTCCCGCCTTCGGCCTGGCCACCGGCGCGCAGCTCGGGGTGCTGACCGACGCCTGGCTGCTCGCCTCGATCGTGCTGACGGCCGGCGCCGCGGCCCTGCTCGCGCTCGCGATCCTGCCCGGCCAGCAGCGCCTCCTCGCCCGCGCCGCCGGCGACGCCCCCGCCGCGACCGGCGACGCCCCCGCCGCGGCGGGTGACGGCCTGCGCCCGGCGGCGAGCCGGCTGGCCATGCTCACCGGGGTCTTCAACCTGCTGTGGGCGGTCGTCGTCGTACTGATGATCGTCCGCCCCGGCTCCACCACGGGGGCGTGAGCCGTGCGCGCGCTGCGGATCGCCGCCGCCGTCGAACTGGTCACGCTCGCGGCCCTGCTGGTCAACCTGCTCACCGTGCACACCGGGGCCGTCTCCTCGCTCGGCGGCCCCGTGCACGGCACCGCCTACCTGGCGGTCATCGCCCTCACCTGGGCGACGACCCCGGTGAACACCACCCGCGGCACCCGGTCGCGGTCCGTCGTCCCCGGCGTCGGCGGCCTGCTGGTGCTGCGCCGCCTGCGCCGCGGCCACCCGCCGGGACCGCCGGTCAGCCGGCGGTCCCGCCGAGGCGGGCGAGATAGCGCCGCCGGCGGCCGGCGAAGCCGTGCGCGGTGAGGTCCGTGCTGTCGACGTACTGGTCCACGGACCCCACCGGCGGCAGCTCCGCCAGCCGCGGGTCGTCGACCGTGGCCAGCAGCGCGGCGCAGAAGCGGTCGGCGCCCAGGACCAGGAACGGCCGCTCGAAGAAGGGGCGGACGTCCGTCCGCAGCGGCGCGGTGAGCCCCAGGCCGTTGTGCGTCCGCGCCACCAGCTCGTACGCGGGCGACAGCCACCGCTCGCGCTCCCGCCAGCCGCCCGCGGCCAGTGCCCCGGACAGCAGCGGAGCCAGCTCGGCCGCCCCCGGGGCGGCGGCGAAGGCGGTGCCCAGCCACTTGCCGTACGGCGGGTGGACGCGGTGCATCAGCAGCCACAGGCGCATCAGCTCGCGCACCTGCCGGGCGGCGGTCACCGCCGACCCCAGGTCGTCCCCGACCTCGCCGCAGCGCCCGACGAACGGCTCCTCCTGGTGCAGCCGCTGCCACTGGCACGCCAGCACGTAGCGCCACACCTGGTCCGGATACCGGCGCAGGCCCTCCCGGTACGAGGTGAGCACCCCGGTGCCGTCGTGGAACACGGCGCCGCCGGTCAGCTCCCGGAGCACCTGCCACGGCGCCCCGAGCCAGCCGCCCACGGACAGCCCGCCGTCGGGCACCTCGCCGAGCAGCTCCGCGAAGTGCGCGGTGACGTCGAGCACGTCGACCCGGTGCCGCGGCGCCGTCCCCGCGGGGAACGCGAAGCGCACCGGGTGGCCGTGGAACCGCTCCGGCAGCTCCCGGTCGAGCAGCGCGGTCAGCCCGGCGGCGTGCGCCCGGTGCGCGTCCGGCGCGAGGAACACCTGGAGCCGCGGCCCCCAGGCGTGGTCCGTCGAGCGCGGGGTGTCGAAGCCCTGCACCTCGGAGCCCGCGCCCAGCAGCGCGGCGGCGTACGGCGTCCCGGCCAGGGCCGGGCCGAGGACCGGGGCGACGGCCTCGGCGTGGAAGTCCCGGGCCAGTTCGAGCCCGGGGCGGAATGCGGTGCCCATCGCCGTCACCCTGGCAGACCGCGCGGCCCCGGGCCACCGCGTTTCGCGCCCGCGCCCGGCAACGGCCGGGCGCCGCCCCCGGAACACGGGAGCGGGTGTGCGGACGGCCCTCTACAGTGCCCGGAGGATCCGACCGGCGTCGGCGAGCGGAGGCGTGAGGATGGCCGGGGTCGTCCGGGGGTTGCAGGAGCGGGCCGCGCGGGCGCTGCCCGCGGAGTCGGTCTCATACGCGGACGGCTGGTGGCTGCGGCACGACTCCGGCAGTTCGTGGTGGGTGGCCTCGGTGCTGCCGCACGGGCCGGAAGAGCCCGCGCGGCCGGCCCGCCGGGTGTCGCACGCCGAGGCGTTCTACGCCGGCCACGGCGCCGCGGCCCGGTTCCAGATCACCCCGGGCGCCTGCCCCGCCGGCCTCGACGACCTGCTCGCCCGGCGCGGCTACCGCCGCTCCGGCCCGGTGTCCCTGCAGACGGCGGCGGTCGCCGACGTGCCGCGCCCGCGCGCCGGGGAGCGGCTGCGGGTACGGACCGGGGACCGCCCGGACGACGCCTGGTTCGGCGTCTGGCACGCCGTCCACGGCGGGGACGCCGGCGCCGAGCGGAGCCGCCTCGACCGGGTCGCGGGCCCGTCCGCGTACGTCCGGGTCCTGGACGGGGACGCGCCGGTGGCCGTGGGCCGCGCGGTCGCCGACACCGGCTGGGCCGGCGTCTTCCACCTGGCCACGCTGCCCGCGGCGCGCGGCCGGGGCGCCGCCGGGCGCGTCCTCGGCGCCCTCGCCGGCTGGGCCGGCGCGCAGGGGGCGACGGGCCTGTACCTCCAGGTGGAGCGCGACAACCCGGCCGCGCTGCGGCTCTACGCCCGCGCCGGCTTCCGTGAGCTGTGCACGTACCACTACCGCACCGCCGCGTGGCGGCCCGCCCGCCCGGCACCGGACAATGGGGCCGGTGGTGTCGGGCAAGTCGACGAAGGAGCCGGCGATGAGCAGCAGCAGTGAGCGCGACGGAGCGGGGCAGGGCAACACGGCGTACGGCAGGAAGCGCTTCAAGCGCTCCCGCAGCCACTTCGCCGACCGGATCACCGCGGCCGGCGAGGACGGCTGGCCCGTCGAGGCCGGGCGCTACCGGCTCGTGGTCAGCCGCGCCTGCCCCTGGGCCAACCGCACGCTGATCTCCCGGCGGCTGCTCGGCCTGGAACCCGCGATCTCCGTCGGCGTCACCGACCCGATCCAGGACGACCGCAGCTGGCGCTTCACCCTCGACCCCGGCGACCGCGACCCGGTGCTGGGCATCCGCTTCCTCAGCGAGGCGTACGACGCGCGCGAGACCGGCTACCCGGGCGGCGTCAGCGTGCCCGCCGTCGTCGACGTGCCCAGCGGCCGGCTCGTCACCAACGACTTCCAGCAGATCACCCTCGACTTCGCCACCGAGTGGACCGCCCTGCACCGCGACGGCGCGCCCGACCTCTACCCCGAGGCGCTGCGCGACGAGATCGACGAGGTGATGGAGGGCGTCTACCGAGACGTCAACAACGGCGTCTACCGGGCCGGCTTCGCCACCGCCCAGGACGAGTACGAGGACGCGTACCACGACGTGTTCCGGCGGCTGGACGAGCTGTCCGCGCGGCTGGCCGGGCAGCGCTACCTGGTGGGCGAGACCATCACCGAGGCCGACATCCGGCTCTTCACCACCCTGGTCCGCTTCGACCCCGTCTACCAGGGCCACTTCAAGTGCAACCGCAACAAGCTCGCGGACGACCCGGTGCTCTGGGCGTACGCCCGCGACCTCTACCAGACGCCGGGCTTCGGGGACACGGTCGACTTCGACCACATCAAGCGCCACTACTACGAGGTCCACACGGGCATCAACCCGACGGGCATCGTCCCCGCCGGGCCCGACCTCTCCGGGTGGCTCGCTCCGCACCACCGCGAGCAGCTCGGCGGCCGCCCGTTCGGCGACGGCACCCCGCCCGGCCCGCCGCCGGAGGCGGAGCGGATCCCCGCGGCCGGCCAGCCCTGACGCCGCCCGCCGCGCCATCCGCCCGGCCGGGAAATGACGTTGGCGGCGCCGCGCCGCCTCCGCCATCCTGGTGCGGATGCGAGTGCGGCTGACAGACGGTGTGGTGACCACGGGATACGCGGCGTGGGTCGCCCGCGCCGGCGTGCCCGCGCGGCTCGCGGAGCAGGCGGACGCCCCCGCGGGCGCGCCCGTCGCGCTGGGCCCGCCGGAGGCGGGGGAGGAGGCGGCCGGCGCCGCGCTCGGCGAGCTGGACCGGCTCGTCACGGCCGGCGGCGCCGTCGCCGCCGGCGCGGGCGTCGACATCGGCGGCGGCTTCCGCTCCGCGCGGCTCGCGGGCGCCCGCGGCGACAAGCGGGACGCGGTCCTCGCCGCGCTGCGCGCGCTCGGCCCCGCGGAAGCCGGGCGCCTCGGCGACCGGGCCGGGACCATGGTGGCGCTCTTCGGGCCCGCCGCGACCAAGCGGGTCGGCGCCGCCGCCGCGCGCGCCGTGGCCGAGGAGCGCTGGGCCGCCGTCCGGCTGGCGGCCGCCGCCAGCGACGTCCTCGGCCCCGAGCAGACCGAGCGGATCCTCGCCCTCACGGCCCCCGACGGCGTCGACCCGGTCGGCGGCGCCGCCCCCTCCGTGCTCGCCGGGCACTTGACGCGCGTGCTCGCGCCGCTGCCCCGGCCGCGCCGCCCGGCGCTGCTGACCGACCTGTGGGACCGGGTGCTCGACGGCCACGCCCGGCAGGCGCGCCGCGCGCGGCTGCTCGCCACCCGGGGCCGCCAGGACCGGCTGGCCGAACTGCGGGTCCGGCGCGCGGCGTTCGAAGAGCAGGCGGTGCTCCACCGCACGCCGTACGACGGGCGGACCGGCCGGTCGCGGCTGCTGGAGGCGGCCTGGTGGACGCCGCCCGACGACTACTGGCACGGCCTGCTTGACCGGATCGTCCAGGACGCCCAGGCCGCCACCGTGCTGCTGCGCACCGCCGTCGCGGTCTGCGACCACGGCCCGGCCGTCGGCCTCGCGCACCTGGAGCCGCAGCTGGCCGCCGCGGTCGCGGCCACCGGCGACCTGGCGGCAAGCCGCGCCGCCCGCCGCGTCCCGGGCCTGACCGGCCTGCCCGCCCGGCCCGCGAGCCACGCCCGCGAGCTGCGCCGGCAGATCCTCAAGCGCGGCCCGGCAGAGGTCCCGTACGACACACAGGTGCGCCCCCGCCTGGCGCGCGCCGCGGACTACGCGACGCTCGCCGTCGAGGAGGTCGGCCGGCTGCTCAGCGGCGAGCTGCCCGTGCCGGAGGACGTGCTGCGCGACTGGGCGGCGGGCGGGCTGCCGGAGTGGCGGCGCCGGACCGGCTACACGCGCGCCCGGCCGCCCGAGGAGTGGTCGGAGACCCCGCCGTGGGTACGCGACCGCCTGGGCACCGGCGCCACCCTCGCCGACCGGCTGCGCACCCTGCGCGAGCGGGGCGAGCCGGCCGCGCCCCGCGACGTCGAGGTCCTCGGCGACCTGCTCTGGTACGCCGAGCTGGCCGACGCGCTCGCCCGGCTGCACGGGCACGAGAGCGCCGCCGTCACCCCGCACGGCGGCCCGCTCGGCCTCGACCACGACCCGCCGCCGGCCGCCGAACCGCTGGCGCCGCGGCTGGACTCGGTGAGCCTCGCCGTCTCCGGCGCCGCGCAGCTCGCCGCCTTCGGCGGCACCCCGGGCAAGGGCGTGAAGACCTGGGCGGGGCTCGTCGACAGCCTGCGCGCGGACGTCGACGTGGCCCAGGCGCTGAGCGGCGACTTCCCCGTACCGCCGCAGCTGGCCGCGGTCGACGCCACGCCCGTCCCCGGCACCCGCGTCCGCTTCCGGCTGGCCCGCACCGCCCGCACGCTCGCCGAGTGGGCGGACTACATGGGCAACTGCATCGCCACCCCCCACTACGCCGACGCCGCGCGCAGGGGCAGCAGCGCCCTGGCCGCGCTCCACGACGACCAGGGCCGCATCGTCGCCAACGCCGAGCTGCGCCGGGCCCGCCCCGCCGAACGCGGCTGGGTGATCGGCGAGTTCGCCGGCCGCTTCAACGACGTCCCCGACCCGGTGCTCGACGAGCGCTTCCGCCGCTGGGTCGACACCCTCCCTGGCGCCGGGCCGCCGGAGCCGGCCGTGGCCCCGGCCGACGAGGCACCGACCGGTCCCGCGCGCCGGCGGCGGGCGGCGCCGCGGCTCGCCCGGACCGCCGGCCCGGAGCTGGACCGGCTCGCGGAGCGCGCGTGGGCGGAGCGGGTGGACGGCCGTACGGCCGCGGTGTACGCCGCGCTGGCCGCCACGGTCCCGGACGCCCCGGCGGCCGCCGCCCGCCGGCGTGCGGGCACCGGCCCCGCGCCCGCCGCCGGAACGGGCGCCGCCGCCCCCGCCCTGACCCGGCTGCGCCGCCTCGGCGCCGCGTCGCTGGCCCAGGTCTGCCGCCGTGCCCTGGCCGACGGCGCCGTCACCCCGGCCGCCCTCTGGGACGCCACCGGCGTACGCCCCCTGCCCGCCGCGGTGGCGGAGCTGGACCCGGCGCTGCGCGACCGCTACGACCAGCTCGAACTCCTCGACGGCGCCGAGCCGCTGCCCCGCGCGCTGCGCGCGCTGGTGCGGCGGCCCGCGGTGGCGCCCGCGTACGCGATTGGGCTCGTGGGCCTGCGGCTGCGCGCGGCGCTCGGGCGGCTGGTGGACGAGGACGACGCCGCCGTCGCCCGCGCGGTTTCCCGCCGCCCGCCGGCCACGCTGCTGTGCGCGGCAGGCGTGGCCGTCACCTGCCGGGCCCCGGAGATACCGCTGACCGCCGTCGCCGCGCCCCGCGCCGTGACCGTGCCGGGCTTCCCGGCGACCGGCCTCGACGACGCCGCGGGCCCGTGGCAGCGCGCCTTCCCCGCGGCCCGTGAACTGGGCGCGGACACCGCCGCGTTCTGGGACGGGGTCGCGGCCGGCGGCCTGCGGCTCCCGGCCTCCTGGCTCGGCCCGGCCGGCTGGCCCGCCCTGTGGGCCCGCGCCCACCGCTGACCCGCCCGCTCCGGCCCGTCCCCGTACGTGCCCGGGGCGCCCTCAGGGCGCGACGTAGCCCACCTGCGCCAGCGCCTGCTTCAGCAGGTGCCCCTGGCCGCCCGGCATCTCCTGCTGCACCACCGCCGACGCCGCCTCCTGCGGCGTGAACCACACGAAGTCCAGCGCGTCCTGCCGCGGCCGGCAGTCGCCCGCCACCGGCACGATGTACGCCAGCGACACCGCGTGCTGCCGCGGGTCGTGGTACGGCGTGATGCCCTGCGTCGGGAAGTACTCGGCGATCGTGAACGGCTGCGGCGACGCCGGCACCCGCGGCAGCGCCACCGGCCCGAGGTCCTTCTCCAGGTGCCGCAGCAGCGCGTCCCTGACCCGCTCGTGGTGCAGCACCCGGCCGGAGACCAGCGCCCGGCTCACCGCCCCGTCCGGGCCGATCCGCAGCAGCAGGCCGACGTGCGTGACCTCGCCCCGGTCGTCGACGCGGACGGGCACCGCGTCGACGTAGAGGACCGGCATCTTTGCGCGCGCCGACTCCAGCTCCTCGGGAGCCAGCCAGCCGGGTGTGGTTTCGGTCAAGTCAGCCATCGGCCGATCTTACGTCGAATCTCACCCGGGGTGGACGCCCACTTCGTAGAGCGAATAGCCGTGCTCCGTGCCCCGCCGGACTCCGACGACGCGGACGTGACGCGCCTCGACGGCGTCGAACAGCGCGGTGTCGAGCCCGCCGTCGCCGGCCTCGGTGGCCCACACCGTGCGCCAGCCGGATCCGTCCGCGGAGACCTCGACGCGGTACGCCCGCGCGTACGCGCGCTCCCAGTCCAGCGTGACCCGGCCGATCCGGCGGGTTTCGCCGAGGTCGAGCCGCAGCCACTGGTCGTCGCTCCAGTCGCTGGCCCAGCGGGTGCCGCGGTCGCCGTCCACGGCGCGGGTCGGGGCGTAGCTCGTGAACAGGCTGAACTCGGTGGAGCTGGCCGTGGCGGCGGCCCCGGCGGCGAGGTTCGCCGGCTTCTCGTGGCCCTCGGTGGCGCCCCAGGTGGTCAGGTACGACTCTGCGCCCGCCAGCAGGTCCTCGACCACGTCGGTGCCGCCGTGCAGCCGCATCTGCTCGATCCAGTCGGGTACGAGGCCCGCGTGCGCGCCGCCGTCGGTGTTGAAGTCCCAGGTGCGCTCGCCGGTGACCTGGCGGTCCAGGACGGAGCCGCCGTCGGCGCTGGTGAACGGGTACTCCACCGCGTCCGGGGCGTCCGCGCCGCGTGGCGCGGGCCAGCCGCCGACGCCGTTCATGTCGGTGCCGTAGCCGTACCCGGCGCCGTACTCGTCGCGCAGCGCGGCGTCGCGCCGTCCCTGCTCGACGAAGTCCCCGGCCGGGTTCATGTACTGGGCGACGAAGCCGCCGAGGCGGTACAGCCGCTCGGTCCAGTCCGGGTCCATCCAGCTGTGGCTGGAGAGGACGCCCGGATACGACTCCGACTCCAGGATGTCCAGCGCCCGGCCGGCGGCCTTGACGCTCATGTGGTCCAGCTCCAGCATCATGCCGCGGTCCATCATCCCGCGCACCGCGTACTCGCCCAGCCCGCTCAGCCCCCGGGTGTTGCACCGGGCGTCCTGGTCGTACGACGGGACGGAGACCCCCGCGGGCAGCAGGTCGGCCGCCTCGGCGGGCGGGTCGGCCAGGCCGATGGGGTTGTCCTGCTGCCGGCCGCGGCACTTCTCGGTGGTCCAGAACGTGCCGGTGGACAGGAACTGCCCGATGTTGACGGCGGCGCCGATCGTGCCGGAGTCGAAGCGCACGCCGCACAGCGCGTTGTCGAACTTGTGGCACAGGAACATGCTCCGCACGCCCATGCCGTACAGCTCGTCCAGGCCGCGGTCGATGTCGCCCCGGTCGCACTGCGCGATCCCGAGGACCTGCTTGCAGCCGAAGGGCTCGGACGTCTCCACGCCCAGCACCACGGCGAGCTTGCCGTCGGCGACCACCGCGCGCGCCTGCGCGGCGTCGGTGACGATGCGGAACCAGCCGCGACCCGGCCCGCCGTACATCTCGTCGACGTAGTCCTGCATCTCGTACGTCTTCCGGGCCTGGAGCCGGATGGAGTCCATTTCGTCGCAGCCGCGGTCCTTGGCCGGGTAGACCGAGCAGAGCAGCCCGTTGGTGACCAGGTCCTGCACCAGAATCCGCTGGCCGCCGCGCCAGGCGCGCTCCAGCCAGGCGTAGTAGTTCTGCTGGTGGCTGAGCGAGTCGTGGGCGGGCCAGTGCGTGAACGTCGGCCAGCCGACCGGGTCGTGGTGTCCGTCGGCGCCGCCGGTGACGTTCTCGAAGAGGGCGAGGGCGCCGTCGGGGTAGTGCTCGGGGCAGTCCTTGAGCGCCTCGGCGACGCCCCGCGGGTCGAACGGCTTGCCGCAGATGAGCCGCCCGCCGAAGCCCTCGCCGGACATGACGTGGTTGTGCGCGTCCACGAAGCCGCGCACGTCGCCGTCGGCGTCGGTGCCGCGGAACGGCTCGCCGGTGACGTTCACCCCGGAGTCCGGGGCGGGCCGGGCGACGGGCTCCCACCACTCGTCCGCCGCGGCGGCGGGGCCCGGGCCGGTGCCGAGCGCCGTCAGGGCGGCGAAGAGGACCGTGACGAGGGCGATCAGACCGGTCTTGCGCAGGTGCGGCTGTCGGGTCATGGGGGTCCCGCCTCCGGTGACGCGAATCAAGAAAAGATGAGGAACTTTTCTACGACCGAGTAACCAGAGGATCGCGGCGGATCGGTACCGCGTCAAGACGCGGGGGAGCGCATTCCCGCCGCGGTGCCCCGGACGCGTGGAGCCGCGCCGCCGCGGCCCGGGGAGGTGGGCCCCGGGGGCCGCGGCGGCGCGGGTCGGCGGGCGGCCGGGCCGCTCAGGGCCGGGCCGCGGGTTCCCGGCTCAGAGGGGCTGCCAGAGCGCGGGGACGTTCGGCGGCTCCCAGCCGGAGGAGGCCGTGTGCGCCTGGAGGCAGCGGTAGGTGGTCCCGCCGTACGTGACGGTGTCACCCGCCTGGTACGAGGTGCCGGCGGCCCAGGTGCCCCCGGGCGGGTCCGGCGGGTCCGGGTCCTGCCCCCGGACGTTGAGCACGAAGTCGAACGTGCCCTCCCGGCCGCCGCCCACGTCCCGCACCGTCATGAGCAGCGACGGGTGGAAGATCGTGTCGGTGTTGTTGCGGGGCTCGCCCGGGAAGTACAGCTGCGTGGTCAGGATCGGGTTGTTCGGCGCCTGCACCTTGACGTGGATGTGCCGGGTGCGGCCCGGGTAGAGGCCGGGCACGATCGTCTGCAGGCTGAACCGGCCCTGCGCGTCGCTGTACTGGTGGCCGCGGAAGCGGTACCCGTAGTTGTCGTACGCCCCGTTGACGTCCGCCTGCCAGAAGTCCAGCAGCGCGTTCGGGACGGGCCGGCAGTCCAGCCCGAAGACGTACCCGCTCACGGTCAGCCGGGTGCCCGGGGTGCCCGGCTCCACCAGCGAGCTGCGCTGCGGGGAGTTGGGCTTGAAGTACGGGCCCTCGGTCTGCTGGCGCGTCGGCGGGTCCCCGGGGTCGCACGCCTCCGGCGTCGGGGTCAGCTTCCCGCCCCGCCGCGCCTGGTCGCGGGCGAGCACCGGGGTGGTGCCGCCGACGAGCAGCGGCAGCGGCGCGGCGACGAGCGCCGCCTTCAGCAGGGACTTGCGGCGGATCCCGGACTTCTCCGGCGGCTGCGCGGACTCGTCCGGTGCAGGGTTGTCCTGGTCGGTCACGGCTTCACGGCTCCTCGGTCGGGGGAGTGGGGTCGTGAACCCCGCGTCCGCACCGGCGCGGTGGCGCCGTTCGGCGGGGCGCCAGAGACGCTATTCGGGCGTGCCGGGGCAGTCGATGGACAGAATCCGGCGATCGTGGTGATCCGCACGGGTGCCGCGGCGGAAGTCGCCGGGGCTGCTGCCGGTCTCCCGGCGGAAGAACCGGCAGAAGTACGCGGGGTCGGAGAAGCCGGCCAGCCGGGCCACCTGCCGCACGCTCAGGTCCGTCGCGGCCAGCAGCCGCTTGGCCTCGCGGGCCTGCGCCTGCCGTATCAGGTGTCCCGGGGTGAGCCCGGTGACGCGCTTGACCGCCTCGTTGAGATAGCCCACCGACACGCCCACGCTCGCGGCGCAGCCGCGCACCGACAACCCGGCCACCGCGGGCCCCGGTTCGGCCAGCATCCGGTCGAACCTCCGGGCGATCTCCGCCGCCCGCCCCGCCGCCGAGCGGCCCGCCGCCTCCGCGGCGCCGTCGTCCTTCGCGGGCGCCGTACCGGCCGTCCGGGAGAGCCGGTCCGCCCGGATGAGCAGGACGTGCAGATAGGACTGGAGCACGCTGATGAAGCCGGGGGCGCGGCCGGCGTACTCCCGGGCCATCTCCGCGAAGAGCGCGTCGAGGATCCCGGCCGACCGCCGGTCGGGGCTCAGCCAGGAGACCCGGGACAGCTCGCGCAGCCGGTCCCGGTCCTCGGGGGTGGGCAGCAGGAAGTCCTCGGTGAAGATCATCACGTGGCCGTCGAGGCCGGCGGCCCGGTCCCAGTGGTGCACCTGCCCCGGGGTGACGATGCCCAGGTGCGGCGGGGTGATCGGCCAGCTGCGCTGGTCCACCACGTGATGGCCGCGGCCGGCGCGGACGTAGACGATCTCGTGGAACGTGTGCCGGTGCGGGAAACCGGCGCGGGACAGCGGGCCGATCGAGTCGAACGACCCGATGGCGAAGGGGAGGACCTCCGGGGCGGGGACCTCCAGCCGGTGCATGGGGACGGGGTCTGCGGACACGTCGTCTCACCCTCCTCGACATTGGTCCGGACCAAAAGGTTGCCGGGGCCGCCCCCGGACCGCAAGCTGACCGCATGGACCTGGAGTTGCGGCACCTGAAGACCATTCGGGCCATCGCCGAGGAAGGCAGCCTCACCCGGGCCGCCACCGCGCTCGGGCTCGCCCAGCCGGCGCTCAGCGCACAGCTGAAGCGCATCGAGCGCTCACTCGGCGGCCCGCTCTTCGACCGGGGCAGGCACGGAGTGCGCCCGACGGCGCTCGGCGAACTCGTCCTCGACCGCACCCGGGTCCTGCTGCCCGGCGTGCTCGAACTGCAGCAGGACGCCGTGCGGTTCGCGCGCGCGTGGGGCGGTATGCCGCGCTTCCGCCTCGGCGGCACGCACGGCCCGCTGCTCGGCGGGCTCATCGACCGGGTCGCCACCGCGCACCCGGCGACCCCCGTGACCACGTACACCGCCTGGTCGGTGCGGGAGCTGGCCGGCCTGGTCACCGAGGGGCGGCTGGACTTCGCGCTGATCGGCGTCTGCGGCGACAGCCGCCCGCCGCAGACCGACCGGCTCGTCTGGCAGACCGTCGGCACCGACCCCGTCTTCGTCATGCTCGCCGCCGAGCACCCGCTCGCCGCCCGCCGCCAGATCGACCTGCGCGACCTGGCCGGGGAGAGCTGGACCGACGTGCCCGGCGACGGCTGCTTCGGCGACTGCTTCGCCGCGGCCTGTATCCGCGCCGGGTTCACGCCCGCCTCGGTGTACGAGACCGACAGCGCCTCCTGCGTCCATCTGGCCCAGGTGGGGCGGGCGGTGGGCCTCTGCCGCGCGACGTTCCCGCCCACCCCCGGGCTGGCCACCCGGCCGCTGGTGGGGCACCCGCTGAGCTGGCGGCACCTCATCGGCTGGCACCCCCAGTCGCCCGCGGCCGGCACCGCCGCCGCGGTCACCGGCTACGCCCGCGCGGCGCACGCGGAGGCGGCGCGGCGCAGCCGCAGCTACCGCGAGTGGCTCCAGGCCCACCCGGACTTCGGCACCGCCCCCGCCCCGGTCGCCGTCTGAACCGCTCCGCGCGCGCCGCCCCGCGTGGCCGCGGGTCCCGGTCCCACGGGCGCGCCGACCCGTCCGCTTGCCCGCGGGCCCGTTGTCACTCTCCCGCCTGCGGCCGCGTTGCCGGAAGCGGCGGAAGCGACGGCAAGGGCGTGGGCGGTGCGCTCTGCGCCGCTCGCCCTCCGGGCGAAACGACGCGGGATCCGAACACGGGACCGCGGCGGCGGCTTCCGCGCGTTCCATAACGCGGTGGCAAGGGCGGACTGATATCTGCCGACCTGACGTGCCCATGGCTACGGTTTCGCCGTAATCACGAAACCAAGGAGACTTCCATGCTCCACAAACGGGTCATGGGCGCGGCCGGCGCCACCGTCGCCATCGGCGCGCTCGTCCTGGCCGGGCTACAGGGACCGGCCTTCGGGACCGACTCCCCGAGCACGCCCGGCTCCGCCTCGGGGCAGTACTCCCCGGGCCTGCTCAAGGCGATGCAGCGGGATCTCGGCCTCACCGCCACCCAGGCCGAGAGACGCCTGGACAACGAGAGCGAGGCCGGCGCCGTCGCCGGCACGCTGCGGCTGTCGCTGGGCCGCAGCTACGGGGGAGCGTGGGTGTCGGGCAAGACCTCCGCCGACGTCGTGGTGGCGACGACCGACGCCACCGAGGCGAAGAGGATCACCGACGAGGGAGCCCGGGCGAAGGTCGTCGACCACAGCCTCGCCGAGCTCGACGCGGCCAAGGCGGACCTCGACCGGGTGGCCGAGCGCAGGTCTCCCGCCCACGTGCCCGTCTGGTACGTGGACACCTCCGCCAACCGCGTGGTGCTGCACACCGCCAAGCCCGCCGCGGCCGAGCGGTTCGCCGCCACCGCCGGGGTCGACGCGAGCCTTGTGAAGGTCGTGCGGTCCGACGAGAAGCCCCGCCCCTACGCGGACATCGTCGGCGGCGACGCCTACTACATCGGCTCCGGCAGCCGCTGTTCCGTCGGCTTCTCGGTGACCCGCGGCAGCCAGGAGGGCTTCGTCACCGCCGGCCACTGCGGCCGTACGGGCCAGACCACCACCGGCGTCAACCGGCAGGCCCAGGGCAGCTTCCAGGGCTCGACCTTCCCCGGCCGCGACTACGCCTGGGTCGGCGTCAACAGCCAGTGGAACGCCACCCCGACGGTCAACGGCTACGGCACCGGCACCAAGCAGGTCGAAGGCTCCACCGTGGCCATCGAGGACGCGTCGGTGTGCCGCTCCGGCTCCACGACAGGCTGGCACTGCGGCAGGATCCAGCAGCGGAACACCAGCGTCACCTACCCGCAGGGCACCGTCAGCCCGGTGACCCGGACCAGCGTGTGCGCCGAACCCGGCGACTCCGGCGGCTCGTTCATCTCCGGCACCCAGGCCCAGGGGATGACCTCCGGCGGCTCCGGCAACTGCTCCAGCGGCGGCACCACGTACTTCCAGCCCGTGAACGCCGCCCTCCAGGCCTACGGGCTCACCCTGACCACCACCGGCGACGGCGGGCCGACCGACCCGCCCACCGACCCGCCCGGCGGCACCTGGGCCAGTGGCACCGTCTATCAGGTGGGCGACACCGTCACCTACGGCGGGACCACCTACCGGTGCCTCCAGGGCCATCAGGCCCTGCCGGGCTGGGAGCCGCCGAACGTGCCGGCGCTGTGGCAGGCCGTCTGACAGAGGGCGTGACGGCACCACCGCGGCACCGCACGAACCGGCCGGCGAGGGGATGAAGACGCCGCGGCGGCAATGCGGCCGGAGGGCCCCTGGGGGTGTGCCCTCCGGCCGTGCCGCGCCGCGGCCCGGCACGGCCGGCGGCACCCGTGCGAACACCGTTGCCCGGCCGGGGCGTTGAACTCCCGGCCGGGCTTCGGGGGCCGCCGGGTGCGCCGCCGGGCGAGGCTCTACGATGGCCGCCGACCGGGGGACACCGGCGACCGAGGATCCGGGGGGATACCGCGTGGCTGACGAGTACGGGCAGAACGGGCAAGCGGGCGGCGGTTTCGGACCGCCGCCGCCGAACGGGCCCGGGGTGCCGCCCGGCACCCCCGCGCCGCCCCCCGGCCCACCGCCGGCGGCACCCCCGCCCGCCGCGTTCCCGCCCGAGGCACCGCCGCCGGGGATGCCGCAGCCGCCGCCGGCCGGCGGATACGTACCGCAGCAGCCGCCCATGGGCGCGCCCGTGCCGCCTGGCCAGGGCGCCGGCCCGCACCCGCGGTACCCCGCGCCGCCCCCGCCCCGCTCCGGCGGCGGCGCCAAGGCCGTCGGCATCGTGCTCTCCGTGCTGCTCGTCGTCGCCGTCCTCGGCGGCGGCGCCGCGGTCGTCCTCCTCTCCGGCGACGACGACGGCGGGAGCAGCAGCACGGCAGGGGACGAACTGCCGTCGAACGCGCTGGAGCAGCTGTGGTCGACGCCGCTGGAGGGCACCCACATCGCCAGCGGCGACTCCGCCAGCCTGCCGGGCCTGTGGCCGGTCGGCGGGCACATCGTCCACGGCGACGAGGCCGGCGGGCTGCGCGCGTACGACGCCCGGTCCGGCGACGAGAAGTGGCGGACGAAGAAGCCGAAGCACGCCGGCGAGCTGTGCGCCATGAGCCGCACCACCAGCCCCGGCGGCATCGGCGCCGTCGCCTTCGACGCCGGCGGCGACGACTGCGCCTACCTCGCGGCGGTCGAGGTCGACACCGGCACGCTGCTGTGGGACCAGAACCTCGCCGGCGACGTCGGCAACTCCAACCCCGTGCTCACCGTCAACGACGAGACGATCAGCACCAACATCGGCATGTACGTCAACAACTGGACCGCCAAGGGCGGCGCCCCCGGGATGGACTTCACCTCCCGCGGCCAGGACTGCGACTCGACGCTCGTGCTCGGCGACGACTACGCCGTCGGCAGCAGCGAGTGCACGGACGTCTCCCCGCGCCACCAGCTCAGCGTGCTCGACACCCGCGGCGGCACCGACCCGTGGCGCTTCCCCGGCGTCGAGCTGCGGGCCCAGCGCGTCCTGGGCGAGAACCCGCTGACCGTGCTCCTCCAGGACGACGAGGAGAACGAGTTCGTGCAGTCCTTCTCCGACGACGGCAAGCAGGGCAAGCGCATCGCGCTCACCGGGGAACTCCGCAAGCTCCAGTTCGAGGCGGACTACACCTTCGTCACCGAGGACGGGGTGCTCGTCACCGAGTACGGGGACAACGTCCACTTCGCCGCCGTGGACCTCAAGTCCGGCGAACTGCTGTGGAAGACGCCGAAGCGGCCCTCCCTCAAGGTGATCGGCTACGACCCCACCGACGGCCGGCTGATGGCCGTCGCCCAGTCCGACGACGGCCTTTACCTGGAGCTGACGGAGTACGCCGTGCGCAGCGGCGACACCGAGGTCATCGGCGCGCTGGCGGTCGAGGGCCAGTCGATGGGCTCGCCGTCCACGGCGACCTGGGCCTGGGACGGCAGCACCGTCTACATGGCCGCCTCCGACGACCGGGGCCGGGCGGTGCTGCGCGCGTTCCGCGGCACCGCCTGACCCGGCCGCCGCCCCCGGCCCGCCGCGGCTACGGCGCGCCCGCCGTCACCTCCGCCGCGGAGGCGTAGTCCCCGCCGCTCGCCCGGTGCGCCTCCAGGCGTACGTAGCGGGCGTCGGCCGCCGCGAAGGAGGCGGTCTTCAGCCGCGCGTCCCGCGCCCAGGTCCCGGCCGCCACCTCGGTGAAGTCCCTGCCGTCGGCGGAGACGTACACCGTGTAGTCGAGGATCGTGCCGTTGAGGTTGCCGTCGACGCGCGGCTGGTACGTCACCCCGCTCACCGGCCGCACCTCGCCGAGGTTCAGCGTGAGCGACTGCGGCAGCGGCGTGACCGGGACGTACTCCGAGTGCCAGAAGGTGTTCGGGTCGCCGTCCGCCGCGCGCTCCGGCTCGAAGCCGGAGTGCCAGCTGGTCGCGTACACCCGCGGCTCCGTGCACTCCGGGGTGACCGTGACCGGCACGGTGAACGCCTCGCCGCCGACCCGGACCCGCACCGGGTACTCGCCGGGCGGGGTGCCGGCCGGGGCGGTGAGCGAGATCCGGGCGGCGCGCGCCTGCTGGGCGGGCACCCGCAGCGTCGCCGCGGCCGGCGAGACCGACAGCGGCGCGTCGGCCGCGGCGGTGACCTCGCGGGTCAGGGGCTCCGCGGTGTAGTTCGCGACGCGGGCGACCGCGTCGCCGACCCGCTCGCCCAGCTCGCAGCGCGACATCTCGGCCCGGCCGGGGACCACGGCGGCCGCGGCCGGCGGCGGGGCGCCGAGCACGGCGAAGGAGAAGGGCTGGTCGGCGTAGTACGTGTCGCGGCACTCCGCCGGCGCGCCCGCTCCCTCGCCGCGGTCGAACGCCGCCTTGCACGCCGCCGCGTCCGGCAGCGCCCGCCGGTAGGCGGCGTCGGTGAAGCCGTCGCGCACGTCGCCGCGGGCGAAGAGGTAGTTGCGGTACGCCGCCCAGGGCTCGGCCCCGCGCTCGTAGGCCGTGTCGCGGTACGCCCGCCCGTCGGTCAGGGCGTCCCAGAACAGGGCGGGCGCGCACCCGATGGCCAGGTACGCCACCGGCTCCGCGCAGCGGCCGCCGCGGAAGTCGCCGCCCAGCACCTCGGCCTGCGGCGTGCCGTCCTTCGGCGGGTGGCGCTCGGCGAGGAAGCCGGCCAGCGCCTCGGCGGCCGGCGCCGGGCTGCCGGCGACGTGCGCGCTGACCAGCGGCGCGCGCAGCGCGGGGCGGTCGCGGGTCTGCACGACGGCGTACGCCTGGTCCTCGCTCTGCACCCGGTGGAAGCCGGGGGTGCCGACGGTCCGTACGGTGTCGGCGTTGACCACGATCGCCGACTCCCGCACCGCGCCGTCCGGCAGGTACGGGCTGTCGCCGGGCGCGACGGCGACGCGGTAGCGCTGCCCGGTCGCCCGGCCGAGCCGCTCGGCGACGTGCCGGGCGCCGGGGCCGAGCACCTCGGTGAGCAGCAGGGCGTCCGGCGGGGCGGGGGCGGCGGCGGTGAGCCGGTCGACGAAGTTGTCGAGGTCGGCGGTCTCGGCGGCGTCCGCGGGACGTACCGCCTCCTGGAGGTTGGCCTGGACGACCAGCAGCTCACCGCCCGCCGCCGCGCGGGCCGCGGCGCCCGCCGGGGCGGCCGGGGCGGTCAGCGGGGACAGGGCGGCGAACGCGGCCAGCGCGGCCACGGCGGCGCCGGCCCTTCTGCGTATCCCGGGCATGCTCACGCCTCCTGGAGGTCGGGCCGGCCGGACTCCACGACGAACGAGCGGCGGGTGCTCACCGACCCGTCCGGCACGGAGACCCGGTCCACGACGAGGTAGTCGGCGCGCCACTCGTCCGGGGTGACGGTGCAGCGCACGTAGCCGCGCTGGCCGTTGTAGAACGCCAGGTGCGGGTTGGCGGCCAGCCACTCCTCGGCCTGGGGGCCGGTGTCGGCGCCGTTGCCGCCGGAGCTGACCGAGGTGGTGACGAACTCCGGGGCCACGGCGGGGGAGGAGGGGTCGGCGAAGTCCCGTCTGACGGTGCCGGCCATGTTGACGTGCATGTCGCCGGTGAGGACGACGGGGTTGGCGACGCGGCGCTCCGCGATGCCGTCGAGGAGGCGGGCGCGGCCGGCGGTGTAGCCGTCCCAGGCGTCGGCGTTGAGCTGCTGAAGGCCGGGGTCGGTGAGCCGGTCGAGCTGCATCATCAGCACCTGCTGGGCCAGGACGTTCCAGGTGGCGCCGGAGTCCGCGAGGCGGTCGAGCAGCCAGCGCTCCTGCGCGGCGCCGAGCATGGAGCGGGCCGGGTCGTCCCGGCGGGAGATGTCCATCGGGTCGCGGAACTGGCGGGCGTCGAGCACGTGGAAGCGGGCGAGCCGGCCGTAGTCGAGGGTGCGGTGCAGCCGCATGTCGGGGCCCCGCGGCAGGGACGAGGCGCGCAGCGGGAGGTGCTCGTAGTACGCCCGGAAGGCGGCGGCGCGGCGGCGGAGCAGGTCCTCGGGGGAGGCGCCGCTGAAGGACGTCTCGTCGGCCCAGTTGTCCTCGACGTCGTGGTCGTCGACGGTGACTGTCCACGGCGCGGCGGCGTGCGCGGCCCGCAGGTCGGGGTCGGTGCGGTAGAGCGCGTAGCGCAGCCGGTACTGGTCGAGGGTGAGGGTCTCGGCGTTGTGCGCGGCGGACAGGTCGGTGCCCCGGGGGCCGCTGGTGCGGCCGACCGGGTACTCGTAGATGTAGTCCCCGAGGTGCGCGACGAGGTCGAGGTCCTGCCCGGCGAGGTGGCGGTAGGCGGTGTAGAACCCGTCCGACCAGCTCTGGCAGGTGGCGAACGCCAGCGTCATGGGGGTCAGCGAACCGGCCGGCGGCGCGGTCTTCGTACGGCCCACGGCGCTCAGCTCGCGGCCCGCCCGGAACCGGTACCAGTACTCCCGGCCGGGGCGCAGCCCGGTCACCTCGACGTGCACGGAGTGCGCGAAGTCCCGCTTCGCGGCGGCCGTGCCGCGGCGTACCACCCGGCGCATCCCGGGGTCCTCCGCGACCTCCCAGCGCACCGCCACGTCCCGCGGCGGCATCCCGCCGAGGCCGTCCTCGGACAGCGGCTCCGGCGCCAGCCGGGTCCACAGCACGACGCCGTGCGGCAGCGGCTCGCCGGAGGCGACGCCGAGGGAGAAGGGGTTGTCGGGGAACCGCGGCGCGGCGGCCGCGGGCGCCGGCGCGAACTGCGCGACGGCGGCCATACCGGCGAGGCCGCCGGTGAGCCGGAGCACGTGGCGTCTGCTGGGACGGGTGGGACGCACGGGTCTGTGCGGCGGAGAAGTGGAAGGCATTCGTGCAGTGTTGGGGCGCTCTGGATCAAGGTCAAGACCCGGCCGGCGAACGGGCGTTGAACCCCCGGTGGGTACGGGCGGGCAGCCCGGGGCCCCGGAGGGCGTCCCGGCTCGGGCCGGCCGGGACGCCCCCCGGGGCGGGGAGGGATGGCTCTTCTCCGGTCAGTGCTCGTGGTCCCCGGCGACGTTCTCGGGCGGGTTCGCCCCCGGGTGCCACTCGGGCGCGGCCCGGCCGTTGAGGTCCCAGACGACCTCGCCGGCCCGCACGGTGGTCTCGGCGACCAGCTTCCGGTTGCCGTCGATCCGCCAGCCGAAGCTGTCGACGAAGCCGAACTTCCCGCGCTCCAGCGTGAACACCGCGATGTCCGCGGGCGCGCCGACCGACAGGTTGCCCAGCTCCGGGTGCTGGATGGTCTGGGCCGGCTTCCAGGTGGACGCCTCGACGACGTCCTTGAGCGGCATGCCGAGCGTCAGGAACTTCGACATGACGTTGGACATGTCCTTCATGCCGCTGTTCATGCTGGAGATGTGCAGGTCGGTGGAGATGACGTCGGGCGCGAAGCCCTCCTCCATCCCCGGCACCGCCACGTCCCACGAGAAGCTGCCGCCGCCGTGGCCGACCTCGAAGATCACGCCGCGGTCGCGGCCCTGCCGCATGGCCGGGTTGAGCTTGCCGTCCGCGCCCAGCTCGCCGCGGAGCCCGGAGTACATGTGCGAGTAGATGTCGCCCGGGCGCAGCTTTTCGGTGAGCAGCTGCGACAGCGGGCGCGCCTCGCTGTCCGCGCCGAAGTCGATCATGGCCGGGATGCCGGCCTCCTCGCCGGCCTGGACGGAGCGCTCGACCGGGGCCCACTCGGGGCCGTTGTAGTGCGCCGTCTTGATGCCGACGATGGTCTCCGGGTACTTCTTCGCCACCTCGGCCGCGACGTCGGCCTTCATGTCCTTAAGGTCCTGCTCGTACGGGTGGCCGGCCATCCCCTTGCCGACGATGTTCAGGAACGCCAGCACCCGCGTCCTGGACTTGTCGATGACCTCTTCCTTGAACTGCGCGAAGTTGCTTGCGCCCGACGAGCCGGTGTCGACGGCCGTCGTCACGCCCGCGCGGAGCGTGAAGCCGTCGGGCGCCACGCCGTTCCAGCCGTTGGCGTAGTCCTGCTTCGGCCCCGGGAACAGGTGCGCGTGCATGTCGATCAGGCCGGGCGTGACGTAGTCGCCGCGCGCGTCGACGGTCTTCTCCGCGCCGGAGGCGTCGATGTGCCGCGCCACCTTGGCGATCTTTCCGTCCCTGACGGCGACGTCGCGGACGCCGTCGATGTCGTTCTTCGGGTCGATGACGTGGCCCCGCCGGATGACGAGGTCGTACGCGGCGCCCTTGTCGTCCTTCCCCTCGGCCCGGGCGTCCGCGGGCGCCGTGGCGCCGACGGTCGAGGCGCCCAGGACGAGGGTCAGCGCCGCGGGAAGTACCGTCCAGGAAACTCGCGATCTCACGTGCATACCGGCTCGATTCCCCATCTCTGTGTCACGTGGTGTGGCGCGTTCGGTGCGGATCGGCGGGCGCGTCAGCGGACGGCGATGCAGTCGATCTCGACCAGGGAGTCGCCGGGGATGCCGGCGGCGGCGGCGATGGTGGTGCGGACGCCGGGCTCATCGCCCCAGCGGCCGCGGAAGACCTCGTTCATCCCGTCGTAGTCGTCCAGGGTGTTGAGGTAGACGTTGACCTTGAGGACCTTCTCCATGGACGAGCCGACCGACTCCAGGTAGCGCTCGATCTCGCTCAGCACGTGGTCGGTGTGGGCGCGGATGTCGCCCTCGAAGTGCGCCCCGATGCCCGAGATGTAGACCATGTCGCCGTAGGTCACGATCGGGCTGAACAGCGGGTTCTCCGGCGGCTCGCCGCCGCCGGGGTAGTGGACCTCCTTGCGCGGCCGGTGGTGGCCGCGGCCCCGGCCGCCGTCGTCGCTGGCGACGGCCTGGCCGCCGGCGACCACCGGCACGGTGGCGACGGCGGCCACCGGGGCCGCCTTGCGGATGAAGTCCCTGCGGTTGGAGGACATGCGTAACTCCTTGCTGGATGTTCGGTGCATGACACGTGGGGGTGCGGGGCGGCGCGCCGGCCGGCTCCGGCCGGCGCGCGGCCGCCGTCAGGACCGGGTCGCGGTCCAGGAGCCCTTCAGGTACTCGCCCATGTCGAGTTCGCCGCTCATCCCGTCGCCGTCGACCGTGCCGGTGAAGGTGTAGCTCAGCGCGTCGCCGTGCTCCTCGCCGTAGCGGCTGCGCACCGTCACCCGGGTGCCGCTGACGCTGCCGGAGGCCGGGCGGCTGACGAACTCGCCCGCGTGTGTGCCGCTGACCTCCGCGCCGTCCTGGGCCAGCTCCAGCTTGTGCGCGCTCGACGTGCCCGCGGCGTAGGTGATCTCCACGGACCAGGTGCCGGCGACGTCCACGGCCGGCGGCTTCGGCTTCTCCGGCGGGGGCGGCGGGTCCCGCAGCAGCCGGACCAGCTCGTCCGCGATCGTCCGCCAGTCGCCGGGCTCCATCATGTACGGGGTGATGGAGACCCCGGTCTGGTCCTCGTCGGAGCCGGACGTGGCGTTGAGCGCGATGCGCGGCTCGCCCTCCCACATCGCGTCCATGACGGTGGAGCCGGTGACCTCCTTGCGCCCGGCGCTCCACAGGATGCGCAGCGACGGCGTCCGGTTCGACAGCCCCTCGGGCTGCCGGATCTCGGTGGTCACCCCGCTGATCGACGTCACCCGGCGGGAGATCTGCTTGAGCCAGTGCGTCCACTCCGCGTACTCCGCGTCGTGGTCGCGCCGGACCCACATCTCGACGGCCGCGAGCATGCCCATGGCCTCTTCCTTGCCGACCTTGAAGCCGCGCGCGTAGCCGTGGTGCGGGGCGCTGTGCACCCACGCGGCCCGTACGAGGTCCTCGCGGCCCAGGATCAGACCGGCCGACTGCGGACCCCGCATGCACTTGCCGCCGCTGTAGCCGACGAGGTCGGCGCCGCGCTGGACGTGCACGTTGGGGATGGTGAGGATCTCCGCGGCGGCGTCGACCAGCAGCGGAACGCCGGCGGGCTTGGTCACCGACGCGATCGTCTCGGTGTCCAGCTCGCTCTCGTCCACCCGCGGCCCGGCCATGATGTAGACCAGGGCGGTCTGCGGGCCGATGGCGGCCTGGAGCTCCTCCTTCGTCTCGACCTGGATCACCTTGAGGCCCACCGCGCTGATCGCGGCCTCGTACACGTTCCGCGAGTGCCGCGGGATGATCGCCTCGGTCTTCTGGAACCCGGTCAGGTCCGGGATGTTGACGTGCAGGTCGGGGTTGCCGCCCGCGGTGCACGCCGCCGCGGCGTGCGTCAGGCCCGCCGAACAGCCGGCGCTGACCAGCCCGAACTCCGTCTCGGTGAGCTCGCCGATGCGGCGGCCGACGGCGTCGGCGAGTTCGTCGAGCTGGACGTACTGCCGCGCCGCCGCGTCGATCGCGTCGCGTACCTCGGGCAGCATCAGCGAGCCGCTGAGCACGGTGTACGTGCCCCGCGCGTTGATCAGCGGACGGACCCCGATACGGCGGTAGATGTCCTTGGGGCGGCCCTTGCCCCGGTGCGCCGCGGACGGCGTCCCGGACACGGCCGCGGACGCCTCGCCGGCCAGCAGCGGACCCAGGGCGAGTGCTCCCCCGGCCGCCGCGCCTCTTCCGAGCATGGTGCGACGAGAAAGTGCCTCAGCAGGCATACCGGCCCCCTGTCACCTCGTATGTTGTGGTGCCGTAGACGTTAGAAAGATCGTGAGGCGGCGTTAAGGCCCTCTTTCCGATGCCGCTATTCGGAACCCGGATCCTCCCCAGTCAGCCGCGGCTCGCCGGTTCCGCCGCCGGTCGGCGCCGGGCCGCGGAGCTCGCGCACCGGCGCCCGGCCCGGGACGCCGGCCGCCGCGCGGCGCACCCGCGGCCGGATCGCGGACGCCCGCCCCCTTGACGGCCGCATCGGCCGAGAGGACCATACGTAAACGTTTCCAGCGGCTGTAAACCTTTACAGGAACGCCCTGTTGAGGCGCCGCGCACCCGAGGCGAAGGGGCGGTGCGATGTCCACCGGGGGCCCACCCACGATCGTGTCGATCGCCGAGCGCGCCGGGGTCTCCATCGCCTCCGTCTCCCGCGTCCTCAACGGACTCGGCGGCCGGCCCGAGACCGAGGACCGGGTCCGCCGCGCCGCCGCCGAACTCGGGTACGTGCCCAACGCCGTGGCCCGTTCCCTCAAGGGCGGCCACACCCGCCAGCTGACCTTCGCCGTCCCGGACATCGGCAACCCCGTCTACGTCGCCATGGTCCGCGAGATCCAGGCCGTCGCGAAGGCCGCCGGCTACCGCCTGCTGCTGCACTCCACCGGCGCCGACGTCGCCGAGGAGATCGGCGTCGTCCGCAGCCTCGCCGACCGCACCAGCGACGGCCTCGTCCTCGTGCCCATCCGCATCACCCCCGGGCACACCGCGGCGCTGACCGCCGCCCCCGGGCCCGTCGTCGTCATCGGCTCGCTGCCCGACGACGTGCCCGTCGACGCCGTCCAGGCCGACTCCGTCACCGGCGCCGCCCTGGCCGTCCACCACCTCGTCGGCACCGGCCGCCGCCGCATCGCCTTCGTCAACGGCCCCGTGGACACCGTGCCCGGCCGCAACCGCGCCCGCGGCTACCGCGGCGCGCTCGCCGCGTGCGGCATCCCGTACGACCCGGGCCTGGTCGCGGCCACCGACTTCGGCGTCCGCGCCGGCGCCCGCGCCGCCGCCCGGCTGCTCGACGAACGGCCCGGGCTGGACGCCGTGTTCTGCGCCAACGACCAGCTCGCCATCGGCGCCGCCCAGGCCCTGCACGCCCGCGGGTGGCGCATCCCCGAGGACGCCGCCGTCGCCGGCATGGACGACAGCGACCTGGCCGTCGCCGCCTGGCCGCCGCTGACCAGCGTCGACCTCGGCGCCGGCGAACGCGGCCGGCGCGCCGCCCGGATGCTCCTCGAACGGCTCGGGCAGAAGGACGGCGACCCCGTCCCCGCCCGCCGCACGACCGCCACCCCGCGGCTCGTCGTGCGCGGCTCCACCTCCCCGGGCGCCGCGCCCGCGGGCTCCGACGAGCAGGAAGGCGCGAGGTCCGCATGAGCGTTGCCCCCCCACCCCCGAAGGCCGCCGGCCGCGGCACCCCGCCGCCGCGCACGCCACGTGCCCGCAAGAAGGCCCTGGGCCTCGACGGCGGCACCTGGTTCCTGCTGCTGCCCGCGCTCATACCCATCCTGGTGCTGAGCGTCGGCCCGCTGCTGTACGGCGCGTCGCTGGCGTTCACCGACGCGCAGGCCGGCCGCACCGAGCCGACCGAGTTCATCGGCCTGGAGAACTTCGCCGACCTGCGCCACGACACCCTCTTCTGGGACTCGTTCCGCATCGGCCTGGTCTGGGCCTTCTGCGTCACCGCGCTGCAGTTCGTGCTCGCCCTGGGCCTCGCCCTCCTGCTCAACCAGAACCTCCGCTTCCGCTGGTTCGCGCGCACCCTCGCGCTCGTGCCGTGGGCGATGCCCGAGGTCGTGGTCGGCATCATGTGGCGGCTGGTCTACCACCAGGACGCCGGCATCCTGAACGAGACGCTGAGCCGGCTCCACCTCATCGACGACAACGTCGACTGGCTCACCAGCCTCTCCCTCGCCCTGCCCGCCGTCATCGCCGTCGGCGTCTGGGCCGGCCTGCCGCAGACCACGGTGGTGCTGCTCGCCGGGCTGCAGAACGTCCCGTACGAGCTGAAGGAGGCCGCGGCCCTCGACGGCGCCGGCCTCTGGCGCCGCTTCACCACCGTCACCTGGCCCGCGATCAAGCCGGTGGTCATCGCCATCACCGCGCTCAACTTCATCTGGAACTTCAACTCCTTCAGCCTGGTCTTCGTGCTCACCGGGGGCGGCCCGGGCGGCGAGACCAGGCTGCCGATGCTGTTCGCGTACGAAGAGGCCTTCGCCTACGGCCAGTACGGCTACGCCGCCGCCATGGGGCTGGCGATGATCGCGGTCATCGCGGTGTTCCTCACCCTGTTCCTGCGCAAGCGACTGAAGGAGGAGGCGTCCTGATGAGCAGCGTCCCGGGCCTCGCCGCCAAGCGTGCCGCCGGCCGCACCGGGCAGTACCTCGCCCTGCTGGCCTACCTGGTGTTCCTCGCCTTCCCGCTGGTCTGGCTGGTCTCCACGGCCTTCAAGTCGCCGCAGGAGCTGGGGAAGATCGACCCCACCTGGATCCCCCAGGACCCCACCCTGGAGAACTTCCGCGCCGCCTTCGACGCCCAGCCGCTCCTGCGGTCGGCCGGCAACAGCCTGCTCGTGGCCGGCAGCGCGGCGCTCATCGCCGTCGCCCTCGCGGTGCCGGCCGCGTACGCGATGGTGCGCAAGCGCTCCAGGGTCACCACTGCGGCCACCGGCTGGATCCTGGTCAGCCAGATGTTCCCGTTCGTGCTCATCATCATCCCGCTGTTCATGCTGCTGAAAGAAGCGCGGATGATCGACTCGCTGCTCGGGCTCATCCTCGTCTACGTCGTGTGGAACCTGCCCTTCTCGCTCTGGATGCTCCAGGGCTACGTCAAGGCGGTGCCCGTCTCGCTGGAGGAGGCCGCGGCCGTGGACGGCGCCGGCCGGCTGCGCACCGTCGTCAGCGTGGTCCTCCCGCTGCTCACCCCCGGCCTGGTGGCGACGCTGATGTTCTCCTTCGTCACCGCCTGGAACGAGTTCTTCTTCGCCCTCGTGCTGCTCAAGTCCCCGGAGAATCAGACGATGTCGGTCATCCTCACCCAGTTCCTCGGGGCGGAGGGCGTGGTGGACCTCGGCCCGCTCGCCGCGGCCGCCACCCTCGCCACCATCCCCAGCCTGCTGTTCTTCGCGCTCCTCCAGCGCCGGCTGGTCAGCGGGATGCTCGCCGGGGCGGTGAAGGGATGAGGCCCGTACGGCACCTCCGCCGCGCCGCCGCCCGGGCCGGCGCCGCCGCCCTGAGCCTGGCGCTGCTGGCCGGCTGCGGCGGCGACGGCGGCTCCGACGACGGCACCGTGACCCTCGACTACCTGAGCCTCGCCTGGCAGAAGGAGTCCGTCGAGGCCAACAAGCGGCTCGTCGAGAAGTGGAACGAGGCGCACCCGAAGGTCCAGGTCCGCTACGTCCAGGGCATCTGGGACACCGTGCACGACCAGCTCCTCACCTCCTTCGAGGGCGGCGAGGCGCCCGACATCATCCACGACGCCGCCGACGACCTCACCGACTTCGCCTACGGCGGCTACCTCGCCGACCTCACCGGGCTGCTGCCCGGGTCGCTGCGCGCCGACATCCCCGCGCAGTCCTGGCGGACCACCACCATGAACGGCGGCATCTACGGCGTCCCGTTCCTCCAGGAGCCGCGGATGATGTTCGCGAACACCGAGCTGCTCCGCGAGTCGGGGGTGCGGGTGCCGACCCCGGACGACCCCTGGAACTGGGCGGAGTTCGAGCAGGTGGCGCAGGAGCTGACCGCCGACACCGACGGCGACGGCGAGACCGACCGCTACGGCGTCGCCTGGGGCATGAAGGAGCCCGTCAGCCAGTCGGTCAACCTCTCGCTCTCCACCGGCGGCGGCCTGTTCACCCGGGAGGAGACCGACGACGGCCCGAAGAACCGCGTCCGCTACGGCCCCCGCGACTCGGCCGTCGCCGAGACCATCAACCGCCAGGTCAACGAGGACCACACCGCCCCGCGCAGCAGCCTGGGCATGTCCGGCTCCGACACCCTGCCCGGCTTCTTCGCCGGGAGGTACGCGATGGTGCCGCTCAACTTCTCGTACCGCCAGCTGATCACCCAGCAGGCGCCGGACGGCTTCGACTGGTCGGTGCTGCCGATGCCCGCGGGCGACGGCCCGGCCGGCGGGCTCGCGCAGGGCGTCAGCCCGCAGACCCTGTCGGTGGCCGAGGACAGCGACCACCGGCAGGCGGCCGCCGACTTCATCGCCTTCATGACCCGGCCGGAGCACATGGCCGAGCTGGCCGCGGGCGACTGGATGCTGCCGACCGGGAGGCAGGCGCTCAAGGATCCGGCGCTGAACACCGAGAAGTACGGGTGGCGCACGGGCGTGGAGGTGGCCCAAGCGCTCCGCCCCGCGCCGGTGCTCGGGGTGCGGGGATACCGCGAGTGGTCGGACAAGGTCGCCACCCCGGCGTTCCAGCGGTACTTCAACGGCGACACGGACCTGGACGAGCTCCGCGAGTCGCTGGTCGAGGACGGGAACCTCGTCCTCGACCGGTACCAGCGGTGACCGCGGCGGCCGGGGAGAACGCACGCGCACGAACCCGACGAGAACCCGCAGGCGCACGAGGAAAAGAGTACGAACCGCACCATGAGCACCGCACCATGAGCGCCGGAGCCGTCCCCGAACCGCCCGGCAGCCCCGCCCCGCTCCGCCTGCGCCCGGCCGCCCGCCCCGCCGCCCGCGGCGCCCCGACGGCCCGCGACCGGGCCCGCGGCGCCATGCTCGGGCTCGCCGTCGGGGACGCCCTCGGCGCGCCCGTCGAGAACATGAAGCCCTCGCAGATCCGGGAGCGCTGGGGCCGGATCGAGGACTTCGTGTCCGCCGCCCCGGCGGGCACCGACGACACCGAGTACGCGATCTTCTCCGGGCTGCTGCTCGCCGAGCACGGCGCCCGGCTCAGCCTGGCGGACGTGGAGTCCGCGTGGCACGAGCGGATCGCCGACCTCGACGAGGGCCCCTTCCGCGGCGCCGGGTTCAGCGAGCGCGGCACGCTGGAGAACCTGCGCCGCGGCCTCGCCGCGCCGATCACCGCGCAGCACCGGCACGCCTGGAGCGACGGACTCGCCATGCGCGCGGCGCCGTTCGGCGTCTTCGCCGCCGGCCGCCCCGCGGAGGCGGCGCGGCTGGTCGCCGTCGACGGCACCGTCAGCCACGAGGGCGAGGGCATCTACGGCGGCCAGGCCGTCGCCGCCGGCGTGGCCGCCGCGATGGCCGGCGACTCCCCGGACGTCGTCGTCCAGGCCGCCCTGTCCGTCATCCCCGCGGACTCCTGGACCTCCCGCTCGCTTCAGCGCGCGGTCTCCGCCGGCCGCCGGGCGCGCCGCGCCCCCGGCGCCACGCCGCTGAGCGTCGAACGCGCCGTCCGGTCCTCGGTCGTCATCGGCGGCTACCCGTGGTCCGACCTGGCGCCCGAGGCCGTCGGCCTCGCGCTCGGCGCCTTCGCCGCCGCCCGCGGCGACTTCACCGGCTCCGTCCTGACCGCCGTCAACATGGGCCGCGACGCCGACACCACCGCCGCCGTCGCCGGCGCGCTGGCGGGCGCGCTGCGCGGCGAGTCCGCGATCCCCGCCGGCTGGGCCGCGGCCATCCAGCCGGTACGGGGCACCTGTCTGCCGTCCATGGCCGGTCACCACGTGCTGGACATCGCGGACCGGCTCGCGCCGGCGGACGAGGAGGCCGCGTCATGAGTGCACCGACGCCGGGGACGCCCGGAAACCGCACCGTCCCGGAGCCCGGGGCGGCGCGCGACGCGGCGGGCGCCCCGGACGGCGCCGCCGGGGGCGCGGCCCGTACGGGCGCACGCGCCGGTGCTTCCGCGCGCCCCGCCGGGGGCACCGGACAGGAGCGCCGCGCCGTCGCCGCGCCGCGCGCGGAGCCCGTACCGCCGCCCGGGCCCCCGGCCGGACAGCCCGCGGGCCCGCCGCCCGCCGGCCGCGCCGTCGGCGCCGCCAGCCTCGCCGAGCCGGGCGGCGACCTGCGGCGCGTGGAGGGGCTGCTGCTCGGCATCGCCGCCGGCGACGCCGCGGGCTGGCCCGCCGGCCGGCACCGCGCCGCCCGGATGCCCGAGTGGACCCGCCGGCTCACCCGCGAGCTGGACACCTTCGCCGAGCAGAACGCCACCACCACCCTCCCGGTGCCCATCGCGCTCAACCAGCCGCCCGAGCCGCTGCGCCTGGGCCCGTCCGACGACGCGGAGTGGGCCGCCTTCACCGCGTACGCCGTGCTCTCCGCCGGCAGCGGGCTGCACACCGACCTCACCTCCGACCGGCGCGTCCGCTCCGCGCTCACCCTCGCCTGGAACGCGCTCGCCGACGAGGTCGCCGTCGCCGCCGAGCGCGCCGACGAGATCGAGTCGGCGGACATCCCGCTGCGCGCCCGCATCTCCGTACGGGCCGGGCTCGGCAACCTCGCCGCCGGGCTGCGCCCGCCCGCCACCGGCCACGACAACCCGCACTACTTCGACGACGCCGCCTGCGTCCGGGCCGCCGTCCTCGCCGCCGTCCACCCCGGCGACCCGGAACGGGCCGCCGGCCTCGCCGAGTTCGACGCCCGCTACACCCAGGACGGAGACGGCGTGCACGGCGCCCGCGCCACGGCCGCCGCCGTCGCCGCCGCGCTCGGCGGCCGGCCCGTCGACGCCTGCGTGGACGCCGCGCTCGCCCAGCTCCCGCCGGGCACGGAGATCCTGCGCAACGCCGAACGCGCGGTGCAGCTCGGCCGCACCGCCGTCGCCACCCGCCCGGGCCTGCCCGGCAACGCCTTCGCCCTCGTGCCGGTCCTGGAGCACGAGATCGTCGACCACGTCTACAGCTACGGCATCGCCGCCGCCGAGACCGTGCCCGTCGCGCTCGCCGTCGTCACCGCCGCGGCCGGCGCGATCTCCGAGGCCGTCCCCGCCGCCGCCTGCCTCGCGCGCGTCGCCGACTCCGCGCCGGCGCTCGCCGGTGCCCTCACCGGGGCGCTCGGCGGCGCCGCCGGACTCCCCGCCACCTGGCGGGACGCCTGCCGGATCCTCTCCGGCTGCGCCCTGCCCCAGCTCGCCGGCGCCGACCTCGTCGACCTCGCCCGGCAGCTGGCCGACAAGCACGCCCGCACCCCCGCGGAAGGACCCCTCGCCCCATGACCCCCACGCCCGCTTCCGCCACCCCCGGTTCCGGCCCCTCCGCCGCCCCGCCCGCCGGGCCGGGCCTGGCCGACCGCACCGCCGGCTGCCTCGTCGGCGCCGCCGTCGGCGACGCCCTGGGCGGCCCCGTCGAGGGCTGGACGCCCGACGCCATCGCCGAGCGCTACGGCGGCCGGGTACGCGGCATCGTCGAGCCGTTCCACGGCGACCGCTGGCGCACCGCCCGGCCCATCGCCCCGTACCACAAGGGCGACGGGCACGTCACCGACGACACCCTCATGACCCACGCCCTGGTGCGGGTCTACGACAAGGTCCGCGACCACCTCGACGCGTACGCCGTCGCCGACCACCTGGTCCCCGACCTCATGGGCACGCCGCGCTGGATCCCCGAGCTGGAGGCCGAGGCGCTGCCGCTGCAACGGATCTTCCTCGCCGAGAAGTGGATCGTCGCCCGGCTGCACTACGGCCACGCCGACCCCCGCGAGGCGGGCGTCGGCAACATCGTCAACTGCGGCGCCGCGATGTACATGGCACCCGTCGGCGCCGTCAACGCCGGCAACCCCGCGGCGGCCTACGCCGAGGCGCTGGACGTCGCCGGCGCGCACCAGTCGTCGTACGGGCGCGAGGCCGCCGGCGTCTTCGCCGCCTGCGTGGCGGCGGCCTTCGCCCCGGGCGCGACGCCGGAGTCGGTGGTCGAGACGGCGCTCGCGCTGGCCAAGGACGGCACCCGCGCGGCCGTCGAGGCCGTCTGCGACGCCGCCGCCGGCCTCGACGACTTCGAGAAGGCGCTGGCCCCGCTGCGCGCCGCGGTCGAGCCGTACGACACGGTCGGCCCCGACTACCGCAACCCCTCCCTCGGCGCCCGGCGGCCGTCCCGGCTGCACGCCATAGAGGAGCTGCCGGTGGCGCTCGGCATGCTGCTCGTCGGCCGCGGCGACTACCGGCGGACGGTCCTCGGGGCCGTCAACTACGGCCGCGACTGCGACTCGATCGCCACCATGGGCGGCGCTCTCGCCGGCGCCCTGGGCGGCGCCGCGGCGGTGCCGGGGGAGTGGGCCGGGGAGGTCGCCCGCGCCAGCCGGCTGGACCTGCTCGCGCCCGCCGCCACGCTCACCGAGGTCGCCCGCGAGGTGTTCGTACGGGACGTGGCGCGCCGCCGCGCCCACGAGGCCGCCTTCGGCGCGATTGCGGAGGGGGCATGACGGGCGGCGCGCGGGACGGCTTTGCGGAGCCCCGGCGGCCCACCGGGACCGATGCGGGTCCGGACGGCCCGGGTGGCCGGGACGCCCGCGGCTGGTCCGCCCCGGGGGCCGCGCACGGGGCGCCGCTCCGGCTGACCTGGGTGCAGCCGGAGGACCTCGTCGGCCACGAGCTGCGCCAGGCCGCCGAGGACGGCCGCGCCGCGGGGCCGCTGCGCCGCCGCTGGCTGGGCGCCGGCGGGCCGCCGGCGCCGGAGCGCGCGGGTGCCTCGCCGGGCCCGCCGAAGCCGCGGCTGCGGGCGCTGGCGGTGGAGCTGCTGGACGAACTGGCCGCAATGGAGACGCCGCTGGCCGCGGTCGAGCCGACGGACCTGGCGGAGATCAGGGCGGCCTGCCCGCGGCTGCCCGCGCCCGCCTCGGACGGCGGCTCCCGCGCCGCGCTGCGCGACCGGCTGCACGCCGCGTGGCTCGGGCGGGCCGCCGGATGCGTCCTGGGCAAGCCCGTCGAGAAGGTGACGCTTCAGGGCATCCGGGCCATCGCCCGCGCCACCGGCAACTGGCCCGTGCACACCTGGTTCACCGCCGCCGGACTCGACCCCGCGACCGCCGCCGCGCACCCCTGGAACAGCCGCAGCGCCACCACCTCCCTGGCCGAGACCCTCGACGGCACCCCCGAGGACGACGACCTCAACTACCCCCTGATCGGCCTGCTCCTCCTCGACCGCCACGGCCACGGCTTCACCACCGCCGACGTCGCCCGGCTCTGGCTGGACGAGCTGCCGGCGGGCCGTACGTTCACCGCCGAGCGGGTCGCGTACCGCAACCTGCTCGACGGCGTCGAACCGCCGCACACCGGCGCCTACCGCAACCCGTTCCGGGAGTGGATCGGCGCCCAGATCCGCGCCGACGTGCACGGCTGGACCCACCCCGGCGACCCGGCCGCCGCCGCCGCGGCCGCGCACACCGACGCCGTGCTCACCCACACCGCGAACGGCGTGTACGGCGCCATGTTCGCCGCCGCCGTCATCTCCGCCGCGGCCGGCGGCGCCGCCGACGTGGACGCGGCGCTGCGCGCCGGCCTCGCCGTCGTGCCGCCGCGCTCCCGGCTGGCCCGCGCCGTGCGGCACGGCATCGAGCTGGCCCGCACCGAACCCGCCGGCACGCCGGAGGGCTTCGCGGCCGTCGTCGACGAGCTGCACGCCGTCCACGAGGGCCGCCACTGGGTGCACGTCGTGCCCAACGCCGCGCTGCTCGCCGCCGCGCTCACGCACGCGCGCGGCGACTTCACCGGATCCGTCTGCCGCGTCGTCTCCGGCGGCTGGGACACCGACTCCAACGGCGCCACCGCCGGGTCCGTCGCCGGGCTGCTGGCCGGGTCGCCGGAGGCGCTGCCGGAGCGGTGGACGGCGCCGCTGCGCAACCGGCTGGCGACCAGCGTCGGCGGCCTGGACGGCATCGGCTTCGACGAACTCGCCGCCCGCACCGCCGCCCACGCGCTGCCCGCCCCCGCCCGCCCGCACGACTCCCGGAGGCCCTCCGCATGACCGCCCCCCGCCCGCCGATCGCCGTGTTCGGCAGCGTCAACATGGACCTCGTGGCGTACGTCGCCACCGCCCCGCGCCGCGGCGAGACCGTCTCCGGCCGCGAGTTCCGCACCGTGCCCGGCGGCAAGGGCGCCAACCAGGCCGTCGCCGCCGCCCGCGCGGGCGGCGCGGTGACGATGATCGGCGCGGTCGGCGACGACGGCTTCGGCGGCGAGCTGCGCGCCGCGCTCGACGGCGCCGGCGTGGACACCGCCGGGCTGCGCACCGCCCCGGGCGCCAGCGGCACTGCGCACATCGTCGTCGACGACGACGGCGGCAACTCCATCGTCGTCGTCCCCGGCGCCAACGCCGCCGTCACCGGGCCGGCCGCCGGCGACGAGGACCGCATCGCCGCCGCCGGCGCGCTCCTGCTGCAACTGGAGCTGCCGCTGGCGGGCGTCACCGCCGCCGCCGAGGCGGCCCGCGGGCACGGCGTACGCACCGTGCTCACCCCCGCCCCCGCCCGCCCGCTGCCCGAACGGCTGCTCGCCGCCACCGACCTGCTCGTCCCCAACGAGCACGAGGCGGCCGCGCTCACCGGCAGATCCGATCCGCACGAGGCCGCGGCGGCGCTGCTGCGGCAGGTGCCGGAGGTCGTGGTCACCCTCGGCGGCGCGGGCAGCCTGTACGCGGCGCGTGGCCGCGCGCCGGTCGCCGTGCCGGCGCACGCGGTCCGGGCCGTCGACACCACGGCCGCGGGCGACACCTTCGTCGGCGCGCTGTGCGTGGCGTACGCCGAGGGCCGGCCGATGCCGGCGGCGATGGCGTGGGCGGCGGCCGCCGCGGCGCTCGCCGTGCAGCGGCCGGGCGCGTCGTCCGCCATGCCGGCGCGCGCGGAGATCGACCGGCTGGCGGCCGCGGGCCCGTGACCCGCGTACCGCCGCGGGCCCCCGCGGGGCCACGGGCGTACGGCCCGCGCACGGCCCCGCGACGCACGACCCGCACCCCCCGCACGACCGAGGAAGGCGCGACACCATGACCGACACCCCCGCCTCCGCTTCCGCCGACGCGAACGCCGCTGCCGACGCCCACGCTGCCGACGCCGACAGGAGAGCGCAGGCCCCGCTCGCCGGGCTGCGCGTCCTGGACCTCGCGACCCTCTTTGCCGGCCCGCTGGCCGCGACCCTGCTCGGCGACTTCGGCGCCGAGGTCGTCAAGGTCGAGCACCCCGCCAAGCCCGACCCCTCCCGCGGCCACGGGCCCGCCAAGGACGGCGTCGGCCTGTGGTGGAAGCTGCTCGGCCGCAACAAGAAGAACCTCACGCTCGACCTGTCCACGCCCGGCGGGCGGGACGTGCTGCTGCGGCTGGCCGCCGGCGCCGACGTGGTCGTGGAGAACTTCCGCCCCGGCACGCTGGAGAAGTGGGGCCTCGGCTGGGCGGAGCTGTCCGCGGCCAACCCCCGGCTGGTGCTCGCCCGGGTCACCGGCTTCGGCCAGTTCGGCCCGTACTCCCGCCGCCCCGGGTTCGGCACCCTCGCCGAGGCGATGAGCGGCTTCGCCGCGGTCACCGGCGAGCCCGACGGGCCGCCGACGCTGCCGCCGTTCGGCCTCGCGGACTCCGTCGCCGCGCTCTCCACCGCGTACGCCGTGATGACCGCGCTCGCCGGGCGGGAGCGCACCGGCCGCGGGCAGGTCGTCGACATGGCCATCATCGAGCCCATGCTCACGGTGCTCGGCCCGCAGCTCCTCTGGTACGACCAGCTCGGCTACGTCCAGCCGCGCACCGGCAACCGCTCCGCCAACAACGCGCCGCGCAACACCTACCGCACCGCGGACGGCCGCTGGCTGGCCGTCTCCACCTCCGCGCAGTCCGTCGCCGAGCGGGTGATGCGGCTGGTGGGGCGGCCCGAGCTGACCGGCGAGCCGTGGTTCGGCACTGGCGCGGGCCGGGCGGCGCACGCCGACGAGCTGGACGAGGCGGTCGGCGGGTGGATCGGGCGGCACGACGCCGCGACGGTCGTCGCGGAGTTCGAGAAGGCGCAGGCGGCGGTGGCGCCGGTGTACGACGTACGGGACGTGCTGGCCGACGAGCAGTACCGGGCGCTCGGGTCGATCACCGAGGTCGAGGACGAGGAGCTGGGCACCGTGAAGATGCAGAACGTGCTCTTCCGGCTCTCCGAGACCCCGGGCGCGATCCGCTGGGCGGGCCGGCCGCACGGCGCGGACACCGACGCGGTGCTCTCCGAACTGGGGCTGACCGGCGCGGAGATAGCCGGGCTGCGGGACGAGGGGGCGGTGTGAGCGCCCCGCGCGGGTCCGCGGTCGCGGCGGACCCGCCGGCCGGCGCCGGGACCCAGGACACGTATCTGACCTGGCTGTACGTCCCGGGGGACCGGCCCGCGGTGGTGGCCAAGGCGCTGCGCAGCGGCGCGGACGTGGTGCTGGTCGACCTGGAGGACGCGGTGGCGCCGGAGCGCAAGGCGTACGCGCTCGCCGCCACCGCCGAGCTGCTGGCCGAGCCGCGCCCCGGCCCGGCGCCGGTGCACGTCCGGGTCAACGCGCTCTCCGGACCGCTGGCGGACGGCGAACTGCGCACGCTGGCCCCGCTGCCGGGCCTCGCCGGGCTCCGGCTGCCGAAGGCCGGCGGCCGTCCGGACGTGCTGCGGGCGGCGGCGGCCGTACGGGAGGCCGCCACCGGCGGCGACGGCGGCCCCGCCGGTGGCGTGCCGCCGCTCTACCCGCTCCTCGAATCCGCCCTCGGCATCGAGCGCGCCTACGAGATCGCCACCGCGCACCCCGCGGTGCGCGGCATCGCGCTCGGCGAGGCCGACCTGCGCGCCGAGCTCGGCGTCGCCGACGACGCCGGGCTGGCCTGGCCGCGCGGCCGGGCCGTCGTCGCCGCCCGCGCCGCGGGGCTGGCCCCGCCCGCGCAGTCGGTGTACCCGGACGTCGCCGACCTCGACGGGCTCGCCCGCTCCTGCGCCGCCGGCCGGGCGCTGGGCTTCCTGGGGCGTACCGCCCTCCACCCCCGGCAGCTGCCGGTGATCGACCGGGCGTTCCTGCCCACGCCCGCCGAGGTCGCCCGCGCCGAGGAGGTCGTCGCCGCGGCGGCCGCGGACGCCGGGGCGCTCGCGCTGCCCGACGGCCGCTTCGTCGACGCCGCCGTGCTCGCCGGCGCCCGGCGTACGCTGCGCCTGGCCGGCCGCCCCGCCCGCTGAACCCGCGGGTGCGCCGGCGGCCCGGCCCGGGCCCGTACCGGGGCCCGGGCGGGACGCCGCACCGCTCAGCCCAGCGTCTCCAGCGCCCGGTTGAGGATCTGCGACGGCCGCATGACCGCGGCGGCCTTCTCCGGGTCCGGCTGGTAGTAGCCGCCGATGTCGGCGGGGTTGCCCTGCACCGCGAGCAGCTCCTCGACGATCGCCGGCTCCTGCTCGGCCAGGGTCGCCGCCAGGGTCCCGAACGCCTCCGCGAGCTGCGCGTCGGCGGTCTGCCCGGCGAGCTCCTGCGCCCAGTACAGCGCGAGGTAGAAGTGGCTGCCGCGGTTGTCGATGCCGCCGACGCGGCGGGTGGGCGACTTGTTCTCGTTCAGGAACGTGGCCGTCGCCCGGTCCAGGGTGTCGGCGAGCACCTGGGCGCGGGCGTTGCCCGTCTTCTGCGCCAGGTGCTCGAAGGACACGGCCAGCGCCAGGAACTCGCCCAGGCTGTCCCAGCGCAGGTAGTCCTCCTTGACGAGCTGCTGCACGTGCTTGGGCGCGGAGCCGCCGGCGCCGGTCTCGAACAGGCCGCCGCCGTTCATCAGCGGGACGACCGAGAGCATCTTGGCGCTGGTGCCCAGCTCCAGGATGGGGAAGAGGTCGGTGAGGTAGTCGCGCAGCACGTTGCCGGTCACCGAGATGGTGTTCTCGCCGCGGCGGATCCGCTCCAGCGACAGGGCCATCGCGTCGGCGGGGGCGAGGATGCGGATGTCCAGGCCCGCGGTGTCGTGCTCCGGCAGGTACTCCCGCACCTTCGCGATCAGGTTGGCGTCGTGCGCCCGGGTCTCGTCCAGCCAGAAGACGGCCGGGTCGCCGGTGGCGCGGGCGCGGGTGACGGCGAGCTTCACCCAGTCCCGGACCGGCGCGTCCTTGGTCTGGCACATGCGGAAGATGTCGCCCTCGGCGACCGGCTGCTCCAGCAGGACGTCGCCGGCGCCGTCGACGACGCGCACGGTGCCCGGCGCGCCGATCTCGAAGGTCTTGTCGTGGCTGCCGTACTCCTCGGCCTTCTGCGCCATCAGGCCGACGTTGGGCACCGAGCCCATCGTCGCCGGGTCGAAGGCGCCGTGCGCGCGGCAGTCGTCGATGACGACCTGGTAGACGGGCGCGTAGCTGCTGTCCGGGATGACGGCGAGGGTGTCGGCCTCCGCGCCGTCCGGTCCCCACATGTGGCCGGAGGTGCGGATCATCGCGGGCATCGAGGCGTCGACGATGACGTCGCTGGGGACGTGCAGGTTGGTGATGCCGCGGTCGGAGTCGACCATCGCCAGCGCCGGCCCCTCGGCCAGCTCGGCGTCGAACGACGCCTTGATCTCCGCGCCCTCGGGCAGTGCGCCGAGGCCGGCGAGGATGCCGCCGAGCCCGTCGTTCGGGGTCAGGCCCGCGGCGGCCAGGGTCGCGCCGTGGCGCGCGAACGTGCGGGGGAAGAAGGCCCGTACCGCGTGGCCGAAGACGATCGGGTCGGAGACCTTCATCATCGTGGCCTTCAGGTGCAGCGAGAACAGCACGCCCTCGGTCTTCGCCCGGGCGACCTGCTCGCCGAGGAACGCGCGCAGCGCCTCGACGTGCATCACGGCGGCGTCGACGACCTCGCCGGCCAGCACCGGCACCGACTCGCGCAGCACGGCGGTGGTGCCGTCCGCGCCGGCCAGCTCGATGCGCAGGCTGCCGTCCCGGGCGACGACCGCGGACTTCTCGGTGGAGCGGAAGTCGTCGGCGATCATGTGCGCGACGTTGGTCTTCGAGCCGGCGGTCCAGGCGCCCATGCGGTGCGGGTGGGTGCGGGCGTAGTTCTTCACCGAGGCGGGGGCGCGGCGGTCGGAGTTGCCCTCGCGCAGGACGGGGTTGACGGCGCTGCCCTTGACCTTGTCGTAGCGGGCGCGGATGTCGCGCTCCTCGTCGGTCTTGGGCTCGTCCGGGTAGTCCGGCAGGTCGTAGCCGTGCTCGCGCAGCTCGGCGACGGCGGCCTTGAGCTGCGGGATGGACGCCGAGATGTTCGGCAGCTTGATGATGTTGGCCTGCGGGGTCTGCGCCAGCGCGCCCAGCTCGGCGAGCGCGTCGGCCACCCGCTTGTCGGCCGGCAGCCGGTCGGGGAACTGCGCGAGGATCCGCCCGGCCAGGGAGATGTCGCGGGTCTCCACGCCGACCCCGGCGGTCGCCGCGTACGCCTGGACCACGGGCAGGAACGAATACGTCGCCAGGGCCGGCGCCTCGTCGGTGTGGGTGTAGATGATCGTCGATGCTTGTTCGGTCACCGGGTGCTCCAGTCCGCGTCGCTGCTCTGCCGGATTGCTTGATATCAAGATATCCAATGCGCCGCCCGCGCCGGACAGGGCCCTGTGCCACCGCGCGGCAGGATCGCGCCACACCTGATCGCCGGCCCGGCGAGCGCCGGACGGGACGGGATAGGCTCCCGGCACCGAAAGCTCCCGGGGGGGATCTGTCATGCGTGGACTGCGAATCGTGCTCGTGGTGTGTGTCGTGCTCGGCGTCGTCTTCGTCGCCGTCGACCGGGTGACCGTGTACGTGGCGGAGGGGAAGGTGGCCGACAGGATCCAGGCCAGGCTGGGCCTGGAGGGCAGCACCGAGGTGTCGATCAACGGCTTCCCGTTCCTCACCCAGATCGCCGGCAAGCACCTCGACGACGTCGACGTCGAGATGACCGGCATCCGCGCGGACGCCGCCGCCTCCGGCACCGGCGAGCGGCTGCTGGTCTCCGAGTTCAGCGTGGAGCTGAGCGGGATGGACCTGGACGAGGACTACGGCGGCGCGACCGCCGAGAGCGCCGCGGGCTCCGCCGTCATCGCGTACGAGGCGCTGACCGCCGCGGCCGGGCACCGGGGCGTCACCTTCGGCTACGGCGGCGACGGCAAGGTGAAGGTCACCGCGAGCGCCGGGGCGCTGGACGCGCCGGAGCCGGTCGAGGTGCTGTCCACGGTCGAGGCCGAGGGCGGCGACACCGTCAGGCTGCGCGCCGAGGAGATCCCGGCCGCGGGCGGCCCCGGGGCGCAGGAGGCCGTGCGCGGCGCCGTCGACGTCGACCGGCAGGTCGGCGGGCTGCCCGACGGGGTGCGGATCGACCTGGTCACGGCGACCGCGGACGGCCTCGTGGTCGACGTGGCGGGCGAGGGCGTCCGGGTCGCCGGCTGAGCCGCCGCACCCCGGCCGCCGCGCGCCCGGCCGGGGCTCAGACGAGGTTCACGAGGAAGTCGCGGCACGCCCGCTCGCAGCGGCGGCACGCCGCGGCCCGCTCCGCCGCCCCCGGCGCGGTGGCGGCCAGCCGCTCGTAGTCCGCCGCGCAGGCCGCGCAGGTCGCGGCGCACAGCTCGACCTGCGCCCGCAGGCCCGGCGCGTCGTGCCGGCCGTGCTGCGTGAGCATCCGGGAGGTCTGCTCGCAGACGTCCGCGCAGCGCAGGTCCAGCCGCTGTGCCGCGCTCGGTTCCGCCGGCCCCGCGGGCCGCAGGCACGCCGTGGCGCACTCCGCGCACGCCTGGGCGCAGACGAAGCCGTCCTCGATGTACCGGACCAGGGCCTCACGGCCGAGTTCGTCCGTCGAAACCGCCACCCGGGATCACCTCCTTTGCCGGGGTCGCCGTCCGCGGTGTCAGGAGCCCACCGGACCCGGCTGCGGACTGGGGTCCGGCACCGGGTCGGGCCCGGGCGGCCGGGGGATCGGGTCCGGCGCGGGCGGCGGCTCCGGTACGGGCCCGGGGCGCGGCCCCGGACCGGGGCCCGGATCGGGGTCGGGCCGCGGCGGCGCGGGCGGCGCCGGCGGCATCGGCGGTACGGGGTCGGGTTCCCGGTCCGCCGCCGGGGGCGGGCGGGTTCCGGTGTCCGTTGCCGGCACCGGGATCGGCTGCGTCGGCATGGCGTCCTCCGTGGGACGGGGTGGCACGTGGTGCGTGACGTTCATGGGGCGCGTGCCCGCCCGCGGCCGGGTTCACGCCCCCGGGCCGCGAGATCCGCCCGATTGCCGCTCCCCGCGGCGCCGGGCCGGGCGCCGGGCCGGCCGGGTGCCGGAGTTGCCGTGGCCGGGGAGCTCGTGCGGGGTCAGCCGGCCCCGGCCGCGGGGCACCTCCGCGGGCTCCCGCTCCTCCGTGACGTGCGGGACGGGCCCGGACGCCGGCGGTCGCGGCTGGTCCTCGGGGCGCGGCGGGGCGGGCTCCCGGGACCGTATCCGGATGCCGAGCCACACCGCGCCGACCAGCACGGCGACCAGGACGAGGCCGAGGAGGAAGGGCAGCAGGCCCGCGGTGACCGCGTCGGCGGCGACGGCGGGGGCGGTTCTCTGCGAGTCGGTGCGCATGGGGCCGGGTACCCACGGGACGCGGTTCTGCACCCGGCCGCGTACCGCCGCCGCGCCTTCGTGCGATCGCACCGCCCGCGCCGCCGCCGGTCCGGAGGATCCGTCCGGGGGCGATCCCGCCGCCGCGTGGGACACTGAAGTACGTGCGTTTCCTGAATGACTCCACCGCGCCGTACGACCTGACGTACGACGACGTGTTCATGGTCCCCCGCCGCTCCGCCGTCGGCTCCCGCCAGGCCGTCGACCTGTCCTCCGCCGACGGCACCGGCACCACCATCCCGGTCGTCGTCGCCAACATGACCGCCATCGCGGGCCGCCGGATGGCGGAGACCGTCGCCCGCCGCGGCGGGCTCGTCGTCGTCCCGCAGGACATCCCCATCGACGTCGTCGCCGACGTCGTCTCCTGGGTCAAGCAGCGCGACCTGGTGCTCGACACCCCCATCGTGCTGGGGCCGCACTCCACCGTCGCCGACGCGCTGGCGCTGCTGCCCAAGCGGGCGCACGGCGCCGCCGTCGTCGTCGAGGACGGCCGACCCGTGGGCGTCGTCACCGAGTCCGACCTGAGCGGGGTGGACCGGTTCACCCAGCTGTCGGAGGTGATGTCCCGCGAGCTGCTGACGCTCGACGCGGGCATCGACCCGCGGGAGGCGTTCAACCGCCTGGACGCCGCCCACCGCCGGCTCGCCCCCGCCGTCGGCCCCGACGGGCGGCTGGTCGGCCTGCTCACCCGCAAGGGCGCCCTGCGGGCCACGCTCTACACCCCCGCCACCGACGCCCGCGGCAGGCTGCGCGTCGCCGCCGCGGCGGGCATCAACGGCGACGTCGCCGGGCGCGCCAAGCAGCTCCTCGACGCCGGCGTCGACACCCTCGTCGTGGACACCGCGCACGGCCACCAGGAGCAGATGCTGCACGCGCTGCGCGCCGTCCGCGCCCTCGACCCCGGGGTGCCGGTGGTCGCGGGCAACATCGTCGCCGCCGAGGGGGTGCGCGACCTGGTCGAGGCGGGCGCCGACATCGTCAAGGTCGGCGTCGGCCCCGGCGCGATGTGCACCACCCGCATGATGACCGGCGTCGGCCGGCCGCAGTTCTCCGCCGTGCTGGAGTGCGCCGCCGAGGCCCGCCGGCTCGGCCGGCACGTGTGGGCCGACGGCGGCGTACGGCACCCCCGCGACGTCGCCATGGCGCTGGCCGCCGGCGCCTCCAACGTCATGATCGGCTCCTGGTTCGCCGGCACCTACGAGTCCCCGGGCGACCTGCAGCAGACCGCGGACGGGCGGCTGTACAAGGAGAGCTTCGGCATGGCCTCGGCGCGCGCCGTCCGCGGCCGGACCGCCGAGGAATCCGCGTACGACCGGGCCCGCAAGGGGCTCTTCGAGGAGGGCATCTCCACCTCGCGGATGTTCCTGGACCCGCAGCGCCCGGGCGTCGAGGACGTCATCGACGCCGTCGTCGCGGGCGTGCGCAGCGCGTGCACGTACGCCGGGGCGGCGACCCTGGAGGAGTTCCACGAGCGGGCCGTCGTCGGCGTGCAGAGCGCCGCGGGGTACGCCGAGGGCCAGCCGCTGCACGCCAGCTGGCAGTAGCGGCACGGGGCCCGCCGGCCCCGCCCGGGGCGCGGGGGCCGCCCGGCGCCCCGGGGGGACCGCGCCGGCCCGGCGTGGTCTACTGCGGACATGCGACTCGACGAGCTGGACGAGCGGATCGTGCGCGCCCTCGCCGAGGACGCCCGCCGCACCTACGCCGACATCGGCGCCGAGGTCGGCCTCTCCGCGCCCGCGGTCAAGCGGCGCGTGGACCGGCTGCGCGCGGCCGGCGCCGTCACCGGCTTCACCGTACGCGTCGACCCCACCGCCCTCGGCTGGGCCACCGAGGGCTACGTCGAGCTGTACTGCCGCTCCAAGACCAGCCCCGCCGACATCCGCCGCACCCTGTCCCGCTACACCGAGGTGGCCGCCGCCTCCACGGTCACCGGCGACGCCGACGCCGTCGTGCAGATCTTCGCCACCGACATGCGCCACTTCGAAGCCGTGCTGGAACGGATCGCCGGCGAGCCCTTCGTCGAACGCACCAGATCGGTCCTCGTCCTCTCCCCGCTCGTCCGCCGCTACGCCCCCGACCCACCCCTGTGAGGGCGGCGGGGCCGCACGCAACGGATCGCCGCCCGGGCCCCGGCGCACGCAACGAATCGCCTGGTCGGACGCAATCGACGGGCCTTGTTCCGGGCCCCGCACGGGACGTACCGTCGAGTGAGACGGACCGCACGACCCGCCTGCGAGGTAGCCCATGGCGCCGCTGCGCATCGCCCTGCTCCAGGGGCCGGCCGGGGTGCCCCCGAGCAGACAGGAGGGCCTCGCCGAGCTGGAGACCGCCGCCCGGACCGCCGCCGCCGGGGGCGCCCGGCTGCTGGTCGCCGCCGAGCTGTTCCTCAGCGGCTACGCCACCGACCCGGCCGGCCGCGCCGAGCCGGCCGACGGCCCCGGCGCCCACGCCGTCGCCGGCATCGCCGCCGACCACGGCCTGTCCATCGCCTACGGCTACCCGGAGCGGGACGGCAACGCCGTGTACAACGCCGTCCAGCTGATCACCCCGTACGGCTACCCCGCGGCCAACTACCGCAAGACCCACCTCTTCGGCGACTTCGAGCGGAAGTTCTTCACCCCCGGCGACACCCCGGTCGTCCAGGCCGACGTCGACGGCATCCGCGTCGGGCTGCTGATCTGCTACGACGTCGAGTTCCCCGAGGCGGTCCGGGCGCACGCCCTGGCCGGCACCGAGCTGCTGCTGGTGCCCACCGCGCTGATGCGCCCGTACGAGTTCGTCGCCCGCACGCTGGTCCCCGCGCGCGCCTACGAGAGCCAGCTGTACGTGGCGTACGCCAACCGCGTCGGCCCCGAGGGCGAGCACCACTTCGCCGGGCTGAGCTGCCTGGCCGCGCCCGACGGCACCGTGCGCGCCCGCGCCGGGCACACCGGGGAGGACCTCGTCCTCGCCGACGTCGACCCGGCCCGGATCGCCTGCGCCCGCCGCGACAACACCTACCTCGCGGACCTGAGGCCCGAGCTGTACGCCTGACCCCGCCCCGGCGCCGCCCGCGCCACGCCCCGCCCCGCCCTGTTCCGCCCCGCCCTGCCCGAAAAGCCCGAGGAGCCCCGCGAAGATGACGTCCACCGTGCCCACCGCCGTCCACCCCGCGGGGGAGGAGACCGGCCGGCGGCCGATCACGATGTTCGGCCCCGACTTCCCCTTCGCGTACGACGACTACCTCGGCCACCCCGCCGGGCTCGGCCAGATACCGGCCACCGAGCACGGCACGGAGGTCGCGGTGATCGGCGGCGGGCTCTCCGGCCTCGTCACCGCGTACGAGCTGATGAAGACGGGCCTGAAGCCGGTGGTCTACGAGGCCGACCGCATCGGCGGCCGGCTGCGCACCGAGACGTTCCCCGGCTGCGACCCCGCGCTCACCGCCGAGATGGGCGCGATGCGCTTCCCGCCGTCCTCCACCGCGCTGCGGCACTACATCGACCTCACCGGCCTTCAGACCCGCCCGTTCCCCAACCCGCTGGCCCCCGGTACCCCGTCCACCGTCGTCGACCTCAAGGGCGAGTCGCACTACGCCCGCACCGTCGACGACCTGCCGCAGGTCTACCGCGACGTCGCCGCCGCCTGGGCCGACTGCCTGGAGGAGGGCGCGGACTTCACGGCCATGAACCGGGCCATCCGCGAGCGCGACGTGCCGCGCATCCGCGAGCTGTGGGCCGGGCTCGTGGAGCGGCTCGACGACCAGACCTTCTACGGCTTCCTCTGCGACTCGCCCGCCTTCCGCTCCTTCCGGCACCGGGAGATCTTCGGCCAGGTCGGCTTCGGCACCGGCGGCTGGGACACCGACTTCCCCAACTCCATCCTGGAGATCCTGCGCGTCGTCTACACCGAGGCCGACGACGACCACCGCGCCATCGTCGGCGGCAGCCGGCAGCTGCCGCTGCGGCTGTGGGACCGGGCGCCCGGCAAGATCGTGCACTGGGCGCAGGGCACCTCGCTGGCGGCCCTGCACGACGGCGGCGCCCCCCGCCCGGCGGTCACCCGGCTCGCCCGCGCCGCCGGGGAGGGCATCACCGTCACCGACGCCGCCGGCGACGTCCGCACCTACCGGGCCGCGGTCTTCACCGCCCAGTCGTGGATGCTGCTGTCGAAGATCGACTGCACCGACGACCTGCTGCCCATCGACCACTGGACCGCCGTCGAACGCACCCACTACATGGCGTCCGCCAAGCTGTTCGTGCCCGTGGACCGCCCCTTCTGGCGCGACCGCGACGAGCGGACCGGGCGCGACGTGATGTCCATGACGCTCACCGACCGCATGACCCGCGGCACGTACCTCCTCGACGAAGGGCCCGACGGCCCGGCGTCGATCTGCCTGTCGTACACCTGGTGCGACGACAGCCTGAAGTGGCTGCCGCTGACCGCCGCGGAGCGGATGGAGGTCATGCTCAAGTCGCTCGGCGAGATCTACCCGGACGTCGACATCAGGAAGCACATCATCGGCCCGCCGGTGACGGTCTCCTGGGAGGACGAGCCGTACTTCATGGGCGCGTTCAAGGCCAACCTGCCCGGCCACTACCGCTACCAGCGGCGGCTGTTCACCCACTTCATGCAGGACGCGCTGCCGGCGGACCGGCGCGGGCTCTTCCTGGCCGGGGACGACATCTCCTGGACGGCGGGCTGGGCCGAGGGCGCGGTGCAGACGGCGCTGAACGCCGTGTGGGGCGTGCTGCGGCACTTCGGCGGCGCCACCGACCCGGCCAACCCCGGGCCCGGCGACGTCTTCGACGCCCTCGCCCCGGTGGAGCTGCCGGAGGACTGAGCGGCGGCCGGGTCAGCCGTCGCACGCGCCGCGCAGCGGCACCAGGACGCACCGCGAGACCAGCCCGACCGACTGGTCCAGCCGCTCGGTGAACTCCTCGCCCACCTCCGGCAGACCGCGCAGCCGCCACAGCACCCGGGCCGCCGCCCACGCCGCGTCCCGGGCCCGCTCCAGGCTCCACGCCCCCGCGAAGTGGGTGAGCGGATCGGCCACGTCCAGCAGGTCGGGCCCCGGCATCAGCTGCTCGCGGATCCGCTCCTCCAGCCGGACGAGCAGCTCGCCGACCCGCTCGAAGTCGCCCTCGGCGTCCTCCGGTTCGCGGCCCAGCGTGCGGCAGGAGGCGACGACCGCGAGCGGCAGGTCGTAGCCGATGTGGGCGTTGATGCCGGCCAGCGCGAACTGCAGCGGGTGGACGCCGCGGTGGCGGCGGGCCTGGAACAGCGGCCGCCAGCACGCCGGCGGCCGGCGGCCCGCCGCGGCGTCGTCCACCGCGGCCAGGAACCGGCCCGCGAAGTCCGCCGCGAGGCCGGCGGCCGCGGTCCGGTCGGCGAAGCCGCCGGCCGCCAGCCGCACCCGTACCTCGTCGGTCACCGCCAGGTACACCGACGCGAAGACCGCCACCCCGTCCGGCCGGGGCAGCCCGGCGGCCAGCGCGCGCATCCGCCCGGCGGCGGCGTCGAGGGCGGCCCCGGCGGCGGCCGGGTCCTGCACAGACGTCATGGCCGTCACCCTGGCAGCCCCGCCCCCCGCGCGGCCATCACCCGCCCGGGCGCGGCTCCCGGCGCCCCTCGTACGGGTGGCGCCCCCGCCCGCCGGGATCGTGACCCGCGCGGCCGCGGTCCCTCCGCCGCACCCCGCCGCGGGAGGCGAACGGGCGAGGTCACCCCGCGGTCGCCCCGTCGGCGGACGACGTCGGGCCGACGACGGGCCCCGCGGAGGTGAGCCAGCCCACAGCGTTCGGCGGGTTGACCGGTCCCCGGGCGTGGCAGACTGGATGCGTACCAGTGACGAACGCGCACTCCGGGGTCGGTGAAAGTCCGAACCGGCGGTTACAGTCCGCGACCCGGCCGCTGCCAGCGGCCGGTTGACCAGGTGGAATTCCTGGACCGACGGTGAAAGTCCGGATGGGAGGCAGTGCGCGGCGGGATGCCACAGGTGCGCCGCGGCGACGGCCCGCCCCTTCGGGCGGCCCCCTCCCGGCCGGCGCCCCGGTGATCGCGTTCCGTGACTGTCGTGAAGACAGGCCCCGGAGTCCGTGCCGACGAGGCAGGAGGACCCGGGTGGCCACCGCAGCCGAGACCCAGGCGATGCGCCGCGCCATCGCGCTCGCCGCCCGCGCCCTCGGCGACACCAGCCCCAACCCCGTCGTCGGCTGCGTCGTCCTCGACGCCGCCGGGCGCCCCGCCGGCGAGGGCCACCACGTCCGCGCCGGCGGCCCGCACGCGGAGGTCGCCGCCCTCGCCGACGCGGGGGAGCGGGCCCGCGGCGGCACCGCCGTCGTCACCCTCGAACCCTGCACCCACACCGGCCGCACCGGGCCCTGCGTACGCGCCCTCGCCGAGGCCGGCGTCGCCCGCGTCGTCTACGCCGTCGCCGACCCCACCCCCGTCGCCGGCGGCGGGGCCGCCGCGCTGGCCGCCGCCGGCATCGACGCCGAGGGCGGCCTGCTCGCCGACGAGGCCGCCGCCGGGAACGAGGCGTGGCTGACCGCCGCGCTCCGCGGCCGCCCCTACGTGCTGTGGAAGTACGCCGCCACCCTCGACGGCCGCAGCGCCGCCGCCGACGGCACCAGCCGCTGGATCACCTCGCCCGCCGCCCGCGCCGACGTCCACCGGCTGCGCGCCGAGGCCGACGCCGTCGTCGTCGGCTCCGGCACCGTACGGGCCGACGACCCGCAGCTCGCCGTCCGCGGGCCGCGCGCCGAGGCCGGCGTCACCCAGCCGCTGCGCGTCGTCGCCGACACCGCGGGGACCGCCCTGGGCCCCGGCGCCCGGCTGCTCGACGGCAGCGCCCCCACCCTCGTCGCGGTCGCCGACGACGCGGCCGCCGGCCCCCTCGCCGCCGTCCTCGACGACGCCGCGGCCCGCGCCGGGCGCCGCGCCGGCGTGGTGCGGATCCCGCGCGCCGCGGACGGCCGCGGCCTCGACGTCACGGCGCTGCTCGCCGCGCTGTACGGGCGGGACGTCCGCTCCGTGCTGCTGGAGGGCGGCCCGACGCTGGCCGGCGCGTTCCTCGCCGCCGGCGTCGTCGACCGGGTCGTCTGCTACCTCGCCCCCGTCCTGCTGGGCGCCGGGCCCGCCGCGCTCGCCGACGCCGGAATCGGAACGATCGGCGAAGCGTTGCGCCTCGACGTGACCGCCGTCGATCACCTCGGCCCCGACCTGCGGCTGACCGCCGTGCCCGGCCCCGCCCCCGAGCCGCCCGCCACCAAGGAGAGCTGACGTTGTTCACCGGAATCATCGAAGAGCTCGGCGAGGTCGTCGCCGTCGAGGAGCTGCCCGACGCCGCCCGCTTCCGGCTGCGCGGCCCCGTCGTCACCGAGGGCGCCCGGCACGGCGACTCCGTCGCCGTCAACGGCGTCTGCCTCACCGTCGCCGGCCTCGCCGGGACGGAGTTCACCGCCGACGTGATGGCCGAGACGCTGAACCGCTCCAGCCTCGGCGGCCTCGCCCCCGGCGACCGGGTCAACCTGGAGCGCCCCACCGCCGTCGGCGGGCGCCTCGGCGGGCACCTGGTGCAGGGCCACGTCGACGGCACCGGCGAGATCGTGGCGCGTAAGACCTCCGACAACTGGGAGGTCGTCACCGTCTCGCTGCCCGCCGGCCTCGCCCGCTACGTCGTCGAGAAGGGCTCCGTCACCGTCGACGGCGTCAGCCTCACCGTCGTCGATGTCGGCCCCGACTTCTTCACCGTCAGCCTCATCCCCACCACCCTCGCGCTGACCACCCTCGGCACCAAACAGCCGGGCGACCCGGTCAACCTGGAGGCCGACATCGTCGCCAAGTACGTCGAGCGGATGCTCGCCCCGCACCTCGACCGGACCGCCGGAGCGCGGGAGTGAGCGCCCTGGACTCCCTCAACTCGGTGGCCTTCTCGGTGTTCGGCGAGGACATCAAGTGGGCCGACATGACCGGCAACCTCCTGGGGCTCACCGCCCTCGCGCTCGGCTGGCGCCGCTCGACGGCCGTCTGGCCGGCCCAGCTGCTCTCCGGCGCGGTGCTCGTCGTCGCGTACGCATCCGCCGGCCTCACCGGCGGCGTCGGCAAGCAGCTGCTGGTCGTCGGCGTCTCGGTGTGGGGCTGGACGCAGTGGGCGCGCGGCCGGCGGGAGAGCGGGGCGATACGGGTGCGCTTCGCCACCTGGACCGAGCGCGCCTGGCTCGCCGGCGCCACCGCGGCCGGCACCACCGCCGTCGCCCTGGTCTTCCTCGCCTTCCCCTCGCTGTCCTGGAACCCCTGGCCGGACGCCTACCTGTTCACCGGCTCCGTCGCCGCCATGGTCGCCATGGCCCGCGGCTGGGTCGAGTTCTGGTTCGCCTGGCTCGCCGTCGACGCCGTCGGCGTCCCGCTGGCGTACTCCGGCGACCTGAAGTTCTCCGCCCTCGTGTACGTCGTCTACGGCGTCGTCGTCCTCCTCGGCCTGCGCGCCTGGTGGACCGCGAGCCGCCGCACCGCCCCGCCCGCCGCCGGGCGGCCGGAGGCACTGGAAGGAGCCGCCGCATGACCGCCCCTACGACCGTGCAGCCCGCCGGGGACGCGGAGAACCCCGGACTCGACTCCGTCGAGCGCGCGATAGAGGAGATCGCCGCCGGCCGCCCCGTGGTCGTCGTCGACGACGAGGACCGCGAGAACGAGGGCGACCTCGTCGCCGCCGCCGAGCTGATCACCCCCGCCACCGTGGCGTTCATGATGCGCGAGTGCAGCGGCATGATCTGCATGCCGATGGCGGGCGAGGATCTGGACCGGCTCGCCATCCCGCAGATGGTCCAGCGGAACACCGAGTCCATGCGCACCGCCTTCACCGTCACCGTCGACGCCTCCCCGGCCCACGGCGTCGGCACCGGCATCTCCGCCTCCGACCGGGCGACGACGATCCGGCTGCTCGCCGACCCCGCCGCCGCCCCCGCGGACTTCGTCCGGCCCGGGCACATCTTCCCGCTGCGGGCCCGCGAGGGCGGCGTGCTCGTCCGCGAGGGGCACACCGAGGCCGGGGTGGACCTGGCCCGGCTCGCCGGGCTGCGGCCCGCGGCCGCGATCGTGGAGATCGCCGGCGAGGACGGCGAGATGCTGCGGCTGCCGCAGCTCGTGCCGTTCGCCCGCCGCCACGGCTTCGCGATCGTCTCCATCGCCGACCTGGCCGCCTACCGCCGCGCCACCGAGCCCGCCCGGGCGCCCGCGCAGGTGCCCGCGGCCGCGGTGCCCGCCGCCGCGCCGGCCGACCCCGCCGTGGTCCGCGAGGCCGAGACCCGGCTGCCCACCGCCTACGGCGACTTCACCGCCCACGGCTACCGCTCCGCCGCCGACGGCGTCGAGCACATCGCCCTGGTCCTCGGCGACGTCAGCGGCGACGACGGCGGCGAGGGCGTGCTCGTACGCATCCACTCCGAGTGCCTCACCGGCGACGTCTTCGGCTCCCAGCGCTGCGACTGCGGCCCCCAGCTGCGCGCCTCCCTGCGCCGCGTGGCCGCCGAGGGCCGCGGCGTCGTGATCTACCTGCGCGGCCACGAGGGCCGCGGCATCGGCCTGCTGTCCAAGCTGCGCGCGTACGAGCTGCAGGAGCGCGGCCGCGACACCCTCGACGCCAACCTGGAGCTGGGCCTGCCCGCCGACGCCCGCGACTACGCCGCCGGCGCCCGCATGCTGGCCGACCTCGGCGTCGGCCGGGTGCGGCTGATGACCAACAACCCGGAGAAGGTCGACGCCCTGCTGCGGCACGGCCTGACCGTCACCGGCCGCGAGCCCACCCCCGTCGAGGCCGGCGAGCACAACCTGCGCTACCTGCGCACCAAGCGCGACCGCATGGGCCACCACCTGCCGTGGCTGGACGGCGCGCCGGTCGCGGTGTGCAGCAACCAGTGACCACCGCACCACCCCGAGACCCCGAGACCAGCACAGCACAGCGAACGAGGAGAGCCGTGAGCGGCAAGGGCGCACCCGAACTGACCGTGAAGAACTGCGAGGACCTGCGCGTGGCCGTCGTCGCCGCGCTCTGGCACGAGCAGGTGATGGACGGGCTCGTCGACGGCGCCCTGCGCGCCCTCGGCGAGCTGGGCATCGAGGAGCCCGCCCTGCTGCGCGTGCCCGGCAGCTTCGAGCTGCCGGTGGCGGCCAAGGCGATGGCCGACCGCGGGTACGACGCCGTCGTCGCCCTCGGCGTCGTCGTCCGCGGCGGCACCCCGCACTTCGACTACGTGTGCCAGGGCGTCACCCAGGGCCTGACCCGGGTCGGCGTGGACACCGGCGTCCCCGTCGGCTTCGGCGTGCTCACCTGCGACACCGAGGAGCAGGCGCTCGCCCGCGCCGGGCTGCCGGACTCGGTCGAGGACAAGGGCCACGAGGCGGTCACCGCGGCGGTGGCCACCGCCGCGGCGCTGCGCACCGGGGCCGGGGCCCGGCGCTGAGCGCCCCCGCGGACCCCGTAGACTGGGGCCCACCATGGCCAGCAAGACATTCGAGGAGCTCTTCGCCGAGCTCCGGCAGAAGGCCGCCACCGGCGACCCCGCCACCTCCCGCACCGCTCAGCTCGTGGAGCAGGGGGTACACGCCATCGGCAAGAAGGTCGTCGAGGAGGCCGCGGAGGTCTGGATGGCCGCCGAGCACGAGGGCGAGGACCGCACCGCGGAGGAGATCTCCCAACTCCTGTACCACTTGCAGGTGATGATGGTCGCCCGGGGGATCTCCCTCGACGACGTCTACGCCCACCTCTGACGCCCGTACGCCACCGCCGCCCGGCCGGCAGGACAGCCCGGCCGGCAGAACAGGAAGACACACGACCATGCTGCGCATCGCCGTACCCAACAAGGGTTCCCTCGCCGAGCCTGCGTCGGCGATGCTCCATGAGGCCGGCTACCGGCAGCGCACGGACCGTCACGAACTGGTGCTCACCGACGCCGACAACGACGTCGAGTTCTTCTTCCTGCGCCCCCGGGACATCGCCGTCTACGTCGGCTCGGGGCGCCTCGACATCGGCATCACCGGCCGCGACCTGCTGCTCGACTCCGGCGCCTCCGCTGAGGAGATCATGCAGCTCGGCTTCGGCGCCTCCACCTTCCGCTACGCCACCCGCCCCGGCACCGCCGCCGGCGTCGCCGACTTCGGCGGCCGGACCGTGGCCACGTCCTTCTCCGGGCTGGTCGCCAAGCACCTGGCGGACCACGGCGTCGACGCCGAGGTCGTCCACCTCGACGGCGCCGTCGAGACCGCGATCCAGCTCGGCGTCGCCGAGGTCATCGCCGACGTCGTCGAGACCGGCACCACGCTGCGGCAGGCCGGGCTGGAGATCATCGGCGAGCCGATCCTCACCTCCGAGGCCGTGGTCGTCCGCGGCACCGGCTCGCCGCGCGAGGAGCCGAAGGTGCGCCAGTTCCTCCGCCGGATGCAGGGCGTCCTCGTCGCCCGCAGATACGTGATGATGGACTACGACATCCGCGCCGAGCACCTGGAACAGGCCGTCGCCCTCACGCCGGGCCTGGAGTCGCCCACCGTGTCCCCGCTGCACCACGAGGGGTGGGTCGCCGTCCGCTCGATGGTGCCCACCGCCGACGCCCAGCGGATCATGGACGAGCTGTACGAGCTGGGCGCCCGCGCCATCCTGACGACCACGATCCACGCCTGCCGCCTGTGAGCGCCGCCGGACCGCCGGTCACCTTCCGGCCGAACCGCACCCGGGCGGTGCTCGTCGCCGCCGGGGTCGCGATCTTCGCGGTGCTCACCGCCATCGGCATGGTGCTGAGCCTGAGCGCGGGGGAGCGGGCCAGCTTCGTCGTCGTCGGGCTGTTCTTCCTCGGCGGGCTGCTGGTGCTCAGCCGCCCCAAGGTGGTCGTGGACGACGACGGCGTCACCGTCACCAACCTCACCCACAGCCGCCGCCTCGACTGGGCCGAGATCCTCCGCGTCAACCTGCGGCCCGGCGACCCCTGGGTCACCCTGGACCTCGCCGACGGCACCTGCCTGCCGGCGATGGGCATCCAGCCGGGCATCGGCCGCGAGCAGGCCGAGCGGGACGCGCGGGCGCTCGCGGGAATGGCGGCGGAGCGCGGCACCGGCCCGGAAGGCGTCTGAGGCGGCCGTACGCCCCGGGGCGTGCCCGCCGCCGGTGCGCGCGGGGCGGGGCTCCGGGGGGTCCGCACGGCGGCCGGGTCCGGCCCGGTCGCCGTGGAGTGCGGTGCCGGGCACGGCGCGGGCCGCGGGGCTCAGCCGGGCTCCGGCTCCTCGCCCGGCTCACGGCCGGAGAGGATCTCGCCGTACGCCTGCATCAGGTCCGGCAGCCGCAGCGTGGCCAGCTCCTCGCGGCCCGGCGGGCCGGGGTAGGCCGACAGCCGCAGGTCGCGGTAGGCGCAGCTCTTCTCGTACAGCGTGCGCAGGAAGCGCCCGTTGCCCAGCTCGTCGATCCAGCCCTGGTCGACGACGTGCCCGCAGATCGAGCGCAGCTCCTCGACCGCCTCCTCGTCCCACCGGTCGCCGTTCTGCGCGGCCAGCACCTCGCCGATGGCGGTCAGCTCCAGCGGGCGGTAGCTGGGGAAGTCGACGCGCGTCGTGAAGCGGGACGTCAGGCCCGGGTTGCTGGAGAGCAGCCGGTCCATGCCCTTGGGGTAGCCGGCGAGGATGACGACGAGCCGGTCGCGGTTGTCCTCGGCGCGCTTCAGCAGCACCTGGAGGGCCTCGTCGCCGTAGGCGTCGCCGCGGGAGTAGCCGACGCCGGCGAGGCTGTACGCCTCGTCGATGAAGAGCACGCCGCCGAGGGCGGAGTCGATCAGCTCGTTGGCCTTGACGGCGGTCTGGCCCAGGAACTCGCCGACGAGGTCGGCCCGCCCCGCCTCCACCAGCCGGTCGCTGCCGAGCAGCCCGAGGGCGTAGAAGACGCGGCCCAGGATGCGGGCCACGGTGGTCTTGCCCGTACCGGAGGGGCCGGAGAAGACGAAGTGCCGCTTGGGCGGCTGCACCGGCAGGCCCTCGCCGGCCCGCAGGCGCGCCATGTTCAGCTGCGCCGACAGCGCCCGCACCTGCCGCTTGACCGGGTCGAGGCCCACCATCCGGTCGAGGTCGGCCAGCGCCTCGGCAAGCATCGCGGGGTCGGCGGCCCCCTGCGGGGGCGCGGTGCCCGCGTGCAGCGGCGCCCGCTCGCGCAGCACGCCCGGGCCGCCGGCGGGGGCGGGCGGGCGCAGCACCTCGTCGGCGGGCACCAGCTCGCGGCCGTCCGGCGGGGGAGCGGGGTCGCCCGGCGCGGTCTCCTGCTCGGCGCCGCCCAGGGACACCGACGCCAGCCCGGGCACCGGGTCGAGGCCGTCGAAGTCGTCGAGCCCGTCGATGGCGGCGATGCGGGCCGCGGTGTCCATGAAGGAGGGGTCGATGCGGTGCACCGCCCGGTAGAGCGGCAGCGCGGCGGCGCTGCGGCCGGCCCCCTCCTGCGCGCGGGCCAGCCAGTAGCGCAGCTCCTTGCGCTGCGGCTGCTCGCTGCGGCAGCGCATCAGCGCGGCGGAGAGGATCGGCACGGCCTGCCCGTACATCTCCAGCCGGACCCGCGCCATGCCCGCGAACAGCCCCGCCTCGATGCCCAGCAGCGGGTCCTCCGTCAGCGGCACGGTCAGCCGGACGAGCTGCTCCCAGTCCTTGACCAGATACGCACGGCAGGCGTGCAGGAAGCGCACCTGCGGGTCGGCCTCGGCCGGGGGGCAGGCGGCGAGGGCCTGCTCCAGCTCGGCGACGTGCCGGCCGTCCAGCCAGTGCGAGGCGTGCGCCAGCAGCAGGTCGCGGCCGGAGTCGAGGACGGGCTGCACCCACCAGCCCAGCCAGTACCAGGAGTTGAGGGGGCGGCGGTGCCGGGCGCGCTGCTCGCCGAAGCGGTCGCGGTGCCGGTACATCTCCAGCAGGGCCGTGGCGGTGTCCGCCCGCAGCGCGTGCAGCCCCAGCCAGCCGTCGGCCATCCGGGGATCCAGCCGCACGGCGGACCTGAACTCCTCCTCGGCCCGGGTGTAGGCACCCATCGTGTAGGCGTCGACGCCCCGCAGCCAGGCGAGTTCCGCCGGGGCCTCGGGCCCGCGCGCGCCGTTGTCCGTCACGTAGCCACCAACCCTTCCCCCGTGGATGCCCTCGGGTCGCTGGTCGGCCGTCTCTCGTGAACTCCCCCGCGGAGCAGGGGAGTTGCGGCAAGGAGGGCCTGCTCGCATGGTACCCGCGGCGGCGGTGCGGGCCGACGGCCCGTATCGGACGCGCGCGCGGCGGACCCGGCCGCCCGACGCGGTGACCGTGGGTGAGGGGCGGCCGGTCCGTAAGTCATCCCATTGTTCCCTCTTTGGACAGAACGAAGCCCCCGATCACGGGGGAACAATCGGGGGCTTCGCGCGTGAGGCGGTGCCGGTGGGGCCCGCTCACTGAGAACGTAAGTCCTGGACTGCCCCTGGGTCAAGCGGAGTTGGGGCCTGGAGGGGCATATTCCGGCCGGTCCGTCAGGGGGCCGCGCGCGGTGTGCGCCCCGCGCGGTCACCCGGCGTGTGCAGGCCCCGGGACCAGCGTGTACGCGTCACCGTCGGACAGCACCAGAAGGCCGGCGTACGGCCGGGACGGGTCGGCCGAGAAGTGCGCCCGCTCGGCCCGCTCCCAGCCGTCCCAGAACCCCGCGAGCGCCGGCCCGTCGCGCCGCCGGCCGCGCGCCCACGCCGTCGCGGCCGGCACCTCCATCCACAGCAGCCGGGCGAGGTGCGGGCGCAGCTCCCGCCGGCCCGCGCCGACGCCCTCGACGAGCACCACCGGCGCCGGCGGCAGCGTGCGCCGCCCGGTGAAGGCGCGGGCGTGCCAGTCGTACGTCTCGTAGACCGCCGGGCGCCCCGCGGCCAGCGGCTGAAGCACCTGGTCCCGCAGCCGCCCGGTCCAGCCGAACGGCTCCCGGTGCGTCGCGAGGTCGTCCAGCCGGAGCACGGGCGCGCCGCCCAGCGCCCCGGCGAGCCGCCCGGAGAACGTCGTCTTGCCGGACCCGGCGTGCCCGTCCACGGCCACCAGCCGTACGGGGCCGCAGGACGGCGCGAGGCGCCGCAGCTCGCGGGCCAGGGCGGCCGGCGCGGGGTTCCCCCGGCCGGGGGAAGGGGTGGCGCTCATCGCCGCAAGGGTACGGCGGGTGCCCCGCGGCGCCGTTCTCCACCCCAGGTCACACCAGTGGTATAAACCAATATTCACCCATCTCGTAGCACGGATTGACTTCCTAACGGCACAGCGAAGGTGAATAGTTGTGGCCTGCCCCCCAGCTCGTGCCGCAATCGTCTGGAGAGTCCGCCATGCCCCGAAGTGCGTCACGGCGCACCGTGCTGGCTGCCGCACTGGCAGCCGCAGCGGCCGGTGCCGCGCCGACCGCCTCCGCCTCCGCGCCCAGCGCCCCCGCCGCCCCGGCCGGGCCGGCCGGCCGCCCGCCGCTGGGCAGCTCCCTCGTCGACTACCGGGGCTGGGCCACCGCCCCCGCGTGGCGCCGCGGCAGCGCCCGCGGCACGAGGGTCGTGCCCGGCCGCCGCCCCGGGATCGTGATCGGCCGCCCCGCGGGCCGCACCGAGTACGCCGACCCGCACACCGGGACCACGGCCGTCTGGGAGTACGCCACCTGGACCTCCCCGGTCCACCGGCTCGGCCCGCCCGCCACCGAGGTCGTCGCCTCCTGGAACGCCGACACCCCGGCCGGCACCTGGCTGATGGTCGAGCTGCGCGGCACCTACAGCGACGGCGGCCGCACCCCCTGGTACGTGATGGGCCGCTGGGCCGCGGGCGACGCGGACATCCGCCGCACCACGGTCGACGACCAGGGCGACGGCAAGAGCAGCATCTGGACCGACACCTTCTCCATCGACGACGCGTCGAGCGGCCTGCGGCTGGTCGACTACCAGCTGCGCGTCACCCTCTACCGCAGGCCCGGCAGCGACGCGACGCCGCTGGTGTGGCGGGTCGGCGCGATGGGCTCGGACGTGCCGGACCGCTTCGAGGTGCCGGCGAGCCGGCCGCGGCTGTCCCGCGAGCTGATCGTCCCGCGCTACTCGCAGAACATCCACGCCGGCCGGTACCCGGAGTACGACAACGGCGGCGAGGCGTGGTGCAGCCCCACCTCCACGCAGATGATCACCGAGTACTGGGGCCGCAGGCCCGCTCGCGAAGACCTGGAGTGGGTCAACCCCGACTACGACGACCCGCAGGTCTGCCACGCCGCCCGCTACACCTACGACTACCAGTACGAGGGCTGCGGCAACTGGCCGTTCAACACCGCCTACGCCAGCACGTACCGCGACATGCACGGCGTCGTCACCCGGCTCGGCTCCCTCGCCGACGCCGAGCTGCTGATCGCCGCGGGCATCCCGCTGATCACGTCCCAGTCCTTCATCGAGTCCGAGCTGGACGGCGCCGGCTACGGCACGTCGGGCCACCTGATGACGGTCGTCGGCTTCACCAGGGACGGCGACGTCGTCGCCAACGACCCGGCCTCGCCGGACAACCCGGCGGTGCGGCACGTCTACCAGCGCCGCCAGTGGGAGAACATCTGGCTCAGGACGAAGCGCTACGACGCCTCCGGAAAGGTCCGCTCCGGCACCGGCGGCATCTGCTACGTGCTGTGGGGCGACGAGATCAACGGCGCCCAGAAGGCGGCGCTCGCGGCGGTCGGCATCCGCTGACGCCGCCCTGGTCGTACGGCACCGGGGGACCCGCCCCGCCCGCGAGGGGGGCGGGTCCCCTCGCGTACGGGCACGGTGGACGTCAGCGGCGGAACAGCGCGGATCCGGCGGGCCAGACGTAGCGCAGGCACGCCGGGGAGCCGGCGAGCCGGGCCGGGTCGCCGCCCGGCGGCGGGACGAGGGCGCGCTCCGTACGGGAGCCGCCCAGCGCGGAGTAGAAGGCCCGGGCCCGGTCGTTCTGCTCCAGCACCCACAGGTGCAGCCCCGACGCCGGCGCGCGCTCGGCGACGCCGCGGGCGGCCAGCCGCAGCAGCCGGCTCCCGACGCCGCGCCGCTGACTGCCGTAGCCGACGTGCAGGTTGTCCACCAGCGCGCCGAAGCGGGGGTGCTCGTCCAGGACCGCGTGGACGAAGCCCACGACGGCGCCGCCGGCCTCGCAGACGTACGTCAGCCGCCGGCCGCCGTCGTGCGCGTCCGCGAGGCGGGCGGACCAGACGGCCTCGCGGTCGGCGACGACGTCGCCGTCGAGGAAGGCGTCGGCGTAGGCGCCCCGGTAGTGGCGGCGCCAGCTGGCCGCGTGCAGCGCGGCGACGGCGGCGGCGTCGGCGGCTCCGGCGGCGCGGAAGCGCGGCTCGGGGCCGCCGGGGCGGGCGGCGTGGGGCTCGGGCGCGGACGGGGGCACGGGGCAGACCGTAGCCGCCCCGGCCCGCCGGTCGCACGCCGTTTTCCCGCGCCCCGCGCCGGCGCCGGCGGCCGGCCTACCGCCGGAGCCGGAACCGGCGCCGCGACCGCCCCCTGCCCGCACTCCGCCGCCCGCCGGAGACGCCGGGCGCCCAGCGCGGGTCGCCGGGGCCGCCGATCTCCGCCCGGCGGTCCGCCGCCGCCCGGACTTCGTGATGGGACTCGTGCGAGGTGACGCGCATCGTCTCCTCGTACGCGGCCAGCGCCCCGCGCATCGCCGAGCCGGCCGCCCCGCGGCGGCGTACGACCCCCTTGACCCAGGTGAAGAAGCCCATCACCGCGGCCAGAGAGCCGAACACGGCCAGATACGGCACCAGATCACCCATGCCCGGCCAACTCCCCGCCCGGCCGCCGGGTTCCGGCCCCGTCAGCCCTCGACGAACTTCAGGCCGACGACGCCCGCGAGGATCAGCGCCAGGCACGCCAGCCGGGCCGGCGACGCGCTCTCGCCCATCGCGAGGATGCCCACGGCGGCGACGCCCAGCGAGCCCAGCCCCACCCAGACGGCGTAGGCGGTGCCCACCGGCAGCTGGCGCAGCGCCATCGTCAGCACGACCACGCTGACCATGGCCGTCACCAGCCCGGCGGCCGCGGGCCAGAGGCGGGTGAGGCCGTCGGAGTGCTTGAGCGCGGTCGCCCAGACGAGTTCGAGGCCGGCGGCGATCAGCAGGAAGATCCAGGGCACGGGTGTCTCCGGGGTCGGTGGTCCGGGTGCTGCGGGGTGCTGCGGGTGCTGCCGGGAGGGGGCGCGCCGGCCGCGGTCCGGCTAGGCGGCGAAGCCGCCGTCGACCGCGACCGCCGCACCGGTGATCTGCGCGCCGCCCGGCCCGGCGAGGTGCGCCACGGTGGCGGCGACGTCCTCGGGGCTGCCGTAGCGGCCCAGGGCGCTGATCGCGCGGGCGGCGTCGGCGTCGGGGGAGTCGGCGGGGTTCATCTCGGTGTCGGTGTCGCCGGGGTGGACGACGGTGACCGAGATGCCCCGGGGGCCCAGGTCGCGGGCGAGCCCGCGGGTCAGGCCCGTCAGCGCGGACTTGCTGGCGGCGTAGAGCGTCCAGCCCGGCATCGGCACCCGCTCGGCGAAGCTGCTGCCGATGCTGATGATCCGGCCGCCGGGGCCCAGGTGCCGGGCGGCCGCCTGGGAGGCGAGGAAGACCGCGCGCACGTGGATGGCGAGCACCGCGTCCACGTCCGCCCGGCTGGTCTCGGCCAGCGGCCCGTACGGCGCGATCCCCGCGTTGTTCACCAGGACGTCCAGCCGGCCCAGCTCGGCGGCGGTCCGGTCCACCGCGGCCACGACCGCGTCCGGGTCCGCCGCGTCCGCCGGGATGGCCAGCGCGCGCCGGCCGGCGTGCTCCACCGCCCGGACCACCTCGGCCGCCCGTTCGGGCGAGCGGTGGTACGTCAGCGCCACGTCGGCGCCCTCCTCGGCGAGCCGCCGCGCGATCGCGGCGCCGATGCCGCGGCTGCCGCCGGTGACCAGGGCCGTACGGCCCGCAAGCTGCGTCATGAGGGATCCCTTCGCTATCCGGAAAACTCTCCGCTTACCTCCCGGAAGAGTAACCGGAGAACTCTCCGGATGCCAGCGGGAACCGGAGAACTCTCCCCTTCGGTATCCTCCGGACGGGAAGGAGCCCAGGTGACCCACGACGACGCGACCGCCGGCCCGCGCCCGGCCCGCGCCGAGCTGCCCGTGGCCGGCGGCCCGCCGCCGGAGCGCGCGGACGCCGCGCAGAACCGCCGCAAGATCCTCGCCGCCGCCGCCGCGATCGTCGCCGAGCGCGGCCCCGACGCGCTGTCCATGGACGAGGTGGCCAGGGCCGCGGGCGTCGGCGTCGGCACCGTCTACCGCCGCTTCGGCGACCGCGCGGGACTGGCGTACGCGGTCATCGACGACCGCGAGGTGCAGTTCCAGGCCGCGTTTCTCACGGGGCCGCCCCCGCTCGGCCCCGGCGCCGGCGCGCCGGCGCGCATCCGCGCCTTCCTGCACGCCCTCGTCGACCGCACCGAGGACCAGCTCGGGCTGCTGCTGGTGGCCGAGATGGACTCCGCCGACGCCCGTTTCACCGAGGGCTCGTACGAGCTGTACCGGCAGCACCTCGCCCTGCTGATCGGCCGGATCCGGCCGGAGGCCGACGTGCGCTGGCTCGCCGACGCCCTGCTCGCGCCGCTCGCCGCCAACCTCTACGGCTACCAGCGCCGGACCGGAGGCATGAGCGTCGACCGCGTCAAGGCGGGCTACGACGGTCTCCTCGCCGGGCTGACCGCGCACGGCGCCGCCGCCACCGGCTGACGGCCGCCGGACCCGGCCCGCGGCGGCCCGGTTCGGCACCTCGGGGGCCGGCGGGTTGGCTCGTACCCTGCCTGTGCCGCTGTGCCGCCGATCGGGCATACTCCCCTTCACCGCAGCCGCACATGCCGGCCCGCCGCAATCCGGCGGGGCAGCATTTTCGCTGCAGCAGCACAACGGGCGGAGCCGTCACATCCCGGCCGGCGCCGCCGTCGACAGCGCCGTACGCGCGCCCGGCAAAGAGGAGTGCACCGCATGGCCGAACGTGGTCCGCATCCCGTGGAACGCGAGCTGCCCACCGAGGAGTCGCGCGACCTGCTGGCCCTCGTCCGCGAACTGGTCCGGCGCGAGATCGCCCCCCGGGCGGCCGAGGAGGAGGAGTCCGGCCGCTTCCCCCGCGAGCTGTTCGGCACCCTGTCCGGGGCGGGCCTGCTGGCGCTGCCCTACCCGGCCGAGTACGGCGGCGGGGAGCAGCCGTACGAGGTCTATCTGCAGGTCCTCGAAGAACTGGCCGGCGCCCGGCTGACCGTCGGCCTCGGCACCTCCGTGCACACCCTCGCCGCCCACGCGGTCGCCGCCTACGGCACCGAGGGGCAGCGCAAGGAGTTCCTTCCGGCCATTCTCGGCGGCGGCCTGCTCGGCGCCTACTGCCTCTCCGAACCCGCCGCCGGCTCCGACGCCGCCGCCCTGGCCACCCGCGCCGTACGCGACGGCGACGGCTGGACCCTGGACGGCACCAAGGCGTGGATCACCCACGCCGGCGTCGCCGACTTCTACACCGTCCTCGCCCGCACCGGCGGCCCCGGCGCCCGCGGCGTCACCGCCTTCCTGGTGCCCGGCGACGCCCCGGGCGTGAGCGCCGCGCCGCCGGAGAAGAAGATGGGCATGAAGGGCTCGCCCACCGGCCTGGTGCACTTCGACGGGGTGCGGGTCCCGGACGCGCGCCGCGTCGGCGCGGAGGGGCAGGGCTTCGCGATCGCGCTCGACGCCCTCGACTCCGGCCGGCTCGGCATCGCGGCCTGCGCGGTCGGGGTGGCGCAGGCGGCGCTCGACACGGCGCACGGATACGCGCTGGAACGGCAGCAGTTCGGCCGGCCGGTCGCCGACTTCCAGGGGCTGCGCTTCCTGCTGGCCGACATGGCGACGCAGATCGCGGCCGGGCGCGCGCTGTACCTCGCGGCCGCGCGGCGGCGCGACGCGGGGCTGCCCTTCGCCCAGGACGCGGCCATGGCCAAGCTGTTCTGCACGGACGCGGCGATGCGGGTGACGACCGACGCGGTGCAGGTCCTCGGCGGCTACGGCTACACGGCGGACTTCCCCGCGGAGCGCTACATGCGCGAGGCGAAGGTGCTGCAGATCGTGGAGGGCACCAACCAGATCCAGCGCGTGGTCGTCGCACGGCACCTGCTGGGCGCCGAGACGGACCAGGGATAGCGGCCGGACCGTACCGGCACCGGCGAAGCGCGGGTACGGGCGCGCGGGGCCGCGGGCCGCGCCGTCCGGCCCCGGGCGCTACTTGCGCCGGCGCATCCCCGGCAGCCGGCGCCGCACCGGCGCGTTGCCCGGCCCGCCCACGTGCGAGAACGGCTGACGGCGCCAGTCGAGGCCCTCGGGCAGCGTGAGCAGCGCCGCGGAGTCCTCCGCGTGCGCGTCGAGCCGCGCGTCCTGCGGCGCCGCCGCCGACAGCGGGCTGCCGGAGCCGCCGCACACGGTCAGCCCGAACGGGTTCGCCGGCGTGACGCGGGCGTGCTCGGGCAGCACGTCCTCGCCCTCCAGCAGGGCGATGGGCTGGACGCAGTCCGGGCAGAGCACCCGGAAGATCAGCGAGGTCTCGGCGCTGCCGCCGCCCTCGTCGTCGATGACGGCGTCGGGCTCGACGAGCTCGACACGCTCGGGTCGGCGCATGCTGCTCCCCCTCAGGTTGGGCCACCTGGACGGTCACGCGGTGGTCACGTGGTGGTCTCGACCACAGCAAGGATTTCCCTCGCTGTCATCCGAATAATCGTCCGCGGGGTCACCCTCGCTCCCGGTGGGGCTGTGGCCTTCATCACACGCCGCCGGCGCGCGCCCCGCGCGCCCGCGGCGCCCCGTCCCGGCCGTCCCGGCGGCCCCGGATGTACCCGACCGCCGCAAACGCAGTAGGTTGATGCGTTGTGGAGGAGTTGGACAGGCACATCGTGGAGCTGCTCGTCAGGGACGGGCGCATGAGCTATACGGACCTGGGCAAGGCCACCGGCCTGTCCACCTCGGCCGTGCACCAGCGGGTGCGGCGGCTGGAGCAGCGCGGCGTGATCCGCGGCTACGGCGCCATCGTCGACCCGGAGGCCATCGGGCTGCCCATGACCGCCTTCATCTCGGTCAAGCCGTTCGACCCCAGCGCCCCCGACGACATCGCGGACCGGCTCGCCGACGTCCCCGAGATCGAGGCGTGCCACAGCGTGGCGGGGGAGGAGAACTACATCCTCAAGGTGCGCGTCGCCGCCCCGGCGGAGCTGGAGGACCTGCTGGCCCGCATCCGCTCCCTCGCCGGCGTCTCCACCCGCACCACTGTCGTGCTCTCCACGCCGTACGAAGCCAGGCCGCCGCGCATCTGACGGCGCGGCCCACCCGATCCGAATCCGAGGCACCGCTGCCGTGACCGCCGAGAAGGCCGCCGCCCCCGCGAACTCCGCGCGGGCCGGGGCCGGTTCCGACCGCCGTACCGTGCTGCTGCGCGGCGGCACCGTCCACAGCCCCGCCGACCCCTTCGCCACCGCGATGGTCGTCGAGGGCGACCGCGTCGCCTGGGTCGGCTCCGAGGGCGCGGCCGACGGCTTCGCCGACGCCGCCGACGAGACCGTGCACCTCGAAGGCGCCCTCGTCACGCCCGCGTTCACCGACGCGCACGTCCATCTGACCGCCACCGGCCTGGCGCTCACCGGCCTCGACCTGTCCGGCGTCGCCGGCCTGGCCGACGCCCTCGCCCTCGTCCGCGCGTACGCCGCCGTCCACCCCGCGGACCGGGTGCTGATCGGCCAGGGATACGACGAGACCGGCTGGCCCGAGGGGCGCGCGCCGACCCGCGCCGAGCTGGACGAGGCTGCCGGCGGCCGGCCGATTTATCTCACCCGCGTCGACGCGCACTCCGCCGCCGTCAGCACCGCCCTGCTCGACCTGGTGCCGGGCGTCGCCGACCGGGACGGCTTCGCGGCCGACGGGCCCCTGGCCCGCGACGCCCACCACGCGGTGCGCCGCGCCGCGTACGCCGCCATGTCGCCCGCGCAGCGCGCCGCCGCCCAGGGCGCCGCCCTCGACCGGGCCGCGGCGGTCGGCATCGGCTCCGTGCACGAGTGCGCGGGGCCGGACATCAGCGGCGCGGACGACTTCGCGGCGCTGCTCGCGCTCGCCGCCGAGCGGCCGGGGCCGCGCGTCACCGGCTACTGGGGCGAGGCCGTCACGGACCCCGAGGACGCCCGGCGCGTCCGCGCGCTCGGCGCCTTCGGCGCAGCCGGCGACCTCTGCGCCGACGGCTCCCTCGGCTCCCGTACGGCGCACCTGACGCTGCCGTACGCCGACCGCCCCGGGACCTGCGGCAACGGCTACCTCGACGCCGAGGCCGTCGCCGCCCACGTCGCCGCCTGCACCGAGGCGGGGCTCCAGGCGGGCTTCCACGCCATCGGGGACGCCGCCGTCGCCGCCGTGGCGGCCGGCGTGCGGGCCGCGGCCGAGCGGGTCGGCCTGGAGCGCGTACGGGCGCTGCGGCACCGCGTGGAGCACGCCGAGATGCTCACCCCCGAGACCGTCGCCGCCTTCGCGGAGCTGGCGCTGACCGCGTCCGTGCAGCCGGCCTTCGACGCCGCCTGGGGCGGCGAGGACGGCATGTACGCGCGCCGGCTGGGGGCGGAGCGGGCCCGGACCCTCAACCCGTACGCGGCCCTCCTGCGCGCCGGCGTGCCGCTCGCCCTCGGCTCCGACGCCCCGGTGACCCCGCTCGACCCCTGGCGCACCGTCCAGGCCGCCGCCTTCCACCGCACGCCGGAGCACCGCGTCTCCGCCCGCGCCGCCTTCACCGCCCACACCCGCGGCGGCTGGCGGGCGATCGGCCGCGACGACGCCGGGGTGCTCATGCCCGGCGCGCCCGCGGACTACGCCGTCTGGGCGGCCGGGGACCTGGTCGTACAGGTGCCCGACGAGCGGATCGCGAACTGGTCGACCGACCCCCGCTCCGGCACCCCGGGCCTGCCCGACCTCACGCCCGGCGCCGGCCTGCCGGTGTGCCTGCGCACCGTCGTGGCCGGAAACACCGTCCACACGGGGCCGATCGGGTGAGTTAACGATCTTCGATAGGCCGAACGAAGGCCGTCCGGGGCGCGGGACCGCGGCCTGATTTCGGGACTGACCAGCCGCTTCGGCAAAACGCCACAGGTGACACGGCTGTTGACACGACGCGGGCAACGGCGGGTAGTTTCGGCCGAGTCCACCACAGGGACGTCCGGCCGGATCACCTCCGCGCAGTCGTGGAACGCTCTGGGCCACGGATGGTGTGCCGCACCGGCGCACCATCGCAGGCAGCCAGGTCCAGGACTCCGGCACGGGGGCGAGGGAGGATGGCATCCGTCGGGCTGGTGTGACCCCGGGTGGGGCCCGGACGCTCAGTAGACAACGGCCCTCGGTCGATCCGCAGCCAGCGGGTCCCAGGTCGGACCGAAGGGCGCCGGGCCCGACCCGCAGCGACCGCGGCCGCGGGCGGACACGGTCCGCTCGCGCCCCCGCCGGCGCCCCGCGCCGCCCCCTCCCGCGGCACCGCCGTCCGCCCGCCGTCCCCCCGGCCCGCTGTCGTGGGTACCGACCCCGCCGTCCCGGGGTACCGTTGCGGACCGCCTGCGTGCCGGACCGCACAGGACTCTGGCTATGGTGGCGTCCTGTCCCGCGCGGGCGTGGGCGCGCGCGGGCGGGTCAAGCGGGAATTGCGGAAGGGACGGCAGTGACAGACGGGGTTCAGGGGCGCTACGGCCCGCTGGGCGGGATCCTGGTGATCATCCCGACGTACAACGAGGCCCTGAACCTGGAGTCGATCGTCTCCAGGGTGCGGACGGCGGTGCCGGACGCCGACGTCCTGGTCGTCGACGACAACAGCCCGGACGGCACCGGGAAGCTCGCCGACGAGCTGAGCGCCGGGGACGGGCACGTGCACGTCATGCACCGGGCGGGCAAGGAGGGGCTGGGCGCCGCCTACCTGGCCGGCTTCGGCTGGGGCCTGGAGCGGGACTACGGCGTGCTGGTCGAGATGGACGCCGACGGGTCGCACCGGCCGGAGGAGCTGCCCCGGCTGCTCACCGCGCTCAAGGGCGCCGACCTGGTGCTCGGCTCCCGGTGGGTGCCCGGCGGCCGGGTGGTCAACTGGCCCCGGTCGCGCGAGTTCATCTCCCGCGGCGGCAGCGCGTACTCGCGCGTCTGGCTCGGGCTGCGCATCCGGGACGTCACCGGCGGCTACCGGGCGTTCCGCCGGGAGACGCTGGAGAGCATCGGGCTGGGGAACATTGCCTCCCAGGGGTACTGCTTCCAGGTGGACCTGGCCCGCCGGGTGGTCGACGCCGGCCACCACGTCGTCGAGGTGCCGATCACCTTCGTCGAGCGGGAGCGCGGCGACTCCAAGATGAGCAAGGACATCTTCGCTGAGGCGGCCTGGCGGGTGCCGGCGTGGGGCGTACGGTCCCGGATGGGACGGATTCTCGGCCGCAGGCACACTTGAGTCATGAGCGATCGCATTCCGCAGCCGTACGAGGACCCGGCAGGCTCCGACGACCGGGGCGCGGGCCCCGGCGGGCCGGGCGGCTCCGGCCGCCGGGCCGGCGGCGGTGACGGCCGCGGGCGCCCCGCGCGCCGGCGCCGCTCCCTCGCGCGCACCCTGGCGCCCCTGGGGGTCGCCGCCTGGGCGCTGCTGGAGCTGTGGCTGCTGATCATGCTCGGCTCCACCATCGGCGTGCTGGGCGTCTTCGCGGTCCTCGTCGGCGGCCTCGTCCTCGGCACCGTCGTCATCAAGCGGGCCGGCCGGCGCGCCTGGCGGTCGCTCGCCGAGCAGCTCCAGCAGCAGCAGTCCGGCGCCGCGCCGGCCCCGGAGGACGGCCGCGGGCGCGGCTCGGGCAACGGGCTGACGATGCTCGCCGGGCTGCTGCTGATGGTGCCCGGCCTGGTCACGGACGCCGCGGGGCTGATCCTGCTGCTCCCGCCGGTACGGGGCCTGGTGCGCCGCCGCGCGGCCCGGATGATCGAGCGGTCGGCCGCCGGGCGCGACCTGGGGCACGTGTACACCCAGGCGCGGATCCGCCGGCCGGACGGCAAGGTCGTCCAGGGCGAGGTGATACGCGAGGAGGACGACCCCGGGGACGGGCCGCCGGGGCGCTGAGCCCGAAGCCGCCGCCGGGCCGCTCCCGGCCCTTACAGAGCCGTGTCCGGGCATCCGTAAGGGCCCGTTCCGCACCACGGGCGGGTGCGGTACGGGCCCTCGCGGATGTCGTCCGTCCGGTAGCGGTGCCGCGTCTCAGGCCGACTTGCGGCTGTCGCGCGGATGCACGGCGATGTTCATCGCGCCGGAGCGCAGCACCGCGAGCCGCTCGGCCAGGACCTCTTCGAGCTCGTCGCGGGTGCGCCGCTCCATGAGCATGTCCCAGTGCGTGCGGGCGGGCTTGACCTTCTTCTCCTCCGGTCCCTCGCCGTCGACGAGCAACGCCTGCGCGCCGCACGTCTTGCACTCCCACTCCGGCGGGATCTCCGCCTCGACCGAGAACGGCATCTCGAACCGATGGCCGTTCTGGCACGCGTACTCCACCGCCTGGCGCGGGGCCAGGTCGATGCCGCGGTCCGTCTCGTAGCTGGTCACCACGAGTCGCGTGCCGCGTAGAGCTCGCTCACTCATGAATCGTTGCCTCCCGGGCTTGTCGCCCACAGGACAGGTGTCGCTGTCGTCGTCATCCGGTCAACGTCCGGTCGGCGATGAAGATTCCCGTTCCGGGACATGCGTCGCCCGTCGTGCCGCCCCATTGCTTCTACCCACAGGCGTCCGCTTTGTCACGTGTGACGGAGATGTCACCGGCTGATTTCATCTCACTACATGCTGTAACGGTCCGCCTGCCGAGCCGGAGGCGTACACTACCGCTCCGTCCCGCGCCGTACATAATTCACCTCGCGGGTGTCGCGTCGCGCTCCGCCCCGGAGGCGGGCTCCGGCCCGTCCGGCGCGGCCCCGGGGATGGCGAAGACGCGCAGGAAGAACTGGGCCAGCGGGCCGATCGTCAGGGCGTAGACGACCGTGCCGGCGCCGACCGAGCCGCCCAGCGCCCAGCCGGATGCCAGCACGGCGACCTCGATCAGGGTCCGCACCAGCCGGAGGGACAGGCCGGTGCGCCTGTGCAGGCCGGTCATCAGGCCGTCGCGGGGGCCGGGGCCGAAGCGGGCGGATATGTACATGCCGGTGGCCACGCCGTTGAGGACGACGCCGGCGAGCATCTGCGGGATCTGCACCGCCAGGCCGTGCGCGGCCGGCAGCACCGCCAGCGAGGCGTCCATGGCGAGGCCGATCACCACCACGTTGGAGACGGTGCCGAGCCCCGGGCGCTGCCGGATCGGGATCCACAGCAGCAGCACGGCGGCCCCCACCACGATCGTCGCCACCCCCATCGACCACCCGGTCTGCTCACCGAGCCCCTGGTGGAAGGTGTCCCACGGGTCGAGCCCGACCCCGGCGCGCACCATCAGTGCGCAGCTGAATCCGTACAGCGCCAGGCCGGCGTACAAGTGCGCGAGCCTGCGGCCCGTACGAGATCCCTCGGTGCGCGACAAGACTGGCTCCCCTCTGGTCCTGTTGGATGGCTGCATGCCACTATGTGGACTGGACATCAAGGGGACATATGGCCAATCGGGGAGAGGTGGACTGGTCCACATGGCGGAATGGACATCTGCCGTCGGCGCCGTTCAGCTGGCGCGGTTGCTGCGGTCGCAGGAGAGCGCGGGTGCCGTGGCGGTGGGCCGGGCGGGGCGTCGGCCACCCGCGTACCGGTCGCTGGCCGACGGGGTGCGTCTGCTGGTGCTGGAGGGGCGCGTCGCGGTGGCCACCCGGTTGCCGGCCGAGCGTGAGCTGGCCGCTGCCCTGGGTGTCAGCCGTACCACCATCGCGGCGGCGTACGAGCATCTGCGGGCGGCCGGCTTCCTGGAGTCCCGTCGCGGCGCGGGCAGCTGGACCTCCGTGCCGGCCGGGCACCCGCTGCCCACCCGCGGTCTTGAGCCGCTGCCGCCGGACGCCACCGGCTCGATGATCGACCTCGGCTGCGCCGCGCTGCCCGCCCCCGAGCCGTGGCTGACCCGGGCCATGCACGGCGCGCTGGAGCAGCTCCCGCTGTACGCCCACACCCACGGCGACTACCCCGCGGGCCTGCCCGGGCTGCGCGCTGCCATCGCCGAGCGGTACACCGCCCGCGGGGTGCCGACCATGCCCGGACAGATCATGATCACCACCGGTGCGATGGGCGCGATGACCGCGATCTGCCGGCTGTTCGCCGGCCGCGGCGAGCGCATCGCCGTGGACTCGCCCAGCTACGCCAACATCCTCCAGCTCATGCGCGAGGACGGCGCCCGCCTCGTCCCCGTGGCCATGGGCGAAGGACTGACCGGCTGGGACATCGAGACCTGGCGGCAGACGCTGCGCGACGCCGCCCCGCGGCTGGCCTACGTCATCGCCGACTACCACAACCCCACCGGCGCGCTGGCCGGGGACGACCAGCGCCGCGCCCTCGTCGACGCCGCCCGCCGCGCCGGCACCGTCGTCGTCGCCGACGAGACCATGACCGAACTGCGCCTGGACGACACCGGCGAGCGCCCCCGCCCCGTCGCCTCCTACGACCCGGCGGGCTCCACTGTCGTCACCGTCGGCTCGGCCAGCAAGGCCTTCTGGGCCGGCCTGCGCATCGGCTGGGTACGCGCGGCCCCCGAAGTGATCCGCAGCCTCGTCTCCGCCCGCGCCTACGCCGACCTCGGCTCACCGGTCGTGGAACAGCTGGCCACCACCTGGCTGCTGGAGGGCGGCGGCTGGGCCGCGGCCACCGGCCTGCGCCGCTCCCAGGCCCGCACCAACCGCGACGCGATCGTCTCCGCCCTGCAACGGCACCTGCCCGGCTGGGAATACACCGTGCCGCACGGCGGACTGACACTGTGGGTACGCACCGGCGGACTGTCCGGCTCACGCATCGCCGAAGCGGGCGAGCACGTCGGCGTACGCATCCCCTCCGGCCCCCGGTTCGGCATCGGCGGAGCCTTCGAAGGATATGTGCGGCTGCCGTTCACGGTGACCGGGGCGGTCGCCGAGGAGGCGGTGGAACGGCTCGCGGCGGCGGCCCGGATGGTGGCCGAGGGCGGCGGGCCCGCGGCGGCGGAGCCGGCGGGCGCGTTCATCGCCTGACGCGGCGGCCGCCCGTCAGCCGCCGGACTGCGCCGCCGCGGCGTCCGCCGCCGGACCGGCCGGCGCCCGGACGCCGGCCGGCCGCTCCGGCAGCAGCTCCAGCACCGCCCGCCGCAGCGCCTCCGGCGTCTCGCGGTGGCCCGGGTCCGGTGTCGCGGGCACCTGCAACCGGTGCACCGGCCCCTGGCCGAGCCGGACGTAGCCGCGCCCCGGCGGCACGTCGGCCACCGGCGTGGTGTGCGGCGGGGCGCCGAGCACGGACTCCACCTGCCCGGCCGAGGCCGGGCCCAGCACGACGCGGGCGCGGGTGCGCTCCCGTACCGCCGCCCCCAGGGACGCCGTGCAGTCGAACTGGTCGGCCACCACCACGGTGACGTTCGCCGCCCGGCCGTGCCGCAGCGGCACCTCCAGCAGCCCCTGCGGATCCGGCCGCCCGCCCGCGGCGGCCAGGTGGCTCAGCGCCGCCGGCCGGTCCACGACGATCCACAGCGGCCGCGGGCCCGCCCCCGCGTCCCGTGCCGCGGGCGCCGGGCGCAGCAGCCGGCGCTCCGTCTCCTCCGCCGCCCAGCGCAGCAGTGCCAGCGCGCCGCCCACCGTGGACTCCACCGCCAGCACCCCGGGCCGCCCCGCCAGGAAGCCGAACTCGCCCGTGGCGCCCCCGTCGACCACCAGCACCTCGCCGTGCCGCAACGCCTGGAGCGCCAGCGACCGCAGCAGCGTCGTCGTGCCCGTGCCGGGCTGGCCGAGGGCGAGCAGGTGCGGCTCCGTGGAGCGCGGGCCGGTGCGCCAGAGCACCGGCGGCTCGTCCCGGTCGCCGGTCCCGGCGTGCACGGGGAGCGTCCGCGGCACGCCCGCCGCGTCCGTGAAGCCGAGCGCCGACTCGCCCTGCGCCGTGACGTAGGGCTGGGCCGCGATGTCGGTGGGCAGCGGATCGAGCACCGCGAGGTCGAGGTGGTTGTCGTCCTCGTGCCAGGTGAAGCGGTACTCCCGGCCGCGCCCGCACTTGGCGTACAGCAGCTGCTCGATGCGCGCCCGCGCCTCCGGCTCGCCGTCCCGGAAGTACGGCGGGTAGCGCAGCCGCAGCGCGGTCGGCCTGCCGTCGCCGTCGAACTTCGCGCCGTCGAAGACCTGCTCGGTGTCGCCCTCGTGGGCGTAGAGCGGGTGCGGGTCGTCGGGGGAGGAGAAGTACGGCACGAGCGCCTCGTACAGCGCCGCGAGCCGCTCCTCCCGCCGCGCCGCCGCGTCCTCGTCCGCCGCCGGCTCCGGCGCCGGCCGGTCGCGCCCGGCCCACGCCGCCGCCGCCAGCAGCGCCGCGCCGGCGGCCGGCGGCCCGTACGGCAGCAGCCAGACCACCAGCAGCAGGGCCCCGGCGAGCAGCGCGGTCGGGCCCCGCCGCTCCGGCGGGGTGGCGCTCCAGCGGCGCCGGGCGGCGAGCGCCAGCCGCCCGGTGCCGCGGGCGAGGACCGCCGCCGGCCGGAGCACGTCCGCGGCGCCGGCCACCGCCGTGCCGACCGGCTCGCGGCCGGCGCGGCCGGTGAGCCGGGCGAACGGTCGTCGCATGCGTCGGGCCTCCGAGTCCTGGGTGCGGGACGCCGGTGCGCCGGTGTGCCGGCGGCGTCCTAGATCTTGATGCCGCCCAGCAGGCTCGCGAGGCTCTGCCCGCCGGCCTTGATGCTGGGTGCGATCGCGGTGCCCGCCAAGTAGAACCCGAAGAGGGCGCAGACGATGGCGTGGGACGGCTTCAGCCCGTCCTTGCGGAAGAACAGGAAGACGATGACTCCCAGGAGGACAACGCCTGAGATCGACAGAATCACGGAAATCTCCAGGGGCGACGGAGCCTTCAGAGGGTCGTTTGCCAGCCTGGCAGTGAGATTTACCGAAGAAAAGCGGCAATTGGGTGATTCGGCGTGGGCTCACCCGAGTGGCGGGCGGGGAGCCGCCCCCCGCCCGGGGCGGCCGTGTTCCGGCGCCCGGCGGGCGGCGTCACCCGTCGAGCCCCGGCTGGTGCGCCGGCGCCGGGCAGACGCGGCGGCCCTGCCGGTCGAAGACGAAGAGGTGCTCCAGGTCGATCAGCAGCGGCACGTGCGTCCCGGGCCGCACCTGGACGTCGGGCCCGGTCCGTACGACGAGGTCGCCGCCGGCGATCGCGGCGCGCTCGGCGCTCGGCGGCGGCGCGGTCGGCACCGGCGGCGCCTCCAGCACCCCCACGCCCCCCGGCTCCCCGCGCCCGCCCTGGCCGAGGCTGTGCAGCCCGGCCACCGCCCGGTCGCGCAGCCGGCCCAGCACGGTGCCCTCCTTGTTCCTGCGGTGGCCGGGAGCGGTGTCCGTACGGGGCCCCTCCAGCTCCGGTACGACGGCCGCCCGCGAGCCGGTGTCGAGGTGCAGCAGCGCCTCGTGGCCCAGGTACTCCACGTGCTCGACGATGCCGCTCATCGCGCACTCGCCCGCGCGGGCCAGCGACGGCCGGGCGATGCGCACCGCCTCCGAGCGCAGCCCGACGATCACCGGCCGGCCCTGCTGGATGCGGAGCATCTGGAGGTCGGGGGAGAGGGGCTCGGGCAGCGCGAGGCTCTGCCGGCCGAGCTCGATGGTCATCCGGCCGGGCAGCGGGGCGTGCACGACGGCGCCGAGCAGGTTGATCCGCGGGGTGCCGATGAACGCGGCGACGAAGACGTTCCGCGGCAGCGCGTACGCCTCGCGCGGCGACCCCACCTGCTGAAGCACCCCGTCCCGCATCACGGCGACGCGGTCGCCGAGCGACATCGCCTCGGCCTGGTCGTGGGTGACGTAGACCGTGGTGACGGCCAGTTCGCGGTTGAGCCGGGCCACCTCCGCCCGCAGGTGGTTGCGCAGCTTGGCGTCGATGTTGGACAGCGGCTCGTCCATGAGGAACGCGGTGGGCTCCCGGGAGATCGCCCGGCCGATCGCGACGCGCTGCCGCTCGCCGCCGGAGAGCTGCGCGGGGTAGCGGTCGAGCAGGTCCTCGATGCCCAGCAGCCGGGCGGTGGCGTCCACCCGCGGGCCGACGTCGCCGCGGGCCTCCAGCTTGAGCGGGAAGCCGATGTTGTCGCGGTTGGTCATCCGCGGGTAGAGGGCGAAGTTCTGGAACACCATGGCCATCCCGCGCTGTCCGGGCGCCAGTTCGGCGGCGTCCTCGCCGTCGAGCAGCAACTGCCCCTCGGTGACCGACTCCAGTCCGGCGATCATGCGCAGTACGGTGGACTTGCCGCACCCGGACGGGCCGAGCAGCACCACGAACTCGCCCGGTTCGATGTCGAGCGAGAAGCGGTCGACCGCCCGGATGCCGCGCTCGTAGACCTTGGTGACGCCGTCCAGCGATATCGCACGTGACATGGTGTTTTGTTCCGTTGTTTCGGCGACAAGGAAGCGGTAGACGTGCAGAGTTGGATTACGGGCCCCGAAAGATAGCGAAGTTCGCCCGGCCTGGGAACGCCTTGCACAGCCCGTTGACGGGTCGAGACGGGAACGTGCCGGAGCGGGCCCGTGCCCCGGCTCCGGCGGCCGTTACAGCAGCTCCCGCTCGTCCGTCCGTACGAGCCGGGCGTCCCCGGCGTCGTCCGCGCGGGCCTGCTCCAGGCGCAGCCGGGCGCTGTCCCGGCCGCGGAGGGTGAGCGTCATCAGCTGGTTGCCGAACCACGGCCCGCCGGTCTTCCGCCAGCCGACGCCCGGCGCGGCGAGCCGGCCGTGCCGGGCGAGGACGCGGCCGAGGAGCCGCCCGGCCCGGCTCCAGCCGAACCGGAACCCGGCCCGGATCGGGGCGGGGACGCTGTTGTGCATGGGTGAGCAGGTCAGCTGCGCGATCGCGGCCCGCGGCCGGTCCGGCCCGGCGCCCCGCTCCGGCCACCGCGGCTCGGCGACGTAGGCGTGGTGCACGTCGCCGGAGAGCACGAGCACCGAGGCCGGCGCCCGCTCGCCGCGGCCGGCCTCGGCGACGAGGTCCGTCAGCTCGGCGAACGACCGCGGGAAGGCCGCCCAGTGCTCCAGGTCCGCGCTCTGGCGCAGCTTCTCGCCCAGCCGCGCCCAGCGCTCCCCGCGCTCGCCCGCGCAGAGCGCGGCGTTCCACCCCTCGGCGGCGTGCACCGCGGGCGGCAGCAGCCACGGCAGCGACGTGCCGATGAGGAGGTGGTCGTACGCGCCGGGGTCGTCCAGCGCCTGCCGGCGCACCCACTCCATCTCGTCCGGGTCGACCAGCGCGCGGTTCTTCTCCTCCAGCACCCGCGCGGCGCGCGAGTCGACCATCAGCAGCCGGGTGCGGCCGAGGTCGCGGCGGTAGCTCCAGCGCACGAAGGCGGGGTCGGCGTCCGCGCGCTCGGCGAACTCGCGCAGCACCGCCGTGCCGTCGCCGGTCTCGCGCACGGCCGCGTAGAGCGGGTCGGTGGCCAGCTCGCCGGGGGAGAGGTTGCCGAGGTGCTGGTAGACCCAGTACGACATCAGGCCGCCGAGGATCCGCTCGCGCCACCAGGGCTCGGCGCGTATCGACGCCAGCCAGGCGGCGGAGGTGTTCCAGTCGTCGATCACGTCGTGGTCGTCGAAGATCATGCAGCTGGGTACGGAGGCCAGCAGCCGGCGCACCTCGGGGTCGAGCCAGGACTCCTCGTAGAGGTGGGTGTACTCCTCGTAGTCCGCGATCTGGTCGCCCGGCGGCACCCCGAGGTCGCGGCGGGCCGCGAGGTACTCGCGGGTGGCGGCGGAGGTCTCGTCCGCGTACACCTGGTCGCCGAGGAGGAGCAGGACGTCGGGGCGCTCGGCGGCGGGGTCGCGGTCCAGCCGGCGGGACAGGGTGTCGAGGGCGTCCGGCCCGGCGGGGTCGTGGCCGCCGCCGGGCTTCGCCGCCCAGCGGCAGGAGCCGAAGGCGACGCGCAGCGCCTCGCCGGCGGCGGGGGTGCGGACGGTGCTCGCGGGGTCGCCGGGCAGCGGCCAGACCTCGTGGCCGTCGAGGAGTACGCGGTACGGGGTGGCGGTGCCCGGCGTCAGGCCGGTGACGGGGACCAGGGCGTAGTGGTGGCCGCCGACCCGCCAGGTGCGGGTGCTGCCGCCGGCGCCGTCCGCGCAGCGGACCTCGGCCTCGCACGGGGCGGAGGTCTCGACCCAGACCGTGGCGCGGGTGCCGTCGGCGTACCGCAGCAGCGGCCCCAGCCGCAGTTCCGCCATCGCCGCCTCCTCGACCCGCCGGTTTCACGCCACCACGGGGGAACGCCCGGACCTGCCGGGAGGTTCCGCGGGCGCGGTGCGGCGCCCGCCGCCCGGGTCAGGCGACGGCCGGCGCGGGGACGGCGAGGCGCCCGGGCACGAGCGATTCGAGCAGCGCCAGGCAGCGCGCGAAGGACTGCCACTCGCAGTCCCGGTCGCCGTCCCCGTCGGCGTCCACGTCCGCCGGGCCGCCGGTCCCGGCGGGCGCGGTGAACCGGGACCACACGGCCTTGCCGACCGGCCCCGGGGCACTCCAGCCCCATGCGTCACTGAGGGTCGCCACTATTTGCAGTCCGCGCCCGGACTCGGCGATGTCGTCGGCCTCGCACGGCGCCGGCACGCCCTCGCCCGGGTCGAAGACCGCGCAGACGACCTCGCCGCCGCGGCGTATGAGGGTGAGCGTGACGGGCTGCGGCTCGGGCACGGGCAGCGGGGCGGCGCCCGGGACGCCGTGGCGCACCGCGTTGGTCACCAGCTCGGAGACGACGCACTCGACGCTGTCGGACAGCTCGGCGAGGTCCCAGGCGCGCAGCGTGGCACGTACCGTGCGGCGGGCTTCGCCTATCGATCGCGGGTGGGCGTCGAGGGCGCAGGCGGCGAACGCGGAAGCCTCGGCCCGCTCCCCGGAGGCTGCCGCCATGCCCATACCCCGATCATGATGCCGTCATGGAACGCACTGGTCGTTTCAATGGTGAGTGATGCAGACCTCTCGATGCAAGTACAGATGCACTTTCATCCGCAAGCACAGTTGCACATCCCGCGGTCGGCGCGCGTTTCGGACGCGTGCGGCGTCCGGCCGGTCACACAGCGCGTACGTCCACCCGGCGGATGACCGGCACGACGCGGCAGGCCGCCTCGGCGGGACGCCGGCCGCCGCGCAGCCCGGCGCGGGCGAAGGCCGCCGCCCGCCGCCCGCCCGGTTCCCCGGCCGCGGCTCAGAACAGCCGGGTCAGCGCCGAGGCGTCCACCGCGTGCAGCGGCTCCTTGCCCGCCAGCAGCCGCAGCACCTCGGCGACCGCGGACGCGCCCAGGCGCTCGCGGCACTCCGCCGTGCCCGCCGCCTGGTGCGGCGTCAGCAGCACGTTCGGCAGCTGCCGGAACGGGTGCCCGGCGGGCAGCGGCTCGGCGTCGAAGACGTCGAGGGCCGCGTCGATGCGCCCGGTGCGCAGCTCCGCCAGCAGCGCGTCCTCGTCCACCAGCCACGAGCGCGCGGTGTTGACCAGCCCGGCGCCGTCGGGCAGCAGCGCCAGCCGTTCGGCGCCGAGCAGCCGCCGGGTGGCCCGGGTCGCCGGGGCGTGCACCGCCACGACGCGGCTGGTGCGCAGCAGCTCGTCCAGCGGCAGCGGCGTCACGCCCAGCTCCGCCGCCCCGGCCGCGGAGAGGTACGGGTCGGTCACCGCCACCCGGGCGCCGCACGCCCGGACCAGCGAGATGTACGCGCGGCCCGTGCGGGAGGCGCCGATGACGCCGACGGTGCTCGCGCCCAGCTCGTGCCGCGGCGGCGCCTCCCGGGCGCCGTCCCAGTCCGCGCCGCCGCGCAGCGCGTGGTCGAAGCGGTGGACGCGGTGCAGCAGCGCGAGGGTGAACGCGAGCGCCACCTCCGCGACCGGCCGGGCCATCGCGTCGCCGGCCTGCGTGACCCGTACGCCGCGCAGAAAGACGTCCTCGGTGACGTACGGGGCCACGGCGGAGCCGGTGTGCGCGAGGAGTTCGAGGCGGTCGGCCGCCGCGAGGAGCCCGGCGTCGAGCCGCGGCGCGCCCCACGCGGTGACCAGCGCCCGGGCCCCGGGCAGCGCGGCGGCCAGCGCCTCCCGGTCGCGGTGCTCGTCCAGCACGGTCAGCTCCGCCGCGGCCGCGAGCCGCCGCCACTCCCGGCCGGTGAAGAACTGCGCGCGCAGCTCCGGCGGTACGCACACCACCACCCGGTCCCGGGCGCCGCCGCGGTCAGCGGAGCCAGTCATCGAGGTGCTCCTTGACGAAGGCGTCGTCGGTGAGCCACGGGTAGGCGGCGGCGACCCGGGTCAGCTCGTCGGCCTGCCCGGGGGAGAGCGTCTCGGCGGGGTCGAGGCACCAGGTGCCGGCCAGCAGCCCCTGCCGCCGCAGCACCTCGTGCACCCCCGCGATGCAGCCGCGGAACCCGCCCCGGACGTCGAAGACCGCGCTGTTGGCGTCGGTCAGCTGCGGCCGGCGCGCCAGGCACCGCAGCAGCGCCTCGTGGTCCCCGGCGCGGGCGCGGCGCACGTCCGCCAGCAGCCCGGCCGCCGGCCGGGTCCACACCGCCCACTGCCCGAGCAGCCCGCCGGCGAACCAGCGCCGGCCCGCCGCCGTGTCGTACGGGGTGAGCAGGTCGCCGACGATGTCGTCGTCGTTGCCGGTGTAGAGCGCGACCTCCGCGCCGCGGTCGGCGGCGGCGACCGCGCGGACGACGTCCGCGGTGCGGTAGCGGTCGAACGGCGCGATCTTGACGGCGGCCGTCGACGGCTGGTCGGCGAGCGCCGCCCAGAACGCGGGGGACAGGTAGCGGCCGCCGACCGCCTCCTGGAGGTAGAACCCGATGACCGGCAGCACCTCCCCGACGGCCCGCGCCCGCTCCAGCAGCCCCTCCTCGTTGGCGCCCGGGACGGCGGGGCTGAGCAGCACCGCGTCGTAGCCGAGGGACGCGGCGAGCTCGGCCTCGGCGACGGCCTGCGCGGTGTAGCCGCAGGCGCCGGCTATCCTCACCGCCGGCCGGCCGGTGGCCGCGGCGCTCTCCGCCGCGGTCTCCGCGGCGAGTTCGAGCACCGGCCGCAGCAGCCCGACCTGCGGCTCGCGGATGGCGAACTGGGTGGTGTGCACGGCGACGGCGATGCCGCCGGCGCCGGCGGCGAGGTAGTAGCGGGTCAGCGCGCGCTGGCGGCGCTCGTCCAGGCGCCGGTCCGCGGTCAGGGCGAGCGGGTGGGCGGGGATGACGGCGCCGTCGGCGAGGACGTCCAGCGGGGTGGGGCGCTCGGTGGGCATGGGGCGGCTCAGAACCTTCCGTCGCGTACCTGGAACTTGGTGGGCCGGCCGGACAGCGGGAGCCCGCGGCGCAGCCAGTCGGCCTGCCAGCCGACGAGGGTGTGCAGCGGCACGTCCGGGTAGCCGAAGAGAGCGTGGCAGGCCCCGGCGTCGGAGAGGAGTGCCGTGGGGGCCTCGGTTCCCTCGAAGACCGGCCCGGTGCCGAACTCCGCGCCGAACCGGTGCGCCAGCCGGCGCACCGCGGCCGTCTCCGGCCCGGTGACGTTGAGGGTCAGCGGCTCCTCGGCCCGGGCGTGCGGCAGCGCGCGCAGGGCCACCTCGTTGGCGTACCCCTGCCAGACGACGTTCACGTGCCCGGTGGTGACGTCGACGGGCTCACCGGCCCGCACCCGTACGGCGATGTCGGCGAGGACCCCGTAGCGCAGGTCGACCGCGTAGTTGAGGCGCAGCAGCGCCACCTTCGTGCCGTACGTGGCCGCCGCGTGCTCGAAGAGGCGCTCGCGCCCCAGACACGACATGGCGTACTCGCCGACCGGCCCCACCGGGTCGCCCTCGGCCGAGCCGCCGGTGGCGACGGGGACCAGCGGGTAGACGTTGCCGGTAGAGAACGCCGCGACGCGCGCGCCCGCCCAGCGGCGGGCGACCCGCTCCGGCAGCCCCGCGTTCACCGCCCAGGCGTGCGAGGGCGCCCCGGCGGAGCCGAACTTGGCGCCGACCATGAACACGACGTTCCCGGCGTCCGGCAGCGCGGCCAGGCCGGCGTCCGGGTCCATCAGGTCGTGGGCGACGGTGCGCACCCCCGCGGCCTCCAGCCGCCCGGCCGCGGCGCGGTCCGACCAGCGGGACACCGCGTGCACCGCGACGTCCGTACGGCCCGCGGCGTCCAGCGCGTGCCGCGCCAGCCGGGCCAGGCTCGGCCCCATCTTGCCGCCGGCGCCGAGCACCAGCAGGTCGCCCTCCAGCCGGGCCAGGTCCGCGACCAGCCCCGCCGAGGGGGTCGCCAGGCGCTCTTCGAGCGCTTTCTCGTCAGCGAACACGATCGGTTCTCACCCCTTGATCCCGGACGCCGTGACGCCCTCGGTGAAGTAGCGCTGGCCCACCAGATAGGCGGCGAAGATGGGCACGAACGCGATGACGGAGCCGGACAGCACGACGTTCAGCGGCACGTTCTGCTGCTGGAGGGACGCGATGCCGACGGTGAGCGTGCGCATGTCCGTGGACTGCCCGACGACCAGCGGCCACAGGAAGTCGTTCCAGTGCCACAGGAAGACGAAGACCCCCAGGGTGGCCAGGATCGGCTTGAGCAGCGGCAGCACGATGCGGCCGAAGATCTGCAGCTCGCTGCACCCGTCCAGCCGCGCGGCCTCGAACAGCTCGTCCGGCAGCCCCTGGATGAACTGCCGCATGAGGAACACCGCCTGGGCGTTGGCCAGCGTCGGCACGATCAGGCCCCAGTACGTGTCCACGCCGCCGAGCTTCGCGATCATCGCGAACGTCGGGATCATCGTGACGTGGTACGGGACCATCACCATCGACAGGAACGACCAGAACATCGCCTCCCGGCCCGGGAACCGCTTCTTGGCGAAGGCGTAGCCCGCCAGCGACGACAGCAGCAGCACGCCGACGACCGACGTCAGCGAGTACACCAGGGTGTTGAGCAGCCAGCGCGGCACGTCCTGGGAGTCCATGACGCTGCGGTACGCCTCGCCGCCGAGCGGCCACGGCACCAGGCTGGACGGGAACTCCACCGCCGCGGCGGGCTTCAGCGACAGCACCACCATCGCGTAGAACGGGAAGACGGTGACCACGGCGGCCAGGGTCAGCAGCAGGGCGCGGCCGATCCGGCCGCCGGTGCTGCCGCGCAGCCCGTGCGGTACGGAGTCGCGGCGCGCGGCGCGGCGCAGGCGGCGTTCGGCGCGCCGGGCGGCCGCCGCCGCGGCGCGGTCCCGGCCGGGGCGGGGCGCCGCGGGCGGACCGGCCGGCGGGTCGGTGCGCGGGGTCCGCGCGGGGGCCGAGGTCATGGTCAGTCGTCCTTCCCGATCGTCAGCCGCTGGACCACCGCGACCACCAGCGTCAGCGCGAAGAGCGCCACGCCGATCGCCGCCGCGTAGCCCAGGTCGAAGTACGTGAAGCCGGCGTCGTAGAGCTGGAAGACCAGCGTGTAGCTGGAGTTGGCGGGGCCGCCGCCGGTCATCGTGTAGACCGCGTCGAAGACCTGGAACGAGGCCGTCGTCTCGATCACCGCGAGGAAGAACAGCGCCGGCCGCAGCTGCGGCAGCACGATGTGGCGGAACCGCTGCCACGGCCCGGCCCCGTCGGTGAGCGCGGCCTCCTCCAGCTCCCGCGGGATGTCCTGCATCCGGGCCAGCAGGATGAGCATCCCGTAGCCGAACCGCGACCAGATGCCGACCAGCGCCAGCGCGGGCACCACCAGCGTGTCGTGGGAGAGCCAGGACTCCTCGGGCAGCCCGAGCCAGCCGGTCACCGTGGACCACGGGCCGCCGGTGGAGAAGATCCACACGAAAACGGTGGCGGCCAGCACCAGCGAGGTGACGACCGGCAGGAAGAACACCGAGCGGAAGACCTTCGAGCCGCGGAACGCGCGCCGGGTCAGGAGTGCGAGCCCCACCGAGACCGCGATGGTGCCGGGCACGGCCAGCACCGTGTAGACCACGGTGACCTTCAGCGCGTCCCAGAACAGCGGGTCGTCCTTGAGCCGGGTGAAGTTGTCGGCGCCGATGAAGCTGCCGCCCCCGGTGAGGGTGTAGTCGGTGAAGCTCATCAGCACCCCGGCGACGGCGGGGCCGAACCGGAAGGCGAGGAAGAGCAGGAAGCACGGCAGGACGAACAGCAGGCCGATCCGGGCCTCGCGGCGCGCGTGCGGCCCGCTGCGGGGCGTCCGCCTCTTCCGGGTGGGTTCCGCGACGACTGCCACGGTGGGTCTCCTTGCGGTACGGGGGTGGTGCGGTGGAAGCGCGGCCGGCCGGCGGCGGGGTTCGGCGCCGGCGGCCGGCCGCGCGGTCAGCGGGCGATCTGGGCGTCGGCCGCCTCGGCGGCCGCCTTCAGCGCGTCCTCGGGGCTCTTCCTGCCGAGCAGCGCGGCCTGCAGCTCGGGCGCGAGCACGCCCATCACCTCGCGCGCCTTCTCCTGAAGCGGCCCGGCGTTCATGGCGGGCAGCGTGTCGGCGACGGCCTGCTGAAGCTCGTCGTCCGGGTAGAGCTCGGCCGCGGAGGTACGGGCCGGGAAGTAGCCGGCGCCCTTCTCCAGCTCGGCGGCGTTCTCCGGCCGGGCGACGAAGTTGATCCACTTGCCGGCCGCCTCGGCGTCGGCGCCCTTCAGCATCGACAGCGCGCCGACCGTGCCGTAGCCCACCGACTCCTTCCCGGTCAGCGGCGGCCGGACGACGATGTTCTCGCGCCCCCAGAACGGCTCGACGTCGGTCGTGACGTTGGTCCAGGTGCAGGCGACCTTGCCCTTGGCGACCGGCGTCTGCTCCAGGTTCGGCGTGGTGGTGACCAGGTCCCGGGGCGCCCAGCCCTCCTCGACGAACTCGGTGAGGTAGGTCAGCGCCTCGACCCCCGCCGCGTCGTCGAACGCCACGGACTCGCCGTCCTCGGCGAACACCTCGCCGCCGGCCTGCCACAGCAGCGGGTAGAACGTCATGTTGAGCGTCTGCGCGGTGTCGCCGGTGTAGCTGAGCGCGTAGTAGCCCTCGTCCTTCATCTTCGGGCCCAGCGCCTTCAGGTCCTCCCAGGTCTCGGGGTAGGAGTCCTCACCGACCGCCTCGAAGACCCGCTTGTCGCAGATCAGCGGGTTGGCGCTGGTGAGGACCGGGGTGCCGAGCACTTCGCCGGAGACGGTGACCGACGACAGCGCGAAGTCGGTGTAGTCGGACCTCGCGCCGGCCGGCATGTAGTCGCCGGCGGGCACGATGTTCGGCGCGTACTTCGGCAGCTGGTCCGGCACCAGGTAAACCACGTCCGGGCCCTTGCCGGAGGCGATGGCGGTGCCCAGGGCGGTGTCGCGGTCGGCCCAGGGGTAGGTCTCCACCTTCACCGAGACGTCCGGGTTCTTCTTCTCGAACTTCTCGACCATGCCGTCCCAGTACTCCTTGTTCTTCGCCTCGTCGAAGATCACGGGGTACGTCCACATGGTGACGGAGCCCTCCCCGCCGCCCGCGCCGTCGCTGCCGCCGCAGCCGGCCAGCGCGACGCCGGCCAGGGCGGTGGCGAGCAGCGGCACGGCGACCGCTCCGGTCCGTGAACGCCGGTGGTGGATCAGGGTCATGGCACTTCCTTCAGAGAGGGGGCGGGATGGAAGGGGGGCGTGGGGGCGGGGGCGGAGGTCAGCGGACCGGCACCGCCTGGACGGTGCCGGTGTGCCGGGCGCGCTCCGCGGCGAACGCGGCGAGGTGGCTGCCGAGCGACGCGGCGGTGCCGGAGCGCAGCACGCCCGGCTCGCCGGTGGCCACGGCCCGTACGAAGGCGTCCATCAGCCCGGCGTCGCCGCCGCCGTGCCCGTCGGCCGCGTTGGAGCCGGTCCCGGCGACGGTGCGGACCGTGGTCCCGCCGGTGCGGAAGTCCTGCACGGTGACGCTCTCGCCGTCGCCGCGCAGCCAGCCGTGGGAGCCGAAGACGCGGGTCCTGCGGTGTGTCTGCTCGGTGAAGGCGACCATCTGGAAGGTGGCGGTGACCCCGCCGGACAGCCGCATGGCGAGGACCTGGTGGTCGACGACGTCGTTGTCGGCGCGGTAGACGCACACCCCGTACGGGCCGGTGCGCAGCGCGTCGATCAGGCCGGGCTCGTCGGTGGCGTCCGTGACGTGGGTGACCGGCCAGACGGGGCCCTTCTCCCGCAGCACCGGCAGGTACAGCTTCTTCGCGCTGTACGGGCAGCCGGCCTCGGCGGCGCAGTCCGTGCAGCGCTCCCCCGCGCCCGCGGGCGCGTTCTCCTCACGGAAGTGCTTCAGCCCGCCGAAGCCGGTGACCTGCTCGATGCGGCGGCCGGTGACGTAGGCGATCCAGTCCAGGTCGTGACAGGACTTGGCCAGCAGCATCGGCGAGGACAGCTCCTCGCTGCGCCACGGGCCGCGCACGTAGCTGTGCGCGTAGTGCCACCAGCCGACCGGCTCCAGGTGGTCCAGCGAGACGATCTCGCCCAGCACCCCGGAGTCCACGACCTCCTTCACCAGGTCGGTGTAGGGCATGTAGCGCATGACGTGGCAGACCGCGAAGAGCACCCCGGACCGCTCGACGCCCGCGACGAGGCGCCGGGTCTCCGCCTCGGTGGGCGCGAGCGGCTTCTCGGCCAGCACCGCGTACCCGGCCCCGGCGAAGGCGAGCACCGGGTCGACGTGGTCGCGGTCCTGGGTGGCGACGACGACCGCGTCGGCGTCCACGCCGGCCGCGGCCAGCGCGCGCCAGCCGTCGAACTCCCGCGGCGCGCCCACCGCCGCCCGCGCGGCCGGGCTCGGGTCGGCGACCGCGACCAGCTCGGCCCGCCCGGGGTGGGCCCGGATCCAGTCGGCGTACGTGCGCCCGCGGTTCCCGGCGCCGGCGACGGCGACGCGGACGGGCCTGGCGGTGACCGGAGGATGCGTGGACACGTGGACTCCTGTGCGGGGTACGGGCGGTCGGAGAGGGCGGAGCGGGGGTGGGCCGGGGCGGGGTCAGAGGCGCAGGTTGCCCGCGGTGTGCACGACGCGGTCGCCCTCGTCGGGCAGCGCGGTCCGGGTCACGCCGTCCTCGACGCAGCCGGTGTGCAGCAGGTGCGAGTCGCCGTCCGCGAACGCGGCGGGCCTCAGCTCCAGCCGCCCGCCGGCGAAGGTGCAGCCCTGCGCCCGGTAGCGGTTGACGCCGCCGTCGAGCGCGAGGTGCGCGGTGGCGTCGTCGGCGGCGGTGGAGTCGACGCCGGTGAGCTGCCAGGTGACCGTACGCTCCGCGCCGCCGCGGGACAGCAGCGCGCCCGCCTTGTTGGTGCCGGTCAGCCGCGCCCCGGCCAGCCGCAGCCGCTGCCCGCCCGCGCCGGTCAGCCGGATCCCGGTGTCGGTGAACACCCCGCCCTCGACGGCGATGTCGGCGTGCGCGTACGACACGGGGCCGGCGCCCGGCGCGCCGGTGACCCGGCAGTGGTCGAGGACCAGCGGCCCGGTGCCGCGGAAGGCCGCGCCGGCGGCGCCGTCGAGGACGACGCGCTCCAGGGTCAGCGCGGCCCCGACCCCGGGCGCGGTGATCTCGGCGCCGGGCGCGAAGGAGAACGCCGAGTCGGCGATGACGTTCGGCCGCGCCGACCGGTCGGAGGACTGGGAGACGATCAGCGGGCCGCTGGCCGTACAGCCGCGCAGCTGCACGCCGTCGGCGTTGACCCACAGCATCCCGGAGCCGTCCAGCGACTCCTTGCCGAGGACGGTGACGTCCTCCAGGGTCAGGTCGGTGACCTTGACGCGGGCGACGAACCAGGAGCACACGTGCCGGCGGACGGTGATCCGCTTGGCCGCGCCGCCCCAGGCGGCGCCGGAGTTGGCGAACGTCATCAGGCCGGAGTTGCCGGTGTAGACGAGGTCGTGCTCGAACTGCCCGTGGGTGACGAACGGGCCCTGGTCGTCGCCGTCGCCGTGGCAGTTGGTGACGTAGCAGTAGGCGGAGGCGGTGAAGTCGTTGAGGTGGCGGGCGTTGGAGGTGCGGCAGTCGGTGACGTGCCCGTAGAGGCAGTAGATCTGCTGGGTGAGGTAGCCCGCGCCGCCGTAGGTGACCGACTTGGGGTTGGCCAGGGTGCAGTTCTCGGTACGGAACCGGGTGCACCAGCGGCGCATGACCACCGGCCAGAAGGTGCCGGTCGCCTCGATGCCGGAGACGTCGCAGCCGACGGCGTACTCGTACGCCACCGGGTGCGAGCCGGTGTACTGGTCGTCGCCGGCGCCCTCGAAGACCACGTTGCGCACGTGCGCCCGCTCGACGGGTCTGACGCGGGTCCAGGTCAGCGTGCGCCCGGCGGCCAGCGGCCAGCCGGTCTGGTAGCCGACGCGGATGTGCGTGGCGTCGACGACCTCGGTGACCTGGACGAGCCGCTGGATCTCCTTCTCGTACCTCCCGGAGCCGGCGGCGTCCGACTCGACCGCCCACCACTGGCCGACGCCGAACGCGCCGGAGTCGCCGACCTCGTACACGTCGGACAGCTCGGGCAGCGCGGCGCCGAGGGTGTGCTCGTGCACGGTGTCGGTGACCTCGCCGCGGAAGAACAGCACCGCGCCGAACGGGTTGTCGTGGCCGTTCTTCTCGATGCCCTCGGTGAGCATCCGGTTGCCGCCGAAGTCCAGTTCGACGTCGGAGCGTGCGGTGGTGTGGCGGCGGGTGAAGAGCAGGTCGGTGCGGGCCTCGATGCGGTGGACGCGCGGGTCGGCGAGCATCCTGTCCAGCGCGTCGTCGGCCGGCCGCTCGGGGCCGGTGTGGCCGTAGTCGCGGAAGTCGGCGACGCCCCGGCGGCTTCCGCCGCCCCCGCGGGCGGGGGCGGCGGCCTGGGCGGTGCCGGAGGTGGCCGCGGCGGCGCCGGCGGCGGCCAGCCCGGCCAGGCCGGTGGCGCGCAGCATGCTGCGGCGGGCGGTGCTCGGGTGCTGCGGAACGCTCATGGCGGACTTCGCCTTCCGAGAAGGTCCGGGTGGGAGAAGCGTTCCTGCGGTGACTGCCGTGGCGGCGGATGGCCTGGACGGACCGCGGGCCGCCGGCGGTGCCGGTGGCCGGTCCCGGGCGGAAGGGCAGGTGCCGGGGACGGGTCCGGTGGATGTCGCGCCGGTGACCGGGAGGTCTCGGCGGTTGGCTGGAAAGGTACGGCGGCCCCCGCCGATCGGTCAAGGGCCGGTTTTCCCGGCGGGGTTCCCGGGCGGGGCTCCCGGACGGGGCCGGGGGTGCCGCGCGGCGGCGGGGGGCGCTAGCGGGCGGCGGTCCGCGGGGGCGCGGCGTCCGGGCCGCCGTCGTCTCCCGGCCAGCCCAGCTCGCGGCTGATCCGCAGGGCCGCGTCCCGTACGTCGCCGCCCAGCTCCTGGTAGCGCCAGGCCGGCAGGCCCAGCTTGAGGCCGGTGATGCTGACCGCCCCGGCCGAGTCGCCGCGGTCGTCCCGTACCGGCGCGCCGATGCAGATGATCCCCTCGGCGTCCTCCTCGTCGTCCAGCGCGTAGCCGACGCGGGCGATGTCGCGCAGGTGGGCCAGGAACGTGTCCGGGTCGGTGATCGTCCTGTCGGTGCGCCGCGGCAGGCCGTGCCGCTCGATCACGGCCGCCGCCTCGGCCTCGGGCATCGCCGAGAGCAGCGCCTTGCCCAGCCCGGTGCAGTGCGGGAGTTCGCGCTCGCCCATGCGCAGGTCGAGCCGGACGCGGTGGTCGACCTCGACCTGGTCGACGACGACGGCCAGGCCGCCCTCCGGCACGGCCACGCGGGAGGCCATGCCGGTACGGGCGCTGAGGTCGCGCAGCACCGGGTGGGCCAGCCGGCGCAGCGAGACCTGGGACCGGGCGCGGTCGCCGAGCCGGGCCAGCCCCATGCCGAGCCGGTAGCGCCGGCTCATGCCCTCGCCGTCGTCCGAGACCAGGCCGAAGGCGCGCAGCGTCTGCAGGGTGCCGAACGCGGTGCTCTTGGAGACGCCGCAGCGCTGGGCGATCTCGGTGACGCTGAGCCCGTCGCCGGGCGGCGGGGTCGCGAGGGCCTCCAGGATCTCGGCCGCCCGCCCCACGCTCTTGACCCAGTACTTCGGCCGCTCGGCATCCGTTCTGTTCGTCATGACCGAACAGCCTAGGGGGTAGGGCGGGGGTTTCGTCGAGCCCGAGGGGTTGACCGGCGCTTTTTTCGGCCGTAGAGTCTGGCTCTGTTCGGTAAGACAGAACAGCGTTCTGAAAAAGCTTCAACTCATCACCCGCACCACCTTCTTCACCTTCCTGCGACGACTGCCGGGCGGATGGCGCCAAGGGTTCACGGGCCGGGCAGGGCCCGTGGAACCGAGACACTCGACGCAAGGAGCACGCACCATGAGCCCAGGCCCGGACGCCACCACCGCCGGGGCCGGAGCAGCCCTCGCCGAGCGCGCCCAGCGGGTCGTGCCCGGCGGGGTGAACAGCGGCCAGCGCAGCATCCCGGGGCTGCCGGGACTCGTCGTCGCCGGCACCGGCGGCGCCCGCTTCCGCACCGCGGACGGGACCGAGTTCACCGACTACCACGCCGCCTTCGGCCCCCCGCTGCTCGGCCACAACGACCCCGACGTGGCCCGCGCCGCCACCGCGGCCGGCGCCGCGCTCGGGCACATGGGCGTCGGCGTCACCGAGGGCGAGATCCGGCTGGCCGAGGAGCTCTGCGAGCTGGTGCCCTCGCTGGAGAAGGTGCTGCTCACCAGCACCGGCAGCGAGGCGACGTTCCACGCGCTGCGGGTGGCCCGGGCCGCCACCGGCCGCCGCCTGGTGGTCAAGTTCCAGGGCTGCTACCACGGCTGGCACGACTCGGTCAGCCTCAACGTGATCTCCGCCGCGGACCGCGTCGGCGGCGCCGACCCCATCTCCGCCGGCATCCTGCCCGAGGTCCTCGACGCCACCCTCGTGCTGCCGTTCAACGACAGCGCCGCCGTGCGCCGCTGCTTCGCCGCGCACGGCGACGACATCGCCGCGGTCATCGTCGAACCCGTCCCGCACAACGTCGGCGCCCTCCTGCCGTACCCGGACTTCCTGACCACCCTGCGCGAGGAGACGGCGAAGGCCGGCAGCGTGCTCGTCTTCGACGAGGTCATCACCGGCGTCCGCCACTCCCTCGGCGGCTGGCAGCAGGTCTCCGGCGTCACCCCCGATCTCACCACCCTCGGCAAGGCCATCGCCAACGGCGCCCCCGCCGGCGCCATCGGCGGCCGGGCCGACCTCATGGAGCTGTTCTCCACCCGCCCCGGCGCCCCCGCGTTCTTCGCCGGCACGTACAACGGCCACCCCTCCGTCGTGGCCGCCGCGCTCGCCACGCTGAAGAAGCTGCGCGAGGAGCCCGTCCACGACCACGTCTTCCGCCTCGGCGAGCGGGTACGCGCCGGGCTGCGCACCGTCTACCGGCGCCTCGGCGTGCCCGTCGCCGTCACCGGCCACGGCTCGGTCTTCGTCACCTACTTCATGCCCGGCTACGACGGCGGCGCGGAGCGCACCCCGCGGACGTACACCGACCTGCTCGCCAACGACGCCGGGCTCTTCGTCGGCTACCGCCGCCGGCTGCTGGCGCAGGGGATCTTCGAGCTGCCGCTCAACCTCAAACGCAGCCACCTCTCCTACGCCCACACCGACGCCGACGTCGACCGGCTGCTGGAAGCCACCGAGACGGCCGTCGCCGCCGCACTCGCCGACGGCGGCGCCCGCGACCTGGAGCACGCCTCCACCATGGGTGGCGCGCCCCGCGCCGGCTCCGCCGCCGCGGCCGGGCGGGACGGGGCGGCCCGCTGATGCTCACCGTCGACACCTCCCGCCCCACCGGCCCGGCCGGCCGGATCAGCCGCGTCGAGACCCTGATGCTCGGCACCGCCTGGCGCGACTTCGGCTACGTCCGCGTCCACACCGACGAGGGCCTGTCCGGCGTCGGCGAGATCACCCACCCGTACCGCGGCCGCGAGGTCTGCGCGCTCGCCGAGGCGATGTCCCGCCGCCACCTCCTCGGCGCCGACCCCTTCGACGTCGAGGAGATCTGGCTGCGGCTGCACCAGGGCGACTTCCTGCGCGGCGGCGACGTCGGCGGCGTCGTCCTCTCCGGCCTCGACCAGGCGCTCTACGACCTCATGGGCAAGGCGCTCGGCGTCCCCGCCTACCGCCTCACCGGCGGCGCCTGCCGCGACCGCGTCCCCGTCTACGCCAACGGCTGGTACGACGGCGAGCGCGACCCCGGCGTCTTCGCCGCCAAGGCCCGCGACACCGTCGCCCGGGGCTACCGCGCGCTGAAGTTCGACCCCTTCGGCTCCGGGCTGCACGAGCTGAGCCCCGCCGAGCTGCGCCGCTCGGTCGGCCTCGTCGAAGCGGTGCGCGAGGCGATCGGCCCGGACGTCGAGCTGTTCGTCGAGGGCCACGCCCGCTTCGCCATGCCGACCGCGGTACGGCTGGTGCACGAGCTGGCGCCGTACGGCATCGGCTGGCTGGAGGAGCCGCTGCCCTGGACGCACATCGAGCGCTACGCCGAACTGCGCCTGCGCGCGCCGTTCCCCCTCGCCGGCGGCGAGCACTTCCACGACCGCTACGAGTACAAGCAGCTCTTCGCCACCGGCGCCGTCGACATCGTCCAGCCCGACCTGTCCATGGCCGGCGGCCTCACCGAGGTGCGCAAGATCGCGGCCATCGCCGACGCGCACGGCATGCTCGTCGCCCCGCACAACTCCAACTCGCCGCTGTGCACCACCGTCTCCGTACACGCGGCCCTCGGCATCCCCAACCTCAAGGTGCTGGAGACCTTCGACGGGCTGCTGGAGCCGTACGTCTTCGACGCCCTGCCCGGCGCGCTGCCCGTCGCCGACGGCCACGTCGGGCTGCCCACCGCCCCCGGCCTCGGCGTCGAACTCGCCGACGAGGTCTTCGCCGAGCACCCGCCGACCCACCGCTTCTGGAACATGTTCGAGGACGGCTGGGAGAAACGGGACAGGAGCACCCCCGCATGATCACCGACGTCCACTCCCACCTCTTCCGGCCCGGCGCGGACTTCGACGAGTCCTTCCGCGCCGCGGCCGCCCACGCCCACGCCGGCGAGGTGGACCTGACGGTGCGCTGGGAGGACTACGCCGCCGGCGCCCCCGCCGGCACCCGCACGATCGTCGTCGGCGGCAAGGCCCGCAGGAGCGGGCTGTGGGTCGACGACGCCGCGGTGGCCGCGTACGCCGCGGCCCGCCCCGACCGGCTGACCGGCTACCTCTCGCTCGACCCCACCCAGCCCGGCTGGCAGGACGAACTCCGCCACGGCCACCAGGAGCTGGGCCTGCGCGGGATCAAACTGATGCCGATGTACGCCGGCTTCGACCCCGCCGACCCGGCGTACGACGACCTCTTCGGCTACGCCGAACGCCACGGCCTGCCGCTGCTGGTGCACACCGGCACGACCTTCGTCCCCGCCGCCCCGCTCGCGTACGCGATGCCCCGGCACCTGGACGAGGTCGCCATCCGCCACCCCGGGCTGCGGATGGTCCTCGCCCACCTCGGCCACCCCTTCGAGGGCGAGTGCATCGCGGTCATCCGCAAGCACCCGCACGTCTACGCGGACGTCAGCGCCCTGCACTACCGGCCGTTCCAGCTCTGGCACAGCCTGCGGCTGGTGCAGGACTACGGCGTCTGGCACAAGCTGCTGTTCGGCAGCGACTACCCGTTCACCACGGTCGACGACTCGGTCGCCGGGCTGCGCGAGATCGCCCGGATCCCGGGGATCCCGGGGCTGCCGCCGCTGGACGCCGACGAGGTGGAGAAGCTGATCCACCGGCCGGCCCTCGACCTGCTGGGGCTGTCGTGACCGGCGGCCGGCCCGGCGCGGGGGACGGGCGGCCCGGCCCGGGGGAGCCGGCCGCCGGGCGGTTCGACCTCGCCGGCCGCACCGCCGTCGTCACCGGCGCCGCCCGCGGCCTCGGCCGCGCCTTCGCCGCCGGGCTCGCCGAGGCGGGCGCCGACCTCGTCCTCGTCGACCTCCCGGACGCCCCCGGGCTGGCGGAGACGGCCGCGGCGGTACGGGCGCACGGCCGGCGGGCGCGGACGTACGGCCAGGACCTCGCGCGCCTCCCGGAGCTGGCCGGGCTCGCCGACCGGATCCGGGAGGCGGCCGGCCCGGTGCACATCCTGGTCAACAACGCGGGCACGGCGGCCCTGGAGCGCTTCAACGAGATCACCGAGGAGAGCTGGTCGCGGGTCATGCGCGTCAACGCCGACGCCGTGTTCTTCCTCTCCCAGCGCCTCGCCGAACACATGGTGGCCGACGCCGTCCCGGGCCGGATCATCACGGTCACCTCGAAGAACGCGCTCGTCGCCGAGGCGGGCCTCGCCCACTACAACGCCGCCAAGGCCGCCGCCCAGATGCTCACCGAGACCCTGGCGGTGGAGCTGGCCCCGCACGGCATCACCGCCAACACCCTGGCGCCCGGCATGGTCGACACCCCCATCGACGGCGGGTTCCCGCTGGCGCGGGAGGGCTTCGAGGCGGCGTACCGCGAACGGATCCCGCTGGGCCGCTACGCCCGGCCGGAGGAGTGCGTGGGCGCGCTGCTGCTGCTCGCCTCGGACGCCGGCGCGTACCTCACCGGGGCCCGGCTCGTCGTGGACGGCGGCGTGCTCGCCGACCAGATGCCGCGGATGCGCTTCATGCCCCCGTACCGCAACAGCCTCGCGCCCCCGGGTCCGTGACCGCCCCGGTCAGCCGCCGGACAGCGGGAGGAAGGCGAGCCGGGCGCGCTTCGCCGGCAGGTGCACCTCCGGCAGGTCGACCTCCGGAAGCGTGATCTCCGGACCGGTGACGAAGCCCGCGCGGCGCATCCGGGCGAGCGCGGGGCCGTTGCCCGCGTCCGGCTCGACCACCAGGCGGCGCGCGCCGCCCGCCGCGGCGAAACCGGTGACGGCCTGGATCAGCGCGGCGGTGAAGCCGGGCCGGGCGGCACCGGCCGCCGGGCCGACGAGCAGGTGAATGCCGAGGTCGCCCGGCTCGACCGGGTAGCACGCGGAGACCCGGTCGGCGGCCGGGTCGTACGTCTGGAGCAGCGCGACCGGCTCGCCGTCCAGCAACATCAGGTGGGCGTGGTGGGTGGTCAGCGTGTCCATGTGGGCGTAGACGTCGCGGACGTCCCGGCGCGACAGCCCGGTCATGCCCCAGAAGCGGGCGCGCTCCGCCGTGACCCAGCCGTGCAGCAGCGCGGCGTCCGCGTCCGGGTCGACGGGCACGACGCGGACGGCGCCGAGGCCCGCGGCCTCGCACGCGTAGCGCGGGGTCCGGTCGCGGGGCGCGGGGCGGGCGGTCGTCATGGAACCCTCCTTGAGGGCCTGCCAGTCGGTGAGTACGGGAACGAGTCCGCCGCGCAGCCACGGCTCCAGCTGGTCGCGGTGGTGCGGGGAGCCGGGGACCCCGGAGGCGCCGAAGGGGACCACCCAGCGGCTCTCCTCGCGGCGGGCGACGTCCCAGACGTAGCGGGCGGCGGGGGCGCGGAGGCACCGGTCGGTGACGCCGGGGACGGCGGCGGTGGCCAGCACGCAGTCGTGGTCGCCGGCCAGGCCCGGCCACTCGGCGTCCCCGTCGGGCAGCGCCTGCCACGGCGCCAGCCGGTGCGCCTCGCCCCAGGTCGCCGGCTCGTCCGGCCCGGCCGCGGCCAGGTGTCCCGCGGCCTCCTCGGCGGCGGCGCGGACCAGCGCGGGCCGGTCGATCTCCGGCAGCCGGTCGGTGGTGAGCAGGGTGTTCAGGGCGTACGCGATCCGGGTGCGCAGGTCGAGCCAGGGCAGCAGCGGCCCGGGGTACGGGGGCGGCGACGCCAGCGGCGCCAGCGCGGGGTGCGCGGCCAGGGCGCGTACGACGGCGGAGCGCAGCCGCGCGTACGCCAGCGCGTCGGCGCTGCCGGCGTCCATCCGCCGGTCCCAGCGCAGCAGCCGGTCGCGCAGCTCGCCGGCGGCGGGGCCGAGTCCGCCGGCCCCGGCGAGCAGGTCGAGCAGCGGCCCGGCCGCGGCGGTGTAGGTGTCGGTGTGGACGGCGGCCATGTCCCCGGCGCGCCACCGCTCGCCGCCGGCCAGCAGCGCGCGGATGCGCTCCGCGCGGTACGGCGGGGCGAACTCGGCGCCGAACGGGGCGGCCGGGCCGCGCTCGTTGGCCATCACCGCCGTCCCGCCGGTCACGGGCACGGCCGGCATGGGCGCGTACCGGCCGCGCCACTCGTACGCGGACTCCCACGCGGGCACGGCGCCGTGCAGGTTGGCCTCGTCGCGGACCGGCACCGCGCCGGCGACGCGGTGCAGCAGCCCGCCCTCGGTGTCGGCGGCGAGCACCACGTTGACCGGCTCCGCCCAGCGGTCCAGCGCCGCGTCCACGTCGGCGACGCGGCGCGCCGCGAGCAGCGCGGGCAGCGCGGAGAAGCCCAGGTCCCCGTAGACCCGCGGCGGGTACCGCAGGCTCAGCGCCTCCCACTCGCCGTCCCCGCCGCCCTCCGGCCCGCCGGCGAACACCGGCCCCCGGCCGGTCTCCACGACCTCGACCCGGACCGGCGCCGCGCCGGCCACCTCGACGGTCTCGGAGTGCGCCGCGGCCGGGCGCCAGCCGTCCGGGCCCAGCGCCTCGACCCGCCCCGCGCGGCGGCGCAGCCGCTCGCGGTAGACGTCCTGGTAGTCGGCCATCGCGTGGGTGATGGCCCAGGCGACGCCGCCGGTGTGGCCGAAGTGCGGCAGCCCGGGGACGCCCGGGACGGCGAAGCCGACGACGTCGTACTCCGGGCAGGCCAGGTGGACCTGCTGGTACACCCCGGGGTCCTCGATGAACCGGTGCGGGTCACCGGCGATCAGCGCGCCGCCGCCGGCGGTCCGCTCGCCGGTCACCAGCCAGCCGTTGCTGCCCGCGGTCACCGGCCCGTCGGCGGCGAACAGCGGCACCGCCGCCGCGCCCAGCCGCTCGGCGACCACCTGGCGCCACAGCTTGGCGGGAAGGCCGGCGAAGAGCAGGTGGGTGGAGAGCCACACGGCCAGCGGCGTCCACGGCGACCAGCGTCCGGGCGCGAGCCCGGCCGCGGCGAACTCCGGTGCCGCCGCGGCGCCTTCGGCGAGCCCGGCGTTGACCCCGTCGGCGTACGACGAGAGCCAGCCGGCGGTCCCGGTGTCCTCCTCGGCCAGCCACCGGAAGCAGCGCCGCGCGGTGTCGTCGAGCCGGACGCGGCGGACGAGGACGTCCCAGTCGAGGGCGGAGGCGCCCAGGAAGGCGGCCGCGGTGCCGGCCGCGCGGTGCCGCTCGGTCTCCAGCTGCCAGGCGCGGTCGACGGCGGCGTTGTGCCCCTGCGCGTGGGCGAGTTCGCGGGGGTCGGCGGCGCGGATGTGGGGGATTCCCCACCGGTCCCGGTACACCTCTGCGCGCACGGCGGTCGCCACCCTTCGCTCGACGGAACTTAGGGTAGCCTAACCAAGAAGTCGGGTGGGGCGCGGTCGGGGGTCCGCGCCCCACCCGGTCGGGGGCCTGCCTCGGTGTCGGATGAGGGCCGTCGGGGGGCCGTACCTCATCCGGACGAGTGGCCGCCCGGGCTTTCCTCCGCGGGTTCGAGCTCGCGGGAGCCGTCGCCGGCCGGCAGCTCCGCGTGCTCGTGGTCGTGGGCGACCGCGCGGTACTCCTCGATGGTCGGCTTCGGGATCTGTGTGCCCGGCCCGAACATGGCGTGCGCCAGTCTGGCGCGCAGCCGGCCGGTGAGGCCCACCGGTGGCCGGCGGACGCCGTTGGCGTCGGTCTCCGGGCCGAGTTCGTACGGCTGCGGCTGCTCGTGGGAGGTGAGCTTGTGCAGCTCCTCCTGCGGCAGCGGCTCGTGCACTTCGATGTACTCGCCGTGCGGCAGCCGCTTGATCATGCCGGTCTCGCGGCCGTGCAGCACCTTGTCGCGGTCGCGCCGCTGCAACGCCAGGCAGATGCGTTTGGTGACGATGAAGGTGAGCACCGGCACCACCACGACCGCGACTCTCAGGGCCCAGGTCACGTGGTTGACCGCGACGTGGAAGTGCGTCGCGAAGATGTCGTTGCCGCCGCCGATGAGGAACAGGACGTAGAGCGCCAGCCAGGAGGTGCCGAGCGCCGTGCGCACCGGCACGTTGCGCGGCCGCTGGAGCAGGTGGTGCTCGCGTTTGTCGCCGGTGATCCACGCCTCGATGAACGGGTACGCGGCGATCGCGATCAGCATGAGCGGGAAGAGGGCGATGGGGATGAACACCCCGAGTGCGAGGGTGTGGCCCCAGGCGTTGATCTCCCAGCCGGGCATGATGCGCACCATGCCCTCGGCGAAGCCCAGATACCAGTCCGGCTGGGCGCCCGTCGACACCTGGTCTGGTCGGTAGGGGCCCACGTTCCAGATCGGGTTGATGGTCGCGACCGCCGCGAGGAAGGCGATGAAGCCGAAGACCAGGAAGAAGAAGCCGCCCGCCTTGGCCACGTACACCGGCATGAACGGCGCGCCGACGACGTTCTTCTCGGTCTTGCCGGGGCCGCCCCACTGGGTGTGCTTGTGGTAGAAGACCAGGATCAGGTGCGCCACCAGCAGGGCGAGCATGATCCCCGGCAGCACCAGGATGTGCAGGGCGTAGAACCGTGGAATGATCTCGTGCCCGGGGAACTCGTCGCCGAAGAGGAAGAACGTCAGGTACGTCCCGATCACCGGGGTGGAGATGGTGGCGCCCTCGACGAAGCGCAGTCCCGTGCCGGAGAGCAGGTCGTCGGGGAGCGAGTAGCCCAGGAGGCCCTCGAAGAGGCCGATGAAGAGCAGCAGCCAGCCGAACAGCCAGTTGATCTCGCGCGGCTTGCGGAACGAGCCGGTGAAGAAGTGCCGCATCATGTGCACGACCATGCCGGCGACGAAGATGAGCGCGGCCCAGTGGTGGATCTGACGCACCAGCAGACCGCCGCGCACGTCGAACGAGATGTCCAGGGTGGAGGCGTACGCCTCGGACATCCGCACGCCGTTCATCGGCGCGTACGAGCCCTCGTACACGACCTCGTTCATGGAGGGGTTGAAGAACAGCGTCAGGTAGACGCCGGTGAGCATGATGACGATGAAGCTGTAGAGGCAGATCTCGCCCAGCAGGAAGGACCAGTGGTCCGGAAAGACCTTCCTGGCGTACCTCTTCCCGGCGCCGTGCAGTCCGAGCCGGCCGTCGGCCCAGTCGGCGAAGCGCTCACCGGACGACGTCCGGCCGGGCGGACGGGTGCCCATCGCGCCGCGCGATGAGTCTTCCGCCTGTGTTACGGACATGCGGTTGCTCCTGCCTCCTTGGTGCACTCACTCCTAGGACAGGATCAGGAGGCGGAATGTGACACGGACCGGGATCGGTGTGAGCCACGTCACTAAGGGCTCAGGCGTCCGGGAATTCCTGCTCCGTCCAGACGACCTTGCCGCGCGGGGTGAAGCGGACTCCCCAGCGGTCCGCCAACTGGGCGACCAGGAACAGCCCGCGGCCGCCCTCGTCGTTGCTCGTGGCGTGCCGCAGATGCGGCGCGGCGTGGCTGGTGTCGGAGACCTCACAGGTCAGGACCGACTGGCGGATGAGCTTGAGCCCGATGGGGCCGGGGGCGTGCCGGACCGCGTTGGCGAGCAGCTCGCTGACGATCAGCTCGGCCGGCAGCGCCAGCTCCCGCAGCCCCCAGTCCGTGAGCCGCCGGCGCACCAGGTCCCGGGCGTCGGCGAGGGCCGAGGGGCCCGCCGGCAGCTGGACGGAGACCACGTGCTCCGGCGGCAGCGCACGCAGCCGGGCCGCCAGCAGCACCGCGTCGTCGTTCGGGCGCGCGGGCAGCAGGTCCCGTACGACGGCGTCGCACAGGTCCTGCACCGGGCGGTCCTGGTCGGCCAGCGCGCGGCACAGGCGGGGGAGCGAGTCCTCGTGCCGGTCGGGGAGCAGGCCGTTGGTGTAGAGCGCGAGGAGGCTGCCCTCGGGCAGGTCCAGCTCGGTGCTCTCGAACGTGCGGGAGCCGCCGCCCAGCGGCGGCCCGGCCGCCGCGTCCACGACCTCCGTGCCGCCGCCGGGCCGGACGAGCACCGGCGGCGGATGGCCCGCCCGGGCCAGCGTCACCCGCATGGCGATGGGGTCGTGGACGGCGTACACGCAGGTCGCCGCGGGCGCCGTCCGGCCCGGCGCCGCGTCGGCGAACGGATCGGGCGGCTCCTCCATGAGCCGGGACACCAGGGCGTCCAGCTGGCTCAGCAGCTCGTCGGGCGGCAGGTCGAGCCCGGCCATGGTGCCGATCGCCGAACGCAGCCGGCCCATGGTGGCCGCGGCGTGCAGCCCGGAGCCGGTCACGTCGCCCACCACCAGCGCCACCCGGGCACCGGGCAGGGAGATGACGTCGAACCAGTCGCCGCCCGCGCCCCCCGTGCCGGGGAACGTGCCGGGCACGTACGCCAGACCGGCCTCGACGGCGCTGGTCTCCGGCAGCTGCGCGGGCAGCAGGCTGCGCTGGAGGGCGGAGGCGGCGGTGTGGGTGCGGGTCTGCCGGCGGGCGTTGTCGAGGCTGACCGCCGCCACCTCGCCGACCTCGGCGGCCAGCCGGAGGTCCGCGTCGTCGAAGCCGGCGGCGCGCTCGGAGCGGTAGAGGCTGACGAGGCCGAGGAGGGACCCGCGGGCGGTCAGCGGGACGAGGACCAGGGAGTGCGCGCCCTCCGCGGCGCCGGAGGCCGGCGGGTCCCGGATGAGCCGCGGGCGCAGGTCCGTCAGCGCGCTGGACTGCGGCGAGGCGTACGGATAGCGCACCAGCGCGCCGACCCCGCCCCCCGTGGCGTGCGCCCCGGGCGCCACCCCGGCCCGCCGCAGCGCCAGTTCCTCCGCACCGGGCGCCGGCGCCGACTGCTCGCCCCGCCACACCGCGTCGACGATGTCGACCACCGCCGTGTCGGCCAGCGCGGGCACGACGACCGCTGCCAGCTCCCGCGCCACCCGGCCGACGTCGAGCAGCGCCCCGAGCCGCGCCTCCGCCGTGTACAGCAGCTCCAGCCGGGAGCGGGAGCGCTTGCGGTCGGTGATGTCGCGGACGTGGGCGAGCACGCCCACGGGGGCGGCGCCGTCGTCCGCCAGCGGGTACGCGGAGACCGACAGCACCCGGTCGCCGCCGTCGCCGCCGGCCATCCGCACGTTCCGCACCGGGTCGCCGGTCGTCAGCACGTGCCGCAGCAGCCGGTCCAGCTCGGCCCCGTCGGCGACCGCCCCCACGTCCCGGGCGGCCGGCGCGCCGGCGGGCGCGACCGGCGCCGCGGACCCACCGGACTCCGCGGATGCCGCGGACTCCGTGTCCCCGCCGCCCCAGCCGGGCTGCTCGTCCGGGACGCCCGGGAGCCGCCGGGCCGAGGCGTTGGCGCGCAGCAGGCGCAGCTCGGCGTCGAAGACCAGCAGCGCGGAACGCGCCTGGGCGAAGAGCACGCCGAGCAGCAGCGCGTCGAGCCGGCCGTCGAGGGGCTCGCTGGCGTGGGCACTGGCCATGCCCCCTAATCTCGCCCGCGCGAGCCCGTCGCGCATCCGCACGCGGCGCGCCCGCGGACCGGGCGGCGGTCCGCACCCCGGGTCGCCCTCGCCCGTTCGGGCGAGGGGTGCGGCCGCTACCCGCCCGAGTGCTCCGGGGCCGTGCGCTCGTGTTCGCCGTCCTCGCCCGCGCTGCCGGTGGGCGTCGGGGTGGGCGAGTCCGTGGGGGAGGAGGACTGCGAACCGGAGGGCGTGCCGCTCGGCGCCGACACCGTCGCCCGCGACGAGACGGTCGACGACGGGCTGTCCGGCTCTTCGGTGCCGCGGCTGGGGCCGGGCTCCGGCGTCGTCGGGTCCGCCGTCGGGGTGGCCGGCGGCGCCGTGGACGGCCGCGAGCGCTGCGCGCGGTCGGGCGCCTCCGTCCGCCGCTCCACCGCCGGGCCGGTCGCCGGCGACGAGCCGGGGGTGTCCGGGGCGTCCGACGGCAGCGGCCCGAGGCCGTCGTCGGGGCGCTCCTCGGCGCGGGTGGCGTCGGGTGCGCCGGCGCCCCCGAGCACGTTCGCCGCGACCAGCCCGCCGGAGAGCGCCGCCACCCCCGCCGCCGCGAGCGCCGCGAGCCGCGCGCGCGGCGGGCGCCGCCGCCGGCCCCGGCCGTGCCGGGCCCGGCCGGGGCCGGCGGGTGGTGCCGCGGTGTCGCCGTCCGCGGGGGAGTGCGGGTACGGGTCGGTGCCGGCGTACGCCGCCCGGCCCTCGGCGAACAGCTCCAGGTCCCGCGGGTCCGGGCCCGGCACGGCCGGTCCCGGCTCCGGCGGCGGGACCGGGCCGCCGGTCACCCCGGGGCCCGTGCACCAGGGCGCGCCCGCGGCGTCGTGCCACCGTCCGCAAGCCGTGCAGTCAATCATGGCCACCTTTCCTCGCCGTCCTTCCGTGGCGTGGAGGGGTCTGCCGACAACGGCTCAGTCTGCCACCGGGCAAGTACGGGCGTAGCGTACTGAATCGGCATTTGCCGTACCCGCTGAGACCCGTCTCACACGGCGCCCGCGCCCGCCCCGGCCGTCACGGCACCACCACGATCTTCCGGCCCTTCCCGGCCGCGAACTGCTCCAGCGCGCGCGGGTACTGCTCCAGCGGCAGCCGGTCGCTGATGAGCAGCTCGGGGTCGAGGACGTCGGCGGCGAACAGCTCCGCGGCGCGCTCGTAGCTGTGCAGCACGGCCATCGAACCGGTGATGGTGATCTCCTGGTTGTAGATGCGGTACGGCTCGATGGTGGCCGTCGTCGCGTAGTCCGCGACGCCGAACTGGAGGAACGTGCCGGCCTTCGCGACCCGGCCCAGGCCGTCCTGGATCGCCGCCGCGTTGCCGGTGGCGTCGATGACGACGTCCCAGCCCCGCGGCTGCCCGAACTCCTCCGGCGACGCGGCCGCCCGGCTGCAGCCCACCTTCTGCGCGGTGGCCAGCCGTTCGGGGTTGACGTCGACGACGTCCACCGACGCGGCGCCGGTCCGCTTGGCCAGCTCCAGCATCATCAGCCCCATCGTCCCGGTGCCGTAGATCAGCACGTGCGCGGCGAGCCTGCTGTGCAGCACGTCGTAGCCGCGCACCGCGCACGACAGCGGCTCGATCAGCGCCGCGTCCTGGGTGCGCACGTGGTCCGGCAGCCGCACGCAGTTGGCGACCGGCGCGAGCGCGTACTCCGCCGCCCCGCCGGCGACGGTGACGCCGATGGCGCCCCACCGGTCGCACAGGTTCCCGTGGCCCGTACGGCAGTACCGGCACTCGTGGCAGTACAGCGACGGGTCGACGGCGACCCGGTCGCCGACCGCCACCTCGGTGACGTCGCGGCCGGTGCCGACGACCTCGCCCGCGAACTCGTGGCCCGGCACCACCGGCAGCGTCGGCGCGAACTCGCCCTGGAGGATGTGCAGATCGGTCCCGCACAGCCCGCACGCCGCGACGTCCACGACGACCTCCCGGGGGCCGGGGACGGGATCGGGGACGTCGGTCACGGTGACCGTGCCCGGGGCTTCGATGACGGCGGCCCTCATTTGACGGCTCCTAGCGACAGGCCCTGGACCAGCTTGTCCTGGGCGGCGAACCCGGCGGCCAGCACCGGGAGGGAGATGACGACGGAGGCGGCGCAGACCTGGGCGAGGAAGAGCCCCTGACTGGTGATGAAGCGGGTGAGGAAGACGGGGGCGGTCTCCGCCGTCACCCCCGTGAGCACCCGGGCGAACAGCATCTCGTTCCAGCTGAAGATGAAGCAGATCAGCGACGTGGCGGCGATGCCGGGCCCGGCGATCGGGGCGATCACCCGGGTCAGCACCGTGGTCAGCCGGGCGCCGTCGATCTGGGCCGCCTCCACGATCGAGACGGGGATGTCCGCCAGGAACGACTGGAGCATCCACACCGCGATCGGCAGGTTCATCGACGTGTACAGCAGGACGAGCAGCCAGATGTTGTCGAGCAGCCCGGTGTTCTTGGCGAACAGGTAGACCGGCAGGAGCCCGGCGACGACCGGCAGCATCTTGGTGGACAGGAAGAAGAACAGCACGTCGGTCCAGCGCTTCACCCGCCGGATGGACAGGGCGTACGCGGCCGGCAGCGCCAGCGCGAGCACCAGCACGGTCGAGAACACGCTCGCCATCAGCGAGTTGAGCAGCGCCGGCCACGGGCTCGGGCCGCCGCCGGAGCCGAAGAACGTGCGGTAGCCGTCGAGCGTGAGCGACGCGGCGACCGCCGGCGGGTTGGCGGCCGCGTCCGTCTCCGCGTGCAGCGACGTCAGCACCATCCACGCCACGGGCAGGAAGAACACGATGCCGACCAGCCAGGCGAGCAGCCCGAGTCCGGCGCTGCGCCGCCGGGCCCGGCGCAGCGCGGGCGGCAGCGCGGCCCGCCCGGTGCGGGCCGGCTCGCGGGCCGCGGCCGTCACGGTCGTGGTCATGCGCGGGACACCTCCTCCCGGAACAGGGACGACACGACGCGCAGCGCGAAGGTCGCGATGACGATGGAGCCGATGACGACGAGCACGCCGGCGGCCGAGGCCAGCCCGTACTCGTGCGCCTGGTAGAAGGTCTGGTAGATCGTGTACGGCAGGTTGGCGGTGCCCAGCCCGCCCGAGGTGATGGTGAACACCGCGTCGAAGTTCTGGACGATGTAGACCGAGCCCAGCAGTACGCCCAGCTCCAGATAGCGGCGCAGGTGCGGCAGCGTCAGGTAGCGGAAGATCTGGAAGTTCGAGGCGCCGTCCAGCCGGGCGGCCTCCACCATCTCCGTCGGCCGGCTCTGCAGCCCGGCCAGCAGGATCAGCATCATGAACGGCGTCCACTGCCAGATCAGCGCGGCCTCGACGGCCATCAGGGGCATGTCCGACACCCAGTCCGGCTGCGGCGGCGTGTCGTCGCCGAACAGCTCCGCGACCCAGGTGAGGGCCCCGTTGAACAGGCCGTACTCGGGGTTGTAGAGCGCGTGCTTCCACAGCAGCGCGGCCGCCACCGGCACCAGCAGGAACGGTGCGATCAGCAGCGTGCGCACCACGCCCCGGCCGGGGAACGCGCGGTCCAGCAGCAGCGCGATGAGCAGCCCGAGCACCACGCTGACGAGGACGACCGCGGCGGTCAGCACCGCCGTGGTCACCACCGACTCGCGCAGGTTCTCGTCGCTCGCCACCTCGCTGTAGTTGTCCAGCCCGGTGAAGCTGCGCTCGTCCGGGCGCAGGGAGTTCCAGTCGAAGAGGGAGATCACCAGCGTCGCCACGAACGGCAGCTGGGTGACCGCGATCAGGAAGACCAGCGCCGGCAGCAGCGGCGCGCGGGTGGCCCAGGCCCGGGCCCCGCGGCCCGGCCGGCGGGGGGCCGGCCGGCCCGCGCGGGGCGCGGTGCGCCGGGTGCGTACGGCGGTGGGGGCGCTCATCGGTCCCGGTACTCCTCGCCGACCTCCTCGGCCAGTTCCTGGGAGTTCGCCAGCGCCTCCTCGACGGACTGCTTGCCCGCGATGGCCGAGCTGATCTCCTGGGAGACCTTGGTGCCCAGGTCGGAGAACTCGGGGATGCCGACGAACTGGATGCCCGGCGCGGGCCGCGGCTGGGTGCCCGGGTCGCGCGGGTCGGCGCTTTCGATCGCCTCGCGGGTGATGTCGGCGAAGGCGCCCGCGGCCTTGAGGTAGTCCGGGTTGGAGTACGTCGACGCCCGCTTGCCGGCGGGCGCGTTGGCCCAGCCCAGCTCCTCGCCGACCAGCTCCTCGTACTCCTTGCTCGACGCCCAGGAGATGAACTTCCAGGCGCTCTCGGGCCGTTCCGAGGCCTTCTGGATGCCCCACGCCCAGGTGTAGAGCCACCCGGAGCTCTCGGTCCTGTCCACCGGCGCCGGCGCGTAGCCGATCTTGCCGCGGACGGGGGAGTCCTCCGCCTCCAGCGAGCCGGTGGCCGCGGTGGCGTCGTACCACATGGCGGTCTCGCCCTGGGTGAGGTTGTTCAGGCACTCGGCGTACCCCGACTGCGCCGCGCCGGCCTGCCCGTGCTCGCGTACCAGGTCGACGTAGAACTTGACCGCCTTGGTGAACTCCGGCGAGTCCAGCTGCGCCTCCCAGTTCTCGTCGAACCAGGTGCCGCCCATGGTGTTGACCACCGTCGTCAGCGGCGCGATGACCTCGCCCCAGCCGGGCAGGCCGCGCAGGCAGATGCCCTTCATGCCGGGCTCGGCGCCGTCGGCCTCGGCGGCGAGGTCGGCGACCTGCTGCCAGGTGGGTTTCTCGGGCATCTTCAGCCCGTGCTCGGCGAAGACGTCCTTCCGGTACATCAGGAACGACGACTCGCCGTAGAACGGCTCGGCGTACAGCTTGCCGTCCTCGGCCGTCAGCGACTCGCGCATCGGGGCGAGGATGTCCTCCTGGTCGAACCCGGCGTCGTCCGCGGCGTACTCGTCCAGCGGCAGCAGCCAGTCGTTCTCGGCGTAGAAGGGGACCTCGAAGTTGCTGATGGTGGCGACGTCGTACTGGCCCGCCTGGTTGGCGAAGTCCTGGCTGATCTTGTCGCGGACCTCGTTCTCCGGCAGCACGGTGAAGTTCACCTCGATGCCGGTCTCCTTCGTGAAGTGCTCGGCCGTGAGCTTCTGCAGCTCCACCATCTGCGGGTTGTTGACCATGACGACGTTGACGGAGTCGTCGCCCCCGGAGCTGCCGCCGCCCCCCGCGCCGCTACAGGCGGCGAGCAGGGCCGCGGCGGTGGCCACGGGCACGAGAGTGCGGATGGTGCGCTTGCTGCGGGCCGGTGTGAGCATCGCGTGCTCCCAAAGGGGTCGGGGGCTGTTTCGGGGCGTACGGAGCCGGGCCACCCGGGTTGCTGCTCGTCCGGGGAGGCGTGACCTGCGCGGGGTAGCGGGACGGGGGAGTGGTGCGGGGCTGCGGACCCGGAGCGCGCCGGGGGCCGGTCAGGCCCGGATGACCTGCGGGCCCAGCAGCGAGTAGCGATGGGCTTCCGCGGCGGGCAGCCCGGTGTCGGTGACGATCACGTCGAACTCCGAGACCTCCGCGAAGCGGCAGAAGCTCACCGCGCCGAACTTCGTGTGGATCCCGGCGAAGACCTTCCGCCGGGCGACGCGCATCGCCTGCGCCTTCACCTCGCTGACCGCCGGGTCGGGCGTGGTCAGCCCGTACGTGCGGGAGATGCCGTTCGCGCCGACGTACGCCAGGTCGATGACGAAGCCGGCGAGCATCCGCGTCGTCCAGTGGTCCACGGTGGCCAGCGTGCCGCCGCGCACCCGGCCACCGAGCAGTAACACCGTGACCCGGTCGTCCCCGGCCAGGGCGCTCGCGGTGGCGAGCGAGGCCGTGACGACGGTCAGCGGGCGGGGACGCGGCAGCGCCTCGGCGATGAGCTGCGGGTTGAAGCCCTCGTCGACGAAGACGGTCTCCGCGTCCCCGAGAAGCTCCGCCGCCGCGGTGGCGATGCGGGACTTCTCCGGTACGTGCATGGTCGTGCGGTACGCGAGCGTGGTCTCGAACCCCGCGCTCTCCACGGGGTAGGCCCCGCCGTGCGTGCGCCGGACCAGCCCGTGGTCCTCCAGGAGCGTCAGGTCGCGCCGCACGGTCTCGCGCGACACGCCCAGGTCGGCGGCCAGTTTGGCGACGTCCACCTTGCCGGCGCGCCGGGCGGTCTCCAGGATGACCCGCCGGCGTTCTTCTCCGTCCACGACGACCACCTGCCTTCGCGGTTTGGCTGTGGGGGGCAGTAAGGAGGGCGTTGCCCTGCCCGTTCGGGCTCTACGAAGGCATTTCTACCGGCGGCCCACCTCACCTGCCAGCCCTGATGCACAGCAGGTCATGACCGACTGTGCCCGTTTCCCCCGCCGTATCGCCGCTGGGAGAGGGCCGCTGCCCGTCCCCGGCGCGCGCCGCGCGTGCCCGCCCCGGCCGGGACGCGTGCCCGTTCGGTGCCCGCTTCGCCGGCGGGCGTGGGTTCGGGCTCCGCGGGCGGGCGGCGCCGTCCTCCCGTATCACCTCGTCGCCGACCGCGTCCGCGTCCCCGCGCCGGGCACCGCGTCGCGGCCCGCCCGGGCCCGCCTCACGTGTCGTAGCTCTGGATCCGGCGGCCGTGGCCGCGCTCGGTCAGCGCCGCGAGGCGCGGCGCGAGTTCGGCCGCGACCTCCGCCACGTCCACCGTCAGCAGCCGCCGGTCGCGCATGAGGACCCGGCCGTCCACGATCGTCGTGCGCACGTCGCCGGCGCGGGCGCTGTGCACCAGGGTGGCGGCGAGGTCGTGCACGGGCTGGGTGTGCGGGCCCGTCAGGTCCACCAGGATCAGGTCGGCCCGGCGGCCGGGCGCCAGCGAGCCCACCCGGTCGCCGAGGCCGACGACCCGGGCGCTCTGCGTCGTCGCGTGGTGCAGCACCTGGCGGGCGGTGGCCCAGGTGGCGTCCCGCTCCGCCGACTTCTGCACCAGCGCGGTGAGCGCCATGCTCTCCCAGACGTCGAGCGTGTTGTTGGACGCGGCCCCGTCGGTCGCCAGGCCCACCGGGACCCCGGCCGCGCGCAGCGCGCGCACCGGCGTGGGGTCCCAGCCGAACTTCAGATAGCCGCGCGGCGCCGTCGCCACCCCGGCGGCCGGCGCCCGGCCCAGCAGGGCGACGTCGGCGTCCGTCAGCCCCGTGCCGTGCGCCACGAGCACCGCGGTGTCGAGCAGGCCGCAGCGCTCCAGCACCTCGACGGGCGTGCGGCCGTGCCGGGCGAGGCTGGTCTCGGTCTGCTCCCGGTTCTCCGCGGCGTGCAGATGGACGAGCAGGTCGTGCTCCCGGGCGAGCCGGGCGGTGGCCCTGAGGTCGTCGTCCGTCACGGTGTACGGCGCGTGCGGCGCCAGGCACGTGGTGATCCGCCCGTCCGCCCCGCCGGCCCGGCGCAGCGCGAACTCCAGCGACGCCCGGCGGCCCGCCGCGCCCTGGGAGGAGAAGTACGCCAGGCCGAGCACGGCGCGCAGCCCGGCGGCCGTGACCGCGTCGGCCACCCGGTCCATGGCGAAGTAGTGGTCGGCGAACGTCGTCACCCCGCCGCGGATCATCTCGGCGCAGGCCAGCAGCGCGCCCAACTCGACGTCCCGGTCGGTCAGATTGCTCTCCACCGGCCAGATCCAGTCGTTGAACCACTCCTCGACCGGCACGTCCTCGGCGAAGCCGCGCAGGAAGACCATCGGCGCGTGCGTGTGACAGTTGACCAGGCCCGGCATGGCGACCTGGCCGCGGGCGTCGATGCGCTCCGCCGCCGGCACCCGGGCCGCCCGGGCGGCGGAGGTCACCGCGGCGATCGCGCCGGACCGGATGACGATCCCGGCGTCCTTCGCGAACGCCACCTCGCCGGCGGCGTCGTGGACGAGCGCGGTGCAGCCCTCGACCACCAGGTCGGCGGGCCCGGCGTCCGCGGCGGGCTCTGCGTCCGCGGTGTTCTCCGGCGGCTGCGGCATGAGTCGGCTCCTCGGTCGCCCCGGCGTTCCCCCCGAACCTACCGGGTGCCGCCGACAGCGCGGGGCGCCTTCGGCCCGTACGGGACACGCCGCGGCAACCGCCGCCGCCGCGGGACTTGACGCACCGTCGAGATGACGGGATATATGGGAGCGCTCCCAATTCCAACGCCGACCGACTCGCGAGGAGCCGCACATGAGTGCACGGAGAACGAGATCCCGCACCGCCCCCGCACGCGCCCTGCTCGCCGCCCTGCTCGGCCTGGCCGCCGCCGTCGCCGGGTTCGGCCCGGGCGCGCAGGCCGCGCCCGCCGCCGCGGCCGTCGGGCTGCACACCGAGGGCGGCCGGCTGGTGGAGGGCAACGGCAGCGACTTCGTCCTGCGCGGCGTGAACCACCCGCACGCCTGGTACACCGGCGAGCTGGACTCGCTGCGCGAGATCAAGCAGCTGGGCGCGAACAGCGTGCGCGTGGTGCTGTCCTCCGGCGACCGCTGGACGCGCAACGACGTCGCCGATGTTGACAACGTTGTCAGCACCTGTAAGGCCAACCGCCTGATCTGCGTGCTGGAGGTCCATGACACCACCGGCTACGGCGAGGAGGCCGCCGCCGTCTCGCTCGACCGCGCCGCCGACTACTGGATCAGCGTCCGCGACGCCCTCGTCGGCCAGGAGGACTACGTCATCGTCAACCTCGGCAACGAGCCGCACGGCAACCAGGGTTACGAACGCTGGACGGCCGACACCCAGGGCGCCATCGCGAGGCTGCGGGACGCCGGCTTCCAGCACACCCTGATGGTGGACGCCCCCAACTGGGGCCAGGACTGGACCGGCACCATGCGCACCAACGCCCGCGCGGTCGCCGACTCCGACCCCCAGGACGACGTGCTGTTCTCCATCCACATGTACGGCGTCTACGACACCGCCGCGGAGATCGAGGACTACCTCACCGCCTTCACCTCCGCCGGACTGCCCATCGCGGTCGGCGAGTTCGGCCACGACCACTCCGACGGCAACCCCGACGAGGACGCCATCCTGCGCGTCACCCGGGAACTGGGCCTCGGCTACCTCGGCTGGTCCTACAGCGGCAACGGCGGCGGCGTCGAGTACCTCGACATGGTCACGGACTTCGACCCGGCCGCCCTGACGGACTGGGGCCGGCGCATCTTCCACGGCGAGAACGGCATCGTCGCCACCGCGAAGGAGGCCACCGTCTACGGCGGCGGGACCGGCGACACCGAGGCCCCCACCGCCCCCGGCGCCCCGGCGGTCACCGGCGTGACCCACGACTCGGCGACGCTGAGCTGGCCGGCGGCCGCTGACAACGTTGCCGTCACCGGCTACGACGTCTACGCCGTCACCGGCACCGCGGAGGACCGGGTCGCCGGCACCACCGGCACCTCGGTCACCGTCACCGGCCTCGACCCCGACACGGCGTACACCTTCGCCGTACGCGCCCGGGACGCCGCCGGCAACGTCTCGCCGCGCTCCGCCACCGTCACGGCCACCACCGGCAGCGGCCCGGCGCCGGCCGACGGCTGCACCCCGGAGTTCCGGGTGGTGAACTCCTGGCCGGGCGGCTTCCAGGCCGAGGTCACCGTCGCCAACACCGGCGCCACACCGATCGACGGCTGGGAGCTGACCTGGACCTTCGCCGGCGGCCACACAGTCACCCATGCATGGGGCGGCAGCGTCGGCCAGAGCGGCACGGCGGTCACCGTCACCCCGGCGGCGTACACGCGGGAGATCCCGGCCGGCGGGTCGGTGACCGTGGGGATGACGGGCACGGGCGGCTCGACGCTGTCGGCGCCCGACGACCTGGTCTGCGGCACCGGCTGAGCCCGGCGCGCGCCCGGCGGTACGGGGCCGGGGAGCCCCGGCCCCGTACCGCCGCTCAGCCGCCGCTGCCGCCCGCCGCGCCGCCCGCGCCTTCCGCCCCGCCGAAGCTCGTGTACACCGCGCCCATGTCCTCGCCCCCGTGCCCCGCCCGGGACGCCTGTCCGAACAGCGCCTCCAGCGCGTCCAGCAGCGTGGTGTCGACCCCGGCGCCGCGCGCCGCGTCGTCGATCAGGCCGATGTCCTTCAGCGCGCCGTCGAGCGCGAACTGCGGCTCGTACGAGCCGGCCAGCATCGCCGCGCCCTTCACGTGCGCGTACCGGCAGTCCGTGGGCGAGCCGTCGATCGCCGCGAGGAACAGGTTCGGGTCCAGCCCCAGCGCCCCCGCCAGGGCCAGCGACTGCGCCGACGCCGCCGTGACCGACGCGACCCAGGCGTTGCACGCCAGCTTCAGCGCCGTGCCCGCGCCGACCTCCGGGCCGGCCCACACCGACTTCACCGAGACCGCCGCGGTCAGCGGCTCGATCCGGGCGAAGACGGCCGGGTCGCCCGCCGTCAGCAGGGTGAGCCGGCCGGTCTCGGCGGGCTGCTTCGTCCCCAGCAGCATGGCCTCCACCAGCGTGCGGCCCGCACCGGCGGCGAGTGCGACGGCCCGCCGGGTCGCGTCGGCGCCGATGGTGGCCGACTGCACCCACACCGTCTCCGGCGCCGACGCCGGCAGCGCCTCGCCCAGCACGCCGAGGACCGCCTCCGCGTCGTACAGCGCGACCAGCACCGCGTCCGCGTCGGCCACCGCGTCCGCCGCGCTCGCCGCGACCCGCGCGCCGTCGTCGGCGAGCGGCCGGGCGCGGGCCGGCGTGCGGTTCCACACCGTCACCCCGACGCCGTCGCGGAGCAGCGAGCGCGCCATGCCCGCGCCCATCACGCCCGTTCCCAGAACCGCTGCTCTCACCTTCGGGACTCCTCCGTGCTCTGCGCCGCGGCCGCGGAACGCGCCGCGCGTACGGTCCGTACGGTACGGGCCGCCGGCCGGTCAGAACTCCTCGTGCACCTCAGGATCGCCGCCCACGCGGCGCTCCGGGCGGCCGGCGACCGCGGCCATCTCGGCGGCGGACAGCTCGAAGCCGAACACGTCGAGGTTCTCGCGCTGCCGCGCCGGGTCCGCCGACTTCGGCACCGGGACGGCGTCGAGCTGCGCGTGCCAGCGCAGCACCGCCTGGGCGGGCGTCACGCCGTGCGCCCCGGCCACCCGGGCGATGCCCGGGTCGGCCAGCACGTCGGTGCCGCGGCCGAGCGGGCTCCAGCTCTCGGTGACGATGCCCTTGGCGGCGTGGTGCGCGCGCAGCTCCTCCTGCGGGAAGTGGGGGTGCAGCTCGATCTGGTTGACCGCGGGCAGCACGCCGGTCTCGCGCTCCAGCCGGTCCAGCTGGGCGACGGTGAAGTTGGAGACGCCGATGGAGCGGACGAGGTCCTCCTCGCGCAGCTTGATCATCGCGCGCCAGGAGTCGACGTAGAGGTCCACGCGCGGCAGCGGCCAGTGGATCAGGTACAGGTCGACGTATCCCACCCCGAGCCGCTTGCGGGACTCCTCGAAGGAGGCGAGCGTCTGCTCGAAGCCGTGGTGGCGGCCGGGGAGCTTGGTGGTGACGACGACGTCCTGGCGGGGGACGCCGCTGCGGGCGATGCCGCGGCCGGTGCCGGTCTCGTTGCCGTAGTTGAGCGCGGTGTCGACGAGCCGGTAGCCCGACTCCAGGGCGGCCGCGACCGCCCGCTCGGCCTGCGCGTCGTCCATCGGGTACGTGCCGAGGCCGAGCGCGGGGAGCTTCGTACCGTCGTTGAGCCTGCGGACCGGAACGCTGGTCACACGTGCCCCTTCCCTTTCGTACGGCCCGTTCAGTATAGGGCGGACACCGGAGGCGGGCATGGGCGAGACGGGCGGGCCCCCCGCGCCCCGGGGCCGGCCGCGCAGCGAACGGGCCAGGTCAGCGGTGCTCGCCGCGGCCGCCGAGCTGCCGGTCTCCGGCGGCGAACCGCGCCCCGGCACCGACGTGCCCGCCGCCCCGGACCAGCTCTTCGCGCCCGTCCACCACCGCCTGCTCCCCGGCCACGGCCACCGCCCCGGGCCGCGGACCGCCGAAGATCAATGACCACCCGGGCGGTGCTCCCGCACCCGTCCCCCGGGGTGCGGCAACTCCCTTGTGTCCCCGGGGGCGTGGCCTGGTGCGCGCGGACTGGACGCGATCCTGCGGCGGGCCGTAGCGTGCTCTTCCGCGCGGGCGGACAGCGAAGGCACGTGGTCGGCCTCCCGAAACCGGCACCTGGGGGGTGCATACCGGATGGATCCGTTGTGTGTGCGCCGAAGCAGAGTGCCACGAGCGGGCTGACCCGGCATGACGGACGCTGACGAGCCGCTCCCGGAGGCGATACGTGCCGCTCAGGCAGGCGACGAGGCCGCGTTTGTGAACCTGTACCGAACCGTGCAACCCCGCCTGCTGCGCTACGTCGGCACCCTCGTCGGCGACGCCGAGGGCGACGGCGATGCGGCGGAGGTCACCGCGGCCGCCTGGCAGGACATCGCCCGCGACCTCGGCGCGTTCACCGGCGACGCCATGAGCTTTCGCGCCTGGTGCGCCCGGACCGCCCGCACCCGCGCGCTGGCGCGGCCGCGGCCCGCCCCGGACCCCCGGCACCCCGCCGCCCCGGGCCGCGCGCGGCACCCGGACGGGGACCCGGGGCGGCCGGACAGCGGGCGTACCCTTGCCCTGATCGCCTGGCTGCCGCGCGCGGAGGCCGACGCCGTCGCGCTGCGGGCGATCGTGGGGCTGGACGCCGAGAGGGCCGCCTACGTGCTCGGTACGAGCCCCGCCGCGGCCCGCTCCGCCGCCCACCGCGGCGTGCGCCGGCTGGCGGACCAGCTCGGCGAGGCCGCGGCCGGTGCCTGCCTGACCGGCGAACCGGCGGGCGACGCCGCCTGCACGGCCACGTGGATGCTCAGGGGTATGTGATGGGCGACGACGACCGGAACACCTGGCTCGACCGGATCGCCGCCGAGCGGCTGCTCGACGGCGAGCCGCTGGACGCCGGCCCGGCGCTGCCGCCCGCCGACCGGGACACCGCCGAGCGGCTGGCCGCGCTGCTGGAGACCGCCGCCCGCGCCGGCCGGCCGGCGCCCGACGCCGAACTCCCCGGCGAGCGGGCGGCGCTGGCGGCGTTCCGCGCCGCCCGGTCGGCCGAGTCCGCCGGCGCCGCCGGGCCCGCGCGCAACGGCCACGCGGCGAACGGGCAGGCGGTGAACGGGCAGGCGGTGAACGGCCGGACGCCGAACGGACACGCGCGGACCGGCCACGCCCCGCGCGGCACCCGGCCCGGCGGCGACCCGCCCCGGGCGCCGCTGCCGCCGGGGCCGGCCGAGACCGTCGTACGGATCGCGCCCCTCCTGGCCGCCGCCCCCGCACCCCGGGCGCCGTGGCGGCTGCGGCGCCTGCGCACCGCGGCCGCGGTGACCGCCGCCGGCTGCGTCCTCGGCGGCGTCGCCTTCGGGGCGGGGACGGCCCTGCGCGGCGCCCCCGCCGCCCCGGAGGCGTCCCCCGGCCCCGCCGTCTCACCGACGGCCACCGGCGGCCCGGACCGTACCGGAGGCGGCGACGCCAACGAGGGCACCGCGTCCGCGGGCGGCAACCGGGCGGGGGACAGGCCCGAGGGCAGACGCGACGCGCCCGGCACGGCGGGCGCGACGAACGGCGCCGAGCCCCGGGGCGGAGCCGACGGCGCCGGCGAGCCGGACGGGCGGACGGGCGAGGGCGCGGCGGCGGGCGGCCCCGGGGAGGAGCCGACCGCGCGGGCCAGGCACGTGGAGCGGCTGTGCGAGCAGTACCTCGCCGCGCGCGACGGCGAGGCGAAGCCGGGCGACAAGAAGTCATGGAACCTGCTCGTCCGGAGGGCCGGCGGCGCGGACGCCGTCGCCGGCTACTGCGAGCGGCGCACCGGTCCCGGCGGCGACCCCGGCCGCGGCGACCACGCCGGCGGGGACCGCGGCGGTGACTCCGGCGGGCGTGACGCCGGCGGCCGGGACGAGGACGGCGAGGGCGACGAGGGCGGTGAGGACGACGGGGACGACTGACCGCCGCGCGCCCGCCCGGCCCTCACTCGAACTGCGTCAGCACCAGCGTCACCACCCACAGCACGATCGCGGCCGCGAGCACCCGCGCCGGCCAGCTCCGCGCCGTCTCACCCAGCGGATGCCGGCCGCGCCCCGAGGTCCACACCACCCAGAACGCCTCCGCCTCCGCGGGCTCCACGCGCTCGCCGTCCAGCAGCCACAGCGCCGGCCCGTCGGCGCGCGGCGCCGCTAAACCGGCGCGACCGCGGCCGCCGGGCACCTGCTCGACCTCCTTCACCAGCCGGCCGCCGCAGTAACTCTCGCGTCGGATCAAGGGTGTTCCTCTCGCTCGCGGCAGCCGGATGAACGGCGGTGCCCGGCCGGAATCCGATCATAAGGTGGGGCGGTGACAGAGACCGAACGCGAACGGCTGCGCAGGACCTTCACCGAGGCGCCGGAGCTGTACGACCGCGCCCGCCCCGGCTATCCGCCGGCGATGTACGACGACCTCGCCACCGCCGCCCCCGCCGGGCTCGGCCCGGGGTGCCGGGTGCTGGAGATCGGCTGCGGCACCGGGCAGGCGACCGTGCCGCTGGCCCGGCGCGGCTGCCGGGTGACCGCCGTCGAGCTGGGCGCGGACATGGCCCGGGTGGCGCGCCGCAACCTCGCCGGGTTCCCGGACGTGACCGTCGTGAACGCGGCGTTCGAGGAGTGGCCGCTGCCGCCGGAGCCGTTCGACGTGGTGCTCGCCGCCACCGCGTTCGCCTGGGTCGACCCCGCGATCCGGGTGCCGAGGTCGGCGGACGCGCTGCGCCCGGGCGGGGTGCTGGCCACCGTCCGCACCCACCACGTCGCCGGCGGCAGCGAGGAGTTCTTCGCCGAGGTCCAGGGCTGCTACGAGCGCTTCGACCCCGCGACGCCGCCCGGCCTGCGGCTGCGGCCCGCCTCCGCCGTCCCCGAGGACCGCGACGACCTCGCCGGCGAGGAGCGCTTCGCGGCGCCGGTGTTCCACCGCTACGAGCGGGAGCTGCCGTACTCCACCGCGGAGTACCTCGACCTGCTGCGCACGTACTCCGGGCACCGCGCGCTGCCCGGGCCGGCCCGCGACGGGCTGCTGGGGTGCGTTCGCGGCCTGATCGACGAACGGCACGGCGGCCGGGTCGTCAAGCGCTACCTCACCGAGCTGCGCCTCGCCCGCCGCACGGCGTGACGCGCCGTCACCCGTCGCGGTAGCGCAGCAGCATCATCGCCGCGTCGTCGTGCAGCGGCGCCCGCACGTGCTCGATCACGTCCTGGCGCAGCGCCGTCAGCGCCCCCTCCGGATCGGGGTCCTTCAGCAGCTCGGCGCGCTGCTCCAGGGGGTAGAAGGCCCCGGTGCGGTCGCGGGCCTCGGTGACGCCGTCGGTGTAGAACAGCAACTGGTCTCCGGGGGCGAACCGGGCGGCGTGCGGCTCCGGGCGGACGACGCCGTGCTCCCCGAGACCCAGCGGTAAAGCCCGCTGCGGCGGCGAGAGGAAGCGCACGTCGCCGTCCTGGCGCACGGCCAGCGGCGCGGGGTGGCCGAAGTTGAGCATCGTCACCTCCGGGCCGGAGCCCACCTCCGCGAGGATGGCCGTGACGAACTTCTCCCCGCCGAGCTGGCGGTCCAGTGCCCGTTCCAGCCGCTCGCCGACGCCCGTGAGGTCCGTCTCGTCGTACGCCGCCTCCCGGAACGCGCTCAGCACCACCGCCGCGGTCTCCACCGCCTCCAGCCCCTTGCCCTGGACGTCCCCGACGATCAGCCGGACGCCCACCGGCGAGATCACCACCTCGTACAGGTCGCCGCCGATCCGCGCCTCCGCCACGGCCGAGGTGTACGAGACCGCCGCGCGCAGCCGTCCCACGCTCAGCGGCACCGGCCGGAGCAGCACGCGCTGCGCCACCTCGGCGATCGACCGCACGCTGGCCAGTTCCTGCTCGCGGCGCTGCCGCAGCCAGACGGCCAGCACGGCGGCGATCGTGACTCCGATGACGGAGAGGATGGCCGTGAAGCCGCGACGCGAATCGAACTGGTCGTTGAACAGGGCGAGCCCGACGCACAGCACCAGCGCGATCGTGCCGATGAGCGCCGTCCGCCGCCAGCCGCCGACGAGGCCCGCGAAGGCCGGTCCCAGCGATACCAGGGGCAGGAACCCGACGCCGGGCCCGGCCGTGATGTCCACCAGGCCGACCCACAGCATCACGGCGTACGGCAGGTAGGCCAGCGTTCGGTAGTGCGGCGGCTTCCGGTCGGTCATGCGTACTCGCCACTCCAGCCGCGACTCGCTCGGCACCTCGGGTCGGCGCGAAGGAATTGCCCAGTTGCGGCACCCTGCGGCCCTTCCTCACCCCGAAAGGCTATGCAAGGACCGGTCCATCCGGGACCGATGCGGCCGAATCGTTGCCTCTCCGGCGCCGGGTTCCGCGCGCCGGACCCCGTACGACCCGGGCAAACAGCCCATAATCGGACGCCGCGCGATGCCGCTTCCCGCCCGGGTGGCCGGATCCGAACGGGTTACCGCCGAGGTTCGGGAAGCGGAGAAGAATCCCGCCCCGCCGGCGAGCGGGTGTCCTCCCGGACCGGCGACGGCGGGGCGAGCGCCGTCGACGCCCGCGGCGGCCCCGCAGGCGGGTACGCCGCCCCGCGGCGCTCCGTTCACGATCCCGGCTGAAGCGGGCCCTCCGGTACAACGCAGAGTTGTTCAATCCCGTGTCCCGGTTGTTTGAAACATCCTCTGACCTGGGGATTTGATGGCGCTCCTGACAACACCCCGTTGTGTGAGGAGTCGCCGTGGTCAAGCCGCCTTTTACGCATCTGCATGTGCACACGCAGTATTCGCTGCTGGACGGGGCGGCGCGGTTGAAGGACATGTTCGCGGCGTGTCGTGAGATGGGGATGTCGCATATCGCGATGACGGATCACGGGAATCTGCATGGCGCGTATGACTTCTTTGCGCAGGCGACGGCGGCGGGGGTGACGCCGATCATCGGGATCGAGGCGTATGTGGCGCCGGAGTCGCGGCGGAACAAGCGGAAGGTGCAGTGGGGGCAGCCGCATCAGAAGCGTGATGACGTGTCGGGTTCCGGGGGGTATACGCACAAGACGATCTGGGCGTCGTCCCGTACGGGTTTGCACAATTTGTTCCGGTTGTCGTCGGATGCGTATGCGGAGGGGTGGCTGCAGAAGTGGCCGCGGATGGACAAGGAGGTGATCGCTGAGCATGCGGAGGGGCTGATCGCTTCGACGGGGTGTCCGTCGGGTGAGGTGCAGACGCGGTTGCGGCTGGGTCAGTTCGACGAGGCGCTGGCCGCTGCGGCGGGGTATCAGGAGGTGTTCGGGAAGGAGCGGTATTTCCTGGAGTTGATGGATCACGGGATCGAGATCGAGCGGCGGGTGCGGGACGGGCTGCTGGAGATCGGGCGGAAGCTGGGGATTCCGCCGCTGGTGACGAATGACTCGCATTACACGTATGCGCAGGAGTCGGGTGCGCATGATGCGTTGCTGTGTATTCAGACGGGGAAGAATCTGTCGGATCCGGATCGGTTCCGGTTCGATGGGACGGGTTATTACCTGAAGTCGACCGAGGAGATGTATGCGATCGATTCCTCGGACGCGTGGCAGGAGGGGTGTGCGAACACGCTGCTGGTGGCGGAGCAGATCGACACCGCGGGGTGGTTCGACAAGCGGGACCTGATGCCCCGCTTCGAGGTCCCCGACGGCTACACCGAGGTCACCTGGTTCCGCGAGGAAGTGTGGAACGGGATGCGCCGCCGCTTTCCCGGCGGGTGGGAGGAGCGCTACGGCTCACAGGCCGAGTACGAGATGGACGTCATCATCCAGATGGGGTTCCCGGGGTACTTCCTGGTGGTCGCGGACTTCATCATGTGGGCGAAGAACAACGGGATCGCGGTGGGGCCGGGGCGCGGCTCGGCGGCGGGGTCGATCGTGTCGTACGCGATGGGGATCACGGACCTGGACCCGATCGAGCACGGGCTGATCTTCGAGCGGTTCCTGAACCCGGAGCGGGTGTCGATGCCGGATGTGGACATCGACTTCGACGAGCGCAGGCGGGCGGAGGTGATCCGTTACGTCACGGAGAAGTACGGCGCGGACAAGGTCGCGATGATCGGCACGTACGGGACGATCAAGGCGAAGAACGCGATCAAGGACTCCGCCCGGGTGCTGGGGTATCCGTACGCGATGGGCGACCGCATCACCAAGGCCATGCCCGCCGACGTCGGCGGCCACGGCATCGACCTGGCGGGGATCACCGACCCCGCGCACCCCCGGCACGCCGAGGCCGGCGAGGTCCGGTCCATGTACGAGAACGAGCCGGACGTGAAGAAGGTCATCGACACCGCGCGCGGTGTGGAGGGCCTGGTGCGGCAGATGGGCGTGCACGCGGCGGGTGTGATCATGTCCAGCGAGCCGATCGTGGACCACGTCCCGGTGTGGGTGCGGCACACCGACGGGGTGACGATCACCCAGTGGGACTACCCCACCTGCGAATCGCTCGGCCTGCTGAAGATGGACTTCCTGGGCCTGCGGAACCTCACCATCATGGACGACGCCGTCAAGATGGTGAAGCAGAACAAGGGCAAGGACATCGAGCTGCTCTCGCTGCCGCTCGACGACCCCCAGACCTTCGAACTGCTCGGCCGCGGCGACACCCTCGGCGTCTTCCAGTTCGACGGCAGCGCGATGCGCTCGCTGCTCCGGCTGATGCGCCCCGACCACTTCGAGGACATCACCGCCGTCACCGCCCTCTACCGGCCCGGCCCCATGGGCATGAACTCGCACATCAACTACGCGCTGCGCAAGAACGGCCGCCAGGAGATCACCCCGATCCACCCGGACCTGGCGGAACCGCTCAAGGAGGTCCTCGACATCACCTACGGGCTCGTCGTCTACCAGGAGCAGGTGCAGAAGGCCGCGCAGGTCCTCGCCGGATACTCGCTGGGCCAGGCCGACCTGCTGCGCCGGGCGATGGGCAAGAAGAAACAGGAAGTGCTCGACAGGGAGTTCGTGCCGTTCCGCGACGGCTGCCGCAGGCGCGGCTACCACGACGACGCCGTGCAGGCCGTCTGGGACGTCCTGGTCCCCTTCGCCGGCTACGCGTACAACAAGGCGCACGCGGCGGCCTACGCGCTCGTGTCGTACTGGACGGCGTATCTCAAGGCGAACCATCCCGCCGAGTACATGGCCGCGCTGCTGACGTCCGTGCGCGACGACAAGGACAAGTCCGCGGTCTACCTCAACGAGTGCCGCAAGATGGGCATCAAGGTGCTCCCCCCGGACGTCAACGAGTCCGACGCCGACTTCACCCCCCGCGGCGACGACACCATCGTCTTCGGCCTCTCGGCCGTCCGCAACGTCGGCCGGAACGTCGTGGACGCCATCGTGCGCGGCCGGCGGGCCGGAGGACCGTACGTCTCCTTCCCCGACTATCTCGACAAGTCCGAACCGGTCGTCTGCAACAAGCGCACCACCGAATCGCTCATCAAAGCCGGCGCCTTCGACGCCCTCGGCCACACCCGCAAAGGTCTCCTCGCACGCTACGAGCCGATGATCGACGCCGCCGTGTCGGTCAAGCGGAAGGAGGCGGAAGGGCAGTTCGACCTCTTCGGCGACATGGGCGGCGCGAACGCGGCCGACGAGCCGGGCTTCGGGCTGGACGTGCGGTTCACGGAGGAGGAGTGGGAGAAGCCGTACCTGCTCGCGCAGGAGCGGGAGATGCTCGGCCTCTACGTCTCCGACCACCCGCTGTTCGGCATCGAGCACGTCCTGGGCGACAAGGCCGACGTCGCCATCGCCGCGCTCAACGGCGGCGAGCACGCCGACGGCGCCATCGTCACCATCGGCGGCATCATCTCCGGGCTCCAGCGCAAGATGACCAAGCAGGGCAACGCCTGGGCCATCGCCACCGTCGAGGACCTCGGCGGCTCCCTCGACTGCATGTTCTTCCCGGCCACGTACCAGCTGGTCTCCACCCAACTCGTCGAGGACGCCATCGTCTTCGTCAAGGGCCGCCTCGACAAGCGCGAGGACGTCCCCCGCCTGGTCGCCATGGAACTCTCCGTCCCCGACCTCAGCACCGCCGGCGAACGCGCCCCCGTACGCCTCGACATGGCCGAGGCCCAGGTCACGCCCGAGTCCGTGGGCCGCCTCAAGGCGGTGCTCACGGCCCACCCCGGCCCGTCCGCCGTGCACCTGCGGGTCCGCGGCCGGTCCCGTACGACCGTCTACCGCCTCGGCCACCGCGTCGCGCCGCGGCCGGAGTTCTGGGCGGACCTCAAGGCGGCCGTCGCGGTGAGCCGGGAGCCCGACCGGCCGGGCCCCTGCTGGAGTACTAGCCGGGCGCCCGCGCGTCCGCGCCCCGGTGCAGGACGTCGTGCTCCCAGCGCGGCCGGGGCTGGGCGTGCAGCCGCCAGTAGTGCTCCGCGATCACGTCCGGGTCGAAGTCCGTGCCGGGCGCCACCACGCCGTCCACCGTCACCGTCGCGACATGGACGCCCGCCGGCCCGTACTCCAGGTCGAGCAGCCGCGCCAGCGTGCGCACCCCCGCCTTGCCCAGCGAGAGACTGACGTACGGCGCCTTCGGCTCGGGCATGCCGCCGGTGATCAGGAACGAGCCGCCGCCGCGCCGGGCCATCGCTGGCGCCAGGTGCACGGCCGCGGTCAGCGCGCCGCCGACGTTCACGGCCCAGGCGTCCAGCAGCGCGGGCCGCGCCAGTTCGCCGAGCGCGTCGGCCCGGACGAGGGCGGCGTTGTAGACGACGGCGTCGGGCACGCCGAACCGGCCGGTCGCGGCGTCGAGCGCGGCACGGAGCGCCGCCTCGTCGGTGACGTCGGCCGCCAGCGGCAGCACCGCGGACCCCGGCGGCACCCCCGGGCCCGCCGCGGCGGCGGCTTCGGCGACGGTCTCGGCGACCGGCCCGAGGCTCCGCCGCGAACGCGCCACCAGCGCCACCGGCAGCCCCTCCCGGGCGAACCGGCGGGCCACCGCCGCGCCGATCCCGGGCCCCGCCCCGATGACCACTGCTCCTGCCATGACGTCCTCGCTCTCCCCGCGGATGATCGGCGGTGTCCGCGACGTTAGGGCGTGACACCGGTGTGAAGGTCAAGCGAGAGGGCGGGGACGGCATGCGGATCGGCGAACTGGCCCATCGGACCGGCGTGAGCCGGCGGCTGCTGCGGTACTACGAGGAGCAGGGGCTGCTGCACCCCGTACGGCAGCCCAACGGCTACCGCGAGTACGCCGAAGGCGACGTCGACGCCGTACGGCACATCCGCGTGCTGCTCGACGCGGGCCTGCGCACCGCGGTCATCGCGGGGATCCTGCACTGCGTGGTGGACGGCCCCGCGCACCGGCCGGTGACGAACGGCTGCCCCGGCGCGGTGTCCCGGCTGCACCGCGAGCACGCCAGGATCACCACCGCCATCGACCGCCTGGACCACTCCCGCCGCCTGATCGACGCCCTGCTCGCCACCCCCGCGCCCGGCCGCGCCGCCCCCCGCCCGCCGGAACCCGGGCCCGGCGACCGCCCCACCGGCCGCCGGCCCGCGGAGAAATAGTCGGCCGCCCTCATGCACGAACCGGCAACGGCAGACGTCGTTGTGGCGGAGGGTGCAAGAGGCACACTCCGGGGCCCGACGGGTGGGGGCTTCCGACCAGCGACCGGAAGGGACCGAGCGATTCGTGTCCTATCAGGTGGAACTGCTCGTGAGGGACATGCTGACGGCCGTGCTCGCCCTGCGCGTGTTCGGCCCCTCGGCACTGGCCGCCGTCCGCCGCGCCATGGCGGCGGGCGTACGCGCCGGGGTGAGCGAGATACGCCGCCAGGAGCCCGGGGAGGGACGGAGGTGACGCGCGAGGAGACCTCCCTGCCCGGTGCCGCGGAGCAGGTCGCGGTGCGGCTGCCGCTGGACTTCACCGCCTTCCACCAGCTCTACCGGCCGGTGTACGTGCGCTACGCCGAGCGCTGCCTGCGCTCCCGCGCGGACGCGGACGAGGCCGTCGACGACGGCTTCGAGCAGGTCCTGCTGATGTGGCCGGAGATCTTACGGATGGCCAGCCCCGCGGCCTACGTGTGGCGGGTGATGAAGAACCGGATCGTCGACCACGCGCGCGCCCGCGGCCGCCGTCCCGTCGTGGTGGAGGCGGCGGTGTTCGAGACCGCGACGCTGGAGTCCTGCGCGGACCCGATCGCGGAACTGGAGGGCAACCTGCGGCTGCTGGCCGCGGTCTCGCAGCTCTCGGAGCGGCAGCGGGAAGTGATCGTCTTCCGGCACTACGAGGGCTACAGCTGCGCCGAGATCGCCGACCACCTCGGGCTCACCCCCGCCGGGGTCCGCTCCATCGACCGGTACGCGCGGCGCCGGCTCAGGGAGATCTACCAGGAGGGAGAAGGCCGTTGACCACCGACATCGACCGGGTGCTGGCACGGGCCCGGCTGAGGCCGACCGCCCCCTACGCCCAGGCCGACATCGACGCCGCGGAACAGCGCCTCGCCGCCCGCGTCGCGGCCCGCCACCGGGTGCCCGCGCCGGACGGCCCCGAAGCCGCGGCGCGCACCCCCGGCACCGGGACCGGCACCGGCTCCGCCGCGGCCGGGACGGTGGCCCAGCCCGGGTGGCAGCGGCGCGCGGCCCGCGACCTGCGGCTGCTCTGCGAGGTGCTGCTCACCCAGCCCGGCGCGCTGGAGTCGCTGGCGGACAGCCTGCCGGGCACGGCGCTGCCCGACACCCCCGGCGCCCGCGCCCTCGGCGGGGTCCTGCACCTCGCCGAGTGCGAGGACAGCGCCCGCTTCTGGTGGCAGTACGCCGCCGGGGCCGGCGACGCCGTCTCGTCGTACTGCCTCCACCTGCACCACCGCGCCGCGGGCGAGGACGAGGAGGCCGAGTGGTGGCTCGACCACACCACCGTCACCCCGGCCACCGCCACGTTCAGCGAGCGCACCACCCGCCGCGAGATCGCCACGGCACTGCGCGTGCTGCGCTCGCTGCGGAAGCGCCCGCCGCTGTCGGAGGCGCTGCGCGCGCTGGTGGAGTACGTGCCGGCGGCCGTCGGCTTCGTCGACGACGACCTGGAACTCCCGCTGCCCGGCGGCGACCTGGCGGACCTGGTCGAGGCCCTCACCCCGCGGGACGAGCCGCGCCCGCGGCGCCCCGCGGGCACCCGCCGCGACCGGCTCCCGGCGCGCAGGCCGCCGGCGCCGGCGGGCCCGGCGGGCGCACGCGGCGGGGGCGGGGCGAGCATCCAGGACACCGACATCCAGGACGCCCTGCGCGACTGCGAGGAGGCGGCGACCTCACCGAGGTGCTGACGCCGCGTTCCGGCGCCGCCCCACGCGGGGGCGGACGGCTTCGGCGGACACGTACGTACACCGCCCGGGCGCCGTCCCCGCCCGCCCGGACCCGCGGGCGCCCGCGCGCGGGCACCGGACGGCCGAGCACGTCTCCGGCCGCCCGGCCGCGGGTATAGCCGGCAGCTGCACCGCCGCGGCGAAGGGGGGGCACGCACCAGCAGCCGACGCGGGCGGTGTCCCCGCGTGTGCACCGGGCCGCCCACGTCCGTCTAGGGGCACCCCGGGTGCGGCGCACGGCTTTCGCCCGGCCCGTTCCTGCACCGCCGCGGCATCCTCCGGCCCCGCGGGCCAGCGGGCGCCCGCACCGGCCCGCGGCCTGCGCCCCGGCGCGGTCGCCGCCGCCCCCCGCCGCGCGCGCCGCAGGCGTCAGCGCGGGGTCGGCCGTCCGCGGGCGGTCTCGTACCAGGCCAGGGAGCCGCCGATCCGGCTCGCCAGGGCCGTCTCGCGGCGGCGGGTGGCGCCGTCGAGGGCCTCGCGCAGGTTGGCGATCTCCGCGTCCAGCCGGTCGATCCAGCGCTGCCGCGCGTGGCCCGCCCGCTCCGCCTCGGCGCACTCCACGAGGCGCGCGTAGTAGTCGTCGCGGCGGTCCAGCGCCTCCGCCGTCTCGCCCGCCTCCGCCAGCCGCTCCCAGGCGTACGCGGCGACCGTCTCCAGCAGCCGGTACCGCTCGCCGTCCCGGGCGACCAGCGACCGGTCGACCAGCCGGGCCAGCAGCCCCGGCACCTCCGCGGCCGTCAGGCCCGCCGGCGGCGCCTGCTCGCCGCCGGCCTCGATCGGCACCTTCTCCGCCGCCGCTCCGCCCGGTCCGGCGCCGGTGTCCGCGCACACGTGGATCGCCCCGCTCAGCGTGCAGCCCGCTCCGTGCACCGCCAGCCGCCGCAGCACCGCGCGCTCCCGGTCGTCCAGCAGCCGCCAGCTCCAGTCGATCGCCGCCCGCAGGGTGCGCTGCCGCTCCGGCAGCCCGCGCCGGCCGCCGCCGTCGAGGAGGCGGAACCGGTCGTCGAGCCCGGTGGCCAGGCCCCGTACGCCCAGCCCGCGGACGCGCGCCGCGGCCAGCTCCAGCGCCAGCGGAATGCCGTCGAGCCGGCGGCAGACCTCGGCGACCTCCGCGGCGTTCCCGTCGCCGACCGCGAAGCCGGGCGCCGCCGCCGCGGCCCGGTCGGTGAAGAGCCGCACCGCGTCGGCCTCCGCCAGCGGCGCCACCGTCCGTACGACCTCGCCCGCGATGCCCAGCGGCTCCCGGCCGGTGGCCAGCACCCGCAGCCCGGGCGCCGCGCGCAGCAGCCGCTCGGCGAGCTTGGCGGCCGGGTCGACGACGTGCTCGACGTTGTCGAGCAGCAGCACCGCGGGCCGGTCGCCCAGCGCCTCGGCGATCCGGTCCTCGTCCGGCACCCCGAACGCCGTCGCCGTCACGTCGGCGACGCTCGCGCCGCCGGCGCCCGCCAGCTCGGCCACGTACCCCGGCGCGGACGTCCCGTGCAGCGCGGCCAGCGCCAGGCGCGTCTTGCCGACGCCGCCCGGCCCGGTGAGCGTCACCAGCCGCTCCGCGCCGAGCAGCGGCCGCAGCTCCGCGAGGTCCGCCGCGCGGCCGACCAGCGGCGTCAGCGGCGCCAGCGGCCGCGGCGGGCGCAGCCGGGGAGCGGCCGGGGGCGCGGCGGCCAGGGCCGCGTCGCCCGCCAGGATCCGCTGCTGCAACGCCGCCAGCTCCGGGCCCGGGTCGAGCCCGGCCTCCTCGCGCAGCCGCCCCCGCAGCGCGCGGTAGGCGGCGAGCGCCTCGCTCTGCCGCCCGGAGCCGTACAGCGCGCGCATCAGCAGCCCGGTCAGCCGCTCCCGCAGCGGGTGGGCGCCCACCAGGTCCGTCAACTCGGCCACCAGCGGCGCGTGTTCGCCGAGCGCCAGCCGCGCCCGCGCCAGCTCCTCCAGCGCCGTCAGCCGCTGCTCCTCCAGCCGCGCGGCGGTGGCGCGGGCGAAGGGCGCGTCCTCGTACGGGCTGAAGGCCGGGCCGCGCCACAGCGCCAGCGCCTCGGTGAGCAGGTCGGCGGCGCCCGCCGGCCCGGGCGCCGTACGCGCCCGCCGCACCAGGTCCGCGAAGTCCCCGGCGTCGGTGGCGGCGTCCAGCACGTACCCGGAGGCGCCGGAGACGACCAGCTCCCGCCCGCCCGGCTCGGCGTCGCCGAGCGCCCGGCGCAGCTGGGAGACCTTCGCCCGCAGCGCGCCCGTCGGCCGGCCCGGCGGATGCGCGTCCCACAGGTCGTCGACGAGCCGTCCGCGCGGCACCGCCCGCCCTTCCCGGGCGAGCAGCGCGGCCAGCAGCACGCGCACCTTCAGCTCCGGGACCCTGACCGGCCGTCCGTCGTCGGTCCAGACCCGCACCGGACCGAGCACTCCGAAGCGCATGACACCACCATAAGCAAACCCGAACACCGCGCGGCGACCGTGAACCCATGACGACAACCACCGCCGCCAGGGCCGGCCGCCGCGAGTGGCTCGGCCTGAGCGTGCTCGCCCTGCCCATGCTGCTCGCCTCGGTCGACAACAGCGTGCTCTACCTCGCGCTGCCGCACCTGACCGCGGACCTGCGGCCGTCCGCCACCCAGGTGCTGTGGATCATGGACGTGTACGGGTTCATGATGGCCGGCTTCCTCCTGACCATGGGCACCCTCGGCGACCGGATCGGCCGCCGCCGCCTGCTGGTGTGCGGCGCGGCGGCCTTCGGCGCCGCCTCGGTGCTCGCCGCGTACGCCACCAGCGCCGAGATGCTGATCGCGGCCCGCATCCTGCTCGGCATCGCGGCCTCCTCGCTCGCCCCCTCGGCGCTGGCCCTGGTCGGCACCATGTTCACCGACGCGCGCCAGCGCGCTCTGGCCATCGGCGTGTTCACCGCCTGCTTCATGGGCGGCGCGGCGCTGGGGCCGGTCGTCGGCGGGGTGATGCTGGAGAACTTCTGGTGGGGCTCGGTGTTCCTGCTCGGCGTGCCGGTGGCGCTGCTGCTGGTGCTCACCGCCCGGTCGCTGCTGCCGGAGTCCGGCGGCGCGGGAGGCGGGCGGCTGGATCCGGCGAGCGTGGCGCTGTCGCTGCTGACGGTCATCCCGCTGGTCTACGGGCTGAAGGAGCTGGCCGACGAGCCGGACGCGCGGGCGCCGGCCGCCGTCGCCGCCGGCCTCGCCTTCGGCTACGCCTTCGCCCGCCGCCAGCTCCGGCTCGACGAACCGCTCCTCGACCTGCGGCTGTTCCGCAACCGCTCGCTCACCGCGGCGCTGGTCGTCCTGCTGCTGACGATGCTCATGCAGGGCGGCACGTACCTCTTCTTCAGCCAGCACCTCCAGCTGATCGAGGGCTTCTCGCCGCTCAGGGCCGGGTTCTGGATGGCGCCGCCGGCGCTCGCGCTGGTCGCCGGGTCGCTGCTGGCGCCGGTGCTGGCGCGGACCGTGCGGCCCGCGGTGATCGTCTCCGCGGGCCTGGCGGTGTCCGCGGCCGGGTTCTCGTATGTCGCCGTCAGCGACGGCCTCGTGCCGCTGGCGACCGGGTTCACGCTGGGCTTCCTCGGCGCCGCGCCGGTCGGCGCGCTCGGGCTGAACCTGATCGTGGGCGCGGCGCCCGCGGAGAAGTCCGGCTCCGCCTCGGCCACCGCGGAGAGCGGCGGCGAGATGGGCATCTCGCTGGGCATCGCCGCCCTCGGCAGCCTCGGCACCGCCGTCTACGCCGCCCGCGTCGACCTCCCCGCGGGGGCGCCGGAGGGCGCGGGGGAGTCCCTCGCCGCCGCCGACGCCGCGGCGGCCGGGCTGCCGGAGCGCCTCGGCGGCGCGGTCCTCGACGCCGCCCACGCGGCCTTCGCCTCCGGGATGACCGCCGTCGCCCTGGTCGCCGCCGGGCTCTGCGCGGGCCTCGCGGTGCTGGCCGTCGTGCTGCTGCGGCACCTGCGCCCGATCGGCGCGGAGGACGGCGGGGGCTGAGCCGTACGGCGGCGGGTCAGTGCCCGGCCGCGTCCCGTTCGGCCGCGCTGCGCAGCACGCAGAACTCGTTCCCCTCCGGGTCGGAGAGAATTGCCCAGCCCGAGCCGTCCGGGTTGCGGTGGTCGGCGACGAAGCCGGCGCCGAGGGCGAGCAGCCGCTCCACCTCCTCCTCGCGCCGGGTCTCCGGCCGCAGGCACAGATGGATGCGGTTCTTGGCCGTCTTGGGCTCCGGCACCGTGTTGAAGTACAGCGCGGGGCCGCCGGGCAGGAGCACCCGCGTCTCCTCCGAGCCGGGGCCGTCCTCCGGATCGACCGGGCTCCCGGTCACCCCGCTCCAGAAAAGCGCCAGTTCGTAGGCGTCGGCACAGTCGATCGCGACGTTCTCCACTACCGAGGTCATGCACGCACCCTGCCCGAGCGCCCGGCGGGCCGCCACCGGATTACCCCCGGCGGCGGCCCGCGGCCGTCAGGCGGACTCCGCCGCCGCCAGCAGCTGGTCCTCGGTGGTGCCGCGGCGCCAGTAACCGGTGAACGTCACCGCCCGGCGGTCGAAGCCCCGTTCGCGCACCAGATGGCGGCGTACGGCCTTCACCGTCGCCGACTCCCCGGCGACCCAGGCGTACGGCGTGCCCCCGGGCAGCGCCGCGGCGCGCACCGCGTCCGGGACCGGCGGGTCCGTGCCGCGCACCAGCCAGGTGACGTCCGCGTCCGCCGCCGTCGGCGGCTCCAGCCGGTCGGCGGCGTCGGCCACCTCGATCCAGGCGCGTACCGGCACGCCCGCGGGCAGGGCGGCGAAGATGCCGGCCACGGCGGGCAGCGCGGTCTCGTCGGCGGTGACCAGCATCCAGTCGGTGCCGGCCGGCGGGCGGAAGTCGTACGCCACGTTCTCCGCGACGACCGGCGCCAGCACGCTGAGCCGGTCGCCGGCCGCGGCGCCCAGCGCCCAGCGGGACCCCGGGCCGGCCTCGCCGTGCACGGCGAAGTCGACCACGAGCCGGTCCGGGTCGCGGGTGAGGCTGCGCGTCGTGTACGTGCGCATGATGCCGCGCACCGCCGGGTCGAGCGCCTGCCACGCCGGGTACCAGTTCCCGCCGTCGTCGTCCGGCATGACCGGCGCGTCCTGGCCCGGCTGCGGGAAGAACAGCTTGATGCGCTGGTCGCGGCCCGCGGACTCCATCGAGGCCAGTCCGGGGCCGCCGAACGCGACCCGGACCATGGTGGGGGACAGGCGCTCGACCCCGGCGACGACGAGGTCGAAGAAGCGGAACGGGGAGGCGGTCGCGGTGCTGCTCACCGGGCCACCTTCTTCGCGTCGCGCAGCGCGTCGGCCAGCGCCTCCAGCAGCGGCGCGTGCCCGGCGTAGCTGTGGTGCGCCTCGCTCTGCCAGGGGATCACCTGGCCGGCGGCGACCGCGGGCAGCCGGCGCCAGGTGGGCTTGGCCTCGGTCAGCTGGTCCGGCTGGAGGTTGCCGGTGCGCCCGTCGACCATGATGACGTCGGCCCGGTACCGGTCGACGGTCTCCCAGCTCGACTCCTCCCAGAAGCCGCCCTCGCCGGGGTTGTCGAGGGTGACGAACTCGACGCCGAGCTCCTTGTAGTAGCGCAGGTCCCCGAAGTCGTCGGCGACGGCGGCGTAGAGCATCTCCGCGCTGGCCGAGACGGCGAGGACCTTGAGGCCCCGGCCGTCCCCGGCGGTGCTGGTCAGCGTCTGCGACGCCTGCTCGAAGCGGGACTTGGCGCGGACGACCTTCTCGGCCTCCGGGTCGGCGCCGAGGGCCTCGGCCAGCTCGGCGTACCGCTCGATCGCCGTCTTGAGGGACGTGCCGGAGGTGCGGATGCCGACGGCGGGGGCGAGGGAGACGATCTCCTCGGTGCTCTCCTCCGGCAGGTACCACAGCACCGGCGGCTCCTGCATGTTGGTGACCAGCAGTTCGGGCCGCAGCGAGGCGTACTTCTCGACGTTGAACTGGCCGTAGGTGTTGCCGATGACGGTCAGCTCGTCCACGTCCAGGTCGCCGGCCTGCGGGTCGGGCTTTCCGCCCGACAGCGTCGTCGGGCCGAAGACGCCGGTGCACTCGATGCCGAAGTCGTGCAGGGCGGCGGCGGAGGCGACGTAGCCGACGATGCGTTCGGGGGTGCGGTCGGCCGTCGCGACCTTGCCCCGGTCGTCCTTGAAGCGCCAGGCGCCGTCCGCGCCGCCGGAGTCCGCGTCCTGGGAGGCGGAGTCGCCGCAGGCGGCGAGGGCGGCGCCGAGTCCGAGCGCCCCGCCGGCGGCGAGCAGACCGCGGCGGGAGAGGCGGGCGGCGGCTGGGCGGGGCCGGAAGCGGCTGTCGCGTATCAACATAAAGGTTAGGCTAACCTAACTGACCTGGCGGGGGAGTCACCGGCCGCCCCGGGAAGGGCCGTTCGGCGCTACGGGGCCGCCCCGGGCTCGCGCAGCGGGCCGAGCAGCGCCAGTCCCACCGCCGGCAGCGCGATCAGCGGCGCGAGCGCCACGGTCAGCGACGTCGCGTCCGCGAGCGCGCCGACGAGCGGCCCCGCCAGCCCGCCCGCGCTGACCGCCAGGCCCAGGGTGACGCCGCCGGCGGTGCCGACGTGCCGGGGCAGGTAGTCCTGCCCGAGCGTGAGGTGCAGCGAGAACGGGACGTACAGCCCCGCGGAGGTCAGCGCCACGCACACGTAGAGCGCGGGGCCCGGCACGAACACCACCCCGGCGACCGCGGGCCCGGTCAGCGCGTACGACCACCGCACCACCGGCAGCCGCCCGAAGCGGGCCGCCAGCCGCCCGCCCGCCACCGTGCCCACCGCGCCGCCGAGGTAGAGCACGAACAGCGCCGCCGTGCCCGCCGCCGCACCGCCCGCGGTGCGCCCGGGCACGTACAGCGGGACGAACGCGCTCAGCCCCACGAACACCACCGACCGGCACACCACCGCCCCCGACAGCCGGACGAACGACCCCCAGTCGTCCCGCCCGCCGCCTGCGCCCGCCGCCCCCGCCGCCGGGTCCCGCGGCGCGTACGTCCGCAACCCGCGCAGCGCCGCCGCGCACAGCGCCGCCCCCGCCACCGCCGGCAGCACCAGCAGCGGCGAGGCCCGCAGCCCGCCGGCGGCGGCGACGGCCGCCACCAGCGGGGGAGCGGCGGCGAACCCGAGGTTGCCGCCGAGGGAGAACCACCCCATCGCCGTGTGGCTGCCGGCGCTCGCCCGCCGCGCCACCCGGGCCGCCTCCGGGTGGTAGGCCGCGACCCCGACGCCCGACAGCGCGACCACCGCCAGCGTCACGGCGTACGAGCCGAAGACCCCGGCCAGCGCCACGCCCGCGCCGGCCGCCAGCGTGCCGGCCGGCAGCAGCCACGGCAGCGGGCGCCGGTCGGTCAGCACCCCGAACAGCGGCTGCACCACCGACGACAGCAGCGAGGCCGCCAGCACCACGCCGGAGGCCGCGGCGTACGAATACGCCCGCTCGGCGACGAAGAACGGCACCAGCGCGGCCACCGCCCCCTGGTAGACGTCGACGCAGGCGTGCCCCACCGACAGCAGCGTCAGCGGCCGGAAGCGGGCGGGGCGGGGCTCGGGCATGCCCCGATCGTCGCCGGGCGACCCCCTGGCGAACTTCCGATAAAATGCCAACCCATGCCGGATATCCGCCACGCCCCCGAGGCGCCCACCCGGGCCAGGACGCTCGCCGCGGGCGAGCGCATCGACGCGCACCGGCACGACGACCACCAGCTCGTCTACGCCGGCTCGGGCGTGCTCGCCGTCACCACCGACGCCGGCACCTGGTTCGCGCCCGGCACCCGCGCGCTGTGGGTGCCCGCGGGCTGCGTGCACGCCCACCGCGCGTACGGCCACCTCGACCTGCACCTGGTCGGCCTGCCCGCGGACACGGCCCCGCTGGGGGACCCGCCCGGCCCGGCCGCGCCCTTCGTCCTGGCCGTCGGCCCGCTGCTGCGCGAGCTGATCGTGGCGTACACCCGCGGCCCGGACGACACCACCCCCGAGCGGCTCCGGCTGCGCGCCGTCCTGCTGGACCAGCTGCGCGGCGCCGCCGCCGGTGCCGCCGCGCAGCGGCCGGTGCCGCTGCCCGCGCCCGCCGACCCGCGGCTCGCCGCCGTCTGCGACCTGCTGCACGCGGACCCCGCCGACCAGCGCCCGCTGGCCGCCCTCGGCCGGGCGGCGGGCGCGGGGGAGCGGACGCTCAGCCGGCTCTTCCGGCGCGAGACCGGCATGACGTTCCCGCAATGGCGCACCCAGCTCCGGCTCTACCACGCGCTGCGGCTGCTCGCCGACGACGTGCCGGTGACGGCGGTCGCGCACCGCTGCGGCTGGTCCTCGGCGAGCGCCTTCATCGACGTCTACCGCCGCGCGTACGGCACCACGCCGGGCAGCCACCGCCGCGGCTGACACCCGGCGGGCGCGCCGTACGGCGTCAGGGCCGCGCCAGCCTGCCGATCTCGGCGGCCACCGCCTCCGCGTGCGGACGCACCCCCGCCCGCAGCTCCGCGCTCCACGTCTCCTCCGCGTACCGGCTGCCCAGGTACAGCCGCCGGGCGTGCGCCAGCACCGGCCGGTGCTCCGGCGGCAGCCGGCCGAGGGCCCACGCGGCGGCGGCGTCCTTCGGGCGGATCTCGCCGGTGGCCAGCGTGCACCAGATCCGCGCCAGCGTGAGCAGGACGTTGCGGGTGTCGTCGTCCAGCTCCGCGAGCAGGGCCGGGACGCCCGCCGCGGCGGTGCGGGCCACGTCCTCGTACGGCACCGGATCCAGCACCCGCGCGGGCGGCGGCCCGGCGAGGGCGCGGTCGCCGGACCGGGCCATCGTGAGCACGATCGCCAGGTCGGGCATGACCTCCGGCCCCGGCGGCCCGCCCGCCTCGAACTCCGCGCGCAGCCACTCCCCGTAGAGGAAGTCGCCGGTCGGCGGGTAGCGCCAGGGCCGCACCTCGGACTGCACGACCACCGTCAGCTCGACCGGCCGCAGTCCGCCGGTGAAGCCGGACACCCCGAGCAGCCCGTCGAGGAGCGCCCGCCGCTCGCCCGCCGCCATCGACCGGCGGGCGACGACGAGGACGTCGACGTCGCTCGCCGGGCGGAGGCCGCCGAGGACGGCGGAGCCGTGCAGGTAGGCGCCGACGACCTCCTGGCCCAGCACCCCGTCGACGAGCTTCATGACCGCGTGCACCTGATCGTCCATCGGACCAGTGTCGGGCACCGGCGGCCGCCGCCGGGACTCAGGCGATCTCGACGCTGTCCAGCTCGGCGAAGAACGCGCCCTTGCCCAGGCGGACCGTGTTCCAGCCCTCGGCGAGCCGGACCTGCCTGTCGACCGTGGTCCAGTTGTCCCAGCCGGTGAAGGGGTAGCGCACCTCCCCGGCAGCGGCGCCGTTGACCGTCAGCGTGTGCGTCGAGGCCACCTGGGCGGAGCCGTCGAGGGAGCCGTTGCCGTAGCGGACGGACAGGGTGTGGTCGCCGGCGGTGGGGGTGAAGACGGAGAACTCCACGTAGCTGTCCGGGAAGTCGATGTGCCCGACGGCGCGGCCGTCGAGCGCGCCGGCGGCGTCGCGGACCGTCGCGTGGTGCACGGTGGCGTTCTCCGCCTGGTACAGCACCTTGCTGCCGTCCACCACCGGGTAGCCGTTCGCCCAGCCGATGACGGCCGCGTACATCGCGCGCCGGGTGTGGTCCGCGCTCCAGCCGTGGAAGAGGATCCGGTCGCGGCCGTCGGGGCCGGTGACGACGTCCTGGCCGCCGGGGCCGCGGACGGCGCCGCCGAAGGTGCCGGTCGTCATCAGCGGGTTGAACGCCTTGGTGTACGGGCCGCCGATGCTGTCGGCGACGGCGTAGCTCGTCTTGTAGCGGTCGCCGTCGTAGAAGTCCGCGGAGTAGAGCAGGATGTACTTCCCGCCGCGCTTGACGAGCGTCGGCGCCTCGATGACGTTGCCCTCCCAGGCGCGGTCCTGGCGGATGAGCCGCGTGGCGGCGCCGGTGGTGGCGGTGCCGTTCGCGTTGACGGGCTGGAGGTGCAGCCAGGTGTCCTGGTTGCAGCAGTTCCCGTCGTTCTTCCACAGCATGTAGCGCTGCCCGCCCTCGGTGTAGCTGGAGGCGTCGATGGCGCCGCCCTGGGCGGCGGGGCAGACCAGCGGGCCGTCGCCGGCCGGCTCGAAGGGCCCGGCGGGGGTGGCGGCCAGGGCGACGCCGATGCACTGCCGGTCGCTGGCGAGGTCACGGGCGGTGTAGTGCATGGTGAAGCCGGCGCCGTTGTCGAAGACCTCGGGCGCCCAGACGAGCCCGCTGTTCGGCGCCGCCCACGCGCCGAGCCGGGGCAGCACGTCGGCGCCGTCCAGCGTCCAGGAGGCGAGGTCGGTGGAGGTGGCGTGCTGGATGTTCTTGCCGGCGCCGTTGGTGGCGTAGGCGTGGTACGTGTCCCCGGCCTTGACGACGTCGGGGTCGGGGAAGTTCACGTCCAGCACCGGCGGCCCGGGGGCGGCGGCGGGCCCGGGGCCGGCGGACGCGGACGAACCGGGGAGCAGGAAGGCGGCGACGGCCGCGAGCGCGGCGGCGGCCGTGGTGAGGCGAACGGGGCGCGGGGACACGGATGCTCCTTCCGGGAGCGGACTCACGGGCCGGCGGCGGGCCGGCCGCGGTGGGGGAGAGGTGCACGCGCGTTTACATCGTTGCAATCGCCGCTCACGGTAAGGAGCCGCACCCCGGGTGTCAACGACCGCGGCGGGGGCGGGCGTTGCCGGGGCGGCGGTCCGCTGCACCCGCCGCCCCGACTCCTTCTGAATGGTTTCAATCAGCGGGTGCGGTCACGGCTTCCCGGTGAACGTCCACGACCCGTGCGGCACCCGGTACACCGCGAAGCCGGGCTCCCCCCGCACGAACTCCGCACCCTCCGGCTCCCCGACGTCCGCCGGCGAGCCGCTCGGCACGTGCACCTCGGCCGTCGACCCCACCGGCACCCGCACCGCCAGCCGCACCGTCCCGTCGATCCGCGACCAGGACACGGCGGCCGGGCCGCGCACCGTGTGCAGCTCGGTGCGCGCCCAGTCGACGCCGGTGCGCGCGTCCGGACGTACCGCGAAGGTGCGGTAGCCGGCGTCGCCCGGGCGCAGGCCGGCCACGTTCTCGTACAGCCACTGCACCACCGTGCCCTGGAAGTAGTGGTCCCGGGAGCGCGAGTCGAGCTGCCACATCTCCCACATGGTGTCGGCGCCGTGGTCGAACCAGTAGCCCCAGCTCGGATACGTGCGCTGCGTGGCGATGGCGTGCGCGACGTCCCCGTGGCCCTCCGCGGTCAGCGCGCGCAGCAGCACGCTGGTGCCCAGCGCCCCGGTGTTGAGGTGGTTGCCGCGCTCCTCGACGTCCGCGAGGAGGGACGCGGTGACGCTCGCCCGCGCGCCCGCCGGCACCAGGCCGAAGGCCAGCGGGACGCAGTTGTTCGTCTGCCGGTAGCCCGGGTCCTTCGCCGTGCGGTAGTAGCCCTCCGGGCCCAGGAACGCGGCGTTCAGCGCATCCCGGAGGCCGTCGGCCGCGGCCAGATAGCGGTCCCGGGTGCCGTTCTCACCCGCCAGCTCCGCCATCGCCGCGGTGTCGGTGAGCGCCCGGTGCAGGTACGAGGTGGCGGTCAGCCGGGTGTCCTCGGGCGGGTTGCCGCCGTAGCCGGGCGGCAGGTAGTCGCCGAGCGCGGTGACCGCCAGGCCGTCGACCAGCCGGTCCAGCTCCCAGTCCAGATAGCGCGTCAGCGCCGGCAGGTGGTCGCGGACGACGCGCTCGTCGCCGTACACGCGGTACATCTCCCGCACCAGGAAGGGGTAGACCGTCGTCCACTCCGGCGAGGGCGCGAGGTCGCGGTAGCCCCAGCCGCCGCTGGGCACGATCACCGGCACCTGCCCCGCGGCGTTCTGGCTGTCGCGCAGGTCGTCCAGCCACTTGCCGAGCAGCCGGTGCATCCCCAGCGCGTACGTCATCACGGGGGCGCCGACCTGCGCGTCGCCGGTCCAGCCGTTCTTCTCGTACATGGGTGTGTCGGTGGGGATGCCGTGCAGGTTGTTCTGCACGGTGCGGCGCATGGCGCGCTCCAGCTGCTCGAAGAACGGCTCCGAGCAGCGGAACGTCCCGGTGGAGGCGACCGGCGTGTGCACGACCCGGCCGAGCACGTCGCCGGGGTCCGGCTTCGCGGGCAGGCCGCTGATCTGCACGTAGCGGAATCCCTTGTACGAGAACTTCGGTTCCCACGTCTCCGCGGACCCGCCGCCGGCGCAGACGTACTCGTCGGTCTGGAAGCGGCCCGGCACATGGCCGGTCTCGGCGTGCACGCTCCCGTCGTCCTTGAGCTTCTCGCCGTGCACGAGCCGGATCGCCGTGCCCGCCGGGGCCCGTACCGTCAGCCGGGTCCAGCCGGCCAGGGTGCGGCCCATGTCGGCGATCCAGTCGTCGCCGTGCGCGGTGACGGCCACCGGCCGGACGCTGTCGGTGACCTGGATCGCGTCGTGCGGCTGGGCGCGCAGGGTGCCCCTCGGCGGCTCCTGGCGGCCGGGGCGCGCCCAGGCGGTGTCGTCGAAGCCCGGCTCGGTCCAGCCCGCGGGGTGGGCGCGGGCGTCGTAGGTCTCGCCGGCGTACAGGCAGTCGGAGCGGGTGGGGCCCTCGGCCAGCCGCCAGCGGCCGTCGGTGGCGACGACGGTGCGGGCGCCGCCCGGGTGCTCGATCTCCAGCTGGGCGAGGAGGCGGGGCTCGCCGTGCCAGGGCGGGGTGTGCCAGTTCCAGACGTTGGGCGTGGTCATGCCGTAGAAGCCGCGGCCGAGGGTGACGCCGACGGCGTTGGCGCCGCGGGCGACGAGGTCGGTGACGTCGTGGACGGCGTACAGCACGGTCTCGTCGTAGTCGGTGAAACCGGGGTCGAGGACCTGGCGGCCGACGCGGCGGCCGTTGATCTCGGCGTCGTAGTAGGCGAGCCCGCTGATGTAGAGCCTGGCGCGCCGCACCGGGCGGCGCACGGTGAACTCGCGGCGCAGCAGCGGCGCGGGCCGCACCTCCGCCGGCACCTGCGCGCCGCTGCCCCAGGGGCCCTCGCCGTACGGCGCGAGCACCGCCGCCTCCGCCCACGCGCCGTCGTCGAAGCCGGGCTCCGCCCAGCCGTCCTGCTCCTCGTCCGCGCACCGCCAGCCCGGCCCGGTGACCAGCTCGGTGACGTCGTCGCCGGTGTGCACCCGCAGGCGTACGAGCAGACCGCCGGGGTTGACGGCGGCGCCGCCGCGGTTGGTGGCGCGGACGGCGACGACGACCCGGCCCTCCGCGGCGCGGACGGCGTCGGTGACGTCGGCGAGCCGGGCGGTGCGCCAGCCGTCGGTCTGCTGCGGGGCGTGCAGCACCTCGGCGCCGTCGAGGTGGAGGGTGAAGTCGTCGTCGGCGGTGGCCACGAGCTGCGCGGCCGAGACCTCGGCCGCGGCGGGCAGGTCGAGCGCGGCGCGGAACCAGACCGGGCCGGCGGGGGCGTCCTGCTGGGTGGCGCCGGGCGCCCAGATCCACGACGCGCCCGCGAAGCCGGGCGGCTCGGGCGGGGCGTCGGCGCCGATCCAGTGGCCGCGCCAGTCGCCGGGCGCCAGCGCGGTCTCCCACCAGCCCGTCCTGCTCCACGCGGACCGCCGGCCCGCGGCGTCCCAGACCCGTACCCGCCAGTGGTAGCGGGTGCGGGGCTTCAGTGCGGGCCCGCCGTACGGGACGCCGACGCTCCGGTCGGAGCCGACCCGGCCGGAGTCCCACACCGCGGGGCCGTCCCCGTCCGGGCCGAGCGTGACCCGGACCTGGTAGGCGCTCTGCCGGGCGCCGCTGCCCGGCGCGGCCAGCTCCCAGCCGAGCCGGGGCTCGGCGACGTCGGTGCCCAGCAGCACCGGCGCGTACTCGACGGTGGTGCGCTCGACGCGCAGGCCCGCTTCGTCGCCGCCGCGCCCGCCGGGCCCGTCGTCCGGGCCGTCCGCGGCGGCGGGGACGGCGCCCGGGCCGAGGCCGACGACGCCGGCTCCCGCGCCGGCGGCGGAGGTGCGCAGAAAGGTCCGGCGGTTCCAGGCGGTTCCGTTGTTCGTCTCGCGCTCGTGGCTCATCGCACGTCCCTTGATCGAGGGGTCCGGAGGATTGAATCGTTTCAATCAGCCTCTTCGAGAATCCTAGATCGGCGGGCCCGGACGGCTCAAGGGTCGTGCACCGACCCGTGCACCGCACGCAACTCCGTTGCCCGCCGCGCCCGTCCACCGGGAGGATGGCCGTCATGACCTCAGGACCCCGCCCGCGCCGGCAGACCCGACGGCAGGCGCGGCTCGTGCTGACGGCCTGCGTGCTGGCCTCCTCGCTGGTCGGCATGGACAGCCTCATGACCACCGTCGCGCTGCCCGCCATCGCCGGCGGCCTCGACGCCGGCCTGGCCGTGCAGCAGTGGATCGTCGCGGCGTTCCTGCTCGCCGTCGGGAGCCTCATCCTCGTCGGCGGGGCGCTCGGGGACGTCTACGGCCGCCGCCTGGTCTTCGCCGTCGGCACGGCCGGCTTCGGGGCCGCCGCGCTGGTGTGCGCGGTCGCGCCGCACCCCGGGGTGCTGGTCGCCGGCCGGCTGCTCCAGGGCGCCGCCGCCGCGCTGCTGCTGCCGAGCGTCCTGGCCGTCATCACCGGCGCGTTCGACGAGGCGGACCGCTCGCGGGCGATAGCCCGCTGGTCCGCGTGGAGCGGGCTGTCCGTGATCGCCGGCCCCGTCGTCGGCGGGCTGCTCATCGACGCCCTGTCCTGGCGGGCGGTCTACTGGATCGAACTGCCCTGCGCGGCCGTCGTCGTCGCGCTGATCCTGCGCGCGACCCCGCCCGGCGACGGCACCCCCGGCGCCTCCGTCGACGTCGCCGGCGCCGCGCTCGCCGTCCCCGCGGTCGGCGGCCCCGCCTTCTACCTCATCCAGTCGCCCCGCAGCGGCTGGGGCGACCCGCTGACCCTCACCGCGCTCGCCGCCGGCGTCGCGTCGCTCGTCGCGTTCCTGGCCTGGGAGCGCCGCGCCCGCACCCCGCTGCTGCCGCCCGCGCTCTTCCGCATCCGGGCCTTCGCCGCCATCAACGCCACGACCTTCGTCCTCTACGGCGCCCTCATCTCCTGCGGCACGTACACGATCCTGTTCCTCCAGGAGAACCTCGGCTACGGGCCCGCGCCCGCCGGCATCGCCGGCGCCGTACCGATCATGGTGCTGTTCGTGCTCTCCGGGCGCTTCGGTGCGCTCGCCGACCGCCACGGCGGCCGGCCCTTCATCGCCGGCGGCTCCCTGCTCGCCGGGCTCGGCATGCTCCTGCTGCTGCGCGCGGACTCCGGGACCTCGCTGTGGACCGTCGTGCTCCCGTCGGTCCTGGTGCACGGGCTGGGCCTGGCGATGCTCGTCGCCCCGCTCACCTCCGGCGTCATGTCCGCCGCCCCCGCCGACCGGGCCGGGATCGCCTCCGGCATCAACAACGCCATCGCCCGGATCGGCAGCATGATGGCCATCGCCGTGCTCGGCGTCGTCATCGCCGTCCGGTTCTCCGCCGAACTCGACGACGGGCTCGCGCGCGCCGGCATCGCCGCCCCGGACGCCGCCGTACTGGACTCGGCGCGCGAACGGCCGCTCTCCGACGAGCCGCCCACCGCGCTGCCCGCCGCCGAGCGCGCGGCGCTGGAGCCGGTGCTCGCCGACGCCTCGGCGTCGGCGTTCCGCACCGGGGCCGGCGCGGCCGGCGCGCTGGCGGTGCTGGCCGGGGCGATCGCCTGGGCCGGCTACCGGGATCCGCGGGCGGCGGCGTACGACTGCGCCGGCACCCTCGGCTGCCCGCTCACCGGCGCCCGCGACCACGTCGAGGCCCCGCCGATCGGCTCGCGGGCCGCGCAGCCGGCGGCCTGACCCACCGCCCCACCGCACCGGACGGCACTAGCCGCCCCGCGCGGGGCCGCCGCTCAGCCGCCGAACGCGTCCAGAATCCGCTCCGCCGCCCGCGTCGCCGTCAACTCGCCATCCCTGACCTGCTGTTCCAGCCCGGGCGCGAGCGCGGCGACCGACGGGTCGGCGCGCAGCCGGCCGAGCAGCTCATCGCGCACCATCGTCCACGTCCACTCCACCTGCTGATCGCGCCGCCGCCCGGCCAGCCGCCCGGTGGACTCCAGCAGCTCCCGGTGCCGCTCCAGCCGCTCCCAGACCGTGTCGAGCCCCGTCGACTCCCGTGCGCTGCAGTGCAGCACCGGCGGCGTCCAGAACGCGCCCTTCCCGTGCATCAGCCGCAGCGCGCCCGCCAGCTCCCGCGCCGCCGCCCGCGCGTCACGCTCGTGCGGCCCGTCCGCCTTGTTCACGGCGATCACGTCCGCCAGCTCCAGCACGCCCTTCTTGATGCCCTGCAACTGGTCCCCGGTGCGGGCCAGCGTCAGCAGCAGGAAGGAGTCCACCATGTCCGCGACGGCCGTCTCCGACTGGCCGACGCCGACGGTCTCCACCAGCACCACGTCGTAGCCCGCCGCCTCCATCACCACGATCGACTCGCGCGTCGCCTTCGCGACCCCGCCGAGCGTGCCCGCGGTGGGGGAGGGGCGTACGAACGCGGCCGGATCCACCGCCAGCCGCTCCATCCGTGTCTTGTCGCCCAGGATCGAACCGCCGGTGCGGCTCGACGACGGGTCGACCGCCAGCACCGCCACCCGGTGCCCCAGCCCCGTCAGCATCGTGCCGAAGGCGTCGACGAACGTCGACTTCCCCACCCCCGGCACCCCGCTGACCCCGATCCGCCGGGCGTTCCCGCTGTACGGCAGCAGCTCCGTCAGCAGCTCCTGGGCCAGCGCCCGGTGCTGCGGCCGGGCCGACTCCACCAGGGTGATCGCGCGGGCCACGAGCGCCCGCTTGCCGCCGAGGACTCCCTTGACGTACGTGTCGAGGTCGATGGCCATCGCCGCGGTACCCACCCGCTCACGCGGCGTCGTGGCCGAGCCCGGCGGCCAGCTGCGCCACCAGGTCGTACGCCGCGTCCGGGATCACCGTGCCCGGCGGGAACACCGCCGTCGCGCCCATGTCCAGCAACGCCGGCACGTCCTGCGGCGGGATCACCCCGCCGACGACGACCATGATGTCCGCGCGCCCCTCCTCGGCCAGCGCCTCGCGCAGCGCCGGCACCAGCGTCAGGTGCCCGGCGGCCAGCGACGACACCCCCACGATGTGCACGTCCGCCTCGACGGCCTGCCGCGCCACCTCCGCCGGGGTCTGGAACAGCGGGCCGACGTCCACGTCGAAGCCGAGGTCGGCGAAGGCCGAGGCGATCACCTTCTGCCCGCGGTCGTGCCCGTCCTGGCCCATCTTGGCGACCAGGATGCGCGGCCGCCGGCCCTCCGCCTCCGCGAACCCGTCCACCAGCGACCTGGTCCGCGCCACCGACGGGGACTCGCCCGACTCGTTCCGGTACACACCGGAGATCGTACGGATCTGCCCGGCGTGCCGCCCGTAGGTCCGCTCCAGGGCGTACGAGATCTCGCCCACCGTCGCCCGCGCCCGCGCGGCCCGTACCGCCAGCTCCAGCAGATTGCCGTCGCCGCCGGCCGCCCGCGCCAGGTCGTCCAGCGCGCCCCGGCACGCGGCCTCGTCCCGCTCCGCCCGCAGCCGCTCCAGCTTCGCGATCTGCCGCGCCCGCACCGCGGAGTTGTCGACCTTCAGCACCTCGATCTGCTCGTCGGTCCCCACCGGGTACTTGTTCACCCCGATCACCGGCTGCCGCCCGGAGTCGATACGGGCCTGGGTGCGCGCCGCCGCCTCCTCCACCCGCAGCTTCGGGATGCCCGCGTCGATCGCCTGCGCCATGCCGCCGGCCTGCTCGACCTCCTCGATGTGCTGCCACGCCCGCCGCGCCAGGTCGTACGTCAGCCGCTCCACGTACGCGCTGCCGCCCCACGGGTCGATCACCCGGGTCGTCCCCGACTCCTGCTGCAACAGCAGCTGCGTGTTGCGGGCGATGCGCGCCGAGAAGTCCGTCGGCAGCGCCAGCGCCTCGTCCAGCGCGTTGGTGTGCAGCGACTGCGTGTGGCCCTGGGTGGCCGCCATCGCCTCCACGCAGGTGCGCGTGACGTTGTTGTAGACGTCCTGCGCCGTCAGCGACCAGCCGGAGGTCTGCGAGTGGGTGCGCAGCGACAGCGACTTCGGATTCTGCGGATCGAAGCGTTTGACCAGCTTCGCCCACAGCAGACGCGCCGCGCGCAGCTTGGCGATCTCCATGAAGAAGTTCATGCCGATCGCCCAGAAGAACGACAGCCGCGGCGCGAACGCGTCCACGTCCAGCCCCGCGTCCCGGCCCGCCCGGATGTACTCCACGCCGTCGGCGAGGGTGTACGCCAGCTCCAGGTCGGCCGTCGCCCCCGCCTCCTGGATGTGGTAGCCCGAGATGGAGATCGAGTTGTAGCGCGGCATGTTCCGCGAGGTGAAGGCGAAGATGTCGGAGATGATCCGCATCGACGGCTTCGGCGGGTAGATGTAGGTGTTGCGGACCATGAACTCCTTGAGGATGTCGTTCTGGATGGTCCCCGCCAGCTTTTCCGGCGGCACGCCCTGCTCCTCCGCCGCCACGATGTACAGCGCCAGCACCGGCAGCACCGCGCCGTTCATCGTCATCGACACCGTCATCTTCTCCAGCGGGATGCCGTCGAAGAGCTGCCGCATGTCGAGGATCGAGTCGATCGCCACGCCCGCCATGCCGACGTCGCCCGTCACCCGCGGGTGGTCGCTGTCGTAGCCGCGGTGGGTCGGCAGGTCGAAGGCCACGGACAGGCCCTTCTGGCCGGCCGCGAGATTGCGCCGGTAGAAGGCGTTGGACTCCTCGGCGGTGGAGAAGCCCGCGTACTGCCGGATCGTCCAGGGCTGATTGACGTACATCGTCGGATACGGGCCGCGCAGGTACGGCGCGACGCCCGGATAGGTGTCCAGGAAGTCCAGGTCCTGAAGGTCCTGCCCGGTGTACAGCGGCTTGACGGCGATGCCCTCGGGCGTCTCCCAGCCGAGGCCGCCGTCGTCACCGGCGTCCTTCACCGCGGCGCGCCACTCGTCGGCGCCGGCCGCGGGAGCCGGCGTGCCCAGCTCGATGTCCGAGAAGTCGGGGACGGTCATCGCGCCACTCCCATCCGGTCGAGTGCGTCGGTCAGCACGGCCACGGCGTCGCAGCCGGTGAAGACATAGGTGTCGGCGCCGTCGTACGGGCCCGGGCGCCCGGCGAGGTACACGTGCCGCGCGCCGGCGGCGCGCAGCTCCGCGGCCGCGGCTGCGCCCTGCTCCTCGTACACCGCGTCCCCCGAGCACAGGCACGCCTCCCGCGCCCCGCTGTCCGCGAAGGTGCCCTCGGTGACGGGCTCGACGCCGCCGGCCCGGAACAGGTTCGCGGCGAACGTCAGCCGCGGGGTGTGCACGGCGGCCGGGCCCAGCGCGGCGAGGAAGATCCGCGGGCGGGCGCCCGTCGCGGCCAGGTGCGCGTCGGAGCGGGCCCGCAGCGCCTCGAACGCCTCGTCCCTCCGCACCCGCGGCAGCCCGCCGGACGGCGGCTCGGGCGCGGGCTCGCGGACGACGGGCCGCTCCGCCAGGTCGGGGAACTCGCTCACCCCGGTCACCGGCTCCCGCCGGCTGGCGAGCCGCGCCCCGCGCTCCGCCCAGGTCGCCGCCAGCCGCTCGCCGACCATCCCGGAGCGCAGCGCCGCCGCCTGCCCGCCGGCCCGCTCGATCTCCTGGAAGAACGCCCAGCCCGCGTGGGCCAGCTCGTCGGTCAGCCGCTCCACGTACCAGGAGCCGCCCGCCGGGTCGACGACCCGGGCCAGGTGCGACTCCTCGATCAGCACGGCCGAGGTGTTGCGGGCGACGCGCCGGGAGAACGCGTCCGGCAGGCCGATCGCGTGGTCGAAGGGCAGCACGGTCACGGCGTCCGCGCCGCCCACCCCGGCGGCGAGCGTGGCGACCGTGGCGCGCAGCATGTTCACCCACGGATCCCGGCGCGCCGCCATCACCGGCGAGGTCACCGCGTGCTGCCGCTGCGCGCCCGCCCCGGGCGCCCCGCAGACCTCCGCCACCCGCGCGAACAGCCGGCGCGCCGCGCGCAGCTTGGCGACCGTGAGGAACTGGTCGGCGGTCGCCGCGTACCGGAACTCCAGCTGGCCGCACGCCTGCGCGGCGCTCAGCCCCGCCCCGGTCAGCTCCCGCATATACGCGACCGCGGTGGCCAGCGAGCAGCCCAGCTCCTGCGCCGCGGACCCGCCGGCCTCGTGGTACGGCAGCGCGTCGACGGTGACGGCCCTGAGACCCGGGTGGCTCTCCGCGCACAGCCGGGCCAGCGCGCCCGCGACGCCGGGGTCCTGCGGGCTGCCCGTACGGGCCTCGTGCCCGAGCGGGTCCGCGCCCAGATTGCCCCGCGCGGCGTCCGCGGCGACGCCGCGCTCCGCGTACAGCCGCAGCAGCTCCCGCGCGGCCGCCCCGGTCTCGGCACCCGCCTCCAGGACGACCGGCGCCAGGTCGAGGTAGACGTCCTTCAGCACGTCCCCCAGCGCCGCCACGGGGATGGCGCCGTCCCTGCCGACGACGAGCCACAGGGAGGTGGCGCCGTTCTCCAGGTCGCCGAGCACGGCGTCCGCGTCGGCCACCGCGTGCCGCTGGCGCACGTCCCAGCCGCCCGGGGCGTTCCCCTCGGGCCGGCCGCCGCGCACGAAGGGCGCGAAGCCGGGCAGGCCCGGATCGGGTACGCGGTCGCGCGCGGTGTACAGCGGCGGGGTGCGCAGCCCGTCCTGGAGTGCGGTGGACAGCAGGGCCTCCGCCTCGGCGCCCGGGACGTCCTTGCCGGACTTGCGCAGCACGCCGGCCACGAGCTGCTGCCACTGCTCGTGCGACGCGCCGGGGAACTCGGTGGCGAGGGGGAGCCCGTCATCGGGCAGGACCGTCATGGTCGGATGCTAGCCAGCCCGGCTAAAGGATGAACTGCCCGGGCCGCGGGTGTGACCTTGTTCTCTTCACGGCGGCGGGCATGGCGGGCGCGGCGGCGTCCGGCGCGGCGCCGGTCAGCCGGGGCGGAGCAGCCCGTCGAGCACCCGCGCGAACACCCGCCGCGCGGCCCGCGCCACCAGCGGATCCAGCGCCCGCGGCACGCCCCGCACCCCGATCTCCTCCCGCCACACCACCCGCACCGGCCCCGCCGCGGACCCCGGGTCCGCCGCCGGCACGTACACCTCGATCTCGGCCCAGCCGCGCACCACCCGCCCCCGCTTGACCAGCCGGCACCGCCCCACGGCCCGCCCCGCCCCCGGCGGCGCCCACGCGACGACCTCCATCGGGTCGTCGAAGCCCACCCGGCCCACGCCGGTACGGGCCGTGAACCGCGCCCCGACGCCCGTCGCGGGCGCGGAGACCCCGACGATCCGGGTCAGCGGGACCCGCCCGCCGTGCGCGGGCCAGTCGGTGAGCCGCCCCCAGACCGCCTCCGCGGACGTGCGCACCGTGCGCTCCACCTCGAACCGTGCCATGCGCCCAGGCTAGGCGGCCCGTACGCCGCGGCCCGCCGTCATCCGCCGCCCGGTGCCTCCAGCAGCCGGCGCACCTGCTCGACCGGGTCGTCCGCCGGCGCGGCACCGGACTCCTGGTAGCCGGCCAGCGCCTCCTGGAAGCAGGCGCGGGCCCGGTCATGCTGCCCGAGGCCGGAGAGCGCCCGGCCGAGGACGGTGAGGACGCCGGCCCGGTGCCAGGTGCTGCCGGAACCGGCGAGCAGGGAGAGCGCCTCCTCGGCGTGGGCGGCGGCCGGGGCGAAATCGTGGTCCGCCAGGAGGGCTTCCGCGAGCCGGAAGTGCGTCATGCCCTCCCACACCGGCATCCGCTGGGTCCGGAACAGTTCCAGCGCCCGGGCGAGACGGTCCCGCGCCTCGGCGGGTCGGCCGACCCGGCTCAGCGTGCTGCCCAGCGTGTACAGGCTGCCGGCCGTAGCGAACGGGGCGTCGAGCCGGCGGTGGAGGGCCAGGGCCCGCTCCGCGAGGTCGACGGCCGCGCCCGCGCGGTCCGTATCGGCGTACACCCGCGCGAGGCTGCCGAGCACGGCGGCCTCACCGGCGAGGTCACCCTCCGCGCGGTACCCCTTCAGAGCCCGTTCCAGATGGGAGGCGGCGGCGGGATACCGCCCGAGGGTGGTGGCGACGATGCCCCGGGCCCGGTTCGACTCGGCCTGGATCAGCACATCATCCGCGACCCCTGCGAGCGGCGCGGCACGGGACGCGTGCTCGTCGGCCCGCTCGAGGTCTCCCTCGCCCCGATGGGCGGCGGCGAGCACCGCGTGCGCCCGCCCCTCGCAGCGGACGTCGCCCGCCCGCCGGGCCGCCTCCGGGAGCGGGGCGGCGGCCCGGGCGAACTGGACCGGGTACGCCCCCGGCTCCGCCAGGTCCCGCGCGGCGAGCAGCAGGTCCACCGCGCGCGCCAGAGTCTCCCCGTGCGCCAGCTGCCGCACGGCCGCCAGCAGGCTGTCGGCCTCCGCGAACAGCCAGGCCCGGGCGTCCTCGTGGGAGTCGAAGGCCAGCCCCGGGTACGACACGGGGGCGAGGCGGTCCGGCAGCCGGTCGCCCGGGTGGCACAGCCCGTACGCCGTCCCCGCCGTCGCCAGGTAGAAGTCCAGCAGCCGCGACAGCGCCGCGGCGCGGTCCGCCGCCGGCTCCTCGCGCTCCGCCCGGGAGCGGGCGAAGAGGCGGGCCAGGTCGCCGCAGCGGTACCGGTACGGGGCCGCGGACTCGACGAGGTTCGCGTCGACCAGGAACTCCAGGTCCTCCTCGGCCTCCGCCGGGCCGAGGCCGAGGACGGCGGCCGCCGCGGCCAGCGAGATGTCGGAGGCGTCGACCAGGCCCAGCAGCCGGAAGGCGCGGGCGTGCCGGGGGGCGAGCTGCCCGTAGCCGAGTTCGAAGGTGGCCTCGACCGCGAGGTCGCCGGCGCGCAGCTCGTCCAGACGGCGACGCCCGTCGGCGAGTTTGCGGGCGAGCACCGACACGGTCCAGGTGCGGCGCGCGGTCAGCCGGGCGGCCGCGATACGGATGGCCAGCGGCAGGAAGCCGCACGCGGCGACCGCGTCCAGCGCCGCGTCCCGCTCCGGGGCCACCCGCTCCGCGCCGGCGATGCGGCTGAACAGCTCCAGCGCCTCGTCCGGGGACAGCACGTCCAGGTCGACGAGCCGGGCGCCGGCCAGGTCGAGCAGCCGGGTCCGGGACGTGACCAGGGCGGCGCAGCCGGCGTTGCCGGGCAGCAGCGGCCGTACCTGGGCGGCGTCGCGGGCGTTGTCCAGCAGGGTGAGCACGCGGCGCCCGGTGAGGGTGGAGCGGTACAGCGCCGCGCGTTCCGCCACCGGCCCGGGGATGTCCGCGTCGGCGACCCCCAGGGCGCGCAGGAACGCGCCGAGCACGGTGGCGGGGTCGGCCGGGGCCGGCCCCGAGCCCTGCAGGTCGACGTAGAGCTGGCCGTCGGGGAAGAGGTCCCGCACCGCGTGCGCGGCCTGGACGGCCAGCGTCGTCTTCCCGACGCCGCCCGTCCCGCAGACCGCCACCGTGCCGGGGGCCTCGGCCAGCCCGGCGACCACCTCGGCCTCGACGGCGTTCCGGCCGGTGAAGTCGCCGACGGTGGCGGGCAGCTGGGTGGGGCGGGCCACCTCGCGGGTGCGCGTGGGCTCCGGCCCCCGGCCCGGCGCGTCGAGGTCCGGGTCGGCCCGCAGGATGCGCTGTTGCAGCTCACTCAGCCCGGCCCGGGGATCGAGCCCGAGCTCGTCCCGCAGCAGGCGGCGGACGTCGGCGTACACGGCCAGGGCCTCCGCCTGCCGCCCGCTGCGGTACAGCGCGATCATGAGGAGTTCGCGGAAGCGCTCGCGCAGCGGGTGCGCCGCGGTCAGCGCGGTGAGTTCGGAGACGGCGGCGACGTGGCCGCCGGCGTCCAGGTCGAGTGCCAGGCGCTGCTCCAGCAGGGCCACCCGCAGCTCCGCGAGCCGGGCCCGCTCGCGCCGGGCGTACGGGCCGGGCACCCCGGCGAGCGGCTCCCCCCGGAACTCCGCGAGGGCGGCGGCGTAGAGCTGCCGCGCCCGGGGCGCGTCGCCCTCGCCCCGGGCCGCCTCCGCCGCCGACGCCAGCCGCTCCGCTTCGGCCAGGTCCAGCTCGGTGCCCGGCAGCCGCAGCACGTACCCGCCGGCCTCGCTGACGAACGCGCCACCCACCACGCGGCGCAGCCGGGAGGCGTAGGTGCGCAGTGCGGCCGGCGCCCGCGGCGGCGGGTCCGCACCCCAGATGTCCTCGACCAGCTCCCGCGCGGTGGCGGCGCGTCCGCCGCGCAGCAGCAGGGCCGCGAGCAGCGCCCGCTGCTGCGGCGAACCGGTCGGCAGCGACTCCTCGCCGCGCCACGCCCGTACGGGCCCGAGCACCGAGAACCGCAGCGCAGGCGCCTGCGCCGCGGCGTGCCGGGCACCGCCCGGGGCCGCGGCACCGCCCTCCGCCCGCGAGACGGGCTCGCCGCGCGGCCGGGGCGCCACCGCCCGGTCCGCGGGCTCCCGCGACGGCTCGGCGCGCGCCGCCGCCGACGCCACCAACGCGCGCGCGTCGGCGAGGCGCTGCGCGGGGCCGAGCCGGGCGGCGGCCTCGTACTCCGCGCCGGCGAAGGCGCGCAGGGCGGAGAGCGCGAGGGGGTGGCGGGATCCGAAGGCGGCCGAGACCTTCTGCGCCGCCAGGGCCAGCACGTCGGCGGCCCGCTCCATCCGGTCCCGGTCGCCGTCGGCCGACGCCGCGCCGAACTCGGCGGACGCCAGCGCCAGCAGCGCCGAGGCGGACTTCGGATGCCGCTCCCCGTAGCGCGCGACCACCTGCCGCGCGAGCGACTCCAGCTCGTCGAGGAGCGCGTCCGCCTCCTCCCGCCGGTTCCCGCGCCGGGCGGCCTCGGCGAGCACCGGCACCGCCAGCAGCTCGACGTCCAGGCGGCCCGCCGGGTCGGCCTCCGGGCGGAGCAGGGCCAGGGCCCGGCGGGCGCCCTCGGCGGACTCCTCGACGCTGCCCGCGCGCAGCTTCAGGACGGCGAGGCCGGCGGCGGTCCGCGCCCGGGCCAGGTCCGACGTGCCGGGCGGCGGGAAGTGGTCCTCGTACGCCAGCAGCGCGGCCGCCGCCGGATCGCCCCGGTTGGCGAGGGCGAAGGCGACCCGGCCGCGGTCCCTGTCGCCCGCGCCGTCCCCGCCGCCCGCGCCGTCCGTGCCGGGGACGCGGGGCTCCCGGAGCGCCCGGTCGGCCACGGCCCGTACGAGCGACCCGGACAGGTCCGGCCGGCCGATCGAGTCGAGGAGACCCGCGAGGTACGCGACGTCCGCACCGGCACCGGGACCGCGCAACAGACCGGCGGCCACCACCAGTTCACGCACGGCCTCGTCGAGCCCCGCGGGCCCGCGGCCGCGGCCCGACGCCACGCGCTCGGCCGCCGAGATCGCCGCCCGCCACGCCGCCGCGCTCAACCCCCACCCCCGTCGAAGTCCCGGCTGATGGCGCGCTGGGCGACCATGAACCTCAGCTCGGCGATCTGCGCGGGGTCCATGACCCCCTGGTCGGACCACTCCTGCAGGCGGTGGAACCACTCCTCGGCCTTCTCGCCGGGCGGCGCCGCCACCGCCGCCACCGCCGCCACCGCCGCGGCCGCCCCGGGCTCCGGCGCCGGGCGGGCGCCGCTCCGCGGGCGGAGCACGTCGATGAGGTTCGAGACCTGGAGGTGGTCGAAGCAGGCGATGGCCTCGGAGATGGTGGCGGCGAACAGGACGTTCCCGGCGCGGTCCGGGTCCGCCCGGTCCAGCGCCTGCTCCAGCAGGATGCCCACCACCGCGGAATCGTGCTCCTCCGGCGCGCCCCCGCCGGGGGACCCCTCCACCGGGCCGCCGGAGTATCCGGAGTAGTCGCCGAGGGCCTGGTCCACGGACAGCTGCAGAGCCTCGATCGACGCGCCGCCCTCGCACGTGAAGCCGTCCACGCGGTGGTGGATGGTGCCGCTGAGACGCGCCTCGGCGGGGGAGGGGCGGTAGGGCCCGTGCCAGCGCCAGCCGGCCACCGCGTTCCCGGCGTTCGGGATCCGCGGGGAGAGCCGGTGCCGGGCGTCGACCTCGACGAGGGCCAGGTCGGCCTCCTCCGCCCGCGCCCGCAGCCGGCCGTCGAGCCGCTCGCCGCCGTCCAGGACGATGTGCAGGCTGCCGTCGGGAGTCGTCAGATCACGCAGGCAGTGCAGGGCGGTGAGGACGTAGCGGCGGGTGAGCAGGAACCCGCCGCCCAGCCGCCGCTGCGCCTGATAGAGGTCCACCCAGTACTCCCCGGCCGTCATGGGGACCGGGGCTCCGCACGCGCCCGGGAAGTCCCGCCCTCCACCCGATTCCCCCTCGCCGCGGGTACGTTGAGACACCTGCCCGGAACAAGCATGTCACCATTCCCGGCGCGGTGAATCCCTTCCGGCCCACGGCCCGGGTCGTCCCGGCGGGCGGCGCCGCCGCTCCCGACACGTCCGAAACGTTCATGACCCCGGGCCCGCGGCGATGCCATCGTGCACGTATGAACGCAGACCTCTCCGCCGCCACGTCGTTCATGGCCACGCACGCCCGGCTGCTCGACCGGCGGCGCTTCGAACTGCTGCTCGACCGGACGGACCCGGCCGCCGTGCTCGCCGCCGTCGACGGCTACCGCAACCCCGACGGCGGCTACGGCTGGGGACTCGAACCGGACCTGCGGGCGCCGGAGAGCCAGCCCGGCGGCGCGCTGCACGCCTTCGAGGCGTTCGCCGACGTCGCCCCGGCCACCACCCCGCACGCGGCCCGGCTGTGCGACTGGCTGCTGACCGCGACCCTGCCCGACGGCGGGCTGCCCTTCGCGCTGCCCGTGGCGGACACCGCCGGCTGCGCACCGTTCTGGGCCGGCGCCGACCCGGAGGTCTCCACCCTGCAGAGCACCGCGTTCGCCGCCGGCGCCGCCCTGCGGGTGGCCGCCCACGACCCCGCCGTCGCCGCCCACCCCTGGCTGCGGCGGGCCACCGACTACTGCCTCGCCGCCGTCGAGGCCATCGGCGACAGCCCGCACGCGATCGAGCTGTCCTTCGCCGTCCGCTTCCTCGACGCCGCCTCCGACACCCGGCCCGAGGCCACCGCCCTGCTGGAACGGCTGCGCCCGCTCATCCCCGACGACGGGGTGCTGCCCGTCGAGGGCGGCTCGGCGGGGGAGGCCATCCGGCCGCTCGACGTCGCCCCCGAACCCGGCCGCCCCGCGCGCACGCTGTACGCACCGGAAGTCTTCGACGCCGAGCTTCGCCGGCTGGCCGCGGAGCAGCGGGACGACGGCGGCTGGGCGGTGGACTTCGCCTCGTACTCGCCGGCCGCGGCGCTGGAGTGGCGCGGATACCGTACGGTCGACGCCGTGTCGGTGCTGAAGCGGAACTCCCTGCTCTGACGGCCTCAGCCGCGGGCGACCGCAGGCTCCGGAAGGGCGGGCCCGGGGACCGCCCGCACCGGGGCCCGCGGAGCCTCCGGCGCGCCGTCCGCCGCGTCCGCGCCGTCCGCCGCCGCGGCGGCGAGGGTGTCGACGGCCGACTGGACGAAGGCCCGGACCAGCGGCGTCTCGTGCGCCGTACGCCAGATCAGACCCCAGACGCCCATCGGCTGCTCCGTGATCGGCACATACGTGATGCCCGGCCGCGGGAAGTGCCGCGCCGCCTCACCCTGCACCACGCACACCGCGTCCCCGGCCGCGACCACGGCCTGCGCCTCCTGGAACGTCGTGATCCTCGGCCCGTCGGTGTGGATCGGCCGCCCCGACGGCGTACGCGTCGGCAGCAGCGCCTCGATCCAGTACGACGGGACCGGCGTCACCGGCCGCGGCAGCGCGCAGTCGGCCAGCTCTTCGAGGCTCACCGCCTCGCGCGCCGCGAAGGGGTGGCCGTCGCCGACCATCAGCACGTGCGGCTCACGGGCCAGCACCGGGCCGACCGTCAGATCCGGCTCGCGCACCGGCAGCCAGGTGACCTCCAGGTCCACCTCGCCCGCCCGCAGCATCCCGAACGGATCGCTGAAGACCACCTCGCGGAAGCGCAGCTCCACGCCGGGGTAGCGGGCCTTGAACCGGGCGAGGATCGACGCCTGGTCGAACGCCTGGGCGCACATCAGCCCCAGCGTGAGCACCCCGGTCGTCCCCCGGGCCGCGGCCGCCGCCGACTCGATGCCGTCCTGGATGCGCCGGTAGCCCGCCTTCAGGTCGCCGTGCAGCTGCGCCCCGATGGCGGTCAGCTCCACCCGGCGGCTGGTGCGCTCGAAGAGCGGCGCGCCGATGCGGCGCTCCTGCTTGGCGATGGACTGACTGACGCGCGCCTGGGAGACGTGCAGCCGCTCCGCGGTACGGCCGAAGTGCAGCTCCTCGGCGAGAGCGAGGAAGATCTCTATGTCCCGCAACTCCATCGCGCACCCCCGTATGGGCTGGTCGTCCTCGGCTCCCCGGCGCCGGGAACCGGCTCTGTCCGGGAGCGTATCCCGGCGGCCCGGCCTCCGTCACCTCAGGCGGCCGCCCCGTGACCTGCGGCGGAGGCCGGACCGGCGGCCGGCCGGGAGGTCCCGCCGGGGGCGGGTGCGTCCCGGCGCCGCGCCGTGGCGCCGTCCACGAGGCGCAGCAGGGAACCGGCGTCCGGCCGGCCGCCCACGACGCTGATGTCGACGCCCCGGCGCGCCGCCTCGCTCGCCGCCGCCCGGCTGAGCGCCACCACCGCGCACGTGCCGGCGCGGTCCAGCGCGGCGCCGGGCGCCCCGGGCGGGGCGACGGAGCCGCAGAGCTGGAGCAGGTGGCCGGAGCGCTGCTCGTACAGCAGCGGCAGCACCGCCTGCGTGACCCACAGCGGGCCGAAGAACGCCGACTCCATCCGCTCCCGGGCCGCCGTCTCGGCGATCCACCCGACCGGCGCGGCGGCGTCCCCGGCCCCGCCGTCCGCGCCGGGCGACCGGCGCCTCGGACGGGCGTCGTTGACGACCGCGTCCAGCCGGCCGAACCGGTCGGCCGCCGCGTACACGGTGGCGTTCACCGCCCAGTTGTCGGTCACGTCCGCGGCCCGTACGAACAGCCGGCGCCGGTGCTCGCGGTGCCGGGCCAGCAGCCGCTCCCGGGCGGCCTCGTCGGGCACGACGGCGGCGACCCGTTCGCCGCGCGCCAGCGCCGCCGCCGTGACGGCCCGGCCGGCGCCGTGTCCTGCCGTGGTGACGAACCAGACCCTGCCCGTGCGTGCGGTGGCGGTCATGGGCGTTGCGCCCCCTTCGGTGGCTGCGTGTTGCTCGTGCTCTTCCGACTGCGTGGAACAGCCTGTGCCCGCCGCGCCGCTCGAACAACGGCCGATCCGGCAACGACGGATAACCCGTCGCTTATGGATCACCATCCCCCATCGATAAGCGACGGGTTATGGCACGTTCCCGGATCGGCCGTTGTTCGGCGGGCGGCCCGCGGCGAGGCTGAAGCCATGAGTTCACCGGTGGAGATCGCCGTCGTACGCGACGCCGCGCCGGCCGCGGACGCCTGGCGCGCGGTCGTCGCCGCCGCACGGGCGGCGGACCTGCCCGGCGTGCCCGCGCCGGTACGGGAGGAGATCCTCGCCGGGCTGCGGGGGGACGCCCACACCGGCGGCACGGCGACGCCGATGTGGACGGCCACGGGGACGGGGGGCGAGGTGACGGCCGTCGCGGGGGTGCGGCCGTCCACCCCGCCCGGCCCGGGCCGGGTGACGGTGGACCTCCAGCTCTACGTCCACCCCGCCGCCCGCCGCCGCGGCACCGGCACGCTGCTGCTGGCCGCCGTCCTGGCCGCGGCCCGGGAGAAGGGCTGGGACCTCCTGCGGGCGGCCGTGCCGGCGTGCACGCCGGCGGACGTGTTCTGCCTGCGGCACGGGTTCGTCCGCGACCGTGTCGTCCACCACCTGCTGCTGCCGCTGGCCGAGGCGCACCGCGCCTGGCTGGCGGAACTGGTCTTCGCCGACCACCCCGGCTACCGCCTCACCGCGTGGTACGCCCCGGCCACGGCGCCCGGCCCGGTCCCGTCCCGTA